>JAHBVG010000110.1 GCA_019637695.1 Caldilineaceae bacterium | reverse complement strand
GTTTCGTGCAAAATTCGGTAAAACTGCTCTCTCTCCGACAGACTGCTAGTTGCCCGATAAAATCAGCCGCACGCGCCAGCCCCGCATAGCTTTCCATCTCGTGATAGAAGGGATCGTCTGGGATGGGGAATCGGGTCATCTCGATATAGTGGCCTATCAGATCGATGTCGATCTCAATGAAGAGTGGTTGGCTGAAGCGTTCGCGCACAAAGAGTTTGGCCCGATCCACATGGATGGGGGCCAGCGCGGCGTCGGTGGCGCTGGGCGGAAGTTCGATCCGCTCGCCGTCAACGCCAGTGGCGACAATGTTGCCTTCGTCCTGACGGCAGATGCCGCGCACAAATCCGATATCGTGGCAGAGCAGGGCAATGGTGAAATGGAGCCAATCTTGAGGCGAGACGCCGCCTTCACAAAGATGTTTCCCTTGCAGAATGGCCTGCCCCACCATCGTCACCATCACCGTGTGATCCACTGTATGGTAGAGTGCGTCGCAATTGGCAATGTTTTCGAGCGCCAGTTTGCCGCACCAGGCTGCCGTCCGCCCCAGCAGCGGCATCCGATCCCCGTAGTTCTGGCGATATGCCCATTCCAATTCCTCGACAAAGCGGTCGATGACAAGCTTATGCAGGTTGAGCATAGATCAATCTCGTCTGGCTGCGAACGAAGAAAGATTTAACGCAAAGGCGCAAAGAAACAAAGATGCAAAGGAGAGAGCATCGGCTCTGAATGAAACCTGCACCTTCTGCTAGATCGATTATCACCCCAAATTTGCTTTTTGAGAACGCACCAAAAGTTCCATGAATCGATCCGGCCGATCAGTGATGATCCCATCTACGCCGATACTTAACAGATATTCCATCTCCGCCGGATCGTTAACCGTCCATGTGTGGATCTGCATCCCTCGTTCGTGAGCGCTGCGGACAAAGCTTGGGGTGACAATTTCGATGTTGTCCTGCCGGGTGGGAACCTGAAAGGCAAGGGGCGCCGGCGAGTAGACCTTCGTGAGCCGCAAGAAGTTGAGGGCAAGAAAGAGGCGCACTTCGTTGGTATGGGCCGAGGTAGCGACCTCTGGGCAGCGTTGGCGCATCTCGCGCAGCACATCTACATGGAACGAACCGATGATCACATCTTCTTGCCGTCCATAGCGGCGGATCAACCCACAGAGCGCGTCGACAATGGACGGTTCGGCCTGTTTGATCTCAATGATCATCGGCATCTGCGGCAGCGTCTGAAAGATCTCCTCCAGCGTGGGGACTGTGATCCCCTGTCCGCGGAATGGGAAACTGCGTCCGTCGTCATCGGTCCAGCGGTAGCCAGCATCCAGCGTTTTCAACTCGGCCAGCGTCTTCTGGCGAATGAGGCCCGTCCCATTGGTCGTACGATCCACCGTTGCGTCGTGCATCACCACGAGGACGCCGTCAGCGCTGGCGTGGGTGTCTAGCTCTACCATGTCCACACCCAATCGGGCGGCTCGTTCAAGGGCATAGCGCGTGTTTTCCGGCCAGATGCCTGCGCCGCCGCGGTGGGCGATCCTCAAGGGAAGGGTGGGCAATTTCTTGATGAATGGGTGGGGCGGCGCAGGATGGGCGACGGCGACGGCAATGCCATAGGCCAACAGCGGCAGCCCCAGCCATCCCCCCAAACGCCAGAGAAATTTTGAAACCATGATTACGCCTCGTCAAGTTCAGCCATCACAGGCAGATGATCGGACTAGCGGCCATCCCAGTTGTCGTCCACAAAGGCGAAAGCATCCACCGTGACAAGGAGATCACCTTCACGCCAGCGCTCCCTTTGCCCTGGCGATGAAGGATCGCACCGCTGGGTGATCCTTGCGACCCGGCTCGATCTCGACGCCGCTGCCTACATCCACACCCCAGGGACGCACAGTGCGCACCGCCTGCGCCACATTTACAGGGGTAAGGCCGCCCGCCAGCAGTAAGCGCGGATAGAGGTGCGCTAGTCCGGCGGCAGTCAGCCAGTCAGCCTTTTTGCCCGTGCCGCCGTAGGCCGCCGGATCATAGGCGTCTATCATCAACTGGGGGCCGTCCGCCGGGCCAAATTTCCCATACGACTCGGCGTCGATGAGCGCTTCCTCGCGGCTGGTGGGGCGCAACGCTTTGAAGGCACGCGGCGCCAACCGTTCGAGTATAGTCGGTGGTTCCCCACCGTGAAGTTGCGCATAGTTGATGCCCGTATGATCAAGGATGGCGGCCACGTTGTCCCCATCCTCGTTGACAAAGACGCCGACGAATTTTGGGAATCGGGGACTGGGAATCGGGGACTGATCGCTAACCCTTCTAAGCCCGGCGACGATTTCTTTAACTTGCGCCGGTTCAACATAACGCGGTGATTTGGGGTAGAAGATGAAGCCGAGGAGATCCGCACCGGCGTCGAGCGCAACCTGGGCGTCTTCGAGATTGGTGATGCCACAGATTTTGACGCGTACATCAGTCATGGCCTGATCCTTGTATGGGGATATGTTCGAGTAGCTCTAGGAGAGTGGCGAGCCGGGTAAATTGGATCTCCGTTGGTCTTTCGCCGTCCTCTAGATAGACGCCGTGACGGTCGATCAAAAAGGCGCGCAGACCGGCGCTGCACGCGCCGCCGCAGTCGTCGTCAAGCCGATCCCCCACAAAGATAGCCCGATCCGCCCGGCAACGTAGATAGCCCAGGGCGTGGTGGAAGGGATCGGGGGCCGGTTTGCGCCCAAAGCCATCGTCCCCAGCCACGAGGATGCCAAAGCTGTCGAGCAGCCCGTGATCGCGCAAAAAGCGGGTGGCGCCGAGCCGCCCGCGCTGTGTGATCACACCCAGATGCCAGGGACCGTCCGCCAACTCTTTGAGGAGGGGTAGCGTATCCTCGAAGAGCGGGGGCGTCGGCTCATCGGCGAAGAAGAACGCCATCTGCTCGGAAATCGCCGCGTCGTCGATCTCCAGGCTTTCGGTTATCCGGCGATAGAATATGGGCCAGATCCGCTGCCACGTCTCTGGCGTATCCTGGGCCGTGCCCTGGACCTGCGCCGCGTATTCGTAAAACCAATGGATCTGCGTTGTGAACGCCGTCTCCACAACCGCCGCCGGTCGTGGATGTCCCCAATCGGCTAGCTTTTCGGGCAGCAGCACATGGCTGTGCTGAACAAGGGTTCCATCTAGATCAAAGAGAATTGTGTCAATCACGATTTTTCTCTCGTGTATGTGCGTCCACTTTTTCGCCAGACTCGATGCCTCGACTTGACACAGACAGCTCGCGGACTTTGACCTCGCGCCTCACACGCTCTGCCAACTCTGCTTCTGCCACCTCCAAATCATAGGGGTGTGTTCAAAATGAGTTGGCGGTCTGGGTAGGGGTTTGGGTGGACGGCTCACAAAAATCGTCTGCGTACGCCGTTGCTCGTCTGCCGTCCACCCAAACCCTTACGAATCATCAACCCATTCTGAATACATTCAAATTATAGCAGGCCGTCATTGGCAACTTTCGAGAGACGCGCCCGTTGAAGATTTTTTCAGTTTCTTCATCCGCAAACGACTCTATCATGGTGCGTTACCACCGTCAACTGCAGAAAGAATCGGGGTCTATCTTCGCTGGTCCATGACCGGCGGCGGTCGGGTCACGGACCCAACCGGGGAGTACACTCAATACCTTACCCCCAAACCCTGCAACAGCGCTACGATCAGCGGCGCGAAGACAATCGCGGGCAACAGATTCGCCACGCGGATCTTCTTGAGGTTGAGCAGGCTCAGCCCGATCCCCAGGATGAGGACGCCGCCGGTGGCTGTGAGTTCGATGACCCACGGGGTTTCGCGGCTCACCGCGCCCAGCCCCGCCCCCAGGATCATGGACAGCCCGGCGATGCCGCCTTGCACCACGGCCACCGTCACCGCGCTGAGGAGGACGCCGGGTCCTAAACTGGCGGCAAAGGGGATGGCGGCGAAGCCGTCCAACGTGCTTTTGACGGCCAGCAGTTGATAATCGCCCAGCAGCCCATCCTGAATGCTGCCGAGGATGGTCATGGGGCCAACGCAGAAGATGAGGCTGGAAGTGACAAACGCCTGGGTGACGCTCCACCCCGCCACTTTGCCCTGACCGAGCCGCTTGCCCCACCGTTCCTCGGCTTTGTTGCCCAGCCAGGTCAGGCCATCATCAATGCGCAGCAACTCGCCTACGAGGCCGCCCAAGAGGACGCTGAACATAGGGATCAGAATATTGGCGCTGCCAATCGCCATACTTACGCCGATGGTCAGCGTGAGCAGCCCCAGCCCGTTGAGGACCGTCTCTTGGACTTTGGCGGGCAAGCGGTTGCCGGCCAGCGCGCCAATCGACGCGCCGACGATGACGGCGATCACGTTGATGATGGTTCCGATCATGGGGAAAATCCTGGATGATTTGCAGTGGCCGATCCACAATAGCTACCGTGAGGATCGGCTGGATGGAAGATGACCGGTCTGGCCGGGGAGCGCTACAAATCTCAATCGGAAAGAGACCAGTAGCTGGCATACATAACGAGACCCAACTTGCGAGCCACCGCCAGCGAAGCGTCATTGTGCCATGCAGTGCTGTAGAGCGGAACGCGTCCCGACGCCCGGATCGCCGACGCCCACGCCGCCGTCACGCAAGGAGCAAATCCGCGACCGCGATACGCCTCTGCCGTGTTCAGCCCTGCCTCTGCCGCCGCGTCAGAACGCCGGGCGCAAAAACAGACGCTGACCGGATACCCATCCGCGACGACTGCCAGCACTGGCGACCGCCCGGCTGCGATCTCGCCTGGCCTCCACCTTCGAAAGTTGTGATTGAGCAGCCGCTCATCGTCAACGACTACAACATTGGCCGGTTGCGCAACCAAATCGGGGAATGTGAATGCTGGCCCGCCGGTCTGTCGCATTCTGGACCCATCCTTACCCCTGGACGCCATGTGATCACGGACGAGCGACATGTACCGATCCGCGTAGCGTGGCGCATCCCGAAGGTCGATGATGGGCGGTTCTTCTTGCGCCGGACGCTCAACTTCGTTGGCAATCTCCGACGGCACATCCGCTCGCACCGCCCACGCCGCGTCGGTTGCGCTGCGGACAAGCGTAAACAGCGGTCCACGGCTTGCCACAGGTTCACGCGTCGATAGAATGCGTCCCGCGTCGTTGAGGATAAAGCCTGTTCGCAAGTAGAGATCCGGTGTACTCATATTGTAAGGATCCCAAACATAAAAACGCCAGGGAAGGCCGTCATCCGCTCCTCCCTGGCGTTTTTAGCGAAATAGAGTTTGCCTTAGCGCACGCCGGCCATCTCTTGCAGCAGATGCCAGTTTGCAAGGCGGTCGGCCTGGGCGGCCAGCAACGTCTCGGACGGGTTACCGTCGCGGTCGAACTGTTTGGCGAAGCGTCCTTCGGAGCGGGCAAAGGTGATGAAGTCGATGACCTCGCCTGTCTTCTTGATGGTGAACCAATCTTCGTCCGCGGCAGGGTTGCCCTGTAGACTCAACCGCTCTTTGATGGTGTTGCCCTTGCGCGGATCATAGATGAAGAGGGGGAAGGCGCGGCTGTCCACGGCCAGCTTGGCCTGGTGACGAGCCATGTTGTCGGCCACGCCGTGTTCGGGCTGGCAGGTGGTGAAGGTGTTGACAATAGCCGGCCCATCGAACTCAGCCGCGTCCAGGATCGATTTGTAGAAATGGTTGGGCGAAGCCGCTACCGTCTGCGCCACAAAGGTGTTGGGATGCATCATGGCAATACGCCCGATCTCCTTGCGCATCTCTGTCTTGCCCGGCTTGGCCGAACCAAAGGCGTACATCTTCGATTCCTGCCCGGTGAAGGAACCGGTGCTGGTCTGGCCGCCCGTGTTGGAGTAGACCTGCGTATCGAGGATCAGCACTTTGATATTCATGCCGCTGGCGAGCATCCGGCTCAAGGATTGGAAGCCAATGTCCAACATAGCGCCGTCGCCGCCCATGACCCAAAGCTGCTTGTCCTGCCAGCCCAGTTGATCCCAGCGCATACGGATGCCCATGGCGAAGGCCGGGCCGTTCTCGAAGAGGCTGTTGCTCCACGGCACAATGTAGGGGTTGTAGGGATAGGTGCTGCCGTAGACGGTATTGCAACCTGTGCTGGCGGCGATGCCGATGTTCTCGGCGCCGTACTTATAGCCCAGAGCAGCCAGCCACATGCGGATCACCGTCGCCTCGCCGCAGCCAGCGCAGGAACCGGCGCCGCCCACGTAGAGCATCGACTGTTCGGCCAGCATCATGTCCACAGCCACGCGGTCGTTGATGAACTCCTGGGGCGTGGCGGGCAGGCTGCGGAAGAACTCGATGCTCTTCTGGTACATGGGCACTGTCTTGTCTTCTTTGGGGATCATCTTCAGCGCGTTGTAGCCCAGATCGTCGCAGGCTTCCACGCACTCGGCGCAGCCCTTGCACTTGGTGGGGTCGATAAAGATGCCGAACTTGCCAGGGTTCTTCTTTTGGCGCTCAGGTACTTTATAGAACTTGTTGGTCACCGCAAACTGGTTCGCCATGAAATTTCGCTCGGCGGCGTCGTCAATGGCGGAGAGATGGCCGTCCAGTTCCTCAATATAAATGGCCTTACCCAGGATCGCCGTATCCGGGCACTGGGTGACACAGGTCATACAGCCTGTGCAGTTTTCGTTGATATAGGCGGGAATCTCCGGCGCGATATAGCTGAAATCTCGATAAGCGCCCGTCCCCGCGGGGATGATGGAGCGGGCCAGGCCGGTATCCGCTGAGAGTTCATCCTCGCCCGTACCTTCGTTATAGCCCGTGATGATGCGATTGAAAAAATCATCCACGTCAATAATGGATGGATCATAACCACCCTGACCATTGCCGTTGGTCGTCTTGCTCAATTTGGTGATGTCGATGGTATTGGTTGTAACTGCCACGTCCTATGCTCCTTTAGAGGTATTAGGTATTGGTATTGGGTATTAGATATTGGATGGTCCGGATCCAATACCTAATATCCAATACCCAATACCTATTGTTATTACGCAAACAACTCAATCTTCATGCCCGGCGTGTGGATCGGCGCATTGATCTCCTGGGCGATGACGTGGGCGGGAACTTCAAAGCATTCGCTGTATCCCCGTTGCACACAACGTAGATTGGCCTGCACCACCTTTTCGCCGCGCTTGCCAAAGTATTTGCGCAGCGCCTTCTCCGAGCGTGTCAGCACTTCAGAATCCTCAATGCCCGCCTCTTTGGCAAAGGGCGTCACCTTGAGGAAGATGCCGAGGAGTACAATGCCCTGCATACGCACTTCCAGGTCAGGGACAGGCGCTTCTTCGCGGGCGATCTTTGCACCATCTGCGGCAACGACGCGCAACCGCTTTTCGCGAATGACCTTCTTGGCTTTGGGTGGGATGTTGGCCCACACCTCTTCCGGTGTGTTCTTGGGCGTCTGCACAAAGATCGTGCCGCCCTCCTGCAGGCCGGCCAACGGCGAACTGGTGACAAAGGCGTTGATGTCGTTCAGCGGTACAAACTCTACCTGATTCAGTTCACAGTGGGTCAGAATGGGTTCGTCGGCCACGGTGAGGTAGTAGGTGGTGGGCAGCCCCTTCTTCTCCGAGCCATATTTGGGATAGGCTTGTACCTTCTTGCCGAACATGTCGCCGGCAATCGTGGCAATGACCTTGTTGGTGGTGACGGAACCATAACCGCCCACAGAATGGCCGCGCATCGAGAATCCACCAGCGGGCCGTACATCCGGGTCCACGGGCATAGGCAGGGCCAGCGAATGGTCGATGCCAACCACGAAGAAGCGACGACCGCCTTCTACCATGTTGCGGGCGATGGAAACGAAGTGGCCGGGGCGAACGTCGCGGCTGCCCAGCCCTGCGGATCCGCTGTAGATGGTGGGGATGTGGTCGATGCTGGGGTAGCCATCCGCGCTGATGTAGGCGTCGGTGAAGGCGGCTTTGATGTCATTGGTCAGCGGGTTGCTGGCTGCCAGCGGATCGTCCATACGCTCGACGACGGTGAAGCCCTTGAGATTCTTCAACACTTCCACAATCTGCGCGCCAGGGAAGGGACGGAAACAGGTCACATGGACAATACCCAATTTGATGCCCAGATTTTCGCGAATCCAATCTGTTGTGGCCTTGGCCGTCTCGATCATACAGCCCATGCCAACGATGGCATACTCTGCGTCCTCCATGCGGTAGGTGTCCACCATTCCGTAGCGCCGTCCAGTCAGCCGGTAGAATTCATCCATCGCATCCTGGATGGCCGCCGGTACCTGATCGTAGTAGTAGCGCTGGGCGATCTTCCCCTTCATATAGCTGTCCTGGTTTTGGACAACCCCGGTCATCACCGGGTTGAAGGGATCAAAGAGGTTGACAAGTTTCTCAGAAGGCGCGCCCACAAAATCCTTCATCATCTCCGTTTCGATCAGGAGTACATCTTCGACGGTGTGGGTGGTCAAGAAGCCATCCTGCACATTCATAAACGGGGTCTTGCTGGCTTCGGCAGCCCGCCGGCTGATGAGGGCCAGATCGCCCGATTCCTGAGCGTTGCGGCCAAAGAGGATCGCCCATCCTGACTCGCGCACACTCATCACGTCATCATGGCCGGCGTGGACGTTCAAGCTGTGGCTGGTCAGCGCCCGCGCCCCAATGTGAAAGACCACGGGCAGCCGTTTGCCCGAAATGGTGTACAACACCTCGTGCATCAGAATCAACCCCTGCCCCGAGGTAAAATTGCTGACACGACCGCCGGTCAACGCGAAGCCTTCGCAGGCTGTCGCCGCGCTATGCTCCGATTCCGGTTCCAAAAACATCAGCGTATCGCCCCACAAATTTTTCTTGCCATTCGCAACGGCTGCGCCGTATCCCCCGCCCATACTCGTAGATGAGGTGATGGGATAAGCGCACGCGCCCTGGGTGATGGCCGTCTCCACCCAGATCACTGTGTCCGAGCCGTCAGCGGTAGTCGGAATGCCAGGGAAGGGGAAGTGTTGCGCTGTCCCATTCTCGCTGTATGCCGCCGAAGGGTGATCTTTTAATTCTGTCATCTGGCGTCTCCTGAAATGATGTGCTGTCGCACGAATGGACAACAGCAGCCGAATCGGCACGCTATTCTCATGCTGGTATCTGGCGATATATCCTAAACTTAATGAAAGGAATGCTACATTCTAGCACGCTCGTTCAGAAATCTCAACCCAGACGCAACTCCGTGGAAACAGGCGCGTCTGAAGAAGCGGCGAGACGATAAACGCCGAGTGTTGCTTCCTGGCAAAGCGCCCGCACCTTTGATAGTACTGCCTGCGCCTCTGGATTTGCACGCATAGCTTCGATATCCGGCAATCTTTGCCAGGGGCCGAACGAGAAAAACAGCGTTGGCTCCGTGAGACTCTGTAGCAGTGATCCCCACAGCGGTTTCTTCTCCAGCGAAGAAAAGGCGTTGCTTAACTCCTGCCAGGCGGCGATGAACTCTTCCTCCCGACCTGGCTGCACGCGCCACATTGCATGGATGTAATATTTCTCTTCCATGAAATCCTCCATTTCGGTTCCTGATGGGTCGTTTGGTATGCCTATGGGGATTGATATTTAGGGGTGCAGGTCCTTTGCGCCCATCCGCCCCCTTCACCTTTCAGAGGCAGCCAAAGGGAAGGGAATGGAAAACATGTCTCGCCTCAATGATACGCTGGCATAGATATTGGAACAGCTCACAAAGTGGCTGAGGGGTGCATTTCAATTTGGGGCGCTCCGGTTAGATCCGTGATCCGACCGCTGCTGGTTACGGACTGGCGCAGAGCACTCCTGCCCCAATCTGAAATAGACCCCCTCTTTTCAGTATTGCATTGCATTCCCCTCCATGATAAGATCATCTTGGTACAAGGAGATAGAAAGCAAGAAGGTCGGCAGAGCGAGCCACTCTGTCGGCCTTTTTGTGTCTAGATTTCCGGTTGGGTATGGAGATCCCCATGAAATGCAAAGACCCCAGCCTTCGGGCTGGGGTCTCGCTGATAGGGTCCGGTGGCAAAACTTAGAGAGTTACCTCTTGAGGCGATGCCACCAGACCCGTACTACGACTACTATTATCCATGTTGGCATCACCTCCTTCTATATAGGATAGCGTTTTCAGGCTGGGTCCTTGTTGTGGTCTGGAGGTGTTTAGATGACCTTCAACAAGTTTGGCGACCTAGCTGCGGGCAGTATCGCACACTTCTGAGGGCTTGTCAAGTTAGAAAATATACAAAATTCTAACCAAACTTATCGTGTATTGGGAACCGTGCTGGGGCCATAGGCATCCAGATCTTCAGATTCGCCCGGCGCGTTGAGGAAGCCTTGCAGCGAAAAAGCGCCAGCCCCCTGTGGGATCAACACAACCAATCCGGCCAGCAGCGCCAGTTCCACTTCGTAACCGCCAGCGGCAACCGGATTGGCCTCGGCGGGCAATTTTACCGCCAAGATGGCTACGAGCAGGACGACCGAGAGGGCCGCCGCGGCAATCCATGTCCCAAAGCCCAGAATCAAAGCCAGACCGCCGACTGTCTCCAACACAGCGACAAAAATGGCTGTAAACGCGGGGACAGGCATATTCATGGCCTCAAACATGGCGATTGTCTCTTCGACGCTGCCGCCGCCAATGGCGCCAAATTTGGCGAGACCATGCAGCAGAAAGAGTACGCCAACCACGATACGGACGACTGTGGGCGCATAACGCCCATATTTCTGGAGATTAACGAACATAGCCATCTTTTCTTTCTATTGTGATGGATAAACCCTGCGCTGATTATACTGCTCAATTGTAATTTGCGCTAGATCGATCTGGGATTTGCCCAGGTAAAAATTTAGGTTTTGTTAGAGTATAGCGCGTAGTACGTGAACAAGGTGGGTGTACTCATTCTCCAGTCGCTGGGCGACTTTTCAGTATCAGTAATTCACGATTCCATGCGCTCTGGGCCGGTTCGTGACCCGGTGAAAGCGTAAATCGTCAACTCCTGAGTGTCAGTTGCGGGTTTTAACCCTGCTCAATGTTCTCACCGTACCCTCTGCGGGAATTTTGCTCTTTATGCAATCGTATTCTAGAATACGATTCACCTCATACGATTGTAGCAATTTCCCTTCTGAATGCTGCGTTGTTGAGCTTTTGCCCTGAATACACAGGATCGACCTAGCGATGTCCACTCGAAAGCGTTCCACGATAGCAGTAACCATGCGCGATGTGGCGAAATTGGCTAACGTCTCGCAGAGTACTGTTTCGCGCGTCCTCAACGACAGGACGGATGGAATCCCCATTGGCGAAGAGACGCGCCAACGGGTATTGGATGCTGTCCAACAGTTGGGGTATTACCCAAACCTCCACGCTGGCAGTTTGCGCGGCCAAAAGACGCGCATGATTGCGATGATGATCGCGGATATTGCCAATCCCTTCTATCATCCACTCGTGCGCGCCGTGCAGGATGTGGCGCGTACCCATCAATATGATGTCATGGTGGCGAATACGGATCATACCCGTGAAGGCGAACACCTCTTTTGCGAATCGATGATCCGCCGCCCTGTGGATGGGGTGATCATGGTCCCCTATCATCTGACCGACGACGATATTGATCGGGTGATCACGCGGACCGGCGTTGCTGTCGCCGCGTTGGGCCAGCACATTACCCATCCTCAGGTGGATGTGGTTTTTACAAACGGCGCTCTGCTCGTCTATGAGGCCATGCGCTGGCTCTTTGAACAAAAAGGACACCGCCGGATTGGCTTCATCGGCGTCACAACCCAATTTTTGGCGGGAGAACGGCGACGCCAGGCTTTTTTAGAAGCGATGGCCGAGGTTGGGTTGGCGCAGCCTGAGGAATATTTTCAGCAGGGGGATTGGTCGGCGGAGAGTGGTCTACACGCCATGCGCTCGTTGCTTGCGCTGCCGTCGCCGCCGACGGCGGTCTTTGCGTGTAATGATTTGATGGCTATCGGCGCAATGGAGGCCGTCGGACAGCAGGGGCTGCGCATTCCGCAGGATGTGGCGGTGATCGGCTTCGACAATGTGCCGGCGGCTTCGTGGGTGCGTCCGCGACTGACTACCATTGCCCAATATCCTGAGCAAATGGGCGCGGTCTTGGCCGAAGCGCTCTTCCAGCGCATTGACGGCAATAAGCGCGAGCCTGCACTGCGTGTTGAAGTGCCGTGTCAGTTTATCGAGCGTGAATCGACTTGAAAAATGAACCACCTTTATCATCTTCCCCACAGACGAGGATATGTCTATGTCAACTGCACAGATTTTCTTGGATCGGAACCGCACCATTGCCGCCATCTCCCCTCTGCTCTTCGGCGGGTTTGCCGAGCATATGGGGCGCTGTATCTACGAAGGGATCTACGATCCCAAGTCGCCGCTGGCCGATGAAAATGGCTTGCGCACCGACGTACTCGACGCGCTGCGCGAACAGAAGTACACGGTGATGCGCTACCCCGGCGGCAATTTCCTCAGCGGTTACAACTGGCTTGACGGCGTCGGCCCTAAGGATCAACGTCCGCGCCGCCGCGATCTGGCCTGGTTCTCGATTGAGAGCAACCAGTTCGGCACCAACGAGTTCATCGACTTCTGCCGCGCCATCGACAGTGCGCCTATGCTGGGCGTGAACATGGGCACTGGCACTATCCAGAGTGCGGCGGATCTTGTGGAGTATTGTAACGCGCCGACCGGCACCTATTACGCTGATCTGCGCGCCAGCCACGGCTACAAAGATCCCCACAATGTGAAGTATTGGTGTGTGGGCAACGAGATGGACGGTCCCTGGCAGATCGGCGCGCTGGAGATGGCCGAGTATGGCAAAAAGGCGCGCGAAGCCGCCAAGATGATGAAGTGGCATGATCCCACCATCGAGACGATCCTCTGTGGGTCGTCGAATGACCGGATGCCTACTTATCCTGAATGGGATCGGGTGGCGTTGGAGATCGCCTGGGAGCAGGTCGATTATCTTTCGATCCACTACTACGCGGGCAATCGCGAGGATGACACCGCCAGCTATCTCGCCAGCGCCATCCAGTTTGAAGAGTATGTGGACACGCTCGATGGCACGCTGCGCTATGTTAAGGCCAAACGGCGCAGCAAGCACGATGTCTACCTTTCGTGGGATGAGTGGCAGGTCTGGTACAAGGGCGATCCAACGCGGGGCAACTGGCAAGAAGCGCCCCACCTGGCCGAGGAAAGCTACAATTTAGAGGATGCGCTGGTGGTGGCGCAATGGCTCAACGTCTTCCTGCGCAAGAGTCAGGTGCTCAAAATTGCCTGTGTTGCCCAGATCGTCAATATTATTTCCTGGCTTCAGACGCGCGCCGATGGTTTGCTCAAGCAGACTTCGTTCTATCCGTTCAAATTGGTGAGCAACCATGCCCGCGGCCACGCCCTCGATGTGCTGGTGAAAGCGCCGTCGGTGGAGACCAGTAAATTTGGCGACGTGCCCGCCCTGGATGTCTCGGCCAGCTATGACGCCGAAACGGGCAACGGCGCTATCTTCATCGTCAACCGCAGCCAGACTGACGCCATCGCTGCTGAGTTGATCTGGCAGGATGGCGAACCCGTTACTTTTGATGCGGCCTGGCAGCTTGCCGGGTCCGATGTCAAGGCCGCCAACACCTGGGACGATCCCAACGCCATCACCGCGCGTTCGATAGCCGTCCCGCAGATGGCGAATGGCAAAGCAACGATACAGATTCCGCCGCTTTCCTTTACCACACTCACCACGCGAGGAAAGTGACTGGGGACTGGGGACTGGGGCATAAGCGCTAAGTGAAGGGCCTGCGAAAGTGCCGGGGACTCCACAGTGGACGTGACGCCAGGAGTGGATGCCTCGACTTGCTGCAGCGAAAAGTCCCCGGCACTTGCCCGTTTACCCCTTAATAGAGAAACCAGTTGAATATCATACAATTCGGTACGGGTGCTGCTTGCCGCACCCAGTGGACGCAGCAAGCGGACGCTGCGTCCGCCAGCGCCCCTACGATTGTACGAACTTTATTTGTGGTCTCTATAAGTTAGCGCCTGTGGGGGACTGGGGATCGGTTTATCGGTCCCCAGCTTCCCCTTCATCTTATCCCTTCTTCCCTTCCTCCCTCCTTCTCTTCTTCTATCCCATCCCCTTCCTCCTTCGCTCTGCCATTGTTGGTTGACTCTTTGCCCATCAGCTCGCCCCAGGGAACGCTGCTGCGCAGATGGAGATCGCGCTGCGGGTAGGGCATTTCCAGCCCCCGTTTTTGGAATTCTCGCCAGATCATAAAGTGGAGATCGCTGCGCACACTGCCTCTATGGCTCAGGTCATCCACCCAGACCATTACTTCAAAATTGAGGCTTGAGTCGCCGTATCCTGTAAAAAAGACCAGCGGCGCCGGCTCCTTGAGGATCAGCCCGTGGCGGTTGATGGCTGCGACCAGCGCATCGCGCACCTCCTGAGGATCGTCATTGTAGCTGGCGCCCACCGTGATCTGCAGGCGGACGCGGCGGCTGGTATGGGTTAAAGTGGTGACTGTGGAAGTCAGCAGCTTCTGGTTGGGGACGATCAACTCGATGTTGTCAAAGGTGCGTACCGTTGTCGAGCGGATGCGCATCCGATCCACCACCCCTGTTTTGCCATCGATCTCAATAATATCCCCAGGGCGGATCGACTGCTCGAAAAGAAGGAGGATGCCGCTGACAAAGTTCCCCACCAGATCCTGCATCCCGAAGCCAATGCCCACCGAAAGCCCCGCGCCCACAATCGCCAGGGTAGAGAGATCCAACCCCAGCGTGCCCAGCGTCGTCAGAAGCCCAATGCTGATCACAACATAGCTGCTCACCGTCTTGATTGTATTTGCCAGCCCTTGATCCGCCTCGAAGCGGGGCAGGACAAAGCGGTTGAGTACTCCTTCGATGATCCATGAGAGCAAGAGGAAGGTGTAGAGGACCACAATCGATACATAGAGCGCGCCCAAGGTGATCTGATTTTCGGTGATGGCGAAGAGCGGTACTGCCGCCAGGTCCACAATACCACTGACCAGCCGCCCAATCGTAAAGGTGAGCAGAAGCAGGAAAAAGGGCAGCAGAAAACGCCGATTGTAGAACTGGGCCATCGTTTCGCTCTGCCAGGCATAGAGGAGCGTGACACTCAGGCGGTAAACAAGCAGAAGCCAGAAGAAGATCAATCCCTGCGCCAACAGGCCGGCCTGCCACTCGCTCTGTTGGAAGGCGAGCACCGAGACGTGACCGAGCAAAATCGCAATAATCGGGGAATAGGTATGTTCCAGCGCTCGCAACCAGCGACGCAGCGTACGATTATGCGACACCTGCGCGCGCCATCCTTCTGGTTGGTAGTCGGCGTAGGCTTTGGGATTGCGATCAATCTGATCTTGGATGGCGAAAACCTGACGGCGCAGATCGATCAACTGCCAGGCCACTAACTCCGCCGCCAGCACAAGCAGGCCAAAGACAAGAAGTTGACGTTGGACTGCCGGGCGATCCAACATGAGCAGGATCACGTCGATTTGCACCATCAATTGGTCGAAGACAGGGAGATCTAGCATCATCTACGGCTCCTCTGACTGAACGGCGGACGCAAGCAGTTGGGTGGTCGCTTCCTCTGGCGTCAACCTGCCATCCAACACCTGCTGGCTGATCCGCTCCAGCGCGCTCAAAAACCCAGCACCGGCTGGGGATGGATAGGGCAGCGCTGTTTCGGCCTGCGCCAGGAAGCGGGCGATGTGCGGCTGGCCTGCCAGGCTCACCAAACGGTTGACGGGGATCTGCGCTGCCTCTGTCATCAACTGGCTTTGCGCGTCCACACCGATGAGGAAGTTCGCAAACGAGCGCGCCGCTTGTTGTCCGCCATCCCCGGCCTCGTTGGCAAAGAAGCGAGCGGGGAAGTAGAGCGCCCAGCTCTCTAACAACGGCGTCGCCGCGCCGCCGGGTCCACCGGGCAAGGGAAGAACCTCGAACCCTGTGTCGCCAAGCGCCTGGCGCAGGGCAGGCAGAAGATTAGGGCCGCCGCTGTAGTAGGTGAGCCTCCGGTTGGTAAAGAGCGCCAACGAGCGTCCATCCTCATCGCCGAAGATCATGCCGGAAGTACGCTGCGCTTCTTCCAGCCAGCGGAACCATGCAAGTAAGGCGCTTTCTTGGGGCCAGATCGCTGCCTCATCTGCACCGGGCAGGCCGCTGAATGCGCTCAATCCCCAGAGATAGGATTCATCCCCGGTGAAGATCGCAGCGCGCTGCCCAATGCGGGCGTTGGTCAGCAATCCATCCAGGGTAGTAGCTGGGGAAGGCGATCCGGTGCGATTGACGTAAAGCGCTGTGGTCTCCACGGTCAGCGGCAACGCGTAGAGGCTGCCATCAACCGTCACGCTCTCGACGGCTGTAGGTAGAATGCGGCGGATTGTGGCAGCATCGATCAATCCATCAACCGGCGCGATCGCGCCGGTTGATGCCAGTTGTTCGCTCCAACGACCTGCGGCGAGGAGCAGCGCAACCTCGCCCGCCGGCAGTTGATCGAGCGCAGCAAGCAGGTTATCGCTTTCGGCCAGTGGCGCGATTTCAATCGTGATCTGCGCGCAGAGGGCGTTGTACTGCTGTGTCAAATCGGTCAGCGTCGCCAGGACAGGGTCCGCCAGTCCAATTGTCCACAATTGGATGCGTCCACTGCCGCTGCAACTGATGGAATTCGACGCTACTGGGGAGATCCCCCGCGCTTGCTCGATCAATTCCGCGACTTCGGCGGCGGCTTCATCGGGGCTGAGCAGACCGCTCTGGACCCAAATGTAGCCGTCGCCGCCAAATTCGACAATGGACGTCATCCCTGGGGCATTGGGGTAGAGTACGCCTTCATTGAGTTGGTTCATATAGGTACTCAACAGCGGGTTCGCGCTGACATCCACCGTGGCATTGGCGGGCAGCGTGGGCGCAATCTCCACAAGCAGGCGCTGCGCCTCGTTGCGTGTGGCATAGCGGATAAAATCAAGCGCAGGTTGGACTGCCGCGCCGTTGCGGCTGCTGATGGCGAAGCCGTCAACGGTGATCAGCGGACCTGCCTCGCCTTCGGGTCCACCGAGCAGGGTGGCAACGCCTACAATATCACCCCCCAGTATCTCGACAAAGCGGCTGGCGGTTTCTGACGGAGCAACTCGATAGGCGATATCGCCATCCACAAAAAGCTGGTTGAGCGCGGCTGTATTTTCGCCGAGGATCAGCGTTCCATCAGCGGCGGCGTTCTGCAGCCAGGTCAGCCAACCGGCGTAGGCAGTTTGATCCAGGACCGGGATGCCGTCCGCGCCGACAAGTTGACCGCCAAAAGCCGGGATTCCCCAATAGAGGTTGAGGAAGGATCGCTCCAGCGCGATCCGTTGGGATCCTTCGCTCTGGGTGAGCAGGTCCGCGAGTGTGCGCGCCGGCAGTTGCACCTGATCTCTCCTGTAGATCAGCGCATCTGTATGCAAGGCGACGGGTAACCCATAGAGTAGATCGTCAATGCGGAAGGCATCCAGCGCCACGGGCTGGTATCGTTGCAGCAGATCGGGTTCGCCTGGCGCTGTCGCATTGGCGATCAACGGGCCGATCTGTCGTAGCAAATTCCTCTCTTGAAGCGGCAAGAGGAGAGAATGGGGAAGCAAGAGCAGATCCGGTGGGATGACGCCTGGGGTTATGCTCGTCATGCGCGAAAGCAGATCCCCACTGGGGATGCGTTCGATGCGCATAAAAATATTGGGGCAGTCGATGCGGAAACCTTCAACGATGGCCGCCAGGGCTTCGGCCTGCACGCCATCCCAACTGTGCCAAAGCGTGAAATCGCCAACGCTCTGGCAACGATAGCCGTCATCTAACGTGACTTCAAAACCGAGGAAAGCGTCAATCGCCTGGGTCACTTCCACGGCAGCTTCGGCGGGAGTGGCCAGCCCTTCAAGCACACGGGTATAGGCTTCGCTGCCGAGGCGGAAGATCTCTGCCGTCGCCGGGCCGATGGGTGGAACAATGGCGGCGCGCGCCTGCGCAGCAAAGGCCGCAACTGTGGGCAACAAACGCACGTTAATGCGTACACGCGTATTGGCCGGGATGCGCCCAGTTTGGCGCATGAGCGCTGTCTGCTGTTCGATGTTGGTGAGGAAGCTGGCTACGTTGATCGCCAGGCGTGTCTGCGCGCCTGAGGATGAGGCGCTAAAGTAGAGCGCTTCTGTGCGCAAGAAGGGAGCGGCGCTGCCGGTGGGGCCGGCGGGCAGGGTTGTTACGCCGATCTGATCAGTGTCCATCATATCCTCAAGGAGGGGGAGGGCGCGTGAGCTATCGACCAGGTATCCCAGCCGTCCTTGCGCAAAGAGCGAACGCAGCGCGTTCTGGTCGCTGCTGAGGATAAAGCCGGGGATCTCCTGTGCGTTGCGCAGCCAGTTGAGCCAGTTGGCGAATCCCCCTTGATCCAATATTGCGCGTCCCTCCTCATCAAAGAGACGCCCGCCAAAGGTGCGGATGCCCCAAAAGGCATTCTCGAAGGTGATGCCAATGCCGATTTCGACGCCGGTCCGCCCGTGAGCGATTAACTCGTCCAGCGTCGTGGCGGGTGACTCGACAAGGGCTGGGTTATAGAAGAGACCCATGGTGTGGATAGAGAGGGGCAGGCCATAGAGACGATCCTGGTAGCGCAGGGCATCCAACGAAACAGGCAGAAAACGGTCAACGATACTTTCGGGCAGCCGCTCCTCAATTGGCAAAATCAGACCGGTCTGGGTTAACGTGTAGAGCCATTCGCCAGGTCCAATCAAGAGATCGGGGCCAAAACCGATCTCGGCGGCTTCCTGAAAACGGAGCAGCAACTCGTCCGGGTCCACATAGGCGAGTACTACCCGTGTGCCTGAATTGAGGCCCGTGTAGATGTTGACAATTTCCTGGAGTACCAAGGTCTCTTCGCCATCCCAACCATGCCAGATCAGGATCGTACCGCCGGGTGTCTCATCGGCTGCATTCATCAGTTCCAGGTAGGCGGTGCGTAATGTCAGGCCGACGGCCAGAATAACAAGGAGGATGATCGACAAAAATTTCAAACGTTTTAACATAACTCATCAAAGTAGTGGGTGGTGTAGCGTGAATCAAAAATCGTGGGTTCGTCAATTGGACATTTTAAATCAATGTGATAGAATTTGTACAATACTGTGACAAAATATGATATTTGCGTACAAAAACCATATAGTATGCGTTCTCCCTGCTGGAGAATGAATTCTATCGATAATAGAAAGTCCAACATTGGTTTATGTGAAAGAGGATTGTACACCAATTTACGGTTTTCTTGTGAACTGCCGGTTGGATGGGGTGTAGCTCATCTTTGGCGAAAGTGCCGGGGACTACAAGGCAAAAGTCCCCGGCGCTTCACATGCCCCCAACTTGAACTACACCGGCTGGATGTGCCCAATGTGACGAAAGAGTGTATTGGTCAACGACATGGTGGAATCTGTAGGTGCGGGCCGACCGCAGCGGTTGGCCCGCACCTACGTTTCATCATCTTCCTGGCCAATACACAATGTGACGAAAGAGAGAAAAGATGCAGTTGATCATCAATGACAAATCGGTTGAGGTTGAGGACGGTTCGGCAGGGCAAATGTTGCTTTGGGCTTTGCGCGATGAACTGGGCCTGACCGGGACCAAATTCGGCTGCGGCGCAGGGATCTGCGGCGCGTGTACTGTCCATATCAATGGGGTCGCCACGCGATCCTGTGTAACGCCGCTGGCATTGGTGGCAGGGCAGGAGATCCGCACCATCGAAGGTCTGGCCGAGGGCGAGCGTTTGCATCCTGTGCAGCAGGCATTCATCGATCTGCAAGTTCCCCAGTGCGGCTGGTGTATGAGCGGCCAGATCATGACAGCGGCAGCGTTTCTCGCTCAAAACCCCACGCCGGGCGACGATGAGATCACGCAGGCGCTCAGGTACAACTATTGTCGCTGCGGCTGTTATGTACGCATCCACGCCGCGGTGAAGCAGGCGGCGGAAGAAATGAATGAAGAATGAGGAATTGCAGGTAGCAGGTAGCAGGTGGCAGGTAGCAAGTTGCAGGCGGCAGTCTTTTTCCACGGTCCGCCGTCTGCGGTCCGCCTGAGCGCCCCAATCTTCATTCATCATTCATCATTATTTTACGGAGCAATTATCATGTCTACAGATCAGAACACAACCACCCCTCGCCGCCGCTGGCGGCCCACGCGGCGCGGATTTTTGATCGGCGCAGGGATCACGGCGGGGGTAATGGCGCTGGGTGTTGGGTTTGGCCTGCCCACGCTGCGCTTGACCGCCGCCCGTATGTTTGATGGGGCGAGTGCGCCTGGCGGCGCATCCAACGATCCCCTGGCCTGGTTTGAGATCACCGCGGATGACAAGATCACACTCTATGTCACCAAAGTGGAGATGGGGCAGGGCATCCACACCGCTTTTGCCCAGATCGGTGCCGAGGAACTGGGCGTTTCGTTGGACCAACTTACCGTGCGTCAGGCTACCACCCACCTCGGTCCACTCGATTCCTTTGGTACTGCCGGCAGCAGCTCGGTGAGCGGGGTCTATCAAGCCCTACGCGAAGCAGGCGCGCTCATGCGCGAGATGCTCAAAGTCGAGGCTGCCGTGGCTTTAGGACAACCTGCAACGGCCCTGGTCACCAGCAATGGCGCATTTGCCGTTGCCGCCGATCCATCCCAGCGCATAAGCTATGGGCAGGTGGTTGCCCGCAAAAGCACGTGGGAAGCGCCCAGGGAGATCCCCGCGCTCAAGTCTGAATCCGAATTTTCGCTGATCGGTCAATCCGCCCCCCGCGTTGACATCCCCGCCAAGGTGACGGGCGCGGCCAAATATGGATTCGACATGCGTTTGGAAGGGATGCGTTACGGCGCGGTGGCGCGCGCGCCCACGATTGAGGCGAAGTTGGTCAGCGCAGCGCCGGGCACAGCCATGCAGATCCCGGGTGTGGAAAAGGTGGTGATCCGCCAGGATCTTGTGGGCGTGGTCGCTGCCAGCCGATCTGCGGCAAGGGCTGGTCTATCCCAACTTGAACTGACCTGGGATGAAGGCAAGCCGTGGCAGCAGTCTGAGATCGAAGCCCTCGTCGCCATCGAGGATCGGGACGGGGTGGTGATCCAGCGTGAGGGCAACGCGCCGCGGCTGTTGGGCGAAGCCATCAGCCTCAGCGCAGAGTACTTCACCCCGCTGGCCGCGCACGCATCTCTGGAGACACAATCTGCCCTGGCCCATGTCACCGCGGAGAAGGCCACCGTCTGGGCCTCCACCCAATCGCAAAATGGCACCCGCGGCGATGTCGCCCGCGCCCTGAAGATGAAGAACGAACAGGTGGAAGTCATCCCCACTTATTTGGGCGGCGGTTTTGGTCGCAAGAGCGTCACCGAGGCCGGCCGTGAGGCGGCAATCCTTTCTCAAGAGGCCGGCGTGCCGGTCCACGTGGGCTGGGATCGCAGCGAAGAGATGCGCAACGGCTACTTCCGCCCGCCCACGCGCAGCCGTCTTTTCGCCCGTTTGGATGAGCAAGGGCGCATCCAGGCGATGGAGCATCGTCAGGCCAGCGGCGATGTCCTCTTTGCCTTTTTCCCCGGCTTTGCCGCTGATCTCGTCGGCGCGGATTTTGGGGCATGGCGGGGGGCGACCATCCACTATGGAGGTATCCCCAACCGGCAGACGCGCGCATGGCGCAGCAAATTGCCTGTGCGCACAGCCTCCTGGCGTGGATTGGGCCTCTTTGCCAATACCTTCGCCGTAGAAAGTTTCATGGATGAACTCGCCCATCTCGCCGACCAGGATCCATTGGAATTCCGGCTCGCCCATCTGGGCGACAGCTTCAACGACAGGCGGATGGCCGCTGTGTTGCGCGCCGCAGCAGATCGGGTGGGCTGGGGCGATCCGCTGCCAGAAGGCCGGGCCAGGGGCATCGCCTGCGCCACCGATGTGGATACCCAGGTGGCATTGGTGGCCGAGGTCTCCATGAGCGACGGACGCATTCGGGTTCACAAGATGACGGCGGCCATGGACTGCGGTCTGGTGATCAACCCCGATGGGGCCGAGGCGCAAGTGCAGGGGAACATCATCTGGGGGGTTGGCTCTACGTTGATCGAAGAGTTGACCATCGCCGATGGTCGCGTCGAAGCCGCCAACTTTGACAGC
>JAHBVG010000011.1 GCA_019637695.1 Caldilineaceae bacterium | reverse complement strand
GACAATATCCAATACCCAATATCGAATTGCTATTCTGTCATTCCATAGGATCATCACAATGCTTCAGCAATACGACGAACGCAACCGCGATCTCATCGTCAACATCAACGGCAAGCTCGTCCACCGCGACGAAGCAGGGATCAGTCCCTTCGACTCGTCAGTCCAAAATGGCGACGCCGTCTGGGAGGGGCTGCGCCTCTACAATGGCCGCATCTTCAAACTGATCGAACATTTGGATCGATTGCGCCACAGCGCGCTGGCCCTGGCCTACCCGCAGATCCCCAGCCACCAGAGCATCATCGGGGAGATCCGCCGCACGTTGAGCGCCAACAGGATGACCGACAACGTTCACATCCGCCTGACGTTGTCGCGCGGCGTCAAGTACACCAGCGGCATGGACCCCCGGCTCAACACCGCCGGCCCTACGCTGATTGTGCTGGCGGAACACAAGCCGCCGGTCTACGCTAAGAGCGGACTGTGCTTGATCACATCGGGCATCCGCCGCATTCCGCCCGAATGCCTGGATCAAAAGATCCACTCGTGCAACATGATCAACTCGATTTTGGCTAAGATTCAGGCCAATGTCGCCGGCGCTGACGACGCGCTCATGCTCGATCTGCGCGGTTTTGTGGCCGAAACCAACGCCACCCATTTCTTCCTCGTTCACCATGACGTGGTGGCAACGCCGACGACCGGCTCCTGCCCGGAGGGCATTACCCGCGCCACGGTACTGGATCTCTGTCGATCTCACAACATTTCGTACGCCGTCAAGGATATCTCGTTGGCCGAAGTCTACCGGGCGGATGAACTCTTCTGCACGGGGACAATGGGCGAGCTGGCACCCGTCCTCGAACTCGATGGGCGCGTTATCGGCAACGGTGAAATCGGTCCTATGACCCGGCGACTGAGCGAACTCTACACAGAATTGACGGCGAGCCTGGGGGTGAAGGTAGTGTAGTGCGTAGTGCGCAGGCGATTGCCACTTGCAAACCTGCCACTTGCACCATTCTGCAAAGGAAACCGTTCATGTCCAAAACGATAATGCTTCTCCGCTCGCTTGGCCCTGTGGATCTGAAATCGGTGGCGAGGGATTCAATGCTTTTGATGATCACCGGGGGAGCGCTGGCATTGGCGTTGGCGCTGCGTTTCGCCGCCCCTTTCCTGACGAGCTGGTTGCAAATGCAATTCGGCCTCGACATTGTCCCCTATTATCCGCTGATGATGAGCCTGGTGCTTTTCATCGCGCCAGGTATGATGGGGGTCGTTATCGGTCTGCTGCTTCTAGACGAACGGGATGATCGCATGCTGACAGCGCTGATGGTGACGCCGATCCCACTTTCGTCTTATGTGACCTATCGGTTGGGGTTGCCGATCTTGCTGGCGTTGCTGGTGACGCCGCCTGCCGTGTTGATCGCAGGGCTGATTGTCATTCCATTTTGGCAATTGTTGCTGGTCTCAGCGCTGACTTCGATCTCGGCGGCGACGACGGCGCTGCTGCTGATCACCCTGGCCGAAAATAAAGTTATGGGCCTCGCCGTCCTCAAAGGCATCCAGGGGTTACAGGCGCTGCCTATGGCGGCCTACTTCCTCGACCCACCGCTGGAGTGGATCGCCGGCATCATCCCCTCTTATTGGCCGCTGGCCGTCTACTGGCGCATGGCCGCCGGCGAAGCATTTTGGGGATATTTGATCATTGGCGTCCTCATTAACGCGGCGGCTGTCTGGTTTTTGCTGCGACGCTATGAGCGGAGGCTCTATAAGCAGTGAGGGGGATTGGGTACTGGGTATTGGAGATTGGATATTGTGGAATTGGTGAATGTGTCAATACCCAATATCCAATACCCAAAAGAGCCGACCAATATTGGTCGGCTCTTTTGGGTATTCGGTTGGTTTTACGCAGCGGCGTAACGATCCGCATAAGCGACGACGGCAAACTGTGCTTTCAACAGCTTGGGCCGGGGCAGATGAAGATCGTCTGCTACATCAGGGCAGCAGATCCAGAGCCAGGCCAGCGCTTCCTGTTGTAACACCCTGTCATGCGACTGCCGGGCATCAGCAATGGCTTGTTGCAACATCCCATCCATCATATGCTCCCTATCCGCTGAATTGATGTGGAATCGTTTCATTGTCGTCTACCGGCTCTAAAAAGGGATCTCCGCGCCTGCCATCGCAAAGGGCGCTTCTTCCCGACTCTCTTCTACCTGAACGGTGTCTCCACCCAGGAACTTAACCATTCGCCCGGTGACTTCGAGAGTGGCGGCAGGTTCGCCGTCGCGGTTGAGATAGGCGTTGGCTTCCTCGACTTCGCCCACCACGAGTACCCGGCTCCCCTTGCGTAAGTAACGAGCCACTGTCTCGGCCTGACGCTGCCAGACCGTCACCCGGAACCATGTCGTCTTCTCGCTCTGTTCGCCATCCCGATTCGTCCACTGCCGGTGGACGGCCAGCGAGAAATTGCAGACAGGGATCTCATTGGGTGTTGTGCGCAGTTCAGGATCATTGCCCAAATTGCCGACTAATGTAATTTGTTGATACATGAGTTTTCTCCGTTTTGTAGTAAGTCATTCGCTACAGTTGAAAAGGCTCGCAAGTACGGAATTTGATAAGGGATTGGTGACGTCCGACTGCAACGGTCGGCGGTGATAGGTGACTGGGAGCCTTGTAGACGATCCCTAATCCCTAATCACCAGCCACCAATCCCCTTCTTTATCACTTACGCCGCTTGACGCTGACGTTTGAGCTTCTTAAGACCACCGACCAATTTCTTGAGCGCGTCTTCGCCCAATTCTTCACTGCTCTGGATGCTGCCACCGCTGATCCGCTCCACATTGTGACGGCAGACCTGCTCCCACTGGTCGCCGTAGATCTCCTGGCCGAGTTGGTTGAATTCGGCCAGAAGCGCTGTCAGCGCGGATGTCTGAGGTGTTGGCGCATTGTAGACTTCGTGCAGACCATTGCCGTCCGACCGCAGCGGTCGGCTGGCGCTGCCATTCACGCCGATCTCCTTTTCCCCATAGCCGTTGATGTGGAGTTCCTCCAACTCAACATCAGCATCCATGTGGCGGCGGTAGTGCTGAACAATAATGCCGCTCAGCCGTCCCTTCCCCTGGGCAGTGAACTGCTTGCGCTCGCTGTCGAACTCACACCAAACAGTGGGCAGATTGTAGAGATATCGGCCCAGGCCAAACATGGCGCAGGCTCGTTTGAAGGCTTGCGCCTCGGCGGCTGTCCCCGCAATCTCCGACTTCTCCGATTGGCTGTCCGGTTCGCCGGTACTCGAACGGGTCACCCCGTTGATGGTGAGATGGCAAACAATGCGGTCCCCCCAAGGCGTATAACTTACCGACCAATTCATGCCGCAGACTTCATCCAACCGGTTCTGGTAAGCGCGCAGGTCGGCATAGGCCAATGCCAGGGCTTTGTTCTTGTCTCGATTCAAGACGCCTGGCTTCCACGTAATGTGGGAGGGGTGAAACGGTTTGCTCAACTCCTTCAGGATCTCTTGCATCGTATTTTCGGTCATCGTCTCCTCTTTTCTTCACTCCTGATGAAGTCACTCACTAATAGCGGAAGGGGAAGCGAGAAAGATCCTCGCCGGGATACTCCTCTTCCATCGCCGCCAGCGCTGCGTCATCCAACCCTACAAAATGGTTCGTTCCATTCTGGCGCAGTTGCTGAAGGGCGTGTTCCATAAATTCAAGCTCATCCATGCCATCGGTGATAACGGTAGTCTCTGCTATCGCCTGTGCGGCACCCGTTCCGTTGACCCTTCCTTTCCGCTCTGACCATTCGCGCACATAGTCCATAAACTCATCGATGTTGAGGATAGCCGTGACGACGTTGGCATTGGTATCCTCGTTGCTGAGTTGTGCGCGCAAGTCACTGTCATTGCGGCGGATCTGAGCTAGGAGACGGTCTTTGCAGCTTGCCTCGCTCAAGTCGGTGGTGACGACTGTCGCGACAACGACTGCAGTTGCCATTTTTTGTGTCCCTTCTTCGGGTTCTCACAACTACAGATCAGGCACAAATTTCCTGTTCTATTGTAGCACAAGAGTTCTAATTTTGTAAACATCAAACATGTATAATTGAAGATATATTTATTTTCCGTGTCTACGAAAATCCTAAAATCGGCAAATTGAAGTCTCTAAAGTCTATACAGAACATTTGTGTTTTTTGTGTTGACAAATAGAAAATTTGTCGTATGCTGGATCATGAAAAGTTGTAATCAAAAATCCTTCACACCCAGCATGAGGAGAGCCGGATGACAATAGCTCAAGGCGGCCCTGGACGCCCACCCAAATCAGATGGACAGAAACGACAATCGCTCCACGTGAGCCTCTATGCGGAGGATTTAGAACGGCTTGATCAGTTAAGCGACAACCGTAGTGAGTTTTTGCGCAGTTGCATTGGGCGAGCCTGGGACGAAAAGCATAGCGAGGATGTCACCGTCAGCGTGGCGTTGCCCAAATGGTTGATCGAGGAATTGGTGAACGCGCTCGCCGCGCAGATGCCCGTGCGGGAGCGAACGTTGATCGAGACCGCGGTGAAGGGGCTTCTAGAAAGAGAGAGGGGGTGAGGAAGAGAGGAAGAGAAGAAGAGAAGGAAGTCAGTTTCTCTCTTCTTCCCACCCTCTCTTCTTCCCACCCTCTGCCACTCACTCGCCTCGATAGGCTTGATCGAGCAACTCAATGGTGTGTAAGATCGGCAGGGACGAGCCCTGATGGCCCAGATGGTTGCTGATCTGTGTCATACAGCCGATGTTGCCGGTCACGATGAGGTCAGCGCCCGTGCGGAGGATGGCGTTGGCTTTGCGTTCGCCCAGTTGGTGCGCGATGTCGGGGTGTTCGATGTTGTAGGTCCCCGCCGAGCCGCAACAGATTTCGCCTTCGGGGATGGGGACGATCTTGAGGTTCGGGATGGCGCTCAGGATCTGGCGTGGCGCTTCGCGTACCCCCTGTGCATGGGCCAGATGACAGGCGTCATGGTAAGCGACAGTCAGTGGCTCAGGCAGCGGCCGCGGCGTCTCGATCCCCAGGTTAGCCAAAAAGACGCTAATATCCTGCACCTTTTCGGCAAAACGGCGCGCGCGTGCTTCGTCTGGCGTACCGGCAAAGAGCAGTGGATATTCGTGCATCCCCGATCCGCAACCGGCGGCATTGGTGATGATGGCGTCCACACTCTGTAAGTCGAAGGCGTCTAGATTGCGCCGGGCCAGGGATTGCGCTTGCGCCGACTCGCCCACGTGCATGGAAAGCGCGCCGCAACAATTTTGCGCTGGCGGAACGATCACCTCGACGCCGTTGCGGGCGAGGACGCGCAGCGTCGCCCAGTTGATCTGCGGGGAAAGCACCTGCTGCACACAGCCCGATAACAGCGCCACCCGCGCCTTTCGTTCTCCCTGGGCATAGTGGATCACCGGCAGTGGTTGCGCGGCCGGCATCGTATCCGGCAATAGATCGAGCATGGTCCCCATGGATTCGGGCAAAAAGCGACGGAAGGGTTTGGCGATCCGTCCCATAGCCGATGCGACGCGGAAACGCTGAGGATAGGGCAGCGTCTGCGTTGTCATCAGCCGGGTAACCCGATCCATAGGTGGACGCTGACGTGTTCTCTCGCTCATGGCGCGGAAAGGAGTGAGCAGTTCGCCGTATTGCACACCCGATGGACAGGCAGTGACGCAACCGAGACAGCCCAGGCAGCGATCAACGTGGGGCAGCACCTGATCCAGCGGCAGTTCCCCTTCTAGCGCGCCCTTCATCAGCAGGATGCGGCCGCGCGGCGAATCCATCTCTTCCCCTAGCGCCAGATAGGTGGGGCAGGCGGGCAGACAAAAACCGCAGTGGACACACGATTCCACGGCTTCGGCCATGGCATGGCCTTGCGGCCCCAACGATTCAACCGGAATTTCGTGTCGCAAAGCAAACTCCTCAATCGTGTAGCGTAGCGCGTGGATCGCTTAACGCACCATGCGCTACGCTTATGTCAACGATGACCAATTACGGGATCAACAATACCTTTCCCTGCGTTTTGCGCGCCTCCATGTAGCGGTGCGCCTCGGCGGCTTCGCTCAGGGGGAATGTTTTATCAATGCGGACTGTTAACTCGCCAGCGTTCATCCACGTGAAGATATCGTGCGCGCGTCCGAGCAGTTCCTCGCGGGTGGCGACGTACGCGCCCAGGCTGGGCCGTGTGAGGAAGAGCGATCCCTTGCGGTTGAGGATCTGCGGATCAAAGGGCTCCACCTGGCCGCTGGCCTGACCAAAGAGGACAAGATAGCCGCGCAGTTTGAGGCAGTTGAGGCTCTTGTCGAAGGTATCTTTGCCCACCGAATCGTAGACCACCTCAACGCCCTGACCTTTGGTGAGTTCTTTGACAGCAGTCTCGAAATCGACCTCAGTGTAACGGATCACCTCGTCGGCGCCAGCCTCACGCGCCAACGCTTCCTTCTCCGCGGTGGAAACAGTGCCGATGACGCGTGCCCCCCGCTTTTTGGCGATCTGCACCAGCAGCGCGCCCGTGCCGCCTGCCGCCGCGTGGATCAAGGCTGTGTGCCCCGGCTGCAAGGGGAAGGTATCGCAGGACAGGTAATGGGCCGTCAACCCCTGGATCATCACCGCGGCGGCCTGCTGCGCCGAAATCCCAGCGGGGACGGGGACCAGGTGGCGCACGGGGACAGCAACCTTTTCGGCGTAGGCGTTGTTGGTCATGCCAAAGGCCACGCGGTCGCCAACGTTCACTTCGGTTACACCTTCGCCCACCGCTTCCACTACCCCGGCGGCTTCCAACCCGACGATGAACGGCGTTTTCAGCGGATACCAGCCCAAACGATGGTAAATGTCGATAAAGTTGACGCCCGCCGCTTCCACAGCGATCAACGCCTCGCCCGCGCCCGGCTGTGGATCTGCAACATCCTCATAGCGGAGCGCTTGCGCATCTCCAAACTCGTGAACTCGAATTGCCTTCATCAAAGAAACTCCTTGTGTTGATGGGAAAGGTGAGTATTAGGTATTAGGTATTGGGTATTAGGAGAATGTCGTCAATACCCAATATCCAATATCTAATATCTAATATCCAATACCAAACTTCCCCTCGGGATCGAGCGTGGCGGCGATACGTTGGAGCATGGCGCGTCCGCTTAAACGGCCCAGCCAGGGACGGCCCGGCGGACCGTCGAGTACAAGCCCGGCGAGTTTTTGTTGACTCAGCAGTGGATCAAATTCGTCCGCCGATCCCGGCCAATTGATCCATGCTGTGTTGCCTCCGCTACTGTAGCGACGAACCGCGCCAGCGTCCGCCAACAGTGGATCCAATTGGCGGACGCGTTTGGGCGTCACTGGGATTTTGACCAGCAGTCCACCGCCAGAGCGCCATGTCATCGCGTCCATTTCGGACCAGTGCGGCGCGGGCGCATCCTCGCCGAAGCGTTCGATCTGGCGCGGATGGTTCTGCGCGTTGAGCAATGCTGTCAGCCGTTCTAAGCGTTGCGGCAGGGCCAGCGCCAGTCCGCCCAGACGCACCCAAAGGGCTACATCCTCAGCGCTGGGGACGAGATCAAGCGCGTCCAGATCAAATTTGCTGTGGCTCAAACCAACCAGCGCATCCAGCGCGCTATTGAGATCGGCAAAGTGGGCGGCCAAAGACGCGGTCGCTGCCGGCGCGGGAAAGACCTTGAAGGTCACCTCGGTGAGGATGCCCAACCGGCCCAGACTGCCCACCATCAATTTAGAGAAATCAAAACCGGCGGCGTTCTTGACGACGTTGCCGCCGCCGCGCACCACATCCCCGCGGCCATTGACAAAGCGGATGCCGATGAGGAAATCGCGCACGCCGCCGTAACGGTAGCGCCCAGGTCCGCTCAGCCCGGCAGCGATGGTTCCCCCCAAAGTAGCGCCTGCCCCAGCCAACGGTGGATCAAAGGGCAGGTATTGGCCGCGTTCGGCCAGCATCGTTGCGACTTCATGCAGCGGCGTCCCCGCCAACGCCGTGAAGGTAAACTCGCCTGGGTCGTAGACCTGCACGCCGCGGATTTGGGAGAGATCGAGTACGGTTGCGCCGTCATCGCTGGGGGTGGAGAGGGCCGGTTTGCTCCCCCCGCCGCGCGCCAGCAGACGAAGATGGCCGCGCACCGCGTCGCTGATTTCATCCACCGTTTGAACACTAATTTGAGTCGCCTGTATGGATTCTGTTGACATATCACATCTCTTGGGTTACTCCCGGTAGATGACGCCCGCTTTTTCCAATGGATGGGGGCCGACGGTGTGGAGCGCTGGGGCTTCGCCCAGAGGCAACATTTTCCCTCGATTGGCGATCTGCTTGGGATCGAGGGAACGGCGCAGTTGCTCCATTGTCTCCATCTCCAGGGGGCCGAACATGCGCGACATGTAGGCGCGCTTTTCCATGCCCACACCATGCTCGCCAGTGATCGATCCGCCCAGATCGATGCAGAGGGTGATGATCTCACCGGCAAGTTCTTCCGCCCGTTCCAGCGCGCCTTCATGGCGACCGTCAAAGAGGATCAACGGGTGCAAGTTGCCATCCCCAGCGTGGAAGACGTTGGCGACTTCGATGCCGTACTTCTGGCTCAACCGCTCGATTTCGGCCAGCGCTTCGCCCAACCGGCTGCGCGGCACCACACCATCCTGCACAATATAATCGGGGGCCAGCCGCCCCACAGCGGAGAAAGCGGCCTTGCGTCCCTTCCAAATGCGGGCGCGCTCGTCGGCGTTTTGGGCGATGCGCACTTCCTCAGCGCCTGTCGTTTCGATCAATTGCAGGAGTTGGGCGAATTCAGCTTCGACGGCTTCGGTTTCGCCCTCTAATTCCACGATCAACAGCGCCGCTGCGTCCTGAGGATAGTTGGCCTTGGCGCCCACTTCCGCCGCCTTGATCGCCAGCTTATCCATGATCTCGATGGCGCCGGGCAGCAATCCCGAAGCCACCACCGCCGAAACGGCGTCGCCAGCGGCTTCAAGGCTGGGATAGCTCGCCAACACCGTGCGATAGACCGCGGGGATGGGCAACAGGCGCAGGGTGATCTCCAGCGCCACGCCGAAGAGACCTTCACTGCCCACAAAGAGACCGGTCATGTCCGGGCCGACGCTGTCGAGGCTTTCACCGCCCAGATCCACCACTTCGCCGTCGGGCAGCACCACTTTCATCCCCAACACATGGTTGCTCGTCATACCATATTTGAGGCAGTGCGCGCCGCCGGAATTGAAGGCCACGTTGCCGCCGATGGTGCAGATGGGCTGGCTCGACGGATCGGGCGCGTAATAGAGTCCATATGGGGCCGCCGCCTGCGAGACGGCCAGGTTGATCACCCCCGGCTCCACCACAGCGATGCGCTCATCCGCGTCCAGACGTAGGATGCGGTTGAGGCGATTGAGGGCGATGACGATCCCATCGGCGATGGGCAGCGATCCCCCGGAAAGGCTGGTGCCGCTGCCGCGCGCCACAAAGGGGACGCCATGCTCGTGGCAAAGGCGCACGGTCTCAATCACCTCGTCCCCAGTTTCGGCGAGGACGACGGCAGCCGGTCGCTGGCGAAAAGCCGTCAACGCGTCGGATTCATAGGCGACCATCTGCGCGGCGTTGGTCAACAGCCGATCCGCGAAGATGGATTGTAAAGCAGTGAGGATTGGATGGGTTGTCATGGTTTCCTTTCGCAGAGAGGGTATTGGGTATTGAGGAACTCCTGCTCCCCGATATCTAATATCCAATACCTGATCGCTTCTGCCCGTTCATCACACAGACGATTTCGGCGATGATCGAGACGGCGATCTCTTCGGGTCGGCGTCCGCCCAGGGGAAGGCCAATCGGCGTATGGATGCGGTCAATCTGATCATCGCGGATGCCTGCTTCCTTGAGCGCTTCGACCCGTGCGGCATGAGTACGCACCGATCCCAACGCACCGATATAGCGCACGGGATGGTTGAGCGCCACAAGCAGCGCGGGATTGTCCAATTTCTCGTCGTGGGTGAGTGTGACGACATAGGTCGCCTCGTTCAAATTTAGCCCGGCCAGCACATCCGCCGGCCAGCCGATGATCAGCTCGTCGGCGTGGCGGAAGCGATCCTCGGTGGCGAAGACAGTGCGGGCATCCACCACGATGGTGCGAAATCCCAACGCCCTGGCAAAGTCGACAAGTGAAATGGCAATGTGGACAGCGCCGACGATCACCAGTTTGGGCGGCGGCAGATGAACATCCACAAAGATCTCCGGGGAGTCGGCAGCTTCACCCAATCGGAAGCGTTCGGGTTGCTGGCGCTGCATGGCAACCTGGGCGCGTCCCTTCACCACTTCTTCAATGTGAATGTCCCCCAGGGATCCCTGGCTCTGTCCATTGGGCCAGATCAATAACTTCTGGCCGATATTCGATCCTGTGAGGACAGTCGCCACAGCAATCAACTGATCCGCTTTGATTGCTTGCGCCAGGGATGGGTAGATCGATGTCATTCAAGGTCCAAATCGTTGTAGATTTTTGCCATCCAGGTCTGCGCGCCAGGGGTCTGCGCCCAGAGGACCATCGCGCGTGACACATAGAGGATGGCCTCTTCTTCATCACCCCACCCATAGGCTTCGGGAAAATCTTCTTCGAAGGGCATCTCTTCCAGACCCAGCAGATAGTCGGGTACATATTCGTTCTGCTCAAAAGCATTGAGTAGCGCCTGCTCTGCTTCGGGGCTACGGCCATATTTGCGGAAGAGGAGCAAAGCACGGTTGTAGTGCCAGATGGCAAAAGCATCGTCCTCGAATTGGGCCAACAAGGCTTCGGCCTCATCATTTTTGCAGAGTTGCAGTAGAGCGGAAAGCAACACGTAGCGGACGCCCTGGTTGTCGCCAGGGTTGAGTTCCATCATTTCCCGATAGTGATTGAGGGCTGCTTCCGGCTCACCCAATTCCCAGAGAAGATCGGCCAATTGCTGGCGTGCGCGCATATACGGGCGGGTTTCAATGATCCCCCAGAAGTGTCCCTTTCCTGTCTCAAAAGTCTCAGGACCAATGGCGCGTTCGCCGGCGGCGACAGCTTTCTCGTAATAGTCGCGCGCCTCTTCAACACTCTTGGCTTCGAGATCGCCCAACAGCAGATAGGCGTCGGCGCAGTCTGGGGAAAGCTTCAACGCCTTGCGCGCTAGTTGGGCCGCCTTCTTAGGATTTGAGGCTTGCATCGCCTGGTAGACCAATTCTTGAGCCTTTTCGAGCGGGGTCTCGGCCTTGGTCTTGGGGATCATGCCGCCGGTTTCGGCCAAGAGTTCCTGCAAAAAGGCGTTAACTTCGTCGATCGATTCAAATTCTCGTTCATTGAGGAGTTTGCCCAATCGGGCCATCTCTTGTTCCATATTCAGGCGGACAGAGGAGAGATCAGGCAGGTTATCCGAACCCTGACTGACTGGCGGGGTTGCACTGCTACGTCGGTGTCCTCCTTTGGGCGCAGGATCTTGCTTTTTGGGTGGTTTCTTCGGCATTAGAATGTTGTCCTTCCTGATAGGTTGTCTACAAGAATGAGTACCAATTCCTCACCAATCGAGTCGTTCGACGAAGACTTCAATCGTACCGCCGCAGGTCAAGCCTACATCCCAGGCGCTCTCATTGCTGATGCCAAAGGGGATCAATTTGGGCGAGCCCTGTGCGATTACGGCCAGCGCTTCTTGAACGACAGCGCCTTCGACGCAACCACCGCTGACTGAGCCAACCATCTCGCCCGCGTCCGAAACGGCCATTTTTGTCCCTAATGGGCGCGGCGCCGATCCATAGACCTTCACCACCGTCGCCAGGGCCACAGACTTCCCTTCGGATCGCCAGTACTCTACATCCGCCAGAATATCACGCATAGATTTCCTTCTGTACTTGTTTGAGTCTTGGCACGGATGGCTCTCGCATAGGCCGCAAGACGATGGATCTATTATAACCTGTTCGATTTCAGCGTGGAAGATTGGATATTAGATATTGGGTATTGGGAGGATAACGTGGCTCGTGGTGTGCAGTGCGTATTCTACTCGACGCATCGACACATCATCAGCAATAGCCAGTTACCAATACCCAATATCTAATATCCAATCCCGTCTACCGCGGCGTAATCCGCGCGTATTCCGGCCACTCGAGGATGAAGCCGAGGGTATCGGTCAGCATGGTTTGGAAGTCGCGCAGATGGGTCTCATCGTTGCGCACCTGGCGCGGAGAGAGCTTTTTGTCAAGACAGTACGCTGCCAGCGCGCCGGCGGCCTCGCCGATGTTCCACTCCACCGGGTGCAGGCGGTAACAGCCGTTGGTGATGTGGGTCACGCCGAGATTCTTGCACGCAGGCAGTAGATTTTCCACGCGCACGGGGATCAGTGATCCCAAGGGGATCTGGAAGGGATAGTTGCTGATGTCCACATAGGTGCGCGGTGCCGTGCTGGGATGCAGATCAATGCGATAGGAGCCTGTCCCCACGCTGTCGTCGAAGATCTCAGCGCCTATGGGCAATCCCATTTGCTTGCGTTGTTCCGTGCCCACATGCTGCTCCACCACAGTGAATTCGGCCTGGATGCGCCGGGACTCGCGCACGTAGACATACTTCGCCAGACCGTCGCTCGTCCCCACAATGTCCGGACGCAGACGCAGGCCCGGATAGCCGTAGCCCTTGTCGTCGTGGCGGGGCGCTTCGGTCTGCATCCAATAGAGCAGGGAGAAGCTGAGTTGTTTACACTGGCGTAGGTGTTCGGCCTTCTCTTCCTCGCTGACACCCAGCAGTGGACCCAGCCAGTAGTCGATCTGCGGCCAGTTGACAAGCGTAATGCCGCTGAGCATGAAGCCATCCTGATAGTAGCCTTCGTAGGCGATGCGCCGGTAGAGCCAGAAGCTGCCCACACGCCGTCCATCCTGTGGGCCGTGGAAGACGCCCCGATGGCGCGTCTCTAGCGTGATTGGGTCTACATCCTTCCATCCCAACTGCGGACCGGGCCAAAAGTCGGCCTGGTAGCCTTTCCAAAAATCGTAGTCGGCGGGCTTGTCGATGCGGTGATCCTCGCCAGGGAGGTAATCCATGGCGAAGCACCAGGTGATCGCCTGTTGATCCAGCGGCTGCGGATCGCCTTCCACGGCGTGGAGTTCGTCGGTCTGGGATTGGCTCTCGGCACCAATGACGTGTTCCACGTTGGCGAGTTCGAGCAGATCGCCCAACTCGGTAGCGTCGAGGATGTAAGGCGCAGAAATGACAACATCCTCGCCGGTCTCGTCGTTGCGCAATGTCACGGCGCGGATGTGATCCCCGTCGGTCTCGGCGGCGATGGGGCGATGACGGATCAGCACCTCCAATTGGCGGCTGGAGCGGTAGGGAGCGAGCATCTCCTCAATAGCGGCCAACGCAATGCGCGGCTCGTGGCAGAGGCGGCTGACATTGCCATTGCCGGGGTTGAGCAATGTGTTGTGGCGGGCGTCCTCAGTCATGGGGTAGTTGCGCCAATAGTAGTCTCGCACCTTCTCGCGGAAGCGGCGATAGCTGCGGGTATGGCCTGTCGTTTCGATCCAGGGGTGTTCGTCGGGCGGTACGGCCTGGGCCGTCAACTGTCCGCCGATCCAATCGGTCTCCTCGGTCATGATGACCTGTTTGCCCAGGCGCAACGCCGCCAGCGCTGCGCCCACCCCGCCGGTTCCACCGCCGACGATGAGGATCTCGGTTGATCGTTCTTTCATGGGGGATTTGCCTTTCCAGTTGAAATCTTGTTGACTGATTAGCTTTGGTCGGGATCGACGCCTAGGGCGCGCAATTGGGCGGCCAGACGCTCGGCGCGCTGACGTTCCTGTTCGGCGCGCTGACGTTCTTGTTCGGCGCGTTGACGTTCCATCTCCAGGCGTGTACCTAGCTCCACGTAAGGATCAAATATGGCGCCGTCTGGTCGGTAGATCTTGAGGGTCTCAGCCGTTTGTGCAAAGCGAATCCCCAAACGCGGACTGATCCAGCCATCGACATCTTCGACTTCGGTCAAGCCGCCTTCCTGATCGATCCAGATACTCAATTCATTCCGATCCGGGTCATAGAGATAGTACTCTTCAACGCCGTAGCGATCATAAAATCCTAACTTGCGCGTCATTTCCATCACAGTGTTGCCGGGCGATAGGATCTCAAAGACAACCTGCGGCGCGATGCCGCCTTCTCGCCATTGTAGATAAGCCCCCCGATCCCCTTTCGGGCGGCCAAAGACAACCATTACGTCTGGGGCAACGCGGATAGTCGGCTCCCCTTCAATGGGATACCAGAGCAGATCCCCTGCCACAAACACACTGGGATTATCCCTAAAGAGCAGATCCAATCCGCCTTGAATGGTGACAATCCAGCGAAATTGCAGCGTATTGTCGGCCATTGGCATCCCATCACTTTCTGGGTAGACAATCTCTTTTGGTTGTTCTGGCGCTCGTGCTGTCAACATAACAGATCTCCTGCATCTCTCTTCCCGGCACAGAAACCCCTGCGTTTTGATGGTAATTATAACATCACATCCATCTCCTCTCTATCACTCCCCGGACAGCACCACTGAATCGACATAGAGGAAAGCGCGTTTATCGCGGTCCGTCTCCACAAAGAAGACGGTGTTGAGCATACACCATAGGTTCGCCATCGCCGGGATGCGCATGGCGTTGACGCTGTCCATGTCGTAGACGCGGTCGTTGCATTGGAAGCGCAAGAACTTCATGTCGGCCAGATCGAAATCCAGACGCAGATAATACCAGTTCTGCTTGGTGGCGATCTCGTTGTAGCAGAGCTTCTGCCCGCCGCCCGGTAGATCTTCCCAGCCTTCGGCGGCAAGATGGAAATGGGATTTGGTCTTGCCGCTGCCGCCAATGTCGAGGAGTTCCTCGCGGCGGGCTTTGAACTGCCATTTGCCCACGGCTTCACCATTAAGCGCGTTGAGATAACGCAGATGGGGCATCACCCGATATGGATTGGGCTTGCTGTCGCCATCCTGTAGATCGAAGAGGACGCCCACAGCGCGCACATCAGTCTCAGAAAGTTTCAACTCGGAGGCTTCCGGCTTGAAAGTGAAGTAAGCCTCCAGCCGCACAGGACCGGCCTTACGGAAGGTGGCGCGCTTGATCCCGACGGCAAAGGAGCCGCTGCGCGCCCGCGTCGCCAGCTTCATGGCATACGTGCCGTTGAGCGAGCCGTCGCTGCCCGTGTCCCATTGGGTGAGGTTGCTCAACTGCGGCGGGCGCAGATCGCGGTAGGGGGGGAGCATCGAATTGAGCGATCCTTCGTAATTGCCGATCAGCCCGGTCCACCCTTGTAACCCTCGATCAAAATCGTCGAAAAAGAGGATCTTGGGTAGCGGCTCAAAGCGGGAAAGATCGGGAGGAATGATGAGAGTTTGTTGGGTGGTCATAGGTGGGTTCCTTTGGGGAATTTACGATTGATGATTGATGATTGACGATTGTCCGGTCGAGGACGTGAATCGTCAATCGAAAATCGTAAATCCATCTTATTCCTTCAACGTCAGGTAGACGATCACCGTCAAACTTGCGTCGGCGGGGAGTTCACCCACGGCGCGCAGCCAGCCGCCAAAGCGACGGACGCGGGCAAAGGTGACTTCGTCCGGCTGATTGGGCAACGGCAATTCCGTACCCTCATCGCACCAATGAATGCCGTCGGGTGAGATCTGAACACGAGCGACATACCCTGACGGGATGCGCAAAACGTCCAATGCTCGCACAAAGTAGATGGCTTCCCCGGCCCAGGCGGTTTCGTAGGGTTCGATCTCGAACGCGCCCGTCCATGTGACGTTGCGTTCGAGGACGGCGGTGTGGGATTCGCGCATAAAAACTCCTTTGCAGGTTTGCAGGTTTGCAGGTTGCAGGTGACAATTATACGTACTACATACTATGCACTACGCTTCACGTAATTCGCAATTCGCCACACACTACAATCGTCAACACTTCGTAATGTGTCATGCGTAAACCGCGGGGGTGAAGCGCGAAACTAATACTGAAATTCACGTTTTACATATCAGAAAGGAATTCCCTCAATGAACGATTTGCGACAAAACCCAGGCTGTCTGGGCGGGTTGATTCGCTTGTTCGCCTTAAATTGGATCTTCGACTGGTTGCAGGGCAGGGTCGGCTTTGGCCGCGGCGGATGCAGCGGCATGGGCTGCGGCGTCATCCTGCTGCTGGTCTTTGTCTTCATGGCCTGCTCTATCTTCACCGGCACAGATTGGCTGTCGTTCCGCTTCTGACGCACTGAGCTAAGACCCGCCAGGTTTGCTGAAACCTGGCGGGTCTTATAAATTTTAGTCTAGGGGCTTGCGTCGCGTCGCGCTTAGATCTATGATAGAGGGGTACACCGTTTGCGTTGTTTTCTATAAGTTTGGGCACTTTAATCTTACCTAATTGCCAGCAACAGAGATCACAGCCGATATGTGGTCGGGCATGAGTGTCCTTGCGTATGGAGCCGTTGGTGTGGCCCCCAACCTACCCCATTCCTAGAAGGTATCTGACCACAACACGACCCTGATCCCGCGTTGAGGCCCACAGCAGAAAGGAATTGCTGTATGTCCACGCGAACCCTCGTTTCTATGGTTAGACGCGTCTTCCTCGTGTTGCTCTGTCTGAGCTTGCTGCCAGCCATCTCCCTTTCCGCGCAGACCGATGGGGATGGGCCAGAACCCAACGATTCATTTGGGAAAGCGTCCCCCGTCGCCGTCAATGATACCGTTCAGGAGCAGATCACACCCCTACGCGATGTGGATTGGTACGCCTTCACCGTTCCCAATCAGGGGGAACTCAAGATCCTGATCACCAATGTAGCGTCGTCGTTGGATATTGACGTGCGCGTATGGAACGCCAACCGTGACGCCATCAGCGCCTGGATCGCGCCGCTGGCCAAGGGCGGCGACACTCAGGGCAGCGTGGATCTGCCCAGCGCTGGTCGCTACTATCTCGAAGTACGAGACGGCGGCGACGACGCCGAATCTGCGCAAGCCTACACGTTGCAGACAACCTTCACCCCTGCGATCGATGCCTCTGAACCCAACTTCGATTTCGGCCACGCCGCGCCGATTGTGGCAGCGCAGACGATCCAGGCCACGATCCTGCCGGTGCGCGATGAGGATTGGTACAGCTTCGAGGTGAAAGATCAGGGCGAATTGCAGATCGCCATCACCGGTGTGCCCGCCGATCTGGATATTTCGCTGCGGGTCTGGAACGCCAATCGTGACGCCATCAGCGCGTGGATCACCCCGCTGGCCAAGGGCGGCGACACCAAAGGCATGGTCGATCTGCCCGCCCCAGGCCGATACTATCTCGAAGTGCGCGACGGCAGCGACGACGCTCGATCTGTGCAGCCGTATTCGTTGACGATCAACTTTACCGAGAGCGGTGACCGAGCTGAACCGAACAACAGCTTTGGGGCGGCGGCCCTGTTGATCCCTGCCAAGTCCGTCGACGCCACGATCCTGCCGGTGCGCGATGAGGATTGGTACAGCTTCGAGGTGAACCATCACGGCGAGTTGCAGATCGCCGTCACCGGTGTGCCCGCCGATCTGGATATTTCGCTGCGGGTCTGGAACGCCAATCGTGACGCCATCAGCGCGTGGATCACCCCGCTGGCCAAGGGCGGCGACACCACAGGGATGGTCGATCTGCCCGCCCCAGGCCGATACTATCTCGAAGTGCGCGACGGCAGCGATGATGGCCGCAGCATTGATCCATACACCCTCACCATCAATTTCACCCCGGCCGTCGACGCCAACGAGCCGAACAACAACTTTGGCGCGGCAGCCGAACTCGGCATCGACCGCAGCGTGCAGGCCAACATCCTGCCGGTGGGCGATGTGGATTGGTATGGGCTGCAAGCGGATCGGAGCGGCGAACTTCAAATTGACGTCAGCGACGTTGCCCCCAATCTCGATATCGTCTTCCGCCTGTGGAACGCCAACGGGGATGCCGTCAGCGGGTGGATTGCTCCGCTGGCAAAGGGGGGCAACACCAGCGGCCTCGTCGATGTGGTGACACCCGACCGCTATCTTTTGGAGGTTCGCGACAGCGGAGACGATGCGCGCAGCATTCAGCCTTACACGCTGAAGACCCGCTTCTCCGCCATCATCGACAGCGGATCGACCAACGACGACTTTGCCAGCGCTGCGCCAATTGCGCTCAACACATCAACGGCGGGCAACATCTTCCCGGCGGGGGATCACGATTGGTTCAGCGTTGACGTGGCCGCGGCTGGGGATCTCCATATTCTCGTCGCCAACGTGGCCCCCGCGTTGACCATCTCGGTGCGGGTCTGGAACGCGCAGCAGAGCGTGATCGTCGATTGGACCCAACCATCGACGCCGGGCAGCAACACCGAACTCCTCGTCACGCTGACCGAGCCGGGCATCTACATCATCGAAATCGCCGACAACACCGGTCAGAAATCGAGCCAGCCCTATGTGATCTACACCAGCCCGACGCCCATCGATCCCACTCAGGTGACAGCGCCGCCGACAGCCGCCTCCACCCAGCCTTCATCCACTACACCGATGACTTCGACCGAGACAATAACAGGCACGGCGGCGGACCCAGGGTCTATCCAGATTTCGGGGCAGGTTGGGCCAATGGGCAATGAGTTGCTCGTCACTCTGCCAGAGGATCTATTGGTGAACGGCGCGCGGCTCGAAGTTCCCCCCGGCGCAGTGGAAGGCTTCGTCGGCGTGGACATTGCCACCAGCGACAGCGCGCCCGTCGGCTCTCCCTTTGGCCCCTTCCCCGCCGGCAAGTATTGGATCTTCACCCCGCACGGCCAAAAATTCAGCCAGCCGGTGACCATCACTTTGCCCGTGCCGGTGGGGATGGGCGCTGCCGAAATGTTCATTGGCCGCTGGGATGGCGAAACTTGGCTTGATCTGGGCGGTGAGATGGAGAATCGGCTGATCCATACCACCACCGATGGATTCTCCTATTTCGCGGCTTTCTGCGGCTCATTCGACGATTATCAGCGGGTGATCCTGCGCAACGCCGCTACCGGGCCGCAGATTCAGATTACCTTCATGTCTGGCCCAAGCCCCGACCCCGACACCTCGGATCTCGACGTGCCCGCAGGCTGTCAACCCTTCACCGGCCACCCGAACTGGGAACTGAAACCCGACGAGGCGCAACTGCTGCAACTGCGGCCTGGGCGCTACCATCTGGTCGTCTCCTATCCGCAGCCGCAGCCGGGCGTCGCCAATTCGCTCTTCTTCAACGTGCCGGTCGGCGGCGGCGAGCAGACCATCACCATCGGCGATGACGGCGCGACCAGCGACAACCCGGCGGTGACCATCTCCTTTGCCGGGCGCACGGTGACGGCGGGGAGCAACGTGCGGCCAACAGTGGCATGCAGCGCCACCGCGCCGGACGGTGTCGCGGTGATCAATGGTGATCCTGGGGCGACGGCGCTGCCTTCGCGCATTGTGGCGGTTGGCCCGATGAAGTTGGAACAGTTCAAGAGCGAGCAGATCACCTTCGCGGCGACAGCCACTGATCCCGAAGGCAAAACGTTGCGCACTTTTTGGACGCTATCCGAAAACCTTTCGGGCAAGCATACCAGCGCCGGCGCGACGGTGGCGTCGGGCGAAGCGCTCCCCGGCTATGCGTTCAAGCCGACGTTGGCCGGTCGCTACACCCTCTTCCTCACCGTCTACGACGAGTGGACGCTCTTCGACGAATGCCGCTGGGATATTACGGTGACGCCCAATGCTCGCCCGCAGGTGAAAGTAGTATCCGGTCGCACGGTGGTGGAATTCGGGCGCTTGGATGAGGAACGATCCGCCGGGGTGGGCGCAATTGCGCCGGTCTCCGTCGCCAATCGTCCCGGCATCCCCGGCCCGTACACCATTCCATCAAGAAGTACAGCGGGCGTCGCCGTCCCTTGGGATGGGCTAACGCTCTGCCCTACCGACATCCGCGGACCGTTCACGGCGCTGCCGGATCCCAACTCGATTGTGGCGACGCCTACCAATGTGGATGCGCTGCTGCCCGTTGCCCCGCCCGATGTGACCAACCGCTGGGCCAATCCGGGCCGGACCTGTGTATGGGCGCTCTTGGCCGACGCTGATCTCGATCCGCTCGCCAGCGATTGGGAGTTCCCCGGCCCGATCTTTGGATCGGGGACGCTCTTCTCGGCGGTGACGATCCCCGCCGGCTATCACGCCGATCTACCCGACGGCCTGCCCTTTGGTTCGTTGCTGCGGACAAACGAACAGTTGCGCGCCTATAACGCCTTCATCGCCGATCTCTACACTGGCTTCGGCGTCATTCCCTCCACGGTGTGGGAAGCGTGGGATGATCCCTGCCTGACGGCGGACGGCGTGCAGAATCCCTGCCCCAGCGCCATCTCGTTGGGCGGGACGGAGAACATCTGCCTGAATACAACCGATGGTTTCGCGCTGCCGCCGACCACAAATTGCGCATCGATCGCCGTGGTGCCAGAGGCCGTCAACCCTGAGCCGATTGAATGCGCTTATGTGATGTTCATTGCCGAAGCGCTGCCCACCCCATCTGACCCTGCGGTGGGTCAGGGGGTGATCGTGCGCACGCAACTCAGCCCGCCGGTGGCTGCCTGCCCGATTTCGTTCCAAATTGTCGGCACCGATGGCTATACCAACCGGGCGACCATCCCAACCAATAAGAACGGCGAGGCCGATTTCTCGATCCCCGGCGCATCCATCGAAGCCACCGTGGACGAAGTGACCATCTCGGTCTGTGTGCCCTTCCTTTCGGATCTGGTCACCGAGCCGTCGGATTGCACCACGACCGGTGCGGGCGGCTTCCCACCCAAGCCGGGCAAGGCCATTACATTGAGGATCACTTACAAGTTTTGAGCCGATTCCATCCAATGCAGCGGGGATCAGGAGATTGAGCGATTAGGGGATTGGCGCAGAGGTTCAATCGCTTAATCTCCTAATCGCCCAATCGCAAATTCTCATTTTGGATACGTCAAACATCTATAGCCATTGCGCCCCACTTGTGTTACGGTTCACAGGTGGGGTGCATTTTTATGAGGACGTGCGCAGCCTGGTCCGATTTTCGATCTTTAGGTTTTCTGAAACCTGGCAGCAATCTCTGCGTATTGGGAATCAAAAGGTCGGCGATTCTTGTTTTTGAATTGTCCATCTCAACAGATGAACCATCTATCCATTTTTCACCCTAAAGGGTATGCATATGTATAAACTACCACTCTTTGTCATTTCCCTTCTGGCTTTGGTGATTTTAGTCGGGTGTGCAATTCGGGTACCGACTGCACAGCCTGCTCCTCTCCCGGCTGTGGATGCTGCGCCAGTTGACAGCGGACGCACGGATCTGGAAGGGCGCTGGGATGGATCAATTTCAATCATGGGAACGCAGTTGCGAATTATCGTCAACTTCACACGCGACGGGGATGGCTGGGTTGGGACCATCGATATCCCCCAGCAAGGAGCGAGCGACATTCCGCTGCATTCGATCAGCTTTGACTCGCCGCGTGTCCATTTTGAGATGCTCTCCGGTCCACAGCTTGCTGTCCTTGAAGGGGAGCTACAGGCTGATGGCTCCATCGCGGGGACCTTCAGCCAATCCGGCTTCACGGGGACCTTTCAGCTGCTGCCGGTGGCCGATCCTGAGATCGAGGCCGTCGCTGAGGAGGATCTGCCCTACACAGCGGAAGAGGTCACTTTCAGCCACGGCGACGTGTCGCTGGCTGGAACCCTCACCCTGCCCGAAGGAGATGGTCCGCACCCGGCGCTGATCCTTGTGACCGGCAGCGGGCCGCAGAACCGGGATGAGGAGATCTACCTTGCGCCTGGTTACCGTCCCTTTGCCGTGATTGCCGACACCCTTACCCGCCAGGGCATCGCCGTCCTCCGCTATGACGACCGGGGCGTGGGCGGATCGACCGGTGAGGTTGAGTCGGCCACCAGCGCGGACTTTGCCGAGGATACGGAGTCGGCGCTGAACTATCTGCTCGACCGCGATGAGATCGATCCGGCGCAGATCGGTATCCTTGGTCACAGTGAAGGCGGCATGATTGCTACTATGCTGGCAGCGCGCAACCCGGACATTGCCTTCATCATCCTCATGGCCGGCCCTGGCCTTTCGGGCTACGATGTGGTGCTGGAACAGGCAGTCTTGTTGGCCGCAGATGGTGGAGCCAGCGCCGAAGAACTGGAGAGTGTTCGCACCCGGCAGACGCAAGTACTCGATACCGTGCGCAACGACGAAGGTTGGGACGAATTGGAGGTTCTGATCCAAGACATCATTGCCGAGCAACTGGCGCAACTGCCCGACGCACAGAAGGCGCAACTTGGCGATCTGGATGCCTACGCCGCCAATGTTGTTGCGCAGCAGATGGCCGCGTTACAGTCGCCCTGGTATCGCTTCTTCATCGCCTACGATCCGGCTGAGGATCTGGCCCAGATCAGCGTGCCGGTGCTGGCGATCTTCGGCGGGCTGGATCTGCAAGTGCCAGCGGAAGCAAACGCCGATGCCGTGCGCGCCGCTGCTGAAGCGGCAGGCAACGAGGATGTCACCATCGAGATCATCCCCAATGCCAATCATCTCTTCCAGGCGGCGGAAACCGGCGGCGTGGATGAGTATAGCCTGCTCGCGCCTGAGTTCGTCCCCGGCTTTTTGGAACTGATCAGCGAGTGGCTGCTGGCCCGGGTGGAACTGGTTCAGTAATCTCTCCTGACAACTGATCATATCAAAAGCGTGGTTGGGGGATCACTGCTTCCCAGCCACGCTTTTATTTGAGTCGAGACCTGCCAGGTTTCAGAAAACCTGGCAGGTCTGGCTAGGTCAAATGTCGCACAACCGTTCAGTCCATTGTTGTTGGCGATCTGGTTCAAAAAGGAGATGCTATTTGGTCTATACTCCTTTACGCTGAGTGACAAGCTTTCTATATTCGTTCCAAATTCCCCGAAGGAGAAAATCCGTATGAAGATCCGCAGTTTTTTGATGATGGCGCTGGTAGCGCTGCTGGTTGTAGGCTGCGCCGTCCCCATGCAGTGGACAACTGTACCGCAAACTCAAGTAGATCCCGTCCCCAGTGAGCTGATCGTTGAACCGGTGGTGGATGCCGCCCGCACCGATCTGGCAGGACGCTGGCAAGGCGCCATCTCGGTGATGGGCACAGAGTTGGAGATCATCGTCAACTTCAGCGGCGAGGATGACGCCCTCGCCGGCACGATTGACATTCCGCAACAGAATGCGTTTGGTATCCCGCTGCACAGCATCCGCTTTGATGCGCCGTCCGTCCATTTTGAAATGTTGGAAGGGCTGGGATCGGCTGCCTTTGACGGTGAATTGGATGCGGGCGTGATCACCGGCGTCTTCCGCCAATCAGGCATTGAAGCCACCTTTGAACTCGTCGCAGTGGACGCCGAACCGGTCGCCGCCCCGCCTGTTGACGCTTCCCAAATCTACGCCGATCCCAGTGGACTCTTCACCGTGCCCATCCCCACCAATTGGACGGTGGAAGCGAGCGAAGGGTATGGGATCCTCGCCAGCCCTGACGACGGAATTCTGGTCTACGTGTTGACCGTCCCTGCGGAGAGCGCGCTGGCAGGTATCGAAGCTGCCTGGGAGATCATCGATCCTGACTTTGATCTAGAACCGCAACAGACACAGCAAGCCCCGCCCAGCCGCCCAGGACTCGAAGAGACCTTCGTCGTTGTCTACCGGACCGGCGACCCGGACCGGTTGGTGATCGCTGGGGCGGATCTGCTTGAAGGCGTTGCCTATGTGCAGATCGTTGACGCCGAACTGGCCGCCTTTCAGCAGCGTATGTCCCAAATTCAGATCATCGGCACCGGGTGGGTCTTTACCCAACTGGATCAAGAGGACCTGACTGGCGTCGAGCCGCTGCCCCTGAGCGAGGAACTGCTGGCCGAACTCGAAGCCTATATTGTCGAAAAGATGGAACAGATGGAGGTCCCCGCCGCCGTGGTTTCGATTGTACGCGATGGCGAAATCGTCTTCGCCCAGGGCTTTGGCGTCCACGGCCCAGAGGATGATCGCCCCGTCACGCCGGAGACCCACTTTATGATCGGTTCCACCGGTAAAACGATGACCACCATGTTGATGGCGGCGCTGGTCGACGCCGGGCTACTCGATTGGGATACCCCTGTTGTCGAGATCCTGCCCCAGTTTTCCGTCGCCGATCCTGAACTGACCCAGACGTTGACGGTGCGCAATCTCGTCTGCGCCTGCACCGGCGTCCCCCGCCGTGATCTGGAACTGGTCTTCAACGCCTTTGAACAAGAGGCCGAAGATGTTGTCGAAGAACTGGCGACCTATGAGTTCTTCACCGATTTTGGCGAAGCCTTCCAATACAGCAATCAGATGGTGGCAACCGGCGGCTATATGGCTGGCGCAGCCGACGGCGGCGAGTGGGGCAACCTCTTCGACGCCTATGTGCAATCGCTGCAAGAGCGCATCCTCGAACCGATTGGCATGGAAAACACCACACTTTCCTTTGAGGAAGTCGTTGCGCGCGGCGACTACGCCGTTCCCTACGGTCAGAACGTGATGGGGGAACTCTATCCGATCCCCTTGGATGTGGAAAAATTCTTGATGCCAATCGCACCAGCCGGCGCGCACTGGTCCACTTCACTGGACATGGCCCGTTATCTCATCACCCAGTTGAACCGGGGCGTCGCACCAGATGGAACCCGCGTTGTCTCGGAGGAAAATTTGGCCGAGACCTGGGAGCCGCAGATCGCCATCACCGCCGACGCCAGCTATGGCCTGGGCTGGATTGTAGACGACTACAAAGGTTTGCTCATGCTGCAACATAGCGGCAACACCTTTGGCTTCACCTCGGATCTGGCCTTCCTTCCCGATGCGGGGATCGGCGTCAGCGTGTTGACCAATGGTCGCGTCACCAATCTCTTCAACGAAGCTGTACGTACCCGCCTCTGGGAAATGCTTTACGACCAGGAGCCGCTCATCGATACTCAAATCGACTTTGCGCTGGAATCGATGCGCAGTTCGTATGAATCCATAGCTCGTGATCTGGGCGAAGTTGATGCAGCCGAGGTCGAACCCTTCCTGGGTCGCTACACCAATCCGGCGCTGGGCGAGATCACCTTGAGCCTTGCGGAGGATCGTCTTCTCTTTGACGCCGGTGAATTCGCGGCGACATTGCGTCCCTACGAAGGCGAGGATGCCCGCGAAAGCCAATATCTGATGGTTGACATGGCGCTGGCCGGTTTGGGTATACGCCTGGTCACCGACGCCGCCGGAGATCCCATTGTTGTCCTCGGCGCGGGGGCAATAGAGTATACGTTTACGCCGATTGAGTAGTACGTGGTGCGTGGTGCGTAGTGCGTAGCTGTATGACGAGTTGGGTTGCCGTATGGGCGCTGCTTGCCGCGCCAGAAGGTTCAGCAAGCAGAACCCGTACTGTACAGACATACCACGCACTACGTATTACACCGCCATCAATGCATCAAAGCCAAAGTTTGTGTATGCAACACAAGGAAAGTATGACATGGACAATCCTTTGAAACCGACACCGGAAACAGCAGACGTCGTTGTAGCCAATCTCAAAAAACGATTTGGGCTGGTGGAAGCCGTCCGCGACGTTTCGTTCGAGGTCTACGCCGGTGAGATCTTCGGGCTGCTCGGCCCCAACGGCGCCGGCAAAACCACCACCATCCGCATGATGATGGACATCTTCAAGCCCGACGCCGGTTCGATCTCGCTCTGGGGTGGTCCGCTGACCGAGGAGAAGAAACGGCGCATCGGCTACATGCCCGAAGAGCGCGGCCTCTACAAAGATGAAAAGTTGGAGCCGACGCTGATCTTTCTCGCGACCCTTAAAGGGTTGAGCGCTGCCGAGGCCCGATCCCGCCTCAACCCCTGGCTGGAACGGCTGGATCTGGCCGAACATCGCCACAAGAAGATTCAAGAATTGAGCAAGGGTATGCAGCAGAAAGCGCAGTTGATCGCCACGCTGATCCACGAACCGGATCTGATCGTGGTGGACGAACCCTTTTCAGGGCTGGACCCTGTCAACACGCGGCTGATCAAGGAGATCCTTGAGGCGCAGCGGCAGGCGGGCAAGGCTATTATTATGTCCAACCATCAGATGCACCAGGTCGAGGAACTCTGCACACGCATCGTCTTGATCGACCGCGGGCGCAGTGTACTCTACGGCAAAGTCAGCGAGATCAAACGCAACTTTGCGGGCAATGCCGTCGCCATCCAGGGGCATGGCAACTTCGAGGATCTGCCCGGTGTGCTGCATGTCCACCGCGAAAATGGATCATGGCAGATCGGCCTGCAACCGGGCGTCAGCCCGCAGGAGATCTTCCGCTCGCTGGCGACGCGTAAGGATGTCACCGTCGAGCGTTTCGAGATCAGCGAGCCTTCGCTCGAAGACATCTTCGTGCAGACAGTGCAAGGGAAAGTCGAGGAGGGCGATCATGCGTAGCCTCTGGTTGATGGCCCGTCACGAATATACACGGCTGGCGCGCCGCCGCTCGTTCATCCTCAGCACGCTGGGATTTCCGCTGCTGCTGGTAGTGGCCATGGCCTTTGGTTTTTTGATGGCGCGCAGTACGGATCAAGCGCGGCTGGGCTATGTGGATCTGGCCGGGATCATCGATCCCACCGTGCAGCCCACCGAGGAGATCGAGACACCGATCTTCCCCTTTGCCAGCGAGGAGGCAGCCCAGGCTGCGCTGCGCGCTGGCGAGATCGACGCTTTCTTTGTGATCCCTGCTAATTACCGAGAAAGCCATCAAACTTCGCTCTTCTTCGAGGATCAGGCGCCGAGCGGTACGGCTCAGAGGGACTTTGCCCGCCTGCTGCGCGCCAATCTGGTGACCGATCTGCCACCTGCGGTACAGCAGCGCCTGACTACAGGGGTGGATCTGACTGTGCGTAGCGCCGACGGCAGCCGCGCCATCGGCGCCAACGACTTCATCAGTTTTCTGCTGCCCTTCCTCGCCTCGATGCTCTTCATCATCGCCGTGATGACCTCCGCCGGCTATTTGCTTCAGGTCGTTGCCGAGGAAAAAGAGAACCGCACCATGGAAATCCTTGTGACAACGATCCGCCCCATCGAATTGATGGGCGGCAAAGCATTGGGGCTTATGGCGCTGGCCCTGACCCAGATCGGGATCTGGGGCGCGGCGATTGTAGTGGGGCTGATCGTCGGCAGCCAATTCTGGCCTATCCTGCAGGGGATCAGCGTACCGTGGGGGCTGATTGGGATCGTGGCGCTCTTCTTCTTGCCGTCCTATGCGTTGGTGGCCGGGCTGATGACAGCCATCGGCAGCGCCGTCACCGAAGTGCGCCAGGGACAGCAGATCGCGGGGATCGTCAACCTGCTCTTTGTAGCGCCCCTCTTTGTGCTGCCAGTGTTGATGAACACACCTAACAGCCCGCTTGCCGTCGGGTTGACGCTCTTCCCAACGACGGCCTTTGTCACGGTAACCATGCGCTGGGCGCTGGCCAGTATTCCCGTTTGGCAAGTGGCGGCCAGTTTAGCCATCCTCGTCCTTACCGCGCTGATCAGCCTGTGGGTCTCGGCGCAGATCTTTCGGTTGGGGATGTTACGCTACGGGCAGCCACTCACACCGCGGGCGCTGTTGGCAGCGCGACAAGGGAGATAATCAATATGCGCAATGTATCGATTGTGGCAGGGTTTGAGATTCGTTCACTCTTGAGCCGTCCCTCATTTTGGTTGCTCACCGTCCTCTTTCCGCTTTTCATCATGGCGTTGACCTTTGGCGGCCAATTGATGGTGCGAGGCGGGGGCGGCGGTATGGAACAAGCGGCGCTCGAAGCGGCAGGTGTTCAGGCAATGCCGCAAGTTGCGGGCTATGTAGATTTATCCGGCTTGATCCAGAGTCTACCGCCAGATATGCCGGGCGATCAGCTCCGCTCTTTCGCCACAGAAGGGGACGCTCAGGGCGCGCTGGCCCGCGAGGAGATCGCCTATTATTTCATCGTTCCCGCCGACTTCGTCGAAACGGGTGAGATGATCCTGGTGCAGGAAGAGTTTGAACCCTTTGGCAACACCAACGAAGGGTTGATGCAGGCGATTTTGAACTACAACCTGATTGGCGACGCCCAACGCATGTCGGTGATTGGCAATCCGCTGGGGCAGGTCAACTATCACCCGTTGGCAGCGCCGCTGGAAGCCCCTGAAACTCTCACGCCGACGCCAGCCGCGCCGGCAGCGCCACGCGATCCCTTGCTGGCGACGCTGGTTCCTCTGGCTGCGGTGATGCTTCTCTTCTTCGTGCTGGTGATGAGCAGCGGCTATATGCTGCGCAGCGTCTCGCGCGAAAAGGAAAACCGCACGGTCGAGGTGCTGCTGCTCAGTCTACGTCCGCGCCAGTTAATGCTGGGCAAGATCCTGGGGTTGAGTGTGGTGGCGCTGGTGCAGATGGGGTTGTGGCTGGCGGCGGGGATCTTCTTCCTCAACCGGGGGAGCGGCGTCTTGCAGATGGTCGGATCGGTGCAACTGCCACCCAGTTTCATCGGTTGGGTGATCGTCTATGTGATTTTGGGTTACCTGCTCTACGCCTCGCTTATGGGCGCCCTGGGAGCATTAGCGCCCAGCGCCCGCGAAGGGAACCAATTCTCCTTCTTCGTCTTACTGCCGTTAATCATCCCGATCTGGCTTAACGGTTTTCTGATCGCAGCGCCCAATGGCACAATGGCGCTGGTACTCAGCCTCTTTCCGCTGACAGCGCCGCCCGCCATGATCGCACGTCTGGCCGCCACGGAGGTCCCCTTCTGGCAGCCCGCGTTGAGCGTTGCCGGCCTTGCCATCACCACCTATCTCGTCATCCTGCTCTCGGCCCGCTTCTTCCGCGCCGATACGCTGCTTTCATCCGCTGCGATCAACTGGCGGCGGGTGGTGCAGGCAACGGGGGATTAGGGATTGGAGATTAGTGGTCTCGTAGTGGATCTGGAATCGCCTAATCGCTTAATTTCTTCAACACGAGATTAGGCGATTCCAGATCCAGTCCCCGATCCCCAGTCCCCAATTCTCCCCTTCTCCCCCATTTCCTGCTATAGTGAAAGAAACAACAATCGACGGCATCATCCATCTTTCACCGAGGAAAATTCCATGAAATTGGCATCACAACTTGACAAACTGGGCACAGAGACTGCGTTTGCCGTATCGGCGGCGGCGGCAGAATGGGCGGGCAAAGGGAACAAGGTCTATCCGTTCCACCTGGGCGACATCAATATCCCCACGCCGGAGAATATTGTGGAAGCGACCTTCAAGGCGATTGCGGACGGCTACACCGGTTACTGCGCCGGCGCGGGGATCGCTCCGCTGCGGGCGGTGATTGCCGAGGATGTGGGCAGCAAGCGCGGCGTTCAATACACGCCCGCCAATGTTTCGATCCAGCCGGGCGGCAAACCGGTGATCGGCAAATTCCTCGCCGCGGTCATGGACCCCGGCGACGAGGTACTCTACCCCAACCCAGGCTACCCCATCTACGAATCGCAGATCGAATATTTGGGTGGTATGGCCGTTCCCTATGGATATGTCGAAACACCCAGCGGCTTTGATCTGGACATGGATGCCATCCGCCGCTCGATGACGCCGCGCACGCGGGTGCTGATCTACAACAACTATCAGAACCCAACCGGCGCGCACTCCTCGCGGCAAGAGATGGAAGAATTGGCCCAACTTGCCATCGAACACGATCTCTGGGTGATGACCGACGACGCCTATTACGAAATGCGCTACAGCGGCGAACCGCTCTCGATTGTCAATATCCCCGGCATGTGGGAGCGCACGGTGATCCTCTACACTTGCTCCAAACGTTTCGCCATGACCGGTTGGCGCTGCGGCGCGGCGATTGGTCCGCAACCGGTGATCGACGTGATCAACAAGTTCAACACCAACGCCGAATCATGCACCACCCACTTCATCCAATGGGCGATGGTGGACGCCATCAACGGCGATACAAGCGGACCCGACGCCATCCTGGCCGAGCTGCGCCGCCGCCGGGACGCGGCGGTGGCCGGCCTCAACGCCATTGACGGCATCTCGATTGCGGCGCCGGAGAGTACCTTCTACCTCTTCCCCAACGTTACCAAAATTATGGAACGCAAAGGCTTCACCGACGTCAACGATCTCATGCGCGGCGCGCTGACCCAGGCCAACGTCTCGTTCTGCACACGCAAACACTTTGGCCGTCCTGTCACGAGCGAAAAGGACCACTACATTCGCCTGGCCTACTCCGGTATCTCCGTCCCCATGATCGAGGAAGGGCTGGCGCGGTTGAAGGAATATTTTGAGAATTAGGGATTGGGGATCGGGGACTGGGGATCGGGTAGTGTCTCTGAAATCGCCTAATCGCCTAATCTCGTCTGGAGAGATTGGGTGAATAGGCGATTTCAAATGGGTGTTTTTAAGATGAGTTGGCCGTCTGGGTAGGGGTTTGGGTGGACGGCTCACAAAATTCGTCTGCGTAAGCCATTGTTCGTCTGCCGTCCACCCAAACCCCTACGAAGGATGCATGATGTGTTCGGGCGTCCTTTGGCGTTTAATAGAGATACGCTACCCATTGCGCTTTTCTAGAAACGTTTCAACTTCGGTTGCGTATTGATTATTGCGAACAATTCAAATAGATAACCGAGGAGGAAGAATCATGGATTACAGTGGATTGCTGCGACGAGCGCTGGAGATTGTGACCCGTTACCCCTTTTTGATCCTTATGGGCGTGCTGGCGGCGTTGAGTGGTGGGATTGGCGGCGGCGGCAGCACCGACTTCAACTTTGGCAGGAATCAACAACCCGAATTTCAACAGCCGACAATGCCCGACATGGGCCAGTTCCAAATGCCCGAATTTGAGCAAATGGGTCCTATGGTAGGGGCAGTTGCTGTTTTGCTGCCGGTGTTTCTCTGTTTTGCGCTGATCATTGGCATTGTCCTCTGGGTGATTGGCACAGTCGCCCGCGGTGGGTTGGTGGCTGGGGTGGATGCCATCGAAAATGGCGGCAGTCCCACTCTGGGTGACACCTGGCGGGCCGGGTGGAGTCGAGTGCGCAGTCTGCTCGGCATCAGTTTGATCCCGGCCATCCCTGGCTTGATTCTCTTTGCAGCCGGGGTCGGCAGTTTCATCACCGCCGGCGGCATGGGGGCAATCTTTGGCGGGGATGTGGGCATGCCCGTTGGGGTTGGCCTGCTTTCCATGCTCGGCGTTCTGGCCTGTATTGCCCTTCCTTTTGCGCTGGTGCTTGGGCTGCTGCGCACCTTTGCCGAACGGGCCTGCATGATTGAGGGCTTGGGCACTGTTGATTCCTATCGACGCGGCATCGAGGTGTTGATGGCAAATCTGGGCAACGCCGTCATCCTCTTTGTGATCCAGATCGTGATCGGCATTGTGATCGGCCTCTTGCTGATCTTGCCGGGGATCGTGGCGGCGCTCTGCTTCCTCTTCTGGCCCTTAATCTGGCTTGTCAACGGCGCGATTACCGCTTACTTCTCGGGCGTGTGGACGCTGGCCTGGCGGCAGTGGACCGTTGCGCCCGGCCCCGCCGTGATCAACCCATAGTCGAACGTGGATGGCGCAGATCCGACAGAATGGAAATGGTCGACAATAAGACCCGCCAGGTTTTCTGCAACCTGGCGGGTCTCCAAGGATATCCTCTTTGATCACAGAACAGCCTATTCAGTCGCTGAACCAATACCGCGATCAATTCCCCGGCGCGCAGCCAGCGCTGGCGATTGCCTCGATCCTCGACGGCAATACCGCCGGCCAATTATGGACGATCTCTGTGGCCGACGCCGACGAGATCGTTTTCTTGTGGGATAAAGGCAACAACGTCTTTTATCTGAGCGGCGCGCCAACTGCGGAAACCGAACCGCTGTTGAAGGATCTGATCCAAAACGAGATCCGCCCACGCTCGCTGCGCGAAGAGTCTCCTTTCTTCAAAGTGCGTCCATTTTCGGCGACGTCCGCAGCGGCGCTGCCCCAACTCTTTGAGGGGGTGACGCTCCACGCGCTGCGCACCCGTTTCTACCGTTTTGATCAACCAAGCGTGAATGCGCATCCACAACCCACGGTTGAGGATCTTGACTTCTGTTCCATCGACCGCGCCTTCCTCGAACGTGACGATCTCGACAATCTTGACGAGATCCGCGGCGAGGTGGCGTGGATGTGGTCTTCGCTCGACCGCTTCTATGCACAGGGCTTTGGCATCGCCGCCGTGATCGCAGACAGTGCGGTCTGTTGGTGTACCGCCGAGTATGTCAGCCGATCCACGTGTGGGATCGGTATCGCCACCGTCCCCGATTTTCAACGGCGCGGCATTGCCACCGCCGTCGCCGTCCGCTTTGTCGAAGAATCCCTGCGCCGCGGCCTGATCCCCCATTGGGAGTGCTACGACCAAAATCTCCCCTCGGTGCGTGTGGCCGAAAAAGCCGGTTTCACCTTCCTCGAAGCGAATGACTTCTGGGCGGGGAGCTTTGCGCAGTGAGGAAACGAGTGGCAGGTTTGCAAGTTGCAGGTTTGCAGGTTGCAACGGACAGGTGTACCCCAATACCCAATACCCCAAAGGGCAGCCTATGAAATTCGGCATTGTGGGTCCGTTTTGGAATTCGCCGCGGGCGGCTGCGGAATTGGCGCAGGCCGTGGAGAGAGGCGGCTGGGATGGTTTCTTCGTGGGCGAAGCCCTGTGGGGGATCGACGCCTGGGTGGTGCTGGCAGCAGCAGCCATGCGCACGGAACGCATCCGCCTGGGCACGTTGATCTCGCCGCTGCCGGCCATACAGCCGCGCAAAGTCGCCAGCCAATCCGCCACGCTCGATCATCTCTCCAACGGGCGGGTGATCCTTTCGCTGGGTATGGGCGCAACCTGGATGGGCTACAGCGCCTTCCCCGACGAAGCCACCGACATCCACACCCGCGCCGAACTGATGGACGAGGCGCTGGATATCCTCAATTTGCTCTATAAGGGTGAGCCGGTGGATTACGATGGCAAGCACCATCATCTCAAATTGACGACGGTGGACAAGATGCACTACCCGCCGCGCCCGCTGCAACAGCCGCGCATCCCCCTTTGGATGGTGGGCGTCTGGCCGAGGATGAAGAGCATGGCGCGCGTACTCAAGTGCGATGGGCTGATCGCCGCCAAGATGGACGCCGACGGCAAATTTGTTGATTTACAGCCAGCCGACATCGGCGAGATGAAAGCCTACGTCGAGGCCAACCGTACACTCACCACGCCCTTCGATATTATCGTCGAAGGCAAAACCCTGGGCATGGATCGGGCGCAGGCCGCCGATCTTTGCCGTCCCTGGGCTGACGCCGGCGCCACCTGGTGGATCGAAACCCTCCACGGCGTCAGCGCGGAGGAGATGTCCGAGCATTTGCGCCAGGGACCGCCGATGAATGTGGAATGAGGAATGGGGAATGCGGAAGAGGAAGGGAAGAAGGGATGATGCATCGATGTCGCCCGATCCCCAGTCCCCGATCCCCCATAGGCGCTAACTTAAGGGGTAAACGTGCAAGTGCCGGGGACTTGTGAAGTCCCCGGCACTCGCACAGGCCCTTCACTTAGCGATTATGCCCCGATCCCCAGTCCCTTTTGTGGTAGACTGTCCCCACGTGATTTCTCTTCTGCTGGGAGGATAGGGTGACTCATTCACATACGCCCCTGCCCTGGTCGCAGCCGGGATGGTTCGAGGCGGCTGAGGGCTGGATCCGTGGAGAGGCAGCGCGGTTGGGGATAACCCTCACCGGTCCGATCGAGCAACCGCATGTACGCCCCTGGTCCACGGTGTTGCGTGCGCCCACGGATGATGGTCTGCTTTACATGAAGGCGACGGCGCCGGTCCTCGCCCATGAGACGGCGCTGACCCAGGCGCTTTCGCGTTGGCGGCCCGATTGTATGCCGGAGATCCTCGCCGCCAATCTGGATCGAGGCTGGTTGTTGATGCGCGATAGCGGCGTCTCGCTGCGTAGCTTGTTGACGACGGAAGGACAGATCCGCCGCTGGCGCGAGATCCTCATGATCTACGCCGAGATGCAGATCGAAATGTCGGATCGGCGGGGCGAACTGCTGGCCCTCGGCGCGCTGGACCGCCGACTTTCCGTGCTGCCCAGCAAATTTGAGCGGCTGCTCACCCACGTCGACGCCCTCTGCCTCGACCACGAGGACGGACTTTCCGCTGACGAGTACACCCGACTCAAGGCATTAATCCCCAACTATGCGCAGATGTGCGAGCAACTCGCCCGCTATCCTATCCCCGAAACGCTCCACCACGACGACTTCCACGATGGCAACATCTTTGTGCGCGATGGGCGCTATACTTTCGCCGATTGGGGAGAAAGCTGTGTGGCCCATCCCTTCTTTACGCTGGTGGTAACGCTGCGCAGCGTGGCTTATTCACTCGACCTGATGGATGACGATCCCGCGCTGACGCAGTTGCGTGACGCCTATCTCGATCCGTGGCGGCGCTATGCCTCCTGGGATGATCTGCGATCCGCCTTTGTCCTCGCCAGCCGCGTGGGGATGGTCAACCGGGCGCTCACCTGGTATCGGGTCGTTTCCCATCTCGAAGAACCCTACCGCTCGGAACAGGCCGACGCTGTGCCGGGTTGGTTGCACGAGTTTTTGACGGCGGTCATGGGGGATTGGTGACTGGGAACCGGGTGGTTCGCCAAACAAGATGATCCTGCTGTACTCGACGTTATGCCCGTACCGAGAACGCCATCGCCTCCTCGATGATCTGATCCAGCGCAAGGGTGTGGCCAGCCGTCCACTCAGACTTGAACATAGCCTCATCGATCTGGGCACGCACGGCAGTCATCGTTCGTTCGTACTCGGCATGATCCACCGGCCATAAACGTGTACCGAAGCGGGTGAGCAGGGCGTCGATTGCCGCCAGGAGCCGTGTTGCGAGCGTTGGGTTGTCCAGCACAACTGCAACACTCGCCAGCCCAGCAAGTGCCATGATAACGCCCCATATATTATTGGTTTGCCTCGATAGGCTGAGCCCTTTGACGACCTGGGTGACCGCTTGATCCGATGCACCCTTGACCAGGGCGATGCGCCCAAGCCGAATGATCCTGTAGATTGCTGATCGAGTTTTGCCTCCCTCTTGCGCCAGGCGCAAGCCTTCTGTGTAGGCGGCCTCTGCCCGTTCGTAGTCATGCATCAGGTAGGCCGCATCGCCGATCAGCAGCAGAGACCCTGTAACCTCTAGCTCCAAGCCAATCAAACGGAAGAGGGTGGCGCTCTGGCTGGCCAGCCGATCTGTTGTCACAGTATCACCGCGCGATAGGGCGACCATCGCTAGCGCATTCAGCGTACCAGCCTGTTTGCCGATATCACCGATCTGTTGAAAGAGCCGCAAGCTCTCCTCAAGCATTGTCTGTGCGATTGCCAGGTCACCCATCTCGCGAGCCAGAAAGCCAATCATCGATAGTACACGAGCGTGATCGAACTTCGGAATATCTTGCGCGCGTGCCAGCGCCGACTCAAGCCAGCGGCGGCCTTCGCTCACATAGCCGCGTACCTGCCAGAACCAGCCCAAGTCATCAGCCAGTCGCACAAGGCGTTCGGGCGCATGTTCAACCATCCAGGCCAAGGCAATCTGTAAATTCTCATGCTCCTGCTCAAGTCGATCCATCCATACGGATTCCTGGATGCTGTGTAATTCGGAGGTTTCAGCGAGCGAAAAATAGTACTCTGCGTGATGACGGCGCGCCTGGTTCGCCTCGTCGCACTCGGTCAGGCGATCCAGGGCATATTCGCGGATCGACTCTAGCAGGTGGTAGCGTGCCGAACCCCTATGCGTGTCGGCCGCTACCAGCGATTGGCTGACCAGCGTTGTCATACTATCGAGGAGCGGCGGAGGCGTAGCGTTGAATTGCGCAACGTCTGGGGCGCTCGTCGCCTGTTCAAGGATTGCCTCCGCTGCCTCAAGTGTCCATCCACCGGCAAAGACCGCAAGCTGGCGCAACACCCACCGCTCGGCTTCTGAGAGGAGTGTATAGCTCCAATCAATGGCGTTCCAGAGCGTCTGGTGACGAGCGGGCAGGTCGCTTGCGCCGCTGGTGAGCAGATGCCGTCGGTTCTGGATTCTGTCCAGCAGCATCTGTGGCGTCAGCAAGCGTATGCGCCCAGCCGCCAATTCGATGGCAAGCGGCAAACCGTCAAGCCGATGACAGAGTTCCGCAACGGCGTGCAGATTCGTCTGGTCAAGCTTTACGCTGTCGCTGATCGCCTGGGCGCGCGCCATAAATAGCGCAACCGCCGGGTAGCCTGCCAGTTCTGCCAGGGCTGGCAGCGCATGGAGCGGTGGTAAGGCCAGGGGTGACACAACCACCTCCTGCTCGCCATAGAGGTGCAAGGGCGTGCGGCTGGTAGCCAGCACTTTGAGATGCGGCGCCGCGCTCAGGAGTTCACCCACCAGCGGTGCAGCCTCTGGTACATGCTCAAAGTTGTCGAGTACCAGGAGCAACTTCTGCCTGCGCAGGGAACGTTGCAAGCGGGCGAGCAGTTCATGACCGGCCCCTTCTTGATAGCCCAGGGCGCGCCCAATCGCGATCATGACCTGATCCGCTTCGCGCACGGGGGCGAGCGAGACAAAGACCACGCCATCGGTAAAGGAATCGCCTACGTTGGCGGCAAGCTGGATGCCCAACCGGGTCTTGCCGACGCCAGGCGGGCCAAGCAGGGTCAACAGACGGAGATCGGGGTGCAGCAAACGAGTCTGTAAGAGCGCCAATACCTGTTCGCGTCCGATCAGGGGTGTCGGTGGTATGGGCAGTTGGCGGGGCGTTCCTACGGCTTCGGCTGGCAGCGTTGCCGAGGGATCGCTGGTTGGTGTTGTACGCGCGGCGCGGATGAAGGCGTCACGCTCATCGGCAGGGATAGCCAGGCAAGTTGCCAGCAGTTCGGCGATCTGGCGCGAGGGTCGCCGCTGGCCGGACTCAAACTGTTTGATGGTCACCGCCGCACAGCCGACCTGTTGGGCCAATGCTACCTGGGTAATCGGCGCGCTTGACTTTCTACAGTGACACCGTCACCGAACGCGTGCTGACGACCGGGCCGATGCGCGCCATCAACCGCAATGGCGAGGTCACGTTCTATCTCAACATGACGCCGACTGGCAACTTTAGCGATACCGTCAGCTTCCGTCAGGGCGTTGCGGTGATGAAGGCCACGCTCCGCCATCAGGTTGTCCTCAATACACTGACCAATGCGTTCACGGCGCACTTCGATTGCATCGTCACCAGCAGCGAGCCGTTTACGCTGAACGGTAAGAGCTATCGACTGAGCAAGCCAGGGGAGCCTTTCGTGATTAATTTTTCTGGGCATCTGAACCAGAATGGGCCGCCTTCAGCCTTCATGGCTGGGTTTGTGACCGGATTGGAACTTCAGTCCATGGGCAGATAGGCAATGGGGCAAATTTGACGGGGCCTTACGTTCGATGCCAGCGCACCTTTGGGCAACGAACGTAAGGAGATTTGATTGACGTCATGCGCAACAAGAACTGGTTGTGTTATGTAATCGATTCCTTTCTGGTAACTACTAAGTCCATGCTCCAGGCGGGTCCGTGACCCGCCGCCAGGTCACGGACCTGGCTAGAGCAAGGCTTAGTAGTTACCCTTTCTGGGCATAAGTGCGTCAGAGATATGATTAGCAAATTGCTTGCGATAGCTGGGGAGGTTCATGCGCTCGTAGGGTCGGTCAGCGCATAGGCGATGGCTTGCTCAAGGGACATGGCGATCCCTTTGGCCCACGCGGCAGCGAAGGTAGCGTCGTCCAAATGGGCGTGGATCGTCGCCAGCACCTTCTCATTTTCCTTGCGCTCCAGCGGCCAGAAACGCGCAATCGGGTTGAACACCGCAATCTCCTCTTTGGCCGCCAGCAGTGTAGTGGCACGCGGGTAATCGCCCTGAGCGGCGGCTGTGCGCGCCAACCCGATCAGGACAAAGCTAACGCCCGCTTGGTCGCGACAGTCAATCGCAGCCTGCAACGCTCTATGGAAGAAGGCGATTGCCTCGGTCAGAGCGCCCACGGCGCAGGCAACGTGTCCCAAGCGCATCAATGTGCGCCCGCTGCTGCGTAGATTGCCCATCGACATTTTCACCTGGAGATCTTCTTCGTATCGACACTGCGCCTGGGCGAAAAATCCCTGGTGATAGAGAGCCTCAGCGCCGAGAAACAAGGCAGTTCCGGTTTGTCGCTGTGATCCGCTTTGCTGCGCCAACGCCAATGCTTGATCGGTCAAACGTAGTGTCGCCGCATAGTCTCCCCGAAACAGTGGTATCAGGCTTTGACGATTAAACACAGAGGCCAGCCCTTCTGCCACCTGTGCATCGCTCGTATCGAGTGTCTGATAAAGTGCGAAACTATGGGCGAGAAGTTCCTCTGCTTCTCCAATCCGATTCATACAGATGGCAAGAAGGCCAGCATTGCAATAGGCATCGGCACGCAATTGCGCTGAAGCTGACTCAGCGTGCGCCAGGGCAGAGGCAAACCAATCACACCCCTCCTGGAGATGATTCGTCGATTGCCACAGCCAAAAGAGATGGAGCATCATCTGCAGCCCTTCTTCGGGTCTGTGCGTGATCAGCCACTGCAAGACGGCGCGCAGGTTGTCGATCTCCTGCTCTACCCGCGCCATCCACGCAGACGGCTGTGATCCTCCCAAACCAGCACTCGCCGCTTCGGACAGGTCCAGAAAGTAGCGGGTATAACCGGCGTGGGTGGCCGGTAACGCGCCGGATAGGACCAACTGCTCGTGGGCGTATTGGCGCACCAGTTCGTGTATGTCATAGCGCCCGGCCCCGTTGCGGCGCAGCCATGATTTATCAATCAGCGTTGCCAGGATCGACGGGGATGCGTTTGCGACTTCCTGGGCAGCTTCGGTCTCAAACCCGCCCTGAAAGAGAGAGAGTGCGGCCAATACCTGCTGTTCACGCTCTGAAAGCAAATGCCATGAGTGATCGAAGACTGCCTCCATGCTGCGATGTCGCGCAGGCAGATCGCGCAGACGCGCCGTTAAGCGGGCTCGACCTTGCTCCAGCGCTGCGGCAATGGCAACACAGGATTGTTCACGCACCACTGTGGCGGCCAGTTCCAATGCCAGCGGCATTCCTTCCGTCATCCGGCAGATATGTACAATCGCCGTCATCTCCTCGTCGCTGGGGGTAAAGCGCGGCTGGGTTTGGCGCACACGCTGGAGGAAGAGTTGGACGGCGGCGTAACTCGGCACATTCAGGGCTGATTTTGTCCCACCTTGCATTGATTGCTTAGGCGGATAGTCCAGCCCACTCATCTCAAATAGATGTTCAGCTTGCAGGGCCAGCCGTTCCCGTGATGTCACCAACACCATAAGCTGTGGCGCATAGTGCAGCATGTCGAGCAGCAGATCGATGTCCGGCAAAAGGTGTTCGTAGTTGTCCAAGACCAGCAAACGTTGCTGGTTGTACAAAACAGCGCGCACCTGTTGTTGGGGCGAAAGATCACCTTGCAAGGATACGTTGAGCGCTGCGAGAATCGCTTGCGGCAAAAACTGCGCCGTCGAAACGCCAGCCAGCGGAACAAAGACTGCGCCATGCTGAAACTTTCCACTTTGGTCTGCCGCTGCCGCCAGCGCCAAACGCGTCTTCCCTATCCCGCCCGGCCCGGTGATGGTGATCAGCTTGCACTGTGGGTTGTCGATCAAATCGCCTAATTCGGCCAGCTCGCGCTCACGCCCGATCAGCGGGGTAGGCGGGATAGGGAGGGGTGGTGTGTCAGGGTGAGAGGATACCCTCGTCATCTTGTCATCCGGCCATCGTGTCAGCTTGTCGGCTCGGATCGCTCCGACCAGCGCCACTGTTTCGGCATCCGGCTCTACTGCCAACTCCTCATCCAGTACGCGTCGACAGCTTTCGTACTGGGCCAGCGCCGCCGCCCGTTGGCCGCTGGCTGCCAGCAACCTCATCAAGCGACGGTGCGCTTCCTCGCGCCAGGGTTCTAACGCCAACAGGCGCCGGGTGTAGGCGATGGCCTGCGACAGATGGTCCTCTTGTTCGGCGTAGACGGCCAGGGCGTGCAGCCCTTGCAGCACGCTTTCGCGATATTGGGCGCGCTGCCCCAATAGCCATTGCTCAAAATCGGGCGCGTCGCGCACATAGAAGCCTTCCAGAAAATCGCCCCGGTAGAGGGTCAGGGCTGCTTGAAGCGTCTGGGCGCTTGCGGCTGTGACGGGTACGCTGACGGCTGCGGCAAACGCTTCTGTGTCCAGGTGATAGGGGACGCCGCGGTTGAAACTGACGCTCTGCCGGTCGATGAGCAGGGCGTCGCCCAGGAGTTCGTGCAGATTGGAGAGACATTTGCTCAGGCTGACGCGGGCGGACGTCTCCGGTTGGTCGCCCCAGAGCAGACCGGTCAGCGTGGAGCGTGTATGTGGGCGACCGGTGACCGCGAGGTAGTAGAGCAACGCCTGCGCCTTGCCGGAGCGGAAGCCGGTCACCACCTGTCCGTGGCGGCGGACTTGTGGGCTGCCAAATAAAGTGAGTTCAAGTGAGTCGGGCATGGATGAAGTGGAACAGTTCGTCGCGATCTCGTCGCGTTGCAGTCCCCGTGGCTTGCTATGCTCACATCACACGGAAGCATGGAGGCGATTATATCGGATTCGTTTGTCTGTGTAAAGGAGACAAATAATGAGCGACCTATCTACGCAGCAACCTTATTACCGCATCTATCTGTTGACTGTGTGGCAGGAGCAGAGCCGGGGACCACCCGAATCGATCACCTGGCGCTTTCGTCTGCAAGATCCGCGCACAGGCCAACAGGGGGCGTTTGCCGACGCTGAGAGTTTCATGGCCGCGCTGTACGCCCTGGCCGCCAGTGACGAGAGCGCAGAGGATCAGGCAAGAAAGGAGGAATGAATTGGGGCAGTTGTGTTTGTCTGTGTACACCGAATTTCAAGCGACAAGGAGAAGAGAGATGAAGACGATTTTGAGCAGTTTGTTTGTCCTGTGTCTATTGTTGGCAGCCTGTGTGCCGATCCCTCTCCCGGTGGCGGCACCCGTCGCCGCACCTGCAACTACGGGGGAGGTCGCTGCTGCCCCTGCTCCGATGGCGGATCTGACGGGCGAATTTGAACTGGTGCAGTTGATTGTCGACTTCCCTGCTGGTACCTGGACTCCAGCGCATACGCACGGTGGAATGTTGCTGGTGACGGTGTTGAGCGGTGAGCAAACCGTACGTGACGAGCAAGGCGTCGAGAAAGTATACAAAGCAGGTGAGAGCTTTGTTGAGCGCCCAGGCGAGTACCTCGAGATCGGCAATGCCGGGCAGGATTTAGTCACTGTCTCCGCCGCGGCCCTCCTGCCCAAAGGGGCGAATCTATCAACGACCAAAGAGGGGATTAACACCGATAACGCGCCCCCTGGTCCCACCACGGTCTACAAGACCAATCTTATGGTGACAGAACCGCTGGGTGAATTTGAACTGGTGCAGTTGATTGTCGACTTTCCGTCTGGTACCTGGACCCCTGCCCACACACACGGAGGGGAGTTGCTGGTGACAGTGTTGAACGGTGAGCAAACTGTGCGTGACGAGCAAGGCGGAGAGAAGGTTTACAAAGCAGGTGAAAGCTTCACCGAGTACCCTGGTGAGTATCTTGAGATCGGCAATGCCGGGCAGGATCTGGTCACCGTCTCGGCGTTGGCGCTGCTGCCCAAAGGGGCGACACTGTCCACGACAAAAGAGGGCATCAGCACCGATAACGCGCCCCCCGGTCCGACGACGCTCTATCAGGCCAGGCTGTCAGCCACTAGTAAATAACTGTCCCCTCACGCTCGAAGCAAAACAGCCATTATGGGCATGGTTTATTTCGGAGCGCGCTCATCTTTACAAGTTTCGGCGGAGGGAGCACGCCTACGTGCGGCTTGGACTTGACGAGAACCGGCACGAGGCGTGCCGACTCCACTTATTCTCAATTGTAAAGGTCTCATACTCAGCCCATCTGAATCATGCCCAGTTTTGCGCTTGTTCCGGTCGAAGTAACCGTAAACGACGCCAATCAAAATCGAAGGACCTTCCCGATTTCACTTTGTACAGCACATAAGAAAGGGTAATTTGAAATGAACTCCCCTTTAGTCGGCGTGTGGGAACTAACCACCGAAACGCTCAACGGGTTGATGATTTTTACACAAACCCATGAATGCCATCTCTTCAACCGCCCGAACCGGCAACCGTTTGCAACGCCAGGTGAACCAACCGCTGCAGAGGAGGCAGCGGCGTTTCGGATGATGCATGCAGGAGCCGGCACCTATTCGATTGCAGGCTCGACCGTTACGATGAACGAAGAATACGATAGAATCCCCGGCAATCCGCACAAGTGGATCCTCGAGTTTTCCATTGAAGGTGAAGTCTTGACGCTGCAATCCACATGGAATGGCAACACGTACAAACTCAAGAAAGTGGGATGATGTGCATACGACAGTCCGGTTAGGGATATATGAAGTCAAAACAGAAGGAAAAGAACGCAAGCACATCCCTGGCCTCTCGCTGGCGGTGATCCAGGATGGTGTCACCGTCGGCGAGAAGAATTACGGACTGGCGAACGTGGAACTCAGCGTCCCCGTCACCTCGGCCACCATCTATGAAATTGCCTCGATGACCAAAGGCTTTACCGCTGCCGCCATCTTGCTGCTCGTGGCGGAGGGCAAACTCAGGGCTGAGCAGATGATGGATAACAACTCGGCCATTCAGAGTTAAGGACCAAGCCAGGCAAAGAGTACCCCAAAAGTGCCGGGGACTTCACGAAGTCCCCGGCACTTGCCCGTCCCCTTACGTTAGCACCTATGCCCCGATCCCCAATCCCCAGTCACTACTTCACTATCGGCATATAGAGATCGAGATCGAACTCGCCTTTGAGGATATCCCCAACGCTGATGTGCTTTTCGAGCCACTGGTGGTTGCCCATTCTGTATGGGCTGTCCTCGCGCCAGGCCACGAGTTTCTGCCACGTCGCAGGGATGGTCTCGCCGGGCTGGTTGTTCACCTCGCAGCGGGTGACGGCATAGAGGCCGCCGGGGAACTCTTTGACAGTAACTTCGCCGTTCGATTCCACCTCTGGCCCTACGCTGATCCAGAATTCGTAGCCGTAGTTCGGACTGCCCGGCGAGGGGTTCGGGTTGTTGAAGCCGAAGATACGGTGCGTCTCCTCGTCGGTGAGATAGCCTTTCGGCGCAGCCCAGGCTTTCAGCTTCTGCCAGGCTTCGTGTTCTGGTTCCTTGCCGAAGCCGTGAAAACTCGCCACGCGGATCGGCTCCAGGGTGACAATGCGTACATCAAGGTTGCTCATGGTTTTGCTCCATTGTTTGAGTGAGAGAAATTCGTTGGTTGCTATCGACATCCTCAGTATACGGAGCTATCCCTGACATCTTGTGTCAGTGTTTTTTGTGGTAGAATGGATATAGTGCGTAGTGCGTGAACCAATAGTGCTTTCAGCTGCACACCTCTGCATACAGGAGAAGAATCGCAGCTAAAAGCAGCGACTACGGTTACTGGTTCACGCACACGCACTACTGGACACGGATTATTTTCTGACCCGTCATCACTCTCTGACCATGCGCGCAGATCGACTCTTATCCATCCTTTTATTATTGCAGAGCCGCGGCCAGATGTCGGCGCGGGCATTGGCGGCGGAGTTGGATGTCTCGGAGCGGACCATCTACCGCGATGTAGAGGCGCTGAGCGGGGCCGGGGTGCCGATCTACGCCGAGACAGGACGGGAGGGCGGCTATGGGCTGCTCGACAGCTATCGCACGAGCCTCACCGGCTTGACCGACGGCGAGGTACGCGCGCTCTTCATGCTCAGCATCCCCGCGCCGCTGTCGCAGTTGGGCGTCAGCCAGGAGTTGAAGACGGCCATGCTCAAGTTGGCCGCAGCCCTGCCCGCCGCCCGTCGCCAGGATGAGGAACGGGTGCGCCAGCGCTTCTACCTCGATTCCAGTTGGTGGCATCAGCACGAGACGCCGGTGCCCTACTTGCAGACCATCCACTGCGCCGTGTGGGAAGATCGCAGGCTTCAGATCATCTATCGACAGCCCGTCGGCGTCACCATTGAACAGGTTGTCGATCCATATGCGCTGGTGGTAAAGGCCGGGGCCTGGTATCTGGTCTGCGCGCACAAGGGCCGTGTGTGCGTCCACAGCGTTGCCGATCTCATTCAGGTCCACGCCAGCGAGGAAAAGTTTGCGCGCGAGGAAGACTTTCGCCTGGCCGAGTTTTGGGAAGTATGGTGCGCCGAGCGCGAGCAAGCACAATCGCTCTACCCGGTGACAGTACGGGTGGCGCCCTATTTCATCCCCTACCTGCCCTGGTATTTTGGCAACGTCATCCGCGCCCGACTCGCCCAGGCCGATCCGCCGGATGAGGAGGGACGGATCACACTTACCCTCTCCTTCCATTCGCTGGAAAGCGCCCGTGATCGCCTGCTCGATCTCGGCCGCGGCGTTGAGGTGATCGATCCGCTGGCGTTGCGGCTAAGCATGGCAGACTATGCGCGGCAGATCGTGGCGTTATATGAAGGGAACTGACGGCAGACCCCAGACACAATATCTAATCCCCAATACCCAATCACCAGTCACCAATCCTATGACACACCTTCACTTCTCCCAAACCCTCTCACACGGACACGACGCTGGACGCGGCAATCTGCTGGGCGTACAGCCGTACATGACCGCGGCGGATTACGCCATGCCCGCCTCATTTTTGGCAAAGATGAACGGCTACATGGACGAAGCCGCCCGTCGCGGATGGATCAACGCGCGCACGATTGTGGTCTTCCCCGAACACATTGGCACCTGGCTGGCGGCATCCGGCGGCGGGGAAAGCGTGAGTCAAGCCAAGACGCTGGCGGCGGCGCTGCGTCCGCTGGTGCTGCGCAACTTGGGACGATTTGTCCCAGCCTTTGTGCGCGCCCGCGAAAGGGATCGGGTGGCGGCGACTCTCTTTCGCATCAACGCTGCTTCAATGCTCGCGATCTATGAAGAGGTCTTCGGGGGATTGGCGCGGGGATACGGCGTCACCCTGGTGGCCGGGTCGATTGTGCTGCCCGCTCCCCGCATCGAGGACGGACGCATCCGCCTCGGCGATGGACCGCTCTACAACGTCTCCGCCGTCTTCACGCCCGATGGCAGTGTGCATCCCCGATTGGCGCGCAAGATCCACCCCATCGACAGCGAACAGCCCTTTGTGACGGCGGCGGCGCTGGCCGATCTGCCCGTCTTTGAGACGCCGGCAGGCCGATTGGGCGTCCTCGTCTGCGCCGACGGCTGGTATCCCGAACCCTATGCTCATCTGCGCGCGCAAGGCGTGGAGTTGATCGCGGTGCCGTCCTATGTGGCAGAGGCGGGGTTGTGGCGGCAGCCGTGGGGCGGATACAACGGCAGCGCCACCCCTGCGGATGTGGATCTGAGTGATGTGGGTGTCCTCAGCGAGGGGGAAGCGTGGCGGCGCTACTGTCTGGCCGGGCGCATGACATCCTCAGCGGCGCGGGCAGGGATCAACGTCTTCCTGCGCGGGGAACTCTGGGACCTCGGCGGTGACAGCGGCGACACCCTCGCCATCCACGGCGAAACGGTGATCGAGACGAGCAGCGAACGGGCGGCGATCCTTACTGTATGGTTATAAGACACGGCCAAATAGTCGTCCTGGGTATCGCTTGCGTGTTGGCGACTGGCGCATTCTCTATGAATTGCAAGATGAGAAACTGATTATGTTGGTGGTGAAGATTGGACCGCGCGGTGAGGTATACGAATGAAAGTACAAATTATCGAGAAGAATGGTCAGATCGAGTGGGCAGTAATTCCCTACGCGGAGTATCAAAGACTGCTCGAAGCCAGCGAGATGTTGGCCGATATTCAAGCCTACGATCTGGCTAAAGCAGAAATCGACGCTGGGGAGGAACTCATCCCAAGCACAGTAGTCTATAGATTGTTGGATGGCGAGAACCCCATTCGCGTATGGCGAGAGCATCGGGGATTGACCCAGCAGCAAGTCGCGGACCAGGCCGGGATCAGCAAGCCCTATCTATCGCAACTGGAATCAGGCAAACGACAAGGTCGTATTGACATGTTGCAAAAGATTGCCCAGGTCCTTGTGGTAAGTTTGGAGGATTTAGTAATAGACTAGGGTCAAGTCTCCGATCCTCAGCCATCGAGGGTATGAAGACAGCCAAAGCTGTCTTCATACCCTCGATGCAAAGACGCCCTGAGATACTCTGCGCCTCTGCCTCTCTGCCCCCTACTCGTACTTCAGCGCCCCCACAATGTTGAGCTGCGCGGCGTGGCGCGCCGGCAACAACGCCGCCAGGACGCCGAAGATCAGCCCAATCGCCACGGTGAGGACGATCCCCAGGTAGGGGAAAGAGTAGGGCATGATAAAACCGCTCACATTCATGACGCCGACGATAACATAGCCCAGCCAGATCCCAGCGAGGATGCCAAAGGCGATGCCTAGCGCCGAGAGCAGCAGGCTTTCGGCGATGATCATGCGCTGTACCTGCCGCCGTGTACCGCCGATGGCGCGCAGCACGCCGATCTCCCGCGTCCGTTCAAGGACGTTGATCCCCAGCGTGTTCGCCAGCGCCAGCAAGGAAGGGATCGCCAGCAGCACCATCAACACATAGAGGGCGTAGGTGCGCGTCATATTCCCCTCCAACTGCACCGCCCGCCAGCGATCATACGAAAAGAGCGAAAAGGCCGGATAGTCCACCAGCAGATCGCCCAGCGCGGATTCCACCGCCGCCCGATTTGCGTCGGGGCTGCGGTTTGCCATCAACAACACATCGTTGACCTGGCGATAGTCCGCGGCCAGGTTGTCGTGCGAGATGTAAAAGGACGGCACTTTGGAGTTGAGATAATCCAAACCGACGCCCACCACCTCGTACTCCTGGGTTCCGTTCACCGTCTGCACGGAGAAGCTGTCACCGAGCTTCAATGCCTTTTGTGAGGCCAACATACCGTTGATGATGGCATAGCGCCCCGCGTCCAACCTGAGATAGGCCGTTTCACCACTCCCTGCGGAGAAGATCAGCCCGGCCAGTTGTGCATAGTTTTGCGGATCGACGCCGATCACCTGGGCGGCGAGGCCATCGACCTGGGCGTTGCCCTGACGCACGGTGGTCACGGCGGCGATGCCGGGCGTATTGCGCACGCCTGCGGCCAGTTCCGGTCCAGCCCCGACGTTGCCACCCGTCCCCAGCACCAGCGCTTCGGGCAAGAGCATGTAATCGGCGCGCATACTCTGGTCCAAATAGTTCATCATACCGTCGGTGAGGGTCGTGGTCAGCCCACCCAGCGCCACCAGGATCGCCAAACTGATGGCAATCGTCGAGGCGGTGATGGCAGCGCGGCCCGGCTGCCGCTGTAAATTGCCCTGGGCCAGCGATCCTTCACGGGCAAAGATCAGCGCCAGCAGCCCGTTGAAAACCTGCGACACTGGGCGCACCAGCACCGGGCTGATCACGACGATCCCGGCCAGGAAGAGCAGCACGCCCACCGAGATCAAAGCCAGGTTACCGGTGATCAACCCCAGCAGCGCGACGCCGATCATGCCCCCGCCCACGAGGACGCGCCGCCGCGACGAGCCTTCCTCGCCCGCAATCTGCGCAGGGCGCAACGCCTCTAGCGGTGAGATGCGGCTGGCCGCCCGCGCCGGGAAATATCCGCTCAACAGGGGAATGCCCAGCCCCAGGCCAATGGAAACGATGTAGATCCAGAGGCTGAAGGAGGGGTCGCCCAGCGGCGCGCCGAAGAACTGTTCCCAGGTGGGGTTGAGTAAGGGCAGCATGGCGCGGATCAAGAGGAAGCCGACGATCATGCCCAGCGCTGTGCCAATGATGCCCTGGATCAGCCCCTCGATCAGGATCAGCCCCAGCACCGTGCGCCGGGACGCGCCCACGGCGCGCAACATGCCGATGTCGTGCTTGCGTTCCACAACCACGGTGCGGAAGGTGTTGAACATGATAAAGCCACCCATGCCCAGCGCCAGCACGCCGAAGAGGGTGAAGACGAGATTCGCCATTTGCAGGGCCGTTTCCCATTCACTGCCACCCGCGCCGATGGAACCAGCCTGATAGCCTTCGCCCAACCGCTCAAGGATGAGGGCGCGCACAGCGTCGCCGTCTGCGCCCTCCTCGAACTGGCCGGCGATGGCGTTGATCTGCCCTGGCGCGTTGAAGATCCGTTGCGCTGCGGCCAGCGACATGAAGAGTTCCTCATCGCCGAGGACGGGCCGCGCTGGCAGGACGCCAACGATCTCAAAATCGACCACGCCTTCCGCCCCAGGCACACGAACCCGATCCCCAAGCTGTCGTCCGGTCTCGGCCAGAAAGCTCTCGCGCACCATCACTCCCGCGCCCTCATCGGCTTCGAGCCAGCGCCCTGCTACCGGTTGGAAGGGCAGGGTACCGGCTGCCGTGGACGCATCCCAGCCGTTGATGGTCAGCCGGTTGAGGGTTCCCCCGGCTACAGTGGGGATCGCCAGATCGGCGGGCAGCAGGAGCGAACGCTCCAATACGGGCGTGATCGTCCGCACGCCCGGCGTCCCCCGCACGATCTCAGCCTGGCTTGCGTCAAAAGTGTTGCCCGTCTCGTGGCTGAGGATGAGATCCACCGCATGCGCCGAAAGCGCCATATTTTGACCAAAGGCTGCCTGGATCGCCGGCACCATGCCATTCATGCCAAAGGTGATCATCACGCCGAAGACAATCGCCAGCGTAGTCAGGATCGACCGCACTTTGCGCCCCCACAAATAGCGGAGCGCCAACGTCCATTGAATGTTGTTCATCGCACCCTCACTTTCTCGACCGCACGCGCCGCGCCGTTGGATTGATTCTCGGCAATACGCGTATCGTCCATCACCGTGCCGTCCTTGAGGAAGATGATGCGGTCGGCGTAGGCGGCAATGCGCGGATCGTGTGTCACCATCAACACCGTGCGCCCCCACTCACTCGTGATCTGGCGCAGCAAGGCCGCGATCTCATTGCCCGCCGTGGAATCGAGATTGCCCGTCGGCTCATCGGCCAGGATCAGCGCCGGTTCGGTGACTAGCGCCCGCGCAATCGCCACCCGCTGTTGCTGTCCGCCCGAAAGCTGGGTGGGACGGTGGTCAAGACGGTTTTCCAATCCCATGCGCGCCAGCCACTCGACGGCCCGTCTGCGCGCCTCTGCGGGTTTCACCCCGTCGAGGATCAAAGGCAGCGCCGCGTTCTCGGTAGCGCCCAGCACAGGCAGCAGATTGTAAAACTGGAAGATAAAGCCGATCTTGCGTCGCCGCAGTTCGGTGAGCGCGTCGTCGTCCAGCGTTGAGATGGGCTGCCCGGCCAGGATCACCTCTCCTGCGGTGGGTCGATCCAGCCCGCCGATGAGGTGGAGCAGCGTCGATTTGCCGCAGCCGCTCGGCCCCATCACCGCCACAAATTCCCCCTCGGCAATGCTCACGTTGATCCCCCGCAGCGCGGAGACCGCGGTTTCGCCTTTGCCGTAGCTCTTGGTGAGGTTGGTGGTTGAGATGATAGTCATGGGTTTTCTCCTTATTTTCGATTGACGATTTTTGATTGACGATTTTCGTGTAGGGTTATTGGTTCTGCGATTGGCATCTACTCTGCCGAGCGAATTTTTCAGCAGAAGGATCTGGCAAATCATTCACAACCTCAACCAGACAATCGAAAATCGTCAATCAAAAATCATCCTTGGTCTTCCACGCGGACGTGGTTCTGGCTGCGGCACAGGCTGACGTTTGAGTTCGTCCAGCCGGGCTTCCACCATCTCCAGCCAGCGCAGATCCGCTTCAATGTGCATAATCACTTGATCCATCAACAAAATCTGGGCCAACTCTGCCCGTGGATTGGCGGCATTGCGCTGCGCCGTCGCCGCGTGCAGTTCCCGGTAGAGACTGGTGCGCTGGGTGTAGATCAACCGATAGGGATCGACCACATTTGTCGCCAGCGCAATCATCAGTTTGAGAAAGAACTCGTCCCGTTGATGCCCGGTGGGCGTCGGCGTGGACAGCCACACGAGCAGTTCCCCCTCCCCCTGAGCGGTGATGGCGTAGATCAACTTCTCTGGGCCGCCGTCCTGCGCCAGTGCGTCCTCAGCAATGAATCCACCCTGCGCCAGCCGGTTCAACGTCGTATAGACCTGGGCCGGTTTGACTTCCCAGTTCTGCTTGCCGCCGACAAGTGCTTCAAAGGCAGCGTGTAATTCGTATCCGTGACGTGGGCGCTGCGCCAACAGCCCCAACAATGCATTTTTGACGGTCATAAAAATTAGTAACTTAGTTAATAGTTAATACTCTGGCTAGAATACGCCTGTTTTTGTCCGCTGTCAATACGCAATTTGTGGAGATGAGCGTTAGGGAATGAATGTTTGGTTCCTCGATCAGTCGTCAATCTAGCGATTCTCTGGAGACCCGTCAGGTTTCAGAAAACCTGGCGGGTCTTGTTGCCGATAGTGTCTATTTTCGGCAATCTCAGATTTGGACAAAGCGCGAGAAACGTGATCAACTAATACAAATAACGCAACAAACGAAATCGAACGCAGCAATCAAGATGCCAAAAGCAAACTGGGCGGGAGATTTATCTACAGTCAGTCCCAAACCATAAAATAGAAGAGGCACTATGTCCACACAATTGTCTGATCCCTCCTACATAGGCGATCTGGGTGACGGTCTGATCCGCCGCTGGTCCACGGCTGCTGACCAGCCGGAGATCGGCCATCTGATGGGAACTGTCTTCCGCAACAGCGAGACGGAACCGATCCGTCCAAGTGAAATCGACGCCTCGCGAATCTACATGAGCGGGAATTTCCCGTTTATGGGGCCGGGTGATTTTGCTGTTGTCGAAGATACGCAACGGCAAGAACATCGGCTCGTCGCCTGCACCTGTCTTTTCAGCCACCAGTGGAGCTATGCGGGCATTCCCTTTGGCGTGGGCCGACCCGAAGAAGTGGCAACCCTGCCCGACTATCGCAATCGCGGATTGGTGCGGGCGCTCTTTGAGATGGTCCATGCGCGCAGCACAGCGAAAGGGGATCTGGCGCAGGCGATCACCGGCATCCCCTACTTTTACCGGCAATTCGGCTATGAATTTGTCCTCGATCTAGATGGCAGCCGGTCTGTCTACCTGGCCGCCATCCCTGCCAAGAAGGGGGACAATCCGGAACCCTATGCACTGCGTCTGGCCACGCTCGACGACATCCCTGATCTGCACGCGCTCTACAACGCGCGCCGCAAGGATAGCCTGATCTGGCATGAGGATTCACCCGCTTATTGGCAGTTCCAAGTGGGCATTTGGGATGATCCGGCGGTAAAGGGCAAGGATGTAACTCAGATCGGTCTACACCACCGTTTTTATATGATCGTCGATGGGGATGGGCAGACCTGCGGCTTTACCAAGGTGGCCGCCAAGCGTTGGGGACGCAACCTGCGCATCTCTGCGCTTGAATTCGCGCCGCATGTGAACTGGCAGGCGGCCATGCCCAGCTTGCTGCGTATCCTGAGCGAACAGGTGCAGATGACGCCAGTTACTAGCGCGGATGTGGAGGCGCCCCTTGAGGTTCGGTTCCATTTTGGGCGTTCGCACCCTGCCTATGCAGTGTTGGGCCAGGAATTGGCCCCTCGCTTCGATCCACCCTATGCGTGGTATCTGCGCGTCCCCGATCTGATCGCCTTCCTGCGCCTGATTACGCCTGTGTTGGAGGAGCGGATCGCCAATTCGATCGTCACTGGCTACAATGGCGAGTTGAAGATCGATCTCTACCGGGGCGGTCTGTGTCTGCAATTTGAAGGGGGCAAAGCGGCAACCATCGAACCGTGGCGACCACCCATGTACGGGGATATAGCCGATGTCGGCTGCCCACCGTTGGTCTTCTTGCAACTGCTCTTCAGCTACCGCAGCCTGGCCGAGTTGCGCTCCTTCTTCCCCGACGTGTGGACGAACAGCGAAGCCGCGGCCCTGCTCATCGACATCCTCTTCCCCAAGCAGCCATCCTGGGTGCAGCCGCTCTAAAAGAATGCGGAGATCGGGGACTGGGGATCAGGGATTGGGTATTGTGAAGAGTTTCTGAAATCTCCGAATTGCCTAATCTCTCGTGGCAGCGATTGGGCGATTCGGAGATTTCAGATGCACTACGGAATTACCAATCTCTAATCTCCACGGAATGTCAGAGGCATAGCGCGCAGACGGACGCCCGTGGCAGCGAAGATGGCGTTGGCGATGGCCGGGGCAATGGCGATGATGGGCGTCTCACCCGCGCCAACCGAAGGAAGATCCTTGCGGTCGAGCAGAATTGTCTCGATCACGGGCACATCGCCAAAGCGGGGGACGCGATAGCCGGCGAAACTAGGGTTGAGAATACGCCCATTGGCAAACTTGATGCTCTCGAAGAGCGCGCCGCCCAGCCCCATGATCAGCGCGCCTTCCACCTGACCCCGCACATTCTCCGGGTTGATGAGCGCCCCGCATTCATACGCCTCAACGATCCGCCGCACCCGCGGCTGTCGATCCGCCGGGTTGACGTAGACCTCAACGCAGGCCGCCACATAGGATCCTTTGTCGTAGCCGCCGGCGATGCCGTAGCCGTGGTTGGGCGTCGGGGATTGTTTGCCCCAGCCGAACGCTTCCGCCGCCGCCTCAAAGACCGCTCGCAAACGCGGATCGATCAAGTTGCGCAGGCGAAATTCCAGCGGATCGATGCCCAGCCCGTGGGCGAGTTCGTCCATAAAACTTTCGCGGGCGAAGTGATTGGCTGTGGTCGAAAGCGCTCGGTAGGCCCCCTGACGCAAAGGCGACTCAGTGGGATGATACTCAATGTGCCAGTTGGGGATTTCATAGAGCGTCTCAATCCCGGCGGCGCCTGAGTTGTAATTGTGGAACTCCAATGCTGTGAGCTTCCCTTCGGCGTCTGCACCGCCGCACACCTCCATTATCCCGGCCGGGCGGAAGTAAGCCCAGGTGAACTCTTCCTGGCGCGTCCACGCCACTTTGACGGGCTTGCCCACGGCTTTCGCCAGCCGCGCCGCCTCAATGGCTGCGTCGCCAGCGTGCTTGCCGCCGTAGCCCGCGCCCGTATCCGGCACGATCACGCGCACCTGCGCTTCGGACAATCCAAAAGCCGCGCACAGTTCTGCGCGCACCCCAAAAGGACGCTGAGAACCCGTCCACACAGTGAGGCGACCGCCCTCCCACTGGGCGAGGGCTGCGCGTGGCTCCAGCGGCGCGTGGGCGATGTAATCGACGGTGTAACGCGCTTCCAACTGGAGATGGGCCGCGGCCAACCCCGCTTCCACGTCCCCTGCGGCGGAGATGGTGGGCGCGCGACGTCCATCGCCCTCTATCGGCGATGCCTTGAGATAGTCGAACAATTCCGGCTGCGAAACCTGTAGGGTCGTCCGCCAGCGGGCGCGCAGCGCGTCCACGGCGCGGGCAGCGGTTAACTCGTCGGCGGCGACTGCGCCCACAAAATCGCCATCGTGCACCACGATCACATCTTCCATTTCGTCGGCGTTGCTTGTGTCGAGGCTTTCCAACGCGGCGTTGAAGGCGGGCGGGCGCAGGATCTTGCCGATCAGCGTGCCGGGCAATCGCATGTCCGAGGCGAATTTGTGCTGCCCAGTGACAAAGGATCGGTCCGTGGTCTTGGGTGTGGATTGACCCGCCACCGTCCATTGATCGGCGGGCGTCTTCGGTTGATCGGTTTCGGCAATGCGCAGGAGCTGCCGATCCCTGGCCAGATCGGCGTAGCTCGCCGTGCGTCCACTTTGGGGATGGTGGACCGCGCCGCCGGCCAGCGTCAGGCTTTCGCGCGCCACATTCCATGCTGCCGCCGCCAGATCGAGCAGGAGATCGCGCGCCGATGCGCCGATCCGCCAGACTTGGCTGCCGGTGATGGGGGTGGTGCGGCTGCCAAAGGTCCCCATATCGAAGGGGACGCGATCTGTATCCGCCATCACCACGCGCACACTTTCGGCGGGGATGCGCAACTCGTCGGCCACGATTTGGGCCAAAGCGGTGCGGCTGTTCTGCCCCACCTCTGCCTTGCCCACATAGAGGCTGACGCCGCCCGTCTCGTCAATGTGGACCCACGGCCCGATCTGGGGCAGCGGACGCTCGGCAGGCGGGGGCGGCGTCTCCTCGCCGTAGAGGGCCGCCGCCAGATCTGGGCAGGGATAGGCGACAAAAAGGCCGTCGTCGAGGCTGACGGTCTCCGCTTCCGGCGCGGGGAATTCGGCGGCCAGGGGGATCTCCTCGCCGTTGTGGATCATCCTTGCCGCGGCGCGGATGGCGGCAACAATGCGCGGATACGATCCGCAGCGGCAGATGTTGTCCTGCATAAAGTGGACGATCTCGGCGACGGTGGGCTGAGGATGGGCGTGGAGCAACGCCGCCGCCGCCATGATCATCCCCGGCGTGCAGTAGCCGCATTGGAGCGCGCCTTCTTCTAGAAACGCCTGCTGGATCGGGTGCAACTTGCCCTCGCCCGCCAACCCTTCCACCGTAATGATGCGGCTGCCCGTGGCTGAGCCAACGCTGAGGCTGCATGATTGGACGGGATTGCCGTCTACGAGCAGGGTGCAAGCCCCGCACTTGCCATCGCCGCAGCCGTATTTGGTCCCCGTCAGCCCTAGATCCTCGCGCAACACGCTGAGCAAACTCCGATCCGGGTCCGCTTCGAACTGGTGGGTGACGCCGTTCACATGCAGACGTAGATCCATACGCACAGAAACACCTCTTTCTAGTGAGAAAGTGGAAATGAGTAATGAGTAACGAGTAATGAGTAAATTTCGTTGAGATTATTGGCTCCCGATTGGTAACCATCGTAGTGCCACTACTCACTACTCATTACTCATTACTCATTACTCATTACCCCTCAAAGAGCCGTTCGCCCCGATGCAACCGCCGCGCAATGCCGTAGGTCTGGCCCTGGGCGCGCATGGTGGGGGCGTGGGCGGCGAGATAGCGCGCCGCCGCCACGAGGACATGGATACCCTCCGTGCTGTCGCCCAGCAGATCGTGCTGGCGGAAGGCGGCTTCCACGCTCTGGATCGTGTGGAAGTTCCGATCCTCGCGCAGGAGTAGATGGCCCAATTCGGCGCGGATCGCCGATGCATCGCCGCCGTGGAAGAGATAGCCTGCCACCGCCTGCCCCGCCGGGTTCACCTGCTGCTGCTGATCGAGTAGCGGATTGAGCGCCGGCAGCGCGGATGGCGTATGACCATTGGCGCCTGCTTCTGGCAGTCGCGCCGCTGGAATATTGAGGAAGCGATCCAGATAGATGCTCATGGCCCCATCGAAGACGCCTCGCAACAGCAGCGGATAGTCGCCTGCGGACAGATCCAACCCTTCTAATCGGCCCAGCCCGGCATGGACGGCGTTGGCAAAGGTGAAGGTGTGCAGCGCCGTATCCCAATCGCCGAATTCGTTGCTGGTGTGGAAGCGAGCAATGCGCAGCGCAGCCGCATACGCCACCACCCCGGCCAGATCCACCGGCGACGCGCCGTCGCCCAGCGCTGCCAGCAACGCATCCGCAATCCTCTGCGGATCGTCGCCCAAGAGGATCGGCGTCAGCGTCGCCCGCCCTTGCCATGTTTGTCCCGCAGATGATGCCCGCGCCAGCACGTCGGGGATGCGGGCAAAGCTGGTGTGGAGTATCTTCACCAGATCGATGGGATGGCGCCAGGCGTTGGACTCTTCCATGCGGCTGGCGTTGGCATAGCCGGGAACCAAACTGGTGAGTACCTGGGCGGCGTGATCCCAACCCACAATGTCGAGCGACTCGAACGCTTTGTTGGTGAAATCGAGCATGTGGCCGACATCAATGTAGCGGTGATCGGTGACGGCGGCGAAGAGCATATCCGCCATTTGCGCTGGCGTCGCCCCGGCGCGGATGGCCGAGACGATACAGCGTTCGGCGCCTTCGCTGTCGCGCACCTCGATAAATTGTCGGAACCAACGTTTAAGCGTGGACAGATCGTGATCATCCCCCGGCAGCGGCTGCACAAGGAAGCGGGGCGGGTGGCCGGCGGTGTCGTTGGCGACGGCGGATAGCCCGTGATAGAGGGCGCGCGCTCGATCCTCGCGGCGCAGGCTGGGCAGCAAATTCATCATCGCCGTGAGGATCGTCAACCCCTGGCCCCAGCCCTCCATGCGGTAGCGCGTACCAAAGTCCAACCCACTCTGGAAGGGAGTGGCCGCATCATCCGCTTCATCGATCAGGGCGATCACGGCCTTGGCGATGACAAGAGAGAGGTTGCGTTCCAACCCATCCGCCAACCGTTGTCGTTGATGTGCAATCGGATCGTGGCGGGGTCTTATATCCACATAGATCGCGCCGTCGCGCACGTCCACCGGGTAGCTGGGCACGTCGTCGGCCCAGAGGTCAAAGGCACCGCCGGTGCAGAGATCGAAGCGGGCATGATGCCAGTGACAGGTCAAGATCCCGCCATGGACGCTGCCCCGATCCAGGGGAAAGCCCATGTGCGGGCAGCGATTGTCCACAGCGTAGACATTGCCTTCGTGCAGGTAGAGGGCCAGCACGTGGCCCCCTACCTGCACCGTATGAACGCCGATCTTTTCCACATCGGCCAGCGCAGCGACATGGGTATAGTTGCGGATCTCGGTCATCGTTGGCTCCTTTCGCAGAAGCGGATTCATCACATTGCACGGGGGAAGAAACTCAAACAGACGGGCATGGGCACATTGGTTTCAACGCCTGCGGGTTCCAGCGCGCCAGATTCACGGTCGATGCTGAAAACGACGATGTTGTGTGTATCCTGATTAGCGGCGAGCAGGAAGGCGCCGGTGGGATCGATGGCAAAGTTGCGCGGGGTGCGTCCGCCGGTCGAAGTGTGGCCTACCACCGAAAGGGTTCCGAAGGTCTCGTCAATGGCGTAGATGGCGATGCTATCGTGGCCGCGGTTCGAGCCGTAGAGGAAGCGCCCCGACGGCGAGACGTGGATATCGGCGCAACTGCTCCTGCCATTCCATCCTTCGGGCAGGGTAGAGATGGTCTGGAGCGGCTCGAAGGTAGCATGTTGCGCGTCAAAGGCGAAGGCTGTCACCGTCGATCCCATTTCGTTGATCACATAGAGGAAGCGACCATTCGGGTGGAAATCAAAGTGGCGCGGACCTTCCCCTGGCGGGACAGATGCATAGGGCGGATCGTGTGGGGAAAGTGTGCCATTGGCGGCATCAAGGCGATAGACGATCACCTTGTCGAGGCCGAGATCGGCGGCGAGGGCAAAGCGGTTGTCGGGCGTGACGTTGATCGAGTGGGCGTGCGGCCCTTCCTGGCGTTTGGGATCAGGCCCGCTGCCCTCGTGTTGCACGTGGGCGCTGGCCGGACCCAGGCTGCCGTCCGCCTGGACGGGGAAGGCGGTCACGTTGCCGCCGCTGTAGTTGGCAACCATTGCCACTTTGCCGGTAGCGTCCACGCTGACGTAGCATGGCGCCGCGCCATACGTTAGCTGCTGGTTGAGGAAGGTGAGATCGCCGGTCTGCGCATCAATGCGATACGCGTTCAGCGCGCCGCCGGGCCGTCCCTCAAATTCCCCGACTTCGGCGACAGCGTAAAGCGTGTGTAGATCCGGGTGAATAGCAAGAAATGAAGGGTTCTCAATGCCAGAGGTGACCCCGGCTGGCGTCAACGCGCCTGTAGACGGATCCATACGGAAGCGGTAGATCCCCTCGCTGCCGTTACGGGTATAGGTTCCCACATAGAATAACAATTTCTGCGCAGTCATATCTGCCATGATGGTTTTCTCCATTGGGTAGGGGTAAATGATGCTCCATTATCTATACCATCTTCGCCAGGGTTTGACAACCAGGGGGCGAGGGGCATGTTGCGTAGTGCGTAGATGATTGTCACCTGCCACTTACAAACCTGCAACCTGCCGCCTGCAATCCTGCAACTACCCCACCACTTTGCCTTTTGCCTTTGTAACTATACAGGTCAGGTAAGGGCACGGGTGGGGGCGGGCTCAAACATTAGGTTGATAGCGAACATGCTGCCCGCCCCCACCCGTGCCCCTACGGTATATGGCTGTATAGTTACAAAGGCTATCTGCTATCTGCTCCCCGCGTCATCACCAGCAGATCATCCCTACGTTCGACAGGCATGGCGAAGTCGAAGCGGTCTAGATCGGTGCAGCAGGGCAGATCGGCGGGCGGGAAGTCGGGCCAGTTGGGGTCGGGGAAACGTCGCCCGATCACCGAATTGCGCACCCGCCCCAAGTAGGGTTCGGGATCAGGCGATTCCCCGCGCAGCAGCGCCGCCATGTATTCGGCCAGAGCAACATCTTCATCGCCGCGCCCGTCTGGCCCGTAGCCTGTAATCACAAACGAAAGCGTGGAAGGATTCTGGCGGCGGATGAAGTCCACTGTTGACCGGGCGCAGCAGAAACTCCCGGCCAGGATCGTCTGCGCTCGCTGGCAGCGGACCATCCCCTGCGTGCCGTTGCTGGTACGCTGGATCATGCGTCGTCCGCGCAGATCGAGACCGACAAGTTCGGCGGGGGAGTTGCCAAAGTCGAAGCCCTCGACCCGTTTGCTCCCCACTTCTCCCATAAGCAGCGCATCCGGCATCTGCGCACCAAGCGCGAAGGCCTGTTCCACTTCGCCCACCAGCCAGACTGAATTCACACCTGCGCCAAAGGCAAACGCAGTACACGAGAAGGCGCGCAGCACATCGATCACCACTACCGTGCCCGTCGCCTCGGCGCAATCGTCAAGCGAATAATTGTTGAAGATCATCTCATTCCTCAGTTTTGTTGAAAAAGTGAGTTACGTGCAAAAAACAGCCGGCCAGGGATGTCCCTAGCCGGCAGAAAAGAAAAAGGTGTGTTCAACGTGATTTAAAATAGAGAAAACAGCTAAAGACGATACAATCAGTACCGGCGCTGCTTGCTGCCAGCAGGGTTCAGCAAGCAGAACCCGTACCGATATATCTGTTTCGTCTATGAGGAGCCAGCCCGATCCCCAATCCCCAGTCCCTAGTCACTGATCTTAATACAAACTGCCCTTGTTATGGTTTGCGCCCACCGGCTGCGGCTTTTTACTGTAATCGACGGAGTTGAATTCCTCGCGGGCGGCCCTGGCCATCATCCCCGCGTCGCTGGAAAGCGCCAGGAATTGGAAGCCCTGAGAGATACGCTGGGAGACTTCGGCGCCATTCATGCAATGTTTGCCGGCGGCCTTGCCCGTGTTGCGGCAGGCTTCCAGCACCTTCATCATTGCTTCTTCGTGGACGCCGCTGTTCATCTCTTTGAAGGTGAGTCCCAGGGAAAGCGCCAGATCGTTGGGGCCGATGAAGCAGCCGTCAATGCCATCCAGACTCAGGATCGCTTCGGCGTTTTGCACAGCTTCCACAGTTTCGATCATCACGACCACAGAGAGATGTTCATCTGCCCAGAAGCGATAATCGCCGTCGATGTAGGAGGCGACGCGGCTGCCGCCAAAGCTGCGCTGCCCGCGGATGGCATACTTCATGTTGCTGACCACATTTTGCGCGTCCTCACGGTTGTTGACCATCGGTACCACCAGCCCCATTGCGCCGGCGTCGAGTGTACGCTGGATCCACACAATATCGTTCCAGGGGACGCGAGCCATGGGCACAGCGCCGCCCAACTGCATCGCTCGGAAGCAGTTGACCATGGTCTCGAAGCCGACAGGGCTATGTTCGGCGTCCACCACCAGCCAATCCCAGCCGATGTTGGCCATTGTCTCCGCCGCTGCTGGCGAGCAGAGCGACAACCACGCGCCGACCGTCGGTTCGCCGTTGCGCAGCTTGTCGGTAACGGGATTTGTTTTGAACTTTTGTCTGCCAATGAGACTCATTTGATTGCTCCTTAGATGTCTGTCGGAAATGAATCAACGGATTGAAGCGCACGATTACAAAATCAGTTGGGTGTATTCAAAATGAGTTGGCCGTCTGGGTAGGGGTTTGGGTGGACGGCTCACAAGTATCGTCTGCGTAGGCCATTGTTCTTCTGTCGTCCACCCAAACCCCTACGAATCATCAACCCATTCTGAATATCCCAAATCAGTTATCAACCATCAACGGCGGGATGGTCACAGGGCAGTTGGCCTTGATCGACCGATCCACTGCTTCCAAAATTGCCACATCCCGCAGCGCTTTTTGGACTGTATAGTTGGGTTCACGATTTTGAAGGTAGGCGTCCACAATCGCCTGCCACATCGTGGCGCGGCTGTTTTCCGTGGGCAACGCGACGATCCGCTGGGCCTCGCCGGGCCGCTCGACGATCAGCCGTTCCGATTGGACAATGATGATCCCCTCAACGCCGTGGACGTGGAAATGGTTTTGCGTAGGCGGCAGCGAAGTGGAATGGCTCAACATCCCCGTCATACCGTTGGCATATTGGAAAAGCATACTCACCTGATCATATTCGCCATAGTCAGGACGCAGCTTTCTCCCCTTCGCATACACAGATTGCGGCGGACCAAAGATGGCGCCCATGCTGGCGATGAGATGAATGCCGCCGTCGAAAAGCGTACCCAGCGGGAAGTCGGCGGATTTGCGCCAGGGTGTCGACGCATAGCTCATGGAACCTTGCGCTGTATCCGCCTCAAAGTGGAAGATCCGCGCCCAGAGTACGGGAGCGCCGATCTCACCTGCCTCGATTACCTCGGCGAGGATTGTATCGGCTTGCCGATAGCCTAACTGTTCCATAACAAAGAGGCGACGGCCGGCGCGATGAGCAGCCTCGATCAAGCGCTCTCCCTCGGCCACAGAACGGGCAATCGGCTTTTCCATGATCACATCTTTGCCCGCTTCCAGCGCAGCCAGAGCGACAGGGGCGTTGAAGGCAATCGGCGTCAACACAAGGACGGCATCCGCATCGGGCATGGCGAGGATCTGCCGGTAATCGCTCACCACAGGCCGTCCGGGGTAAGCCGCTTCCGTTTCGGCGCGGCGCTGCTCGCTCACATCACAAAAAGCAACAGGTTCAAACAGAGATTTCAACGATTCCAAGCTGGACTGATGCTCTCGTATCCAGATCAGGCCCAGCCCAATCACACCTAACCGAATCAGCTTCACAGGGATCTCCTGAGTCACGAGGTCACCAAACAATGAGGAATAAGGGCAAGATAAAATCGACTGCCTTCGCCGGATCTCTATCGAATGGTATCACCTAAACCGATCAAGGGCAATATGCGCGCCATTTCAAAACTGCGGAATTTGTCAGTCAATTGTCGGATTGTTGGTAGGATGGATGGGCGATCCTGGCATAGCGTGAGGGCAAAGTGATCGGGGATTGGTGACTGGGGACTGCGATAGTGACTGGTATGTGGACAATTGTTACTTGCCACCTGCAAACCTGCCACTTGCCATCTGCTTAACATTTGTCTTCCGTCTGTGGTTGTCCTTTAGAAAGAAACTCGTATGCTCGATTCAGATGAAATGCTCTCGACGACGCAGCCGCGGCCCGTGCGTACTTTTGCTACGGTACAAGAAGCAGTCGATTTTCTGGCGACCTGCCTGGAGACGGGGACGGCGATCCAATTGCTGGCTGAGATCTACGGGGTGAGCCAACAGGTGGGGCGATCCAAAGCCCTGGTGGATCGCTTTAAAGAGGTCTTTGATCAAATGCAGGATCTCCACCAGGCCCAAGATCTACGCCGACGCTACCGCTCCGCTGCCTTCCCCGCGGATGATGATCATTACCCGTTGGATGGCGATCTCTCCCACGAGGCCGATCTCGATGTCCAGTTTGTGCGCCTGGACCGAGGATGGGTTTTGGAGCGGATCGATTATTTATGAAGTTAAAAGTTATAGAGAAGCCAGCCGCTCACCCTTCACCCTTCTAACTTCTGATGGCTGACGCCTTCGGGCGCGGCCACGATCAGATCGGTGACCAACCCCAAAAAGAGACCATGCTCCACAATGCCGGCGCGATCGTTCAGCGCCCTCGCCAATGCTTCCACATTGGGGATCGGACCGAAGTTGGCGTCAAGGATCAGATTGCCCTGATCGGTATAGAAGATCGCGCCATCCTTCGTTTTGCGTTTGACCACTGTTGCCCCTAGCCTTTCGAGGAACTCCCGCTGTGAACGCGCCCCAAAGGGGATCACCTCGACCGGCACAGCCCACAATGTCCCTAACATAGAGGATAGTTTAGAGGGATCCACGATGATGATCTCGCGGCGGCTGGCCTGCGCCACGATCTTTTCGCGCAGCAGCGCGCCGCCGCCGCCTTTGATCACCCGCAACTGCGCATCCACTTCATCCGCGCCGTCGATGGTCAGATCGATGACGGGGTGGTCTTCCAACGAGGTCAGCGGCACGCCGTAGCGCTCGGCGTCCTCAGCCACCTGTTTAGAACAGGGCACGCCCACGATCTCGCGCAACTCGCCCGCTTTCAACCGTTCCCCCAGTTGGATGATGGCTTGCAGCGCCGTGCTGCCCGCGCCCAACCCAACCACCATCCCTGATTCGATAAAATCCACGGCGGCTGCCGCCGCCTGCCGTTTCAATTGAGCCGCATTAAGCGTCAAGAGGAGAGTCCTTTGTGTGGGGAATGCTTCTTGTGGATCTAGCTTGGGAGGCGGATGAATGAAGAATAATGAATGGTCGAAGGATCTGTCTTGTCAACCTGGAATTACCAGGATTCAGGTCCACAAGCCAGGTCCCACCCATTCATTATTCTTCATTCATTCTTTTTTACGCCTGCTTCACTGGAATCACCGCTTCGGTCAGCGCCTTTAACTGCTGCACTGGCTGTCGTCCGAGATCGATGCGCAGGACACGGCGACCGGCGTCGAGCAGGGCCTGGCGGTCGCCCAGGGATTGGGAATCGATCAAGACGCTAAAGGGGACAGAACTATGCTCCTTGCCCGCTTCATCCGGGATCGGGGCTTCGGCGGCGGGTTTATCCACGAATTGGATGAAGAGACCGTTGCCCCGATCCCCTTTGTGCAGTTGGCCCGTTGAGTGCAAGAAGCGCGGACCAAAGCCCAGGGTGGTCGCCAACCGGGTATGATCGCGCAATTGGGTTTGCAGCGTGCGCAGCGCTTTTTCAGCGGCCTTGCTGGGTTGGATGTAGGCTTGTAACGAAATGTAATCGCCTGCGTCACCCTCCGCCAGGAATTCGCCCAACGCAGCGGCGATACTCTTCGCCTGCACATCGCCGGCGACCGAGAGTTCGCCTTCTTGCAGTGCAATTTCGACTTCGGGCAGCTTGCCCGTGTCCATATATTGGGTCATCATCTTGCGCGCCTGCACTTTGGCCGATTCCACATCGGGCTGATCAAAGGGATGGATGCCCATCCGCGCCCCAGCGACCGCAGTGGCAAATTCCCAAAGGAAGAAGTGCGATCCCAGATCGTAAACATCGCGCAGTTGGGTTTCGATCACCGGCTGACCAGCGGCAATGAGCGCGTCCACGGCGGCGCGGTGGCTGTCTTCGTCGCTCAAGCGCAGATAGACGAAGAGGCGATCCGAGCCGTAGACATCGGGCGATCCCACCGCTTCGCCCACCACAGGGACGATCCCCTTGCCGATTTTGCCGGTGCTTTCGGCCAGCAATTGCTCCAACCAATCGGCGAAGGGCGCTGTCTGCGGCGACGCAATGACTGTCAACTTATCGCGGCCAGCTTTGGCCATCTCACCGAGGATGGCGCCAACGGTTGCCCCTGGATTCTGGGTAGCGGACAGGTGCGGACCGCAATTGTTCATGGCTTCCAGACTGCGGCGCAGCAGACGGGTGAGATCCACACCCACCAGGCAGGCTGGGATCAGCCCAAAATAGGAAAGCGCCGAATAGCGCCCACCAATGTTGGGATCGTTGAGATAGGCAGCGCGGAATTTATAATCCTTGGCCAGCTTCACCAGCTTTGATCCCGGATCGGTGATGGCAATAAAGTGATCGCCGACTTTCTCTTTCCCCACCTGATCGAGCAGCAAATTGTAGAAATATTTGAAGAACGAGAGCGTTTCGGTCGTTGTGCCCGATTTGGTGGAGACGAGGAAGATCGTGCGCGCCAGATCGAGATCCTTTGCCAGCGCAAGAAGAGCATCGGGATGGGTGCTATCGAGTACGCTGAGTTTGATCGAACTGTGGAAGAGCTTGCCGAAGACTTCCGGCGCCAGGCTTGATCCGCCCATGCCCAGGACGACAGCATGGGTGTAGCCTTCCTTGTGCAGATCTTGCCCCAGCGCTTCGATGCAGCTTTTGTCCTTGCGCATGGTTTCGGCAATGCGCAGCCAGCCCAGCCGGTTTATGATCTCCTCTGGATCGTCGCTCCAAACTGTGTGGCTGTGCGCCCAAATGCGGGTGACGATCTGCTCTTCGTCCATCTCGGCCAGCGCCGCCTCCACCATGCCCTGCGCATCTCCCAGGTGATAGGTGACGTGATCGCCCAGGCTGTTGTGGCGTCCCCCGGCGAATTTGGCGGCTTTGTCGGCGATGCTCTGCATAAGTACATCAAAATCGGCGGCGAAGGCGGCAACGCCCTTCTCCTGAAGCTGCGCGGTGATCTTGTCGAGATCGATGCCTAGCTCGGCCAGTTTTTCGATCTGCGCCCGCGCTGCGTCCACATTTTGATCCACTGTACGCGCAGCGTTGCCGTGTGCGAGGACGGCGTCCAATGTGGCGGGCGGCAGGGTATTGACGGTATGCGGGCCGATCAACTCGTCCACGTAAAGGGTGTCGGGGTAGCTGGGATTTTTGGTGCTGGTGCTGCCCCACAGCGGACGCTGCACGCGCGCGCCGTTGGCCGCCAGCCGATCCCAGCGCGGGCCGCTGAAGATCTCTTGGAAGCGGGCATAGACCAGCTTGGCGTTGGCGATGGCGATCTTACCCTGCAACTCGCTGTTGCCCAGCGCCGCCAGTTTTTCATCCACCACGCCATCCACGCGGCTAATGAAGAAGGATGCCACTGACGAGACCCGCCCCGGATCGATGTTGGCGACGGCGAGCTTCTCCAATCCGCGAATGTAGGCGTCGGCGGTGGCTTCGTAGTGTTCCATTGAGAACATTAACGTCACGTTGATATTGATCCCCTCGCCGATCAGCGTCTCAATGGCGGGGATGCCTTGCGGGGTGGCAGGTACTTTGATCATCAAGTTGGGGCGATCCACCAGCGAAGAGAGACGGCGCGCCTCCATGATCGTGCCTTCGGTGTCATAGGCCAGTTTGGGGTTCACCTCCAGGCTGACAAAACCATCCGCGCCACGTGTGCGCTCATAGACCGGGCGCAAAATATCGGCGCAGCGGCGGATGTCCTGAATGGCGACGTGTTCGTAGATGTCGTTGACCCCAGCGCCTTCGTCTACCAGCCGTTCGATGGCGGCGTCATAGTCGGTGCTGCTGGTAATCGCTTTCTGAAAGATCGAAGGATTCGAGGTGACGCCGCGCAGCCCCTTCTCTACCAGAACGTTCATTTCGCCCGAATCGAGGAAAGCGCGCCGGATATAGTCGAGCCAGATCGACTGTCCCTGTTTGGCGATTTCATTCAAAATAGTCATATCGATCCTTTCGTGTATGGTGGCTACTCTGGGGAAGAGTAGTGCGTAGTGCGTGAACCGTTGGCAGGTGGCGAATTTGATCGCCATCCTATCATCCCATCTTTTTGCCGTTAGTTGTCCGCCGTCTTTTCCATGTGGAATTCCATGATTTTCTGCGTGTCAAAGTCCATCTCGCCCACTTCATGGGTGAGGGCATGGGCGGCCATGGCGCCGCCGATAATGCCGGCATGGTTGCGCATCTTCGCCGGGACCAGCGGGGCGCGGGTCTCAATATATTTGAAGAATTTCTCGTGCTTCTTGCTGACGCCGCCGCCCACAATGAAGAGATCGGGCGAAAGCAGAAAATCCACCATGCTAAAATATTGATTGAGCCGTTTGCCCCACTCTTTCCACGAGAGATCTTCGCGCTTGCGGGCGCTTTCCGCTGCCTGCTGCTCGGCATCCCCACCGTTCATCTCTAGATGGCCCAACTCGGTATTGGGCGCCAGATGACCATCCACAAAGAGGGCGGAGCCGATGCCTGTGCCCAATGTCAACATAATGACAACCCCTGGCACATCGCGCCCGGCGCCGAAGACCATTTCAGCAATCCCGGCGGCATCGGCGTCGTTGACAATGGTGACGTTGCAGCCTGTCTTGGCCTCAAAGAGCTTCTTGGCATTCGTGCCGATCCAGCTCTTATCCACATTGGCGGCAGAAAAGACGACGCCATTGCGGATGATGGCGGGGAAGGTGCAGCCAACTATGCCCTTCCACTCAAAATGACGAACAACCTGACCGATCACCTCGGCTACGGCTGTGGGCGTCGAAGGCTGCGGCGTATCCGTGCGGAAGCGATCCGTGAGCAGCTCGCCCGTCTCCGCGTTGACCAATGCCCCCTTGATGCCACTGCCGCCAATGTCAATGCCCAAAATCGCCATGATTGCGCTCCTTTCTAGGTTGCCATAATGAGACCGTAACTGGCCGCGCCCATGAGCGCAACCTTAGGGTTGAGGATCACATGCACGGGCACATTTTGCAGTAGCTCGGCAAAACGCCCCTTGTCTAAAAATGCGTCCATAAAACGTCCGTTGCTCAGCGCAGGGAGGATGCGGGGAGGGATGCCGCCGCCTAGATAGACGCCGCCTGTCGCCAGAACCTTCAACGTCAGATTGCTGGCTTCTGCGCCCAGCACCGAGACGAACATGTCTAGCGTGCGCACACAGATTTCGCAGTCGTCGCCGCGCATCAACGCGTTTTGCACCAGCAGCGGTGTAATATCCTCGACCTTCAAGATCTCATCAGTCAACCACGCTGGTTCAGGATAGCGACCGGTTTCTTTATAAAAAGCGTAGATGTTGGGGATGCCGATGCCTGAGCAGATCCGCTCGTAGCTGACATGATGGAAGCGTTTGAGCAGAAAGCGCAACATCTCGATCTGCTCCTCGTCCGCAGGCGCAAAAGAGGTGTGTCCCCCTTCGGAGGGATGGGCGAGATAGTTGCTTCCATTCCAGGTGAGGAAGGCTTCGCCCAACCCGGTGCCTGGCGCCACAATGCCAATCGCCGTCTGCGGCACCGGCTTCCCCGCGTGGATCGTGTGAACATCCTCCGGTTCCAGCACCGGCACAGCGCTGGCGATGGATTGCAGATCGTTGAGCAGATAGACGGCTTCGACGCCCAATGCCCTGCGCAACGCCGTTTCTTCAAGCCGCCAGGGCAGATTGGTCACCTCGGCGCGTCCTTGCACCACTGGTCCCGCTACGCCAAAGACGGCCTGTTCAATGGGCGGGCGTTCGATCTTCTTCCAAAAATCCTCGACGACGGCCTCCAGGCTGTTGTAGCGTCGGCTGGGGAACGTTGCCTCGGCAATAGGATCATGGAGACCGGCCTCTGGCGCAAAGATCGCCAGATTGGTCTTTGTCCCTCCAATGTCTCCGGCCAATAACATGGAAACTCCTTATCCAAACCGTGTTGTTTGCTCGTTTGATGTTCATTATAACAAAAGAGCGGTGACAAGGCGGGTTGCAGGTTGCAAGTTGCAGGTTTGCAAGTGGCAGGTAACAATCGTCTTCGCAATTCGCAATTCGCATCACCCCGTCATCTTGTCACCTCTGCCACCTTCTGCCTCGTCCCCGTCTCTGCGGAGCGCAGCATCGCCTCGATCACCGCCAGATCGCGCAGCGCCTCCTGGGGTGGATTGCGATGGGCCACACCGTTGCGGATGGATTCGGCAAAGGCAGCCAATTCCCGTTCCACACTGAGGTGGAGGGGGAAGGATTGGGTTGTCTCACCCTTCTCGCGCCAGATTGTCAACGTTTCGGCGGAGATGCGCAGGCTGCCTTCCTCCCCGATAACGTGGAGCGCGGCGTCGGCCAGTCCACTGCGGGCGGCATAGGTGACGCTGTAGCTTCCGACTGCGCCATTGGTAAAGTGGAGGGCGGCGATCAGCGTGTCCGCTGGGGGTAGATCTGGGCGATGCGCCGCCGTGATCGCGTTCACCGATTCGATCTCGCCCAACACGGCGCGCAAGCCCGCCGCATGGTGGACGCCGCCATCGATGAGAAAGCCGCCGGGGAAGTCGCCCGTCCGCCGCCATAGGGTGCGGTGGCCGGGCGCGCCGGGCATCACCGGCAAGATCAACGACCAATCACAATAGAGCGGACGGCCGATCTCGCCCCTGCGGATCGCCTCGCCTGCGGCCAAAAAGGCGTCCTCATAGCGCCAGTTTTCCGCGACCATCCAAAGCTGATTTGTGTAGCCTTTGTAGAAGTCGATCAGCGCTTCGGCTTCGGCGCAGGTGGGCGCAATCGGTTTCTCGCTGATCACGTGCTTCCCAGCGGCCAGGGCCTGGCGCACGGCGTCCACCAACATGGGGATGGGCAGCACAATATCTACCGCTTCGACATCGGCCCGCGCCAGCAGCATTCCAGCGTCGGTGTAGAGATCCACAGGATGGGGGAGCATGGCGGCGACAGCAGCGGCAGATTCTGACGTGCGGCTGTACACGGCCACAATTTCAAATTGATCGGGCAGATTCTTGAGCGAAGGAACGTGCGCCTTCCGCGCGAAGGTCCCTGCGCCGATGAGTCCGAGACGAATGGGGGAAGTCATGGGTTTGGCTCCTCCTGCCCGAAGGCGTCTTCGTCTTCTAACTTCTCGACCAAACCTCGCAGCAGCAGTTTCCCCGTGGCTTCGTTGGTTGCCAGCGGCACATCATAGACGTTGCAGATGCGCAGCAGCCCGGCGATATCCGGCTCGTGAGGGTGGGCGTAGAGCGGATCGACGAGGAAGAAGAGCCCGCTCACCTGACCTTCGGCCACACGCGCCGCGATCTGAGCGTCGCCGCCGAGAGGCCCACTGCGCATCCGTTCCACAGGAAGACCGGTCGCCTGGGCGATGCGTTCACCGGTGGTGCCGGTGGCGATCAGGTGAAAACGGCGCAGCAGATCCCGATGTTCGCGCACAAAGCGGATCATATCGTCCTTTTTGCCATCGTGGGCGATCAATGCTATCGTTGGCACAAGTGTATCCTTTGTGTGGATTGGGAAAGTTGCTGTCATTATAGCATAGCAGGTAGCGGATAGCAGGTAGCGGTTAGCCCTTAGCCCAGAGGGAAGAGAAGGCAAAAAGCAAAAGGCAAAAGTGGTTGCAGGTTGCAGGTTTGCAAGTGGCAGGTTTGCAAGTGGCAGGTGGCTATCATCTTCGCAATTCGCAATTCGCCCCTCGCAACTCGCCCCTCGCAATTCGCCATTCACCTTATCGCCTTCTCCAATCTGTCCCAGTCACCAGTCACCAATCACCAATCGTTATCCCCTCCATGGAGGATCTTCTTGTCGGACGCGAATCTTTTGTTGTTGTTAGCGGTGGTGTTGCCGCCCAAGGCTTTGGATCTATTGGGCCCAGTGATAGAGGAACGCGTGGTCGAAACCCACTATGGATCGGTGGGACCGCTGGCGTTACGCCGCGGCGCGCAGGGGATGGGCGTCTGGGTGCAGCCATACAGCGGGCTGCCCTCACGCACGGATCCACGGGCGACGCTGCTGGCAGCGAAACACCTGGGCGTGCGTCGCGTCCTCAACTGGGATGCGGGGGTAGCCATTAACTCGCTCCTCAGTCCGGGTCAACCGGCGATTGTGGTGGATTACATCGACTTTACGCGCCATCAGCCGCAGACCTTTTTCGAACGCGAAGGGATTGGTTCTATCAACCAGAATCCACCTGTCTGCCCGCAGATGACGACGGCGCTCTTTAATGCGCTCAGGATGGCACCCGGCGGCGTCTGCCTGGGTGTAGATGGTCCTCGCCGCGAGACAGCGGCAGAGGCGCGCATGTTCCGCCTTTGGGGCGCGGATATGATCGGGCAGAATATGGTTCCTGAGATCACCCTTGCTGCTGAATTGGAACTCTGCTACGCCGGGCTGGTAACGATTGAGCATCTCAGCGCCGATCAGCAGCCGCTGCCGCGTCAAGGGGAAGTGCGCCACGGGCTGGAACGGGTAATCCGCGCCCTGCCCGAATTTGTCCAGGCGCTGGCGGAACCGGCGAGTTGCGGTTGCGCCGACCGCTTGAGCGCCGCCCACCGTCGCGGCATCCTTGCGGATGATTGGTGGCAAAGTGTCAAGTCTTGAAATATGTTGATCAAGGAAATCGCTTGAAGGTCCCTATCATCGACTCCGGAGAGAACCAATGCCGATCTACGAATATTTCTGCTACGATTGTAAAAAGCGAGTGAGCGTCTTCTTCCGCACAATGAGCGTCGCCAGCGACGAGGCCGCTGTCTGCCCCACCTGCGAGGGAAAGCAACTCAAGCGGCTGGTGAGCAAGGTGCGGATGCTCCGCTCGGAAGAGAGCCGGTTAGAATCGCTGGCCGATCCGTCGATGATGTCGGGGCTGGAGGGCGAAGATCCCCGCGCGCTGGCGAGTTTCATGCGCCGTATGAGCGATGAGATGGGCGAACCGCTCGATCCCGAGATGACCGAGGTTATGGATCGCCTCGAAGCTGGCGAAAGCCCCGACGCGATTGAAGCGTCCATGCCCGATCTGGCGGGCGGCATGGGCGGCGATGATGAGTTGATGGGGTGAGGGGAATGAATAAAGAGTAAGGGGTAATGAGTAAATTCGTCGACGATATTGGTTTGCAATTGGCGACAAATACCGTATAGCTACTCCTTACTCCTTATGATTTAGGAGCCAAACGCGGCGTACTGTTTGATCCCCGCGCGGTAGACAATGCGGATCAGCGCGTAGCCGATCCCCAGCCAGATCAACTGGGCGGTGAAGCCGATCAATGTCTCGGTTGTGGAGAGTTGGCCGAGCAACAGCCGCACCGGGAAAGAGATCATCCAGCGGAAGGGCAGCAAGTTGGCGATGGTCTGTACAAAACCGGGGAAGAGATCGAGCGGCGCCAATCGGCCCGAAAAGAAGAGCAGCAGCACAAAATAAGCCTGATTGATAGCGCCTATGCGCGTCGTCCAAAAGGCGGACATCGCCAGCGCCCATTCCAGCAGAAAACGCATGAAAAAGGCCATCACCAGCACCGGTACAAAGGCCAGGATCGCCCAGACGTTGAAGCTGAAGGTTGGCGGAAAGAGCCAGGCCAGCAACGCCGCCGTGGGCACGATCACCAGCAGGGTGAGCAGTTTATAGCCCAGGTTCTCGGCAATGTCCTTGTGGATGGGGTGAATCGGCTTGAGCAGCGTACTCGAAAATTCGCCCATGCGGATGCGGTAATCGTACTCCCACATGATCCACGAAAAGGTGACATGGTTGACGAGCATGGTGGCGATGAAATAGGCCGAAAAATCGCCGGCGCTGTAACCGCTCACACTCCCCTCGTTGTAGATCGCCACGGTACGCCAGACCACAAGATACATCAGCGGCTCGACGATCATGCCGATCAGCCAGATGAGCATAGCCATGCGGTATTGCAGGTTGAGCGCAATCGACATGCGGAAGTAGGCGCGGTAGAGATCGATCATGGCGCGCGCCCACGTCCACGGCGATTGGGGCGACGCCAGCGCTTCGGGCGAGGAGGACGTCGTGGCGCTACGCATGGGGCGGCTCCACTTGGGCGTTCTCGTTGCCCTGGTTGAAGACCGCTTCGATCACCTCTTCAATGGGCGGATCTTCCACGGTGAGATCGGTCACCTCCACTTCGGCCAGCAGCCGCCCGGTGATCGACGCCGTCTCAGCTTTGGGCACGCGCAGCGTCACCATCCCCTCGGCGCGGGAGACCACTTCGCCGTAACGGTCAAAATCCACGGCCCCGTTCGCCATCTTCACCGAAAGCGTTTTGTAGGATGAAAAGCGCGCCACCAACCCGGCCAGCCCGCCATCGTAGAGCAACTGCCCGTGGTGGATCACGATCACCCGTTCGCAGAGCGCTTCCACATCGGCCATGTAATGGCTCGTCAAGAGGACGGTCGCCTCGTGGCGGTGGTTGTACTCGGCCACAAAGGTGCGGATGCGCCGCTGCATGGTCACGTCCAGCCCGATTGTCGGCTCATCGAGGAAGAGGACGGCGGGCCGGTGCAGCAGCGCCGCGCCGATCTCACACTTCATCCGCTCACCCAAAGAGAGATTGCGCACCGGCTTTTGCAGCAGCGTCCCCAACTCCAGCAGTTCGGTCAACTCGGCCAATGTCTCTCGGTAAAAATGATCGGGAATCCGGTAGACCACCCGGTTCAACTCAAACGAATCGATCACAGGGATGTCCCAGACCAGTTGGTTTCGCTGCCCCATGACCAACGTCATCCGGCGCAGATAGTCCCGATCCCGTTGCCAGGGATGAAAACCGAGCACGGTGGCGTCGCCGTCGGTGGGATGGAGCAGGCCAGAGAGCATCTTGAGCGTAGTCGTCTTGCCAGCGCCGTTGGGACCGAGGAAGCCGACCACCTCGCCCGGCTGCACGCTGAAGGTGATGCCATCCACGGCGCGTACCTGACGCGTGCGCCGGTGGACAAGGCTGCGCACCGCGGACAGCAGCCCGGCCTCTCGCTCGTGGACGGTGTATATCTTGCGCAGGTTGGAAAGTTGGATCACAGGGGGAGTGTTCATCAGTATCCAGTCTGGTTATGTTGGGGATTGGTGACTGGGGATTGGGTTACACTACGAATCCTGGTCTTCTGCCCCAGTCACCAATCCCCAGTCACTAATCCCTGTTCTTTCAGCTCCGGCCCCGCCACCACAAGCGTGTAGGCATTGGGCCGAAGATAGGTGTGGGCAACGCGCTGCACATCCTCGATGGTGACGGCGTTAATGCGGTCGGCGTAGGTGTGAATGTAGTCCAATCCCAGCCCATACCACTCCATGCTGAGGAGGATCGAGGAGACGCCCTCGTTGGTCTCCAATTTCAAGGGCAACGAGCCGGTCATGTTGGCCTGGCTGTCGGCCAGTTCCTCCGCCGAGACGGGTTCCGCGCCCAGCCGTGCGAACTCGTGGAGGATGCTTTCCACCGCCAGATCCACCTTGATAGGGTTGACGCCCGCCATCGCCATCCACGGCCCGATCCCCAGGTCTGCGTAAAGGATGCTGTAGCTGTAATAGGCCAACCCCTGTTTCTCACGCACGATCTCGCCCAATCGGCCCATCAGCCCAAAACGGCCCAGGATCTGGTTCGCCACCTGCACGGCGTAATAATCAGGATCGGAACGGGCAACAGCTAGGCAGCCGATGACAATGTCCGACTGCACCTTCCCCGGCATGGCGATGAACTCACGGTGGATCTCATTGCCAGGGCGGATCGGCGGCAGCATCTGATCCGCCGGTGGACCCTGCCAATCGCCCAGGTGTTGGCGGATCAGATCGACGACGCGCTCAGGCTCGCCAATATCCCCGCTGACGACGACGATGGCCCCGTTGGGCGTGTAGCGCCGGGCGTGGAAATCGACCATCTCCTCGCGGCTAATGGCGCTGATCGTCTCTGGATAGCCAGCATTGGGCACGCCGTAGGGATGATCGCCGTAGATCGCCTCGCTGAAGCGACGGGAGGCGACGCTGCGCGTACTCTGTTCGCGCTCCTGCAAGCGGACCAACCGCTGGCCGCGCACCCGTTCCACCTGCTCGGCGGGGAAGACGGGATGGCGCAGTATGTCCGCCAGCAGCGTGAGCATCTGCGGGAAGTCTTCGCTCAGGCTTTCCGTGCTGAAACTGGTGACGTGTGTGCCGCCGCCAGCGCTGACGCTGGCCCCCACCGATTCTACGATCTCGTTGAAAGTATCGAAATCGTAGCGCTCGCTGCCCCGCGTCAACATGGATGCGGTGAAGCCAGACAATCCCGCCTTCCCCGCAGGCTCGTGGATGCTGCCAGCGGGCAGGAAGCCATCCAACACCACCACCGGCGCCGCCGGGTTGTGGCGCACCAGCACGGTGATTCCATTCTCAAGTTGCGCGCGATAGACCGTCTCCGGCCCAGGAATTGCATAGGTTGTTAAAAGCGTCATGGATTTTCTCTCGCTAAAAAGCTCTGAGGATCGAGTAGGTAGATATTCGTATCCCGCTCTACACTCTATCGCCCATCGCCATATGAGCCATCCACTAACCGACGTGAGTTCATCAGGTCGATTTTAGGGAAGGAACGGTCAAAGACGATAGGTTTGCAGCGGCTACATAGGTGGACAGGTCCCCGATTGCTCTTGCTATAGCGCCAGAAGGGTTTGATTTGGGTAAAGCATTCATCACAGAACTCTGCGGTGTCTGCTCTTGAGCCACGTTTGGAGATCAGAATAATCTGATTTGGATTGGCTTTAGGTATATGCTGCGGTTTTGGACTGATGTAGGACGACGCAGTCTTTTGTGGCTCAGGCTTTTGATTATGCTTTTTTTTGAGATGACGATCGAGATTGGGCTGGTTAACGAAATTTCCACAGACTTCGCATTTTACTCTCTCAATGTAAACGTTTTTAGCAGGTTTGGCTTTCTTGTCGGAAAGCGTTTTGGGGGTAGGCGGTTTTTTCTCCTGGCGTGAGTTTGAGGTCTGGGTGGATGCCTTTTTTGCAGCTTTTCCTTTGGAGAGCGGTGTCTTAGTGGAATCTATGTTTTTCTGAGTTTGTATAGGATTAGAGTGTTCTAATTTGATAGGAGGGTGGGGTGCAGTACTATCCGCTTCTGTCAGGTTGCGTAGGAGCGGGCTACTCGCCTTCACTACTCGGCTGTGAATGTCAAGCAGGTGTTGCTTGATACTGGCTTTTTCGACTATATCATTACAAAGTGGGCAGTAGACCATGTAGTTGTCTGTCACAGTATATCCCCCTTCTCTTTAGCTGAGCTAACGGTATTTGCCACTGCTAGCATAGCGGAAGACAAATCTGAAAAATCTTTCTTGGCAATTAAGAGGTGAAACAAGCTTGACTACCTTCTTCTTTCACCTAAGTTTCGTACAAAGTCGGGTGTAGTCTACGTCATCTTTCGGGGCGTTGCGTCAACTCCGCCACCAGCACGTCGAGTTCGGTTTCGGCGTCGGCGCCGGTCTTCATGGCAAAATCCGCGCGCAGCAACTTATCCATGATGGTCTCTAGCTCGCTCATCTGGTAGGCGCGGGTCTGTCCCATCGCCTTCTTCACCGGGAAGGGACTTTCCCCCACCTGTTTGGCGATATCGTATTCATTGCCGCCGCCTAGACGAATGGCTTCCTTCACCTTGATCAGAATCCGGTATTGGCGCGCAATCATGGTGAGGATGTAAAAAGCGTTGGCGTCGCCGCGGCGCAACTCGTGGAGGGCGCGCATGGCCTTGCGTCCATCGCGCTGGCCGAGGGCGTCGGTGAGATCCCAGATGAGGGCTTCACTGGCGTCGCTGACCATGGCGCTCACATCGGCGGCGACGATCTTCCGCCCCGATGCATAGGAGGCAAGCTTTTGCAGTTCGTTCTCCAACCGGCGCAGATCCCCACCCACAAAGTTCGCCAACATCTGCACCGCGCCGCCGTCGATGGCGATGCCCAGATCCTTCGCCGCGCGGTTGATCCACGCTGGCAACTGCTTGGCGTCCGGCGTCGCCAGTTCCTCTTGGGCGATTTTGCCCTCTTTGATCAACTCAGCCAGCCCGGCTACTTTACGCTCCCCGCCGTCGCGGCTCTGGCTGAAGCCTTTCCACAGGTGACGACGCTTGTCCACCCCGGCGTCAATGAAGATCAGATCACAGCTTTCCGGCGGATCGAGCAGCCCGATCAGCAGTTTGGCGGCTTCGTCGTAGGCCGCGGCGTCGGTTCCCTTGCTGGCGCTCATCCGTTTGTCGAGATGGGCGAGGAACCCATTGACGATCACCAGCCGCCGTTCCGCCAGGAAGGGCATGGTATCCGCCATGTAGAGGATCTCGGCGGCATTGGTGCGGTTCCCCTCCAGCGTGGATGTATTGAGATCGGCCATCTCCGCCTCGCCCAGAGCGCGCTTCAACGCCGCCACGCGGCGGCTCACCAGATATTCGTCGGCGTCGAGGAAGAGGTAGATCATTTTAGGGATTGGGGATTGGGGATTGGTGATTAGGGATTGGTGACTGGGGACAAGAAACCCTAATCTCCTAATCGCTTAATCTTTCGCTCAAAGAGATTAAGCGATTAGGAGATTTGAGAAACTCATCCCGATCCCCAGTCACCAGTCACCAATCCCCTATCACTTTTTTACTCTAACGTAACTCGATAGGCGCGCCGTTCGCCCTCAAGGAGCGGTTCGATGCTGACCAGCCAGCGGTCGGTGACGTTGGGCAGGGTGGTGAAGTGTTGAAGATTCATGCCCAGCGGCTGGGAAATGAAGAGCGCGCCGAGGACGGCGAGGCCAGTGGTCGCAAACTTTTCCACCAGAGGACGCCGCCCCGATGCGCCGATCAGCGCCGCCACAGTCGCCAGCACAGTACTCGTCACCAGATTGGTGCCGCAGTTGGGATGGATCGCCAATTTCGATTCCCCTGCCTGGAGACGCAGCAGCGCTTCGCTCACCGCCTCGCGCACCGCCGTTTCGGGGACATTGCCATAGAGCGTGAAGCCCCAGGGATCGCTCAAGCCGGCAATGCCGACGCGCGTATGGCGCGCCGCCAGCAGGTGGATGGTGGCATGTTCAATTGCATGGTGCTGCCGCGTCCGGCGCACGAGATCGGCAAGAGTTGCCTGCATGAAAAGATCCTTTTGAACGAGAAAATACGAGCAGATAGCAAATGGCGGTTAGCAGTTAGCGCAGAGGCGCAGGTTTGCAGGTTGCAAGTGACAATCGTCTGCGAATTACGAATTACGAATTACAAGCCCCCGCGCCTTCTCCGCCACCGCTTCCGCTGTCAACCCGAACTCGCGGTAGATGCGTTCGTAGGGGGCGCTGGCGCCAAAGCGGTCGATGCCGACGATGACGCCTTTGGCCGGGTTGTTGCCGATCCAGCGTTCCCAGCCAAAGGAGACGGCAGCCTCAACCGCGACTTTGGGCACATCGGTCGGCAGCACCGATTGTCGATAGGCGTGATCCTGGGCAGCGAAGAGTTCCCACGAGGGGAAGCTGATCACGCGCACGCTTTTGCCTTCGGCGGCGAGGAGTTGCGCGGCGTCATAGGCGATCTCCACTTCACTGCCGCTGCCAATGAAGATGACATCGGGTTTGTCCCCATTCTGATAGAGGATATACGCGCCCTTCGCCAGATCCGCGGCGGGAGCGAAGCCTTCAGCGTTGCGGTCGAAAGTGGGCAGATTTTGTCGCGTCAACGCCAGGACGGTCGGCCCGCGGCGTTGTTGGATCGCGACCCGCCACGCCTCGGCGGTCTCGTTGGCGTCCGCTGGGCGGATCACCGTCATGTTGGGGATGACGCGCAGCGCGGCCAAATGCTCCACCGGCTGATGGGTCGGCCCATCCTCGCCCAGGCCGATGCTGTCGTGGGTCATCACGTAGATCACCTGAATCCCCATGAGCGCGGCCAGACGCATACTGGGTCGCATGTAATCGGTGAAGGTCAAAAAGGTGGCGCCGTAGGGGATCACGCCGCCGTGCAGCGCCATGCCGTTGAGGATGCCGCCCATGCCATGTTCGCGGATGCCAAAGCGGAAGTTGCGCCCGCTGAAGTTGGAGGCGCTGACATCGGTGGTATTTTTGAGATCGGTCTTGTTGCTGGCGGCCAGATCCGCGCTGCCGCCGATCAAGTTGGGGATCACGGCGGCGATGGCGTTGAGGACCGTGCCGCCGGCGTTGCGCGTGGCCGCGGCCTTGCCCGCCTCAAAGGTGGGGATCGCCTCTTCCCAGTTTGGGGGCAGTTCGCCGGCAAGCAGATGGCAGAGTTCCGCCGCCAATTCGGGATAGGCCGCGCTGTATTCCTCAAAGAGCCGGTTATACTCATCTTCCAACTGCGCGCCCTGATCCACAGCGTGGAGGAAGAACTCCTTGACATCGTCAGGGATGTAGAAGGCAGGCTCGGCGGGCCATTCCAGATTTTTCTTGGTGGCGGCTAACTCCTCCTTGCCCAACGGCTCGCCGTGGGATTTGGAGGTCCCCGCTTTGTTGGGGCTACCATAACCGATCACCGTGCGGCAGCCGATGATACTGGGCCGCGGATCGAGCTGCGCCATTTCGATGGCCGCAGCCACCGCTTCACCGTCCATGCCGTCTACCGATTGGACATGCCAGCCGTAGGCGTCGAAGCGTTTGGCCCAATCCTCGCTGAAGGAGAGGTCGGTCTTGCCGTCGATGGTGATGCGGTTGTTGTCGTAGAGGTAGATGAGCTTGCCCAATCGCAGGTGACCGGCCAGGCTGGCGGCTTCGCTGGCGACGCCCTCCATCAGATCCCCATCGCTGACGATGGCGTAGGTGTAGTGATCGGTCACGGGGAAGCCGTCGCGGTTGTAGTTTTCGGCCAGCCAGCGTTCAGCCATGGCCATGCCCACGCCGTTGGCAAAGCCCTGTCCTAGCGGACCGGTGGTGGTTTCGACGCCGGGTGCGTGTCCATATTCGGGATGGCCGGGCGTCATGCTGCCCCACTGGCGGAAGTTCTTCAACTCTTCCAGCGGCAGATCGTAGCCGGTGAGGTGGAGCAGGGCGTAGAGCAACATGGAGCCGTGACCAGCGCTGAGGACAAAGCGGTCGCGGTTGTTCCACTTGGGGTTGCGCGGATTGTAGCGCATAAAGCGCGTCCACAGGACGAAGGCAGCCTGGGCCATCCCCATGGGCAGGCCGGGATGGCCGGAGTTGGCCGCCTGTACGCCATCCGCGGCCAACATGCGGATGGTGTTGACGGCTCTGGCCTCAAAGTCAGGATCGAGCGGCTGAGCAGCAGCCTCGACGACCGATGAAACTGTCATAGTAACCCCCCATTGGTTAAAGTGAAGCAATGAGAATCCGTGGCGATCACGGGGTAGCTCGTGGCGGAAAATATCGAGAAGGATTATAGCATCTTTGGGGAGAATGGTGAATCGACGATGGACGGCATTGCCCTATCTATCTCCCCACCCGCCGCCGCCGGGCGTCTCGATCCTCAGCCGCTCGCCGGGGACAAACCATCGCGTGAATTTGGAGGGCAGCGACTCTTCCGTCCCGTCCGCGTGGATGAGCGTGTTGCGCCCGCACGCGCCAGGATCGCCGCCGGCCAAGCCCCACGGTGGGATCTCGCGCCGCTCGCTGAGCATGGTCACCGTGGTAGGGACGAGCAACTCGTACTCGCGGACGATGCCTTCGCCGCCGCAGTGACGCCCCGCGCCGCCGCTGCCCCGGCGCAACCCATAGCGGGTCAGCCGCAGCGGATAGGCCATCTCCAGCGCTTCCACAGGCGTGTTGAGCGTGTTGGACATGTGGACGTGCGCGCCGCTCAGACCATCCCCAGCGGGGGACGCGCCCATACCGCCGCCAATGGTCTCGTAATAGGCCCACGGTCGATCTGCTGCGGTCTTGCCGCCCATGGTGACGTTGTTCATCGTCCCCTGCCCCGCCGCGGGCAGACGGTCGGGCATGGCGACGGCCAGCGCGCCGATCACAGCGTCAGTGATGCGCTGGGACGTTTCCACGTTGCCGCCCGCCACCGCCGCCGGAGGTCGGGCGTTGACCAGGCATCCCTCCGGCGCGATGATGTGGACCGGCGCAAAACAGCCGGTGTTGACCGGGATCTCACCCATCACTTCGCCGACGAGGCAGCGCACCACATAGTAGCAGGCCGAACGGGTGACGCTCTCCACGGCGTTGAGCGACCCGCCGATGCTGGGCGCAGTACCGGTGAAGTCGAAGGTCACGCTCTCTGCCGCAATGCGCGCTGTCACGCGGATGGGGACGGGCGTGGATCGCCCATGCTCCACAAATTCGATCCGATCCTCAAAGCTGAAATCCCCTTTGGGCCAATCACGGATGGCGGCGCGGGTCAGCCGTTCGCTGTAGTCGAGCAGATGGCCGGCGTAGGCGATCACCTCGGCCGCGCCGTGTTCGTCGATCAACTCACGCAGGCGACGTTCCCCCACGCTGTGCGCCGCGCGCTGCGCCGCCAGATCCCCACGGCGTTCGTCGGGTGTGCGCACATTGCGCAGGATCAGCCGCAACACGCCTTCATTCAACGCACCGCCCTCCACCAATTTCACTGGCGGGATGATGATCCCCTCCTGGTAGATCTCCGTCGAAAGCGGCAGCGATCCTGGGCTCATCCCCCCCACATCGGCGTGATGGGCGCGGCTGGCAACGAAGAATGTTGGGGACTGGGGATTGGTGACTGGGGATTGGGAAGCCGAATCCCCATCCCCAGTCACCAATCCCCTATCACCCATAAACACGGGCGAGATCATCGTAATATCCGGCAGATGCGAACCGCCGGCGTAGGGATCGTTGAGGAGGACGATGTCGCCGGGCGCCCAGACCGGGAAGGCGTCGAGGGCGGCTTGCACACTGGCGGGCATGGCGCCCAGATGGACAGGGATGTGCGCGGCCTGCGCCACCAACTGTCCGCGACCATTGAAGAGCGCGCAGGAGAAATCAAGTCGCTCCTTAATATTGGGCGAATAGCTCGCCCGCCGCAGCGTGATGCCCATCTCCTCGGCAATGCCGGCGAAGCGGTGGCGGTAGAGTTCAAGCGTAATTGGATCGGTCATGTGTGCCTCGTGATTGGGGATCGGGTGATAGGTGATTAGTGACTGGGGATTGGGGTTTCTGTGCCCAATCCCCCATCACCAATCCCTAATCACCTCTTTCTATCCAGAGATTGCGCCAGCCGTCTACCCGCACATTCCACCCCGGCGGGACGACGATGGTGGTGTCGAACTGGTAGATCATGGCGGGGCCGCTGAAGCGGTTGCCCGGCTGCAATTGCGGGCGGAGGTAACAATCCACAGGCTGCGCGCCGTCCCGATGGAACCAGACAGGGCGCACCCCGATGTGGGCTGCGCCGGGATCGGCGTCGCCCAGCAGTTCGTAGCGCATTTCTGGCGCTGTGCCCGGCCCAATGCCCTGGACGCGCAGGGTAACAACTTCCACCGCTTCGCCCGCCGAGGCGTAACCGTAACGCTGGGCATGGAGGGCGTGGAACGCGGCGACCGCATCCGCCACGGTTTGGGACGAAATCGGCGTCGCCAGCGCCACTGTCAACTCGTAGCTCTGGCCGCGGTAGCGCATATCGAGGCTGGCCTCCAGTTGCGGATCGGCGATCCCTTCGGCGTGGAGGACGGCGCGGTTCTCGTTGGAAAGGTGGGCAAAGAGCATCTGCAATGGTGACGGCTCCTTTTGTAGCGCAGCTGCGCTAGTGAGGATCGCCTGCGCGTTCTCGTGGACAACATCGGCCATAAGCAGCCCCAACGCGCTGAGGACGCCGGGGTGGGGCGGCAGCAAGATACGGCGGATACCCAACGCCGCGGCCAGTTCGCAGGCATGCAGCGGGCCGGCGCCGCCAAACGGCACGAAGATGAACTCCTTGGGATCGTAGCCCCGTTCCACTGAGACCCGGCGCAGGGCGCGTTCCATGACGGCGTTGGCGACCCGGATCACGCCGAGCGCGGCTTCCTGCGCCGAAAGGGCGCCTAATTCTGCGCCCAGACGGGTGAGCGCGGCAACAGCAGCCTCCACGTCCAAATGGAGATCGCCCGTACCGCCCAAAAATTGCCCGGCGTCGAGCCGTCCCAACACCAGATTGGCGTCGGTGACGGTGGGCTGAACGCCGCCGCGTCCATAACAGACAGGGCCAGGGATCGCGCCGGCGCTCTGCGGTCCCACATGCAGCCCGCCGCCGGGATCGACGTAGGCCAGGCTGCCGCCGCCCGCGCCGACGGTGTGGATATCGATCACGGGCAAACGCAGGGGTAACCCCGCAATCTCGCTCTCCGCCGTGCGCAATATCTGGCCGGGGCAGAGCGCCACATCCGTACTCGTGCCGCCCATGTCGAAGGTGATGACGTTGGGATTGGGGATTGGGGACTGGGGACTGGGGGCTGGGGACTGGGGACTGGAAATAAGATCCCCGATCACGAAGTGGGCACTCCGCGCCATCCACGATCCCTGATCCCCACTCCCTATCGCCTGCGCAGCCAGGGCGAAGGCGCCGACGACGCCGCCAGCCGGTCCGCTGAGGACGAGGTGCGCCGGTTCGCGTCCTGCCTGTTCGGCGCCGATGGCCCCACCGTTGGACTGCATGATCCGCAGTCGGCTGCCGGGCAGCGCCGCGGAGAGGCGGCGCATGTAGCGATCCACCAGCGGGCGCACATAGGCGTTGATGGCTGTGGTCGAGGTACGTTCATATTCGCGGTACTCAGGCAGCACTTCACTGCTCAACGAGAGGAGCAGATCCGGCGCTCGTCGCCCCAGCGCGTCCGCCACGCGTCGTTCGTGATCCGGGTTGCGATAGGAGAAGAGAAGGCAGATAGCGGCGCTTTCGGGTTCCGTAGCCAGCAGCGCATCGAGCGTCTCGGCCAGCGCTTCGTCGTCCAGCGGCGTGAGGACGTTGCCATCCACGTCGAGCCGTTCCACCACCTCGAAACGCAGTTCCGCAGGGACGAGTTGGGGTGGGCGCTGCTGGTGGAGTTTGTAGAGATGGGGGCGGTTTTGACGTCCGATCTCCAAAATGTCGGCAAAGCCTGCCGTCGTCAACAGCGCCGTACGCGCCCCGCGCCGTTCCAACAGCGCATTGGTCGCCGCGGTCGTGCCGTGGACAATTTCCAGCGCAGCCACGCCATTCAGCACGCCCATCTCCTGCAATCCGTCCACAATCGCCCGGCTCTGATCCTGCGGCGTCGTCGGCAATTTGTATACGCGCAGATGTCCATCCTGCAAAACGACAAAATCGGTGAACGTCCCCCCCACGTCGATCCCCACGAGTATAGACATACGATTCCCTTCCATAGGCAGTGATCTTATGTTGAAATCTATTTTAACGCAGAGACGCAGAGAGGCAGAGGCGCAGAGAGAGAGAATTACAGAGCATTAGAGACGATTCACAACACGGTAAAAGCCATCCTTGACGAGACGTTCGCCGAAATTAATGACTAGCCCAAGGCGAAGTTGCATGAGGCGCAGATAAGTGAGCGTTTGCGCTTCGTAGATGATGTTGTATTCGGCAGTGGCCTTGCACTCTACAATGACAAGCTCTTCAACGAGGAGATCGAACCGCAACGGGGCAGCCAGCGTATGCCCCTTATAATGGATGGGCAACTGTTTCTGTCGTTCCGTTCGCAGCCCCCGCTGTTGCAACTCCTAGACCAACGCCTCTTCATAAACACTTTCCAATAGTCCAGGACCACCCAACGTTCGATGCACTTCAATCGCAGCATCCAATATCACCTGGCTGATCTGATTCTCGCGCTTCACCTTTTTCACCTACTATTACCGTGCAAATCGGTATCTCTAAACCGTTCAATCAACCTCTCGTACTCGACTTCCCCTACCCGAACCTCTCACTCTACGCACCTCCCCTTCTTCTCTTCTTCTCTTCTTCTCTTCTTCTTCTCTGCGCCTCTGCCTCTCCGCGCCTCTGCGTTAAATCGTCCCCTTGCGTTGAAATGCTTCCTTACGCGATGCGGATCTGCGCGATCCACTTGACCTGGCGCAGGGCGTCATCGGTTTCGTTGGGTTCGATCAGGCGGACAAGTCCTTGCTGGCGGGTGAGGGGACGGTCATCGATGGCGTAAGCGAGGAGGGCGGGACGGCGCGAGGGGAGGGCGAGCAGTTCGTGACGGTAGAGGCGAACGCCGAAGCCATCGCCGCTGAGGACGGCGACTTCGTTCCATAGGATTGGGGCGGGAAGGAGATGGTCGATAAGGGTAAGCAGCGGCACACCGGTGAAGGTGAACGGTCCCGATGTTCCGTGGCCGGTGCTGACGATGAAACAATCGGCGATGGTCACCGCGGGAAGCGAGAGGAGGTCGGCGGGGGCGTAGATTCGTTCGCCACCCGGCCAGATCACCCGAAAGATCGCCTCGGCGGACGGCGGCTCTGGGTTGGGATCATGGCGATGGGGACGCAGCGGATCGTGATCATACGGTTCCACTATTTTGGCTCCATGGAAAAGGTAAGCGGATAGCCGTTGGTACGCGCCGCTGTGTGCGCCTCGGTGATCAGCCGTTCCGCTTCTCCCCGCGGACGGGTACAGACCGGCGCTACGCCGAGTGTGTGGGCCTGCCAGGTGATGTGTTCCGCCAGTTCGGGCGACAGGCGAAAAATACGCAGCAACACCATGATCACAAAATCATACGGCGTCACATCGTCGTTGTGGATGAGGATGCGCCACTTGCCCTCGTCCGCATCGGTGACATCAAGGGCGACGTCGCTTTCGGTTTCCACATCCGTGCGCAGGAGTATCTCAGCCATGAATCCTTCCTCGTGGTTCAGGTTTTGCTGGGATCGGCAACAGGGCAGGCGTCCCTGTTCTGAAGGGTAGTATACTACACCGTTCAAAGCGACAGGAACAACTTTCCTGTGTACACTGTAGATCCCTGTGTGTCTATGTCTTTCAAGAAGAAGGATGCATACGCGCAGGCAGTAGGGGTACAGACAACCAGATCGGGGATATGCTGGAATTCATTATAGTTCCTGCTCTGCGCCGGTCACGGACCCAACGGGAGCAATCCTATCTTTGTAGCGATTTGCGCCGGGCTGTACTAGGATTTCGGCGGATGGGTAGCAGCTACTGGCTGACGAAGGGAAGCGTCGGTTCAGCCAATCAGCCAGTCCACCCGTTCATAGACCCGAGCCACGGGGATGGCGACGCCGACGGATTGAAAGGTCAGGGTTGCCTGCAATTCTTGCATTTCCGTGAGCAGCCAGCCGCCTTTCCCGTCCGCGCGGTGATGTTCAATGCGGATTTTGTCCTGATGAACGAGAACGTACTCGCGAAAGGTGGGAATGTCCCGATACAACTCGAATTTGCCGCATTCCACTGGCGATCAGCGAAGCGTGGGACATCAAACCCGGCGACGAGGTCTACCTCCGCCAATCGCCGGAAGGCATTCTGATCACCACCGAACGGCTGGAACGGTTGGCCCGCTTCACCGATGCGGTGGAAGAACTGGGTACACTGTTGGCCGAGATCGAAGGCGAACAGGCAGCGGATGTGTCGTTGGAGACCGTCTTCGAGGAGATCCGCGAGCGGCGAGTGGAGGTGCTCAAGGAGAAGTATGGGATCGACGCCGGTAAACCCGCCGAATCAGTTCAGCGTCTGGTAGAGGAAACCCGTTGCAATGGGTTGTGAACAGGCTTGCAGTGGGTTGAAACCCACTTTCCATCGCAGGTGTCGGTTTCTAACCGATACCACATGGCAGAACCTATTGAACAGCAGGTCCAACCATCAGCAATTTACCAAGTCGTAGGCTTGTGGACCTGTCTTCCATCCGATAAAACAAATGGATCTGGAAACTGATACTTGAGATAGCTTTTCCCGTTCATGCTGAAGTGTAAAGGAGACAAATTGATCAGGTCTTTGTTCTTCCTGCCGTGAGGAAAGGCGAAGCCTATCAGTTTATGGGGGAAGAGTTGTTGCGCTGTCCGAACCGCAGGGGCACAGTCTGTGTCGCCCGTCACTAAAATCACCGCATCCGCCTCGCCAGAGATAAAGACCTCTAAGAGTTTGATAGCCATCGCCACGTCTGTCTCTTTTTCCTCATAACGTTCGGTCGTATGGTGACACGAAGGGCAGGTAATGTACTTACGTTTGAATCTTGCCATTTCTACAGCGACACCTGTTTCTTCCAGGCAGGTAACATACTGGCGATGTCTTTGGACGGTTCCAGGGCTGAACTTCTGCAAATGGGTTGCATAGGCAGAAAAATAGTAGACCTTCTCGAATCGAGCACTCCGATCGATAAGGTGTAAGTAAGAACTGCATAATGAACGTATGTCAAGCCACTTGGTACCCGTTCCAGACAGACCCAGTTGCTGACTTGCATCTTTGGCAGAGTGGTAGAGATTGAAGCCGTCGACAAGAAACACGGTTTTGATGATAGATGACACGGGGAGACCTTTAAAGCATGTGAATAAAAAACCCCCAGAGCGTACCCTGGGGGGGGCCGACAAGGCTTTCGCCAGTGCCGGTGTTGATGATGTCATTATAGACAGAGGCTGGCAAATTGTCAACCAATGAACGATAGTTTTCATTCCAGATTTTGTCTGTCCTGACAAGAATCTATGGAAGTTCTTACGCCGCCCCAGGACGATCCCCGCGGGGGAGGATGGGCGTGGCTATGGCGGAAAGAGACGCCGACTATCAAAGCTGGTCGGGCAGATGGGGAAAAGATGACAAAATAGGTAGGAAACCACGCCCATTAGGGCAGCGACCTGGCTATGTCGAGTTCACGGAGTCTGAAAATGAATCGATCCCCCCACGACGATGCAGACTTGACATCCGCCTACGCTCCGTTTCATTATCTAGCAGTACGGTAGTGAAAGCCTGCAGAGAAAAGAGAATTCAAAACAGTGGCTTAAAGCTGCTGCATTAGAACTGTATTAGAAAGTATATTTTCTTTACGAAATCCATTGCAGTACCCTTGCTGCTCAATTTTCTCTGTGTTATAATCGCTTCATGCGAACCGATGTGCTAACCTGCTTTTCTTTTGTTGCCCATAGAGAGTCCTGGATGGAGACATGTTGTTTCCACCACTTTTTCCAGATTTGATTCAGCGCCAGTGCGGCGCTGTTTTTTTATGGAGATTAAGGATGGCCCAAACAATCGAAGATCTCGCAGCCGAATATCGTCAACAACTTGTTGCTCTTGAACAAAAAGCTGTCGAGTCGTTCGACAAGACTGTGATTGCTCTGTCCGGTGGGGCGCTCGGCCTGTCGCTAACCTTTGTCAAAGACATTGTAGACCTGTCCAATGCTGCGCAAACTCTGTGGCTCGCTGGTGCCTGGCTCTGCTGGGCAGTAAGTCTGGCATGTGTGCTTTTCTCGTTCTGGCTTAGCGCCAGAGCCATGCGCGAAGCAATCAGACAGCTCGATAAGGGAGAATTGGGGAAAAAGCGCCCTGGTGGTTTTTGGGACTGGGCAACGGGCTTTCTGACGTTTTCGGGTGGACTGACCTTTGTTTTGGGCGTGATTTCGATGATCAGCTTTATCCAGTTCAATTTGTGAGGGAGCAAATGGCAGACAATCAGAAACCAACTAATCGACCAGAAAAAGCAAATGTTGAACCGACAGCAGTGAAGGGAGGTCTCTCTGTGCCACCGCCGCCGCCACAACTGCTGCAAGGACTACCAGGGCAAGAACAACGAGGGCTACAAGTTCCACTGCCTCCGCCAGCACTTTTGAAACCAGCGGCGCAAGTCGACAGCGGACAACCGGCCAGCAGTGGGCAAAGTCCGCAGAGTGCACCACCGCCAGCAGCCGCAGCGCCGAGCGATGGCGGCAAACAGTAGATTCGCTGAATCTGTCCTGCACTTCCCTTGATAATAGGAGGTTTTCTATGGCGAAGAATTCACAAAAACCCAATACGCAGCGTGTGACACGACGACCGGACGGCAAGTGGCAACACAAGGCTGATGGCAATCAGCGAGCAACCCGGATTACCGATACCCAGCAGCAAGCCTGGGATTCTGCGATCCAAGTTGCGATCAATCAACAGGGAGAAGTTGTCGTCCACGGTATGGACGGCAAGATCCGCAGCAAAGATAGCTATGGGTCGGACCCCAATCCGCCCAAGGACAAAGAACACTAACGTGTTTATGTAATGGGAAGTGCAGAAGATTCCAGGGCGCGGCAATTGCTGCGCCCTATTATTAACTTAAAGGGCTTGGATCAACATATGGAGAATGCGATATGCCGGTTCATAGACAGCATTTGTGTCTCTGTCTGGAACAATTTCGCCGTGAAAAAGGCCGTTACGTAGAAGATATAACACCTCAATCAAACCCTTGCAAAGCAAATCTGGATTGTTGATGAAATGATAGGTTCCCATACGAATACTGTTATCTTCTGTCAGATCACGGCTTATCAAACTTATAGGATTACGAGGATTTATCGCTGTATAACATTGACGGAGATTCGTCTGTTGAGGTGCTGAAAGCCTTCGAAAACTAACTTGGGATTCAATTTCAGTCAGATTGTAACCGCTGGTTTGTGTGTAGGAAAAGACTACTGCAGATGTACGATTCGTCACCGAAACCACTACTTCATTACCCGGTCTACTTGGGATATTGCGCTTAGCTTCATAAGTGCATCCGTTTCTAGAGATTGACTCTATGGTTTTTGGATTTATCTCGACGACGATGCTTTCAAAAGAAACACGATCACCGTTGTTATAAATATACTTGCGTCCCAACTCATAATGCAGTTGGGACACAAATGAACGAAACATTTCACATTCATTTCCATTGCCAGTGATCAGACTATGTAAACGATCGCGAAAGCTATTGGGATTTGACTTGATCTCATTGATGGCTTCTCGATCACGAGTTATGCTGGGGTAGTAGTTACGATACCAGGCGTTGAACGGAATCCACGCCATTACAAACTGCGTGAAATAATCGACATCTGCGAGTAGTTTCCATTTCTCAGAATTCGCAGTATAGAGGGTAGGCATTTTTACTCTGTTTCCCCCAAAATCATTTGTTCAATGGTCTGTTTGGCTGTTTCCAGTAACTGTTTTGCCTCTAATCCGGCCATCCTCGACTGCTTTACTTTTTGCACAATTTGAGATGTTATCACGCTGTTCGGTACTACAATCGGTATATCTAGCAGATCTGCTGTAGATATAGCTGGATACATTGAAGCTGTGGTATGCAAATCAAGGATTTCTGCAATAATCGGAAGACGTAGGTAGACCAATAACAATTCTGGCTCAATTTCTTGTGACTGCAACACTGCGAAACCAGAAGAACAAACGTACCCATGCTGTGGCGGTTCTATAAGTGCGCTTAAACGCCGAATGGGCCGAACTGTTGAGGTAATAACATCCCCAGAATGTACAACAAACTGAGCGCGACTTGGTGCATCTTCTCCGAAGATTTCAGATGCTTCCACTCGGCCTTTACTTGTGACGTCGCTAATCTCAATATAATGAAAGGCTCTGCCGTGCTTCGGTACAAACCGACGTTTCGATAGTCGAGCTACAGATCCAATTGTCTGTCCCGTTGACTTAAGCAAGTCCATCGCACGTTGATACTTTGGCTGAAAATACTCACCATCAAACCGAGCCGCATTAGCCATTTCTCCAAATGTCCCGGTGTACGTCAACTGAGGCGACAGGTCTAAGGTATCAAGTCCTAGTCCGGTAAGTAATAGATCTTCGGCTTGCTCATATAAGCGTGCCGAGCTTTCTTTTTTCTCAAGCATCGAATCGAACAGAGATCTCATCTGGGTTAGAAATTCTGTTGGCGGGACAGGTATGCGGATCGATTTTGCGTCAGCCAGTGATAAGTGCTGTTGGATATTGCCTTGAAAGTGACGTTCCATCTGGGTAAGTCCAAATTGAGAATTCAGGTAAATCGCTAAATAGATGTTAAAGTCACTAGATTGATTTGTCTCTACAGCAATTATGTCTTGAGATGTGTTGCATGCATCCAACTGAACAATTGACGCAGCAGGTATTGCTGTCTTCGATATTGCCAAATCATAACGCTTTAAAGCTGTTTTGAATTCTTGTCTATGCCGTGCTGGAGTTATAAATGCCAAAGAATCCTCTTTAATTAGACAATCCTTTAGATTACTTATCCGAACGAATGGAATACCTTCAGACACATATTCATCAGCCTTAATATCAAAAATCCCCTTGTTGAACCTGCGCGTAAGATTTTCAAGCTTCGCAGTTCTTGGATAGGCATTCACAAGAGCTTCGATTTTCTCGAATTTTGGCAAATAAAACTCAGCGTCGATTCGACGCATTGCGTTTTGAGATATGATATTGATGCGATTATCCAATCCGGCCCCAGCAATGAACTCAGCCAAACTTAACTGTTCACCACTGGGGCCAATCAAAAATTTGGCGTCTCTCCTTGCCAGAAGCCAAAGTTTTGTTCTACGGCAAATGCTATGAATGCTTCCGCAATGCCACTGGGCAGAGCGCCATCATGGTTATGGAGATCATGGTGAACGATCATATGACCGTGGCTGTCCAGTTTGGCCCGGCCATCCTCGCCCATAACCCATTCATACTCCCCTGAATTATCCTTGCCTCCTTTCTGCGATACAGCAAAGAAGATCGGATAATCTTCTACCTTCGGGCAGTAGTAAAGGGGATCGCTATCGTCATCATTCCACTTTTGCACAAAAAGCACGCTGGTCTTCGTACCAGTGTGAGGCTTGAAGGTATTCCCATGCAGCCCCACCACCGCCAGAATACGCGCCCGTTCAGCAATGAAGTCTCGAATGTATTTGTCAGAAATATTGTTAAACCGCCCTTGGGGCAAGACAACTGCCATCCGTCCGCCAGGACGCAGGAAATCCAAATTACGTTCAATGAAAAGAATATCTCTTCCGACTTTTGCCTGCGGTTTATCGCCCTTGTAACCTAGATCGTACTTATGAATAATCCGCGACTCTTTAATGTCCCCGGCAAAGGGTGGATTTGCCATCAGTACACCAAAGTTGAACTCTTTATAGCCGTTGCGGTGGCTCTGTAGCTCCTGCAAACGATCAAAGCCTGAACCATACGCCCGACGCCAGTTTACATCCTTGACTCGTTCATTCCAGCGTTCGTAGTCTAAAGTATTCAAATGCAAGACGTTTGTTTCCCCATCTCCGGCGATTAGGTTGAGCATGCGGGCTACGCGCACAACTTTTTCATCAAAATCGATGCCAAAGACGCGCAGAATGTCTGCTCTATCAGCCGCAGATAGTTCGACATTGCTGAAAAGTTGGCTGGTCATGTGAAAAATCGTATGCACCGGAAAACCACAAGAACCGGCGGCGGTGTCGATCATGTATTCCCCGCGCTGTGGGTTAAGCATCTTCACACACATATCGATTACATGGCGCGGCGTGAAATACTGTCCCTTTTCACCTTTAGCTGATTTACTGACCAAGTATTCAAAAGCTTCGTCGATCACCTGCAAATTGGAGTTGAACAGTTTGGCATTTTGCAAACTGGCAATACAGACGGAAAGGTGAGACGGGGTTAACTCAATACGGCTGTCAGAGGCAAAAACACCACCCCAACGCCGTTTGGCATCATTAAACAACCCCTGAATTTTGGTATAAAGCTGGCTGTCCGATTGCCCAGTGTTGCGAAACTCCATCACACGGAAATCGTTGTCGAACATATTCGCAAGTACCTGTTGGACTCGCTCAAAATCTGCCCGATCTTCTGGGTTCGGCAGTTCTCGTTTAAGGAAGCGATCCAACCACTTGCGATCATCTGCGCTCTGCATCTCATCGTAGAGTTTGGTAAAAATCAGCTTGAACACTTCCTCAAAGACATCGACCCCCGCATTCGCCAGCACTTCATCTTCCATGTCCAGAATAATCTGTTTAAGCGATTTGCGATCATTGGTAATGGTGTCTTTGACCACTAGATCCCGCCAAGTGAAACGCTCGTTGAGAATATCACTCAACTGCTGTTTGGCATTGGGGATATCGGTAATCGGTTCGAAGTAGTTGGGATCGCGCCGATGATAGTAGGAAATTTCCTGTCCGTTTGTCCAAATGGCCATTGGTGCGCCGGTAGCATTGCAGTAGGAACGCAATTGGTTCTTACCGTCCAGCAGCTTTGGCTTTTTCACTTCAATGATCACGTATTCGACGGTTGGGCGTTCCTGGTCAAAGATCACAATATCGGCCCGTTTCTTCTGGCGGCCAAAGTAGACAGGGTGTTCAACCGCAATCCGTCGACGTTCATAGCCATACTGACGAATTAAACGTTGCAGATAAAGTTGGCGCACAATCTCTTCGGGTTTGAGTGCAAGTTCACGGTTGCGCACCAAACATTTGATGTAATGGAGCGTCTGACCTTTTCCCGGTTTGCTGACAATAGTTTGGCGCAATATATCGATTTCTGCTTCACTGAAGAGATCGATACCGTAGTTTGAGTCTCGAAAAATTCCACTCAAAATGTCACTGTTTAACATGGAAAAATCCTGATTCTAGTGATTGAGAGGGAGGATTGGCAGGGTAAGCATTATAGACTTCTTCAGCGGCAGACTACAAGATGCGGAGAGTGTGGGTAGCTCTGCGCTTTCCGTGTCCTCTGTGTTGTGTCTTCTAGTCAACCAATCGTCGACAAAATCACGCAGACGGCAGTACCTGAAGGCGGGCCGCTTGCTCTGTTCAACTATAGCATGTGTCCAACAAAAAAATCACCCCAACGCAGCTAGGACCGGTTACCGGTCGCACGGCATGGAGCCGACTTTCACGTGCATGGTATACCGCAGTCGATTGGCACGATCCATCGATTCTCACACCTTGATCTGCCTGATGTCCTCCCCTTGTGGTGGACGCTCCAACGAATCCTTAGCCAGGCGCCATAGGTCTCTTCAAAATAACCAGCCGGCCATGCTGGGGACAGTTCATCCCCGCGCAGCGTTTCGTACACAGCCGGATTCACCATCACGGCAACGGGCCGTCCGCGGTGGGTGATGATGATCGACGTGTTCGCTTGCACCTCGCGCAGCGCTGTGTGGAGATCACGGCGGAGTTCTGTCACCGAAACGGTCTTTTCGTTCATGGACGGTCCTCCTCAAATCACCCTACCTCCGCCAGGAGCGCTCCCCGATGGCGCGACATAGAGGCGAAGTTCACGTGCGGTGGAGAGAGGGTCTGCGCCAGAGAAAGAGCGCCGCCGAGAGCGCCGAACATTCCTACTCAATGTCATTAAGTTAAGGGGCGGTAACCATTGGGAACCAGCGGAGAGAGCATCCTCGTAGATCTGTGCAATCTGTGATCGATTCTCTGCTTCTCCCCGTTCCTCCCTCGATTCTAGACAGATGGACAGGTCAACACCTCTGCCCCTGTAGGGTGACGGCGTGGATCTCTCCCCGTAGATTGAAATGGCGCGCATGGGCGTTGCACATTTCGCAGTTGCCATTAGGGGAGAGACTGAATGGACGCTACTCACTATCCGCCGCCGCGGTTGATCTTTTGGGAGACGACGGCAGGCTGCAATCTGGCCTGTATCCACTGCCGCCGTATGACGGTCGCCGATCAACTGCTTCCGCAAGATCTGACCACCGCCGAGGCGTTCCGCCTCATCGACGAGGTCGCCGCCTTTGCCCGCCCTATCTTTATCCTCTCTGGCGGGGAACCGCTCTTCCGCCCCGACATTTTTGAGATCGCCCGTCACGCCGCCGACGCCGGGTTGATCGTGGCGCTGGCGACCAACGGCACGCTCATCGACCGCAATGTGGCTCAGGAGATCAAAGCGTCGGGCATTCGCCGCGTCAGCGTCAGCTTCGACGGAGCCGATGCGTCCACCCACGACATCTTCCGCGGCAAAGGATCCTTCGACAAATCCATCGCGGGGATGGAACACTTGCGCGCCGTGGGCGTCCCCTATCAGATCAACACCACGGTGGCGCGCCACAACGCCCACCAAATGGACAACACGCTGGCCCTGGCCAAGGGACTCGGCGCGGCCGCGCTCCATCTCTTTTTGCTCGTGCCGGTGGGCTGCGGCGTAGAGATCGCCGAGGATCAGCAGATCACCTCAACCGAGTACGAGTCGATCCTGAATTGGATGTACGACGCCGAGATGGCGGGCGGCATCGAGTTGAAGGCGACCTGCGCGCCCCACTACTTCCGCGTGGCGCGCCAGCGCCAGGCCGCGGAACGACGCCAGGGGATCATGCGTGAGCGCCCGCAGAGCATCCATCGCCAGCGCGCCGCCGGCGGCAACGGCCATCCGGGTGGTCATCCGGGCGGTCACTCCGGGGACGCGGCCATGAACGCCATGACCAAAGGCTGCCTGGCGGGGACGGGCGTCTGCTTTGTCAGCCACCGCGGCGAGGTCTTCCCCTGCGGCTATCTGCCTGTGGAAGCGGGCAACATCCGCCGTCAGCCCTTCCGCCAAATTTGGGAAGCTTCGCCCCTCTTCGCCGAACTGCGCGACCCCGATCTGCTGGGCGGCAAGTGTGGCCTTTGTGAATTCAAAAAAATCTGCGGCGGCTGCCGCGCCCGCGCCTACGGCATGACCGCCGAATACCTGGGCGAGGAACCCTTCTGCACCTATGAGCCGCGGATGATTTCCGATTTTTGATTGACGATTTACGATTATCGGGTCAACGCAACGGTTTCCCAATTGGGAGACACTTTCGTTGACGAGAAATCGTCAATCAAAAATCGTCAATCTAAAATCCCAAAGGGAATTTTCATGTCAAACAACAACCTTCACGTTGACATCGCTATCATCGGTGGCGGCATCAGCGGATTGAGTACGGCCTGGTATGTGCAGAAGGGCGATCCCGCGCTCTCGTATGTCCTGCTGGAACGGGGCGAGCGCTGGGGTGGCAAGGTGCGCACCGACACGGTGGACGGCTTCGGCGACGCGCCCTTTGTGGTGGAAGGCGGACCCGACTCGTTCATCACGCAGAAGCCGTGGGCGATGGGCCTGGCGCGCGAATTGGGCCTGGGCGAGGATCTGCTCCCCACCAACGATGACCAGCGCAAGACCTACGTCCTCAACCGCGGACGGCCCACGCCCCTGCCCGATGGCGTGCTGATGATCATCCCCACCCAGTTTATGCCCTTTGCGCTCTCCCCGCTGATTTCGCCGCTGGGCAAGCTGCGCATGGGCTTGGATCTCCTCATCCCCGCCAAGCGAGACGGCCAGGACGAGACGCTGGCCGAGTTTGTACAGCGCCGTCTGGGGAACGAGGCATTGGACAAAATCGCCGAGCCGCTCATGTCGGGGATCTACAACGCCGAGGCGGAGAAACAGAGCCTGCTCGCCACCTTCCCCCGCTTCCGCGCCATTGAGGAGAAACACGGCAGTCTGATCAAGGGCATGTTGGCCTCGAAGAAAGCCGCGGACGAGGCCAGGGCCAAAGCCCCCGCTGCAAATGGATCGAAGCCGCTCTCGGTCTTCATGTCGCTCAAGGATGGGATGAACACGCTGGTCGACGCGCTGACCGCCAGATTGACCGGCGATCTGCGCCTGCGCGTCGGCGTGGACGCCATCCACCCGTCGCAGGAGGGCTATCGACTCGACCTCAGCGACGGATCGTCCATTGTCGCCCGCCGCGTCATCCTGGCGACGCCGGCCTATTTCAGCGCGGATCTGCTGGCAGATCTCGCCCCGCAGGCGGCGACGTTGCTCGACGGCATCCGTTACGTCGGAACGGGCACGATCTCGCTGGCCTTCCGCCGCCAGGATGTGCCGGACAACTACCCCGGTTTCGGTATCGTTGTCCCCCGCAGCGAAGCGCGCGACGTCAACGCCATCACCTGGAGTTCGACCAAGTTCAACCGCCGCGCCCCCCAGGATCATGTGCTGGCGCGCGTCTTCTTCGGCGGTTCGCGCAGCCCGCACATGATGGATCTCGACGACGACGAAGCGCTGCGCCGGGTGCGCGCCGAGTTGAAGGTTATGGTCGGCGTGGGTGCGGAGCCGCTCTTCCACCGTATCTACCGCTGGCCGCGCTCGAATCCCCAATACGACGTGGGCCACCTCGACCGCGTGGCCGCCATTGAAGCCGCCCTGCCGCCGGGCATCCACGTCACCGGCAGCGCCTACCGCGGCATCGGTCTCCCCGACTGCGTCCATCAAGCGCAACAGACGGCGGAGGCGGTGGTGAACGGAGATTGGTGATTGGGGACTGGGGACTGGTGAATGGGGACGTAACTATACAGGTGGGGTGGGAGCGGGAAGTATGCTCGCCATGAGCCTGATGTTTGATCCCGCCCCCACCCGTGCCCCTACGGTATATGGCTGTATAGCTACCTGGGGACTGGGTGTAACCTTCTCCCTCTGCGCTACCTGCCACCTGCTATCTGCTACCTGCTTCTGGAGAAAATCATGACCACACACCGTTGGGAACCACTCCCCCGCGAGGAAGTCATCAAAGCGCTGGATCGGGGCTATCCATCGCGCATTCCGCTGGTGCGCGCCAAGTGGTGGGGCGAAGGGCTGGTCGAGCAGTACGGCGACCGTTTGCAGAGGTTCGACCCCTACCCGGAGGACGCGCCCATCCTCTTTATTCAGCCCGTCGTCCCCGAAAGCATGGGTCTCTCCTGGGAATTGCCCACCGAGGGCGGGTTGGACAATCGCCCGGCCATCGACGATTGGGCCAAACTGGACGAGTTCATCGCAAAGCTGCCCGATCCGGAAAACGATGCGCAGATGGATGCGCTGGTCGCCCAGGCCGAGTCTATCCGCCGCGAAGGACGCTACCTGCTCTTTGGCTGGTGGCGGCTCTTCTTTGAGCGCCCGTGGGCCATCCGTGGAATGCAGAACCTGCTGATGGATTATTACCTCAACCCAGAGGAGGTCCACCGGCTGCACGACGCGCTCTGCAACGTCTATGAAGGCTACCTGCGCCGCGCCGTGCGCGAGATCAAGCCCGACGGCTTCTGGACGAGCGACGATCTGGGCCATCAGCGCCAGCTTTTCATGGGGCCGGAGACCTTCCGCTCCCTGATCAAGCCCTACTACATGCGCATGGGCAGGGCGCTGGCCGAGTATGATCTGCATTGGTGGTTGCATTCGTGCGGAAACAACACCGCCATCATGGACGATCTCATCGAAGCCGGGGTGGATGTCTTCCATCCTGTACAGAAGGGGACCATGGACGAGGTGGCCGTGGCGCAGAAATATGGAGACCGCATGACCTTCCTGGCCGGTTTCGACGTGCAGCACATCCTGCCCGAAGGCACGCCCGACGACGTGCGCCGTGAGGTGCGCTTCCTCATCGACACCTTTGACCGACCCGACGGGGGGCTCTGCCTGGCCGCTGGCAATGGCATCGTCGCTGGCAACCGTTTGGAGAATATTGAAGCTTTCCTCGACGAGGCGTTGCGCTATGGCACAGAACATCGCCAACGCATGAAAACCTCGGTGTAACGCCATGAAAACAATCGGCATCCTCGGCGGTATGGGACCGGCGGCGACGGTGGATCTCTTTGATCGGATTGTGAAAGCGACGCCCGCCCGCCGCGATCAGGATCATATTCCGGTGGTGATTGTGAACAATCCGGCTGTCCCTGACCGCAGCGAGGCGATCCTACACGGCGGGGATGATCCACGCCCGATCATGCTCGACGGGCTACACCGGTTGGCGGGGATGGGCGCGGATTTCGCCGTCATTGCCTGCAACACGGCCCATTATTTCCTCAATGATCTGCGCGCCGCCAGCAGAATTCCTATTTTGGATATGATCGGTGAGACGGCGCAGGTGATCCGTCGTGAGCATCCGGCGGTGGAACGCGTGGGCATCCTGGCGACGAGCGGTACGTTGGCAGTGAAATTGTACCAGCGGGCGCTATTGGGCGAAGGGTTGTCGCCGGTGGAACCGACCGAGGACGAAATCGCCCAGATGATGGATGCAATCTACGGAGAAGCAGGGATCAAGAGAGCGGGTGTGACCGAAAGCGCCCGGCGGCAACTCTGTGAAGCGGGGAAGAAATTGATCGAACGAGGCGCGCAGGCGTTGATCCTCGGCTGCACCGAAATCCCGCTGGCGCTGAAGGATGGGGATCTGCCTGCGCCGTTGATCGCCTCCAACCAGGTTTTGGCGCAAGCAGCAGTGCGCACGGCGTTGCGGTGATCTATTCGTGGCGAATGAGCCAGCCGATCCTGTCGTACGAGAGGGCGTAATGGACGAGGACGACGGCGGTGAAGATCCATGCGTAGGTTGTTGCGCCAGCAGCAAAGAGCGCCCAGGCTGCAAAGCCAAAGAAGATACCTTCCAAAAGCAGGCGCAGCGTCCCCGGCACAGGAACGAGTCCTTTACCCGGATCGCCGGGCACGCGGAAGGTTCCCCAAGCCGCTGCTGCCAACAGCGGAAGGCCCACAGCCAACAAGTAACGCCCAGCTCCGTCCGCCGCGCCCCATCCCCAGTAACCCATGGCCGCCAACGCCGCAATCTCCAAAATAAAGCGAACAGTCAGGTTCAACGGATGCTGGGCCATCTTATCTCCTCGTCAGCGCGGCTCGTCTCCGCCGTCTCTCGGAGTCGGCTCTAGCAGCGCGTCCATCTCCTGGGTCTCTTCTTCCACCACCGGCTCCTTTTTATCCCCGACGTGGTTTCGCGCCGAGCGGAGGAAGGCGGAGTCGCCATCTTCGTTGAGGATCTCAACGTCGCCATGATCCTCGTGGTGAGCAGCGTGATGGTCACCCGCCGAGAGCAGCGGCCAACGCGCCGTCACCGAGGCCAGCACGGGCAGTTCGTCCAGGCTGTGCAGGTCGGCAGTGTGCGCCTGGCTATATTCGGGCAGCGCCAATAGATCCTCACTTTTGGGCAGCCGATTCAACTGTTGGTAGAGCGCAGCCAACAGGGGGGCGTTCTGCTGTGGAGAGTTCTGGCTGCGCACGGGGATCTCGGATGTTTCCCATAATTCTTTGAGCGCAGGGAAATCCCAAACGGCGGCGAGGACGCTCTCGCTGCGCACGTTGGACATTTCCACCAGCACACCACTGAAAGCAGGCGTCAATTCTTGGGGGGCGAAGATGGCCGATTTGCCCACAAAAGGGGAACGTTCGGCGCGGCGACCAAATTCGTTGGGTCCCACCAAAAAGCTGATGGCGGCAAAGAGTTGATTTTCTTGCATACGGGCTAACATCCCCGCGCGCAACTTTTCGTAAAGAGAACGATCCATCGCCGCGCCCTGACCGATCAGGATCTCAGCGCCCTGATAGGCCAGCAGCCGTCCCACTTCGGGGTAGAGCATATCACTGCCCAGCATCAGCCCGATCCGTCCCACATCGGTGGGGATCACCCGCCATTCGTTGCCCGGCTGCGCCAGATCCGTATCCTCGGCGTGGAGCAACCCTTTGGCCTGGTAACCCAGCAGATCTCCATGCGGGCCGAAGACAGCCGCTACGTTGCGGATCACACCATCCAACGGGTCAGGCAGGTAGGCGCTAGGGGCAACCAGGGTCAGATCAAATTCACGCGCCAGCCCACCATAGACCTCTATATATTGCTGCCAGAGATCGGACGCGCTGAGTTCGAGCAGACCGGCAAAGAGTCGCCGCAGATCCACCTTGAGGAATTTGACGGCAGCGCCGGCAACGTGACCGGTGGTCTTTTGCCAGAGTGACGCCTGACGACGACGCGCTCGATCCACCCGTTTGAAGAGCGTAGCATGGGTTCCGCGCAGCAGAGGGGGCGCGGTCATCATCCCCGCCAGTTCGGGGAAGATCACCAGACGTGCGCGTTTGTTGGCCGCCGCGCGCAAAAAACGGCGGAGATCTTCGCGATATTCGTCCACCGTTTCGGGTAGACGCATACGCTGTTGCACACAGGCAACGATCAATTTCTCCAAAACGCTACCTCCCAATGGGCCAACAGGCTCCTATCCTTCACACTTTGGGGAAGTCTACCACACGCCAAACAGCGAGCAAAAACCTATCCTCGTGTTATACTTCACAAAAAGATATCAACCTAACTCTCAAGGAGATTCGAATGAGTACTGCACCGATTCGGTATAAAGTTGAAAAGCGGACGGCGCCCATCCGCAGTGAGGAAGAACTGCGCCGCGAGATCATTCAGGTCTGCCATATGCTCTGGCAGAAGGGATTGACGGGTGCGGCGGACGGCAATGTGAGCGCGCGGCTGGGCGAGGATCGCTTCCTGTGTACGCCATCGGGTTTCAGCAAAGGGTTGCTCAATGTCGATCAACTGCTGGTGGTGGATTGGGATGTTGAGCCGGTTGGCCCGCGCACCGAGGCCAATCAGAATCTGCGCCCAAGCAGCGAGTTGCTCCTGCATTTGGAAGCCTACCGCCAGCGCCCGGAGATCCGCGCCGTGGTCCACGCCCACCCGACCAACGCCGTGGCGCTGAGCATCCTCGGCATTGAGATCGCGCCCTGCTTCCTCCCCGATGTTGTCCTCGGGCTGGGGCTGATCCCCACCACGGAGTATGCCACCCCATCCAGCGCGGAAGGCGCGCAGGTGATCAGCGAGTTGATCGCACGCTGCGACGCTCTGGTTCTGCGCCGACACGGTAGCGTCACTGTGGGCAGCAGCCCATTGGAAGCCTACCTGCGCCTTGAAAAATTGGAGCAGGTGGCAGAGATCACCAAGATCGTCTATCAACTGGGCGGCGCGGCGAAACTCCCCCCCGCCGAGATGGAAAAGCTGATCGCCTGGCGTGTGCAGCAGGCCATTATGCATCCAGGCCAGGAAGAGGATATCCGCGCGTTGGCGGGGATGTGAGAGTAGAGATTGGGTATTAAAGATTAGGTATTGGATATTAGGTATTGGGTATTGAGGAGATCTCGCCACTACCCACTATCCAATACCCAATACCCAATTACCCTGATTTCGGAGCCTGTATTCATGCGCCATATCACCATTTTCCGCGAAGAGGGACGCTACGCTGGCTGGCCCGCCAATTATGGAATCTGGGGCTGGGGCGATGAGATCGTCGTGGGGTTTACGCTGGGCCATTTGCAGCCAGATGGACAGTTCCACCCGCGAGACAAGGCGAAGCCCTTTGTCACCATGCAGGCGCGCAGTGTGGATGGCGGCGACTCGTGGACGGTCGAGCCGATCCCCGCGCCGATTCCCGGCAACCGTGGGCTTTCGGCGGACGAGCATGTGATCCCAGAGTTGCAGATCGGCCCATTGCTCGACGATGCGCTGCGACCCTGCGGGGGAGCGGTCGATTTCACCAATCCCGATGGCGCGTTTCTATGCGCTCGCTCTGGGCTAAAGGCCGGGGCCCGATCCTGGTTCTACGTTTCGCAAGATCGCTGCCACTCCTGGCAAGGACCGTTCCACCTGCCCGATTTTGGGCAGAGCGGGATCGCCGCCCGCACCGATGTGCTTGTGATCGGCCTACACCAGGCGCTCTTCATGTTGACGGCGGCCCAACCCAACGGCGAGGAAGGTCGCGTCCTCTGTGCGCAGACAACCGACGGCGGGCGCACGTTCGCCTTCCGCTCTTGGGTGACGCCCGAACCCGATGGCTACACAATTATGCCCGCCAGCGTACACCTCCCCAGTGGACGCATCCTCACGGCGATGCGTTGTAGCGCGGGGAGCGAGACGACTTCCTCACCCCTCTGCTGGATCGATCTCTACGCGTCGGATGATCTTGGCGAAAGCTGGCGTCACCTCTCGCACCCGGCAGCGGATACAGGGCGCGGCGGCAATCCACCCACGCTGACCCGACTCCACGATGGGCGGCTCTGCCTGACCTATGGCTATCGCAACTCGCCCTACGCTATCCACGCCCTGCTCAGCCGCGATGACGGCGCGACATGGAGCGATCCTATCGTTCTGCGCGCAGGCGGCGGCAACCACGATCTAGGCTATCCGCGCACGGTTCAACGCGCCGATGGATCGATCGTCACGGTCTATTACTTCAACGACGATCCCGACGGCGAGCGCTACATTGCGGCGACGTTGTGGAAGGCGTGAGGGATTGGGGACTGGGGACTGGGGACTGAAATCTCTTAATCGCCTAATCTCTCACTACAAGTAATTGGGCGATTAGGAGATTTCAGATACAACACCAGGTCCCCAGTCCCCGATCCCTGATCCCCTATGCTATAATCTACTCTATGACCATTCAACGTTTAGCCCCAGATGTTGCCGCCAAGATCGCCGCGGGCGAGGTGGTGGAACGCCCGGCCAACGCCGTTAAGGAATTGATCGAGAACAGCATCGACGCTGACGCCACCGAGATCCGCGTGGAGATCAAAGAGGGCGGACAGCGGTTGCTGCGCGTTGTCGACAACGGCGGCGGCATCCCCAGCGGGGAGATCGCCCTGGCGCTGGAACGCCACGCCACCAGCAAAGTCCGTCAGATCGAAGATCTGGCCCATGTCCTCACCTTTGGCTTTCGCGGGGAGGCGCTCTACAGCATCGCCGCCGTCAGCCAGTTGACGCTGAGCAGCCGCCACCGCAGCGAGGAGTTCGGCGCGCAATTGCGCGCCGAAGGGGGTCAGATCGTCAGCCAGAGTCGCGCTGGCTTGCCCGTGGGCACCATCGTCAACGTGGAGCATCTTTTTTACAACGTACCGGCGCGCAAAAAGTATCTACGTCAGGCCAACGCCGAGGCGGGGCAGATCCGCAGCATTGTGCAACATGCCGCCATAGCCCACCCCAATCGACGCTTCAGCCTGGTAGTGGATGGGCGCATGGTCTTCCAATCTACCGGCAGCGGCGACGCACTGGAGGTGCTGGCGAAGATTTACACGCTCGACGAAGCGCGCCAGATGATCCCGATTGGCAAGAACAAGGGCGACGCCTTCCCCATCCCCGCTGGCGATCTGTCCGATGAAATCAGCTTCATGGATGAGGTGACTTACCCCAGCCACCAATCCCCAGTCACCGTCTCCGGCTACATCAGCCTGCCCACGGTGACACGCGCCAATCGATCCTATATTGATATCTTCGTCAACCGCCGCCCCATTGCAGATCGCAATCTGGCCCACGCCGTGGTGCAAGCCTATCACACCTTTTTGCCCGTAGGACGTTATCCATTGGCGGTGATTTTCATCGAAGCGCCACCCGAAGAACTCGATGTGAACGTCCACCCGCGCAAATCAGAGGTGCGCTTCTTGCAGGCGCGCCAGATCTTTTCGGATGTGCAAAAGGTGCTGCGCCGCGCCGTTGTGGAACACGCCAACGTGCCCGGGCTGGCCTTGAGCCATCCTCAGCCGATCCTCTCCCCGGAGAGTGGACGCACAGCCACAGTAGAGCCCTTGTGGATGGCGCGCCAGTCGCTGCCCAGTTCGCCCATCCCCGAAGCGGAAGGCCAGGCAGAGATGGAACTCTATCTGCCGCCCGCGCCGCCGGTGGATTTGCGCTCCCAGCCAGAGGCGCCACAGGCAGACGAGCCACAGCGGAATCAACCGGCTGCGCCTCATCCTATGGAACGCAAGTTGCCACCCTTGCGCGTGGTAGGCCAGGTCGGGGCCATGTACGTGGTGGCAGAAGGGCCAGAGGGTCTCTATCTCATCGATCAGCACGCCGCACACGAACGAATAATGTACGAGAGGTTCATGGCGCAACGCTTCGGCAGCGGCATTCCCCGGCAAGGGTTGCTAGAGCCGCTCACGCTGCATGTGGGCGATGTGCGCGCCGGCATTGTGGCAGAACATTTAGATGAATTACACGCAGCCGGGTTCGAGATCGATCCCTTCGGTGGGGATACGTTCCTCGTGCGTGCGATGCCGGCGGTCCTCGCCGAAGGGGACGCCAACCGCGTGCTTGATGATATCCTGCAAGGAATGGTCCATACTCGCGATCTTGTGGGCGAGGAATTGGAAGCACAACTGGTGAAGATGGTCTGCAAGCGTGCCTCGATCAAAGCCGGTCAAGTGCTGAGCGATCTGGAGATGAAAGAATTGGTGCGCCAGTTGGAAGAATGCCAATCCCCGCGCACCTGCCCCCACGGACGCCCCACCCTGATCCAACTCTCGGCCAATGAGTTGGAAAAGGCGTTTAAGAGAATTTAGGGATTGGTGACTGGTGACTGGGGATTGGGGACAGCACTGAAATCTCCTAATCCCCAGTCACCAGTCACCAATCCCTACTCTAAAATCTTCAATTCACATTTAGCCCCCTTCGCTTTGTTCCCCCGATTGGCGTATGTTATACTACGCGTTAGCATTGAACCGGTGTCGAACCAGCTTTCGAGGAGGGACGATGCCGCCACTAAATTTTGCCATAGAGAACAACAGTTGCGTCCAACTGGCTCACGTTAGCGTGAGAGCGACAGCGGGCGCTTAGAGAGGTGAAAAGAGCAGATGTCGCTGAAGATTTCGACGGAACCTAAAGAGAATCGCCAGTTGGAGATGATCATTGAGGTCGGGCAGGAGCGGGTGGACCAGGAATTGCGCAAGGCAGCGCGCAAGGTCGCCGGGCAACTACGCATTCCGGGCTTTCGTCAAGGGCGTGCGCCTTACAACATGGTGGTTCGCCATGTAGGCATGGGCGCTTTGTTTGAAGAATTTGTAGACGAACTCGGCCAGGAAGTCTTCCGCACGGCGATTGAGCAGGAAAATATTGAGCCGTATGCGACGGCGTCGTTGGACAATATCGATCTCGATCCCCTGCGCTACACATTGACCATCCCCCTGTCGCCTGAAGTCAAGTTGGGCGATTACCGCAGCCTACGCGTTGAGGAAGTCAAGCCCGAAATCGACGAAGCCCAAGTCCAGGAACGCATTGACAACATCTTGGAGCGCGAGGCTGGTTATGTAGATGTGGATCGCCCCAGTGAGTACGGCGATCTGATAACCATTGATGTCCGCGCTGTGGTACTCGACAAAGAGGGCAACGAGACAGAGACTGTCGTCCTCGATGAAAACGATTGGGACATTACCCCCGACCAAGAGAACCCGATGGAGCCGATGGGCTTTGACGAGGAATTGGTAGGCATGGAACCCAACGCCGAAAAGATCTTCGACATTGCCTGGCCTGAAGATAGCCCCAGCATGTACGCCGGCAAGGATGTACGCTTCCATGTCACCGTCCATACGATTAAGGCCTATCAGAAACCAGAATTGACCGATGAGATCGCCCAGAGCATCGGCGAATACGAAACCGCCGACGCCCTGCTCGAAAGCATCCGCGAGTCTCTGCGCGAGGAACAGGCCGCCGAGGCAGAAAGCGAGTATCTAGAGAAGGTACTCGAAGAAATTGTCGAGATGAGCGAACTCGATTATCCGCCGGCCGCCGTGGACCTTGAGCTCGATCAGATGGCGCGCAACACCGACATGCAGGTGCGCCAGATGGGTCTCCAGGGCCTTGAACACTTTTTGCAGTTGACCGGGCAGACCATGCAGCAGTATCGCGACGGGTTGCGCGAACAGGCAGAGAGACTTCTGCGCCGTAGCCTGGTGATTGGTCAGATCGCAGACGCCGAGCGGATCAAGCCGACCGAGGCCGAATTTGACGAGCGATTGAACCGAATCTTCGGCGCAGGGGATGAAGACGCCACTGACGAACAGAAAGAATCGCGCGATAATGTCCTCGATATGATGCGCCGGGCGCCTAACCGTGCAGTGATCGATGAGCAGATCATCAGCGAGAAGACCGTGGCCCGAATTCTAGCCATCGCCCGCGGCGAGGAAGTGCCTGAACTCGGCGCAGATGTGGATGAAGCGCCGGCAGAGGAAGCCGCCGCAGAGGAAGCTTCCGCAGAGATGGCTTCCGCAGATGGACCTTCGGCAGAGGTGGCTGAAGAGGTAACGGACGAGAGCGCAGCGGAACCAGTCGCCGAGTTTGGCGAAGAGGTTGAACATAAAGAGTCGTAATCCGTTGCCGTGGGCAATGCTAACAGAATGCAAACGTCGAAATAGGGCTATTCATACAGTTTCCTTGTACACTGCTCTCTATTGTATAAATAGAGAGCAGTGTGTTATCGCAAACAGGCGAGCATCTGAACTCAACATCTCCTAGAAGGCAATTCCACCTTCCCATAGCGCGTTTATCAGGAAATGGAGAGGACCATGTTTCCAAATTCACTAAGTCCCACCAATGTCATCCCCATGGTGATCGAAAACACTGGCCGGGGTGAACGAGCGTTTGATATTTATAGCCTCCTGTTAAAGGAGCGTATTATCTTTTTGGGTACTCCTATTAACGATCAGGTCGCCAACTTGATCGTGGCGCAATTGCTCTATCTCAATTCCGAAGATCCCAATCAGCCGATCCAGATGTTCATCAACAGCCCAGGTGGTATCATCTATTCGGGGCTTGCCATTTACGACACCATGCAGATGATCGATGCGCCGGTCCATACTTTCGCCGTCGGCGTCACCGCCAGTATGGGGACGGTCCTGTTGGCAGCGGGCGCCAAAGGCAAGCGCTACGCCCTCCCCCATGCCACCATCCACATGCACCCGGCGGGCGGCGGCGCGCGCGGCTACACCGAGGATGTGCGTATCGCCTTCCGCGAACAGGAACGCTTGCAGACACAGCTTTTCTATCTGGTGGGCAAACATACCGGCCACGATTGGAAGAAGATCGAAGAGACCTTCCTGCGCGACCGTTATATGCAGGCGCTTGAAGCGCAGCAGTTTGGCCTTGTCGACGAGGTCTTGGGTGACACATCGGACATTGTGCAAATCGTCAATGGACAGGTGCAGATCCCTGGCACAAACGGCGCTGGCAACAAGCAAATTGAGGATCAATCGCACAAGGCCGAGGAAGCAGCAGAGTAGCCGAGCCCATCCAAAGCAGAATATCACCTAGAATCGAGAGGCGTAGACAAGGAAGCGAAGCCCTGCAGAATTGTCTACGCCTTTCCTGTGAGGAAAGACGCAAAATCTTGCACCTCTCCAAAGGGATGGGGATGTAAGTTGCAGGCTCGGTTGATTTTTCTTTCGTCTACTTTCCTGTACAATAAGGACCACAGGCATAGATCGTCTGCGCCATAATGATGAATAAAGCAGCGCGCTGCCAGTGATGCCAAGTTTAACAGGTTGCACAGAGCAACCTTTGAGCAACAAACAGGTCGGTAAAATGCGTATTTGTTCGTTCTGTGGAAAAGAAGAGTCCGAAGTGCAGCGGATGATTGCAGGCGCTGAAGGAGTCTACATTTGTGATGAATGTGTTCGTCTCGGCGCCGAAATTCTGCTCGAAGAAGGCATCGGCGTAGATGGAAACACAACCAGCGCTGCGCCACGCCCCAAGCGTGTCCCCAGCCCGCGCGAGATTGTCCAGCATTTGGATCAATTTGTGATCGGCCAGGATCAGGCGAAGAAGGTGCTTTCGGTGGCGGTGTACAACCACTATAAGCGCATTTCTGGCAGCGGCGTCGCCCGCGAAACAGGCGATAGCCCTCCCCTCCTTGATGACAGCGAGGATGTCCAACTTTCAAAGAGCAATGTGCTGCTCGTCGGCCCTACCGGTAGCGGCAAGACGCTGCTGGCCCAAATGTTGGCGACACTACTTGATGTCCCCTTTACCATTGCCGACGCCACCAGCCTCACCGAAGCGGGCTATGTAGGCGAGGACGTGGAGAGCATCCTTGTTGGCCTGCTTCAGGCCGCGGACTGGGATCCGGCGCGCGCCGCTTATGGCATTGTCTACATCGACGAGATCGACAAAATCTCGCGCAAAGGCGGCGACAATCCCAGCATCACCCGTGATGTGAGCGGAGAAGGGGTACAGCAAGCCCTGCTCAAAATCATTGAGGGGACGACGGTCAACGTGCCGCCGACGCCAGGGCGCAAACATCCTCAACAGGAATTTATCCCACTCGATACGCGCAACATTCTCTTTATTTGTGGCGGGGCCTTTGTAGGTCTTTCGGAGATTGTGCGCAAACGGATTCAGCGCCGGGGCAGTTTGGGTTTTGTGGTGGATCAAATCGAGTCCGCTCTGGATACGTCGGAAGCCGCCGAAGAGAAGTCGCTCGAAGATCGTCCGCTGCCTGAGGATCTGACCGAACGCCAACGCGAGCTGAAGATCCGCCGTTTAGAGAAAGAGGGCCGCGACGAAGGCCGCCTGTTGCGTCTGGT
>JAHBVG010000109.1 GCA_019637695.1 Caldilineaceae bacterium | reverse complement strand
AGCGGTGCCGATTTCTGCGCACGGCTTGAAACGCATAAGTGGTCGGCGGCTCAAGCGCTGATTGCTTCCGGTGAAACCGACAAAGTGGTGACGCTCTCGCTGTGTCCTACCTCACGCGCCCTGTGTAAAGCCCATGGCTTTGAGTGTGATACCTTCACGTTGCGGCTGGTCAGAGTCGATTTGCCCAGTGGCGAAGTGGAGGTACTCGCCACCTCTTTGCACGACGCAGTCCGTTTCCCAACCGCTTGCTTTGCTGCCCTCTACCAGCAGCGTTGGCCCATTGAAGAGGACTACAAACAACTCAAGTCCCGGCTCGAAGTGGAGAACTGGAGTGGCCTTTCTCCTCTCGCTATTCGCCAGGATTTCTATGCCTCCCTTTTCACCAAGAACTTGGCTGCCATCCTCGCTCATCCTGCTCAGCCGGTGGTGGCTCAGCAGACCGCCACTCGCAAGCATACCTATCAGGTCAATATGACCAATCTGCTTTCCAAACTCAAGGATACTATCGTGCTACTTTTCTCCCGAAACCACATTCAGTCTCTCTTGGACGCTCTTTGGCAACAGATGCTTCTTACCATTGAGCCTATTCGCACAGACCGTTCTGCACCTAGAAAAAAGTCGGTTCAGCGACGCCGTTTCCCTTCTACCTACAAACCGACTCGTTAACTTAATGACATTGACTCATTACTCATTACTCATTACTCCCCACTACTTCGATCCCCGACAGATCGGCCGCCACTTCCCCGATCTCCCAACAGGGTTGATCCGCGCCGGCGCAGGCAGAGCGGAAGGTCTCTACCCCCGCCGCAGGGACACAGAGGAGCAGACCGCCGCTGGTCTCCGCTTCCCAGAGCAAGGTACGCTGGAGATCGGAGACCTTCGTATCCATGTGGACATGCGCGCCGTAGTGATCGGGGTTGCGGGTGCTGCCGCGAGTTAGATAACCCGATTTGAGGTAATCGAAGACGCCGGGCAGGGTGGGCACATCTCCGGCGCGGATGCGGAAGCCAACGCCGTTGAGTTGAGCGCTGGCAACGGCCATTTCGCTGGCGTGGCCCAGCAGCCCAAAACCGGTGATGTCGGTAGCGCTGCGCACATTGGCCTCGCGGGCGGCCCGCGCCCCCGCCCGGTTCAGCCGCATCATCGAGGCGATGGCCGCGTCGAGATGGCGCACGTCGAGATCGATCTTGCCCTGCGCCTTGCGTAGCAGCCGGCGCGCCGTCCCCTCAGATTCGCCCGCCAGTTTGGCCGCCGTGGTGATGACCCCCGTACCCAGCGGCTTGGTGAGAAAGAGCCGATCCCCGGCCTGCGCGCCCCCTTTGCGCATGATCTGATCAGGGTGGACGATACCTGTGACGCTCAGCCCGTAAAAGGGTTCGGGGTTGGTGACGGTATGACCGCCAGCAATCGCAGCGCCGGCCTCACGCACCTTGAAAGCGCCGCCGGCAAAAATGCGCGCCACGATTTCCAGATCCAATGTCTCAGGGAATCCGGCAATGTTGAGGCAGAAGAGCACTTCGCCGCCCATGGCATAGACATCGCTCATGGCGTTGACGGCGGCAATGGCGCCGTACGTCCACGGATCGTCAACGATTGGCGTGAAGAAGTCGGTGGTTTTGATCAACGCCCGTTCTTCATCCAACCGGTAGACGGCGGCGTCGTCCGGCTCGCCCAGACCAATCAGGACTTCGGCGTGTTCCTCTGCCGGGAATAGATTGGCAATCTGTCGCACGACCTGCGACAACGTCCCTGGCGGGAGCTTGGACGCTCAACCGGCGCAGGCGACCATCGAGGTCAGGCTGGGAATCTTGCTGCTCATGAGTATCCTTTGCAGACATGACAGTATCGGAGAGACTCTGTGTAGACCCGCCAGGTTTTCTGCAACCTGGCGGGTCTATTATACGCCGTGATCGCCTGGATAGAAATTGGCGCGGGTTAAGCGATTAAGAGATTCGGGGATGGGCCTGCGTCACCGGCAGTTGAACGTGGACCGCGGTGCCGTGGGCTCTGCCAGCGGGGGGGCTTTCAACGCGGACATGCCCGCCGTGGGCTTCGACCAATTGGCGCACTATCGCCAATCCCAACCCGCTGCCGCCGGTTGAGCGGCTGCGCGAGGGATCTCCTCGATAGAAACGGTTGAAGACGTAGGGCAGATCGGCGGGATCAATGCCTTCGCCGCTATCGACAACTGCGATATCGACCTGTCCGTTGGCGGCGGAAAGGTTGAGATCCACGGCGCCACCGCTGGGGGTGTGGCGCAGGGCATTGGCCAACAGATTGCCCAATACCTGCTGTAAACGTTCCTCGTCGCCCCAAATCGTGGGCAGCGCATCTGCAACCGACAAAGAGAGGGCAATGTTTCGCTGCTGCGCCTGGGGCAGTTGAGCGGTGCGGGCGCGCGCCGCCAATGCGGCCGGGTCCACCCTTTCTTTGTGCAGTGATAGCTGGCCGGCTTCGGCGTGGGCCAGCGTGCGCAGATCCTCCACCAGCCGGTTGAGCAACATCACCCCTTCGTGGATGCTTTCCAACGGCTCAGCGCTCATGGGGAAGATGCCATCCTGCATGGCTTCGACTGTGCCCTGGATGCCGGTGAGCGGGGTGCGCAGTTCGTGGGCTATGTCGGCCATCAAGTTGCGGCGCAGACTTTCCTGGGTGGCGAGTGAGGCGACCATGCCGTTGAAGGTTTCGCCCAGTTGGCCGACTTCATCGCGGCTGGCGACGTTGACGCGCACGTTGAGATCGCCAACCGCGATCTCTTTGGCAGCGCTGTTCAGTTGGGCCAGCGGGCGGGTGATCTGACGGATCAAGACTGCGCCCAGCACAAAGGCGACGGCTGCCGCCACCAACGCCGCCGTGAGTACGGCCCTCGTCACGGCGGACACCAGCGAATCGCTGTCAAGGCCGGTGATCGGGGTCCCTTCGACGATCAACATGCCAATGCGCTCACCGTCCAAAAGCAGAGGCCAGCCATCCTGCCCTGAACGCAGCGACGGCGAGAGGTTGCTCAGATCCCCCAGGCTGGCGATGGGCTGCCCAGCGGCATCCAACACAAGGACGGTGCCATCGAACATTCGCATCATCTGACCATTGCCCATCATGCCGTGCATCATGCCGTGGCCGGCGCTGCCAACCACCAATTGCGCCAGCCGCCGCTCCAGCCCCTCCCAACTGCGCTGGCTGGCGTAGAAATCGATCAGATTCTGGCGCAGCACCGAAGGCTGCACCATGCGGTTGCCGACGGCAATATGCGAAACCTGGGTCACCGTCCCTTGCCACGCCAAAAGGACGGTGACCACAATACCGACGACGATGATGGCCGCAAACGCGCCCATGAGTTTCACCCAGAGTCGTTGCATAGATTAGCTCCGTTTGCCTTCGGGCACGAGCCGATAGCCCACACCGTGGATAGTTTCGATAAAGCGGCTGTGGCGGCCTGCATCCCCCAGTTTTTGGCGGATGTTTTTGATGTGAACATCGATAGTGCGCTCATAGCCAGAAATGTCACCGATGGCGTCGTGTTGGGTCACGTCGAGCAGATCGGCGCGGCTGAAGGGGCGACCAGGATTTTGCATAAAGTGGTAGAGCAAATCGAACTCGGTGCTGGTCAGATCCACGGGGCGTTCGGCCAGGGTGACCGTGCGGTAGACCGGGTCCAGTCGCAGATCGTAGGATTGCAGGATCTGCGGCGATGGGGCGGAGCTTTCCAGACGGCGCATGGCGGCGCGGATGCGCGCTACCAATTCGCGCGGGCTAAAGGGTTTGATCACATAGTCATCCGCGCCCATTTCCAGCCCGACAATGCGATCCGCTTCTTCGACGCGCGCCGTCAACATGATGATGTAGAGGTTGGATAAAGCGGGATCGGGGTTGCCGCGCAGCCGCCGGGTGATCTCCAACCCATCCTGCCGGGGCAGCATGAGATCGAGGATCAGCAGCAGCGGTTTCTCGCGTTCGACCATCGACAGCCCGGCTGCACCATCGGCGGACGAAACCACCCGATAGCCAGCCTGCTGCAAGTAGCCTTCCAACACACGGCGGATCTGCTGATCATCTTCGATAATGGCAATCGTCTGCATAGGGACCTACCATCGAGATTAAGCGATTGGGCGATCAAAGCAGAAATCGCCCAATCGCTTAATGGCTCAATCTCAAAGTCGTACCTTTGTGATCTTAGGTGCATCGTGAATATACGCCTCCTCACAAGGGTATCACGGGGGAATGGGCTTGACAATGGATCTGACCCTCAAAATGAACAGCGCACACAATCCGCCCACAACCGGTTCACAATTCCTTCACAATTGGAGCGCAAACTGGGATCAACTTGAGCAAGCAGAACAAGCGCTCGTGGCTCGGTTGAAACACCTAACCATATTCCGATTTTGTTTAGGAGACAATCATGACAACTCGCACAAAATCTTTACTCGCGGTTATCCTCGTGTTGGCCTTTTCACTGATCTTCTTTGTGGGCAGCGCCCTGGCCCAGGATGACACCACCGGCGAAGATGGGACAGAAGGCGGCTATTTGCCCCAGATCCAGGCGCACATGGAAGAACACTTCGGCGCTGGCGCATGGGCCGAAATGTTCGCACGTATGACCGAACGACACGGCGCTGAATTTACCGCCGAACATCTCCAGTGGATGGATGAAAATGGGTGCCCCATGCTGAATGGCGAAAGCCAGGGCGCGGGGATGATGCGCCACGGCCCGAACAGCGATCAGGGTCAACAAGGTAGCGGATCTGGGCGGATGATGGGGCGCGGCAGAATGCACGGCGGCCAAGGGCATGGCATGATGCACAACGGCCAGGGATACGGCATGATGGGCCGCTGGATGGATATCCAGGGCGAGTAAAGCTCGTCCGCTAGCAGAAAAGACAAAAAAGATCGTCCGCAATCTTGGATTGCGGACGATCTTTTTTGGGGGTGAGCGTGAAATACACCCCCGCTGTACTGGGGTGTAAATAATAGACACTATCGGCAATAAGACCTGCCAGGTTTCAGAAAACCCGGCAGGTCTCCGGAGAATCACTATTACCGATGATGTCTAATATGCATTACGCCTCACGTATCACACATCCCATAACCTTCCCGCGCTCGTCTACGGAGAGCCGAACATCCAGATTTTGTTTGCTGCCGATCAGCTTCATCCGCGCCCAGGATGTACCGTCGCCGCCGGTGATCTCACCCGGCTGGCAGGAACCGCAGAGGAGCTTGACCAGACGCAGTTGATCGAGCAGCGCGGCCCGATCCACCGAGGATGCGGTGAGCCGATCCACACCGCGGCGGGTGGGACGGTCGATCAGCGCGAGCAGGGCTTCGATAGCACCCTGCAACGCCGGGGAGGGTGGCAGCGTTGAGTCAAATTCCATCTCCTGAATGCGCGGGGGGACGGTCGGTGAAAGAGTGAAGGAGATCTGACACCAGCCCTGTTCGCCCGTCATGCGCCATTGGCCGCGCAGCCAGTTTTCCACCTCGAGCGATCCTTCGGGCGCGAGGACGCCGTGCCGTTCGCGCAGCGCCGCCCACTCTTGCTGCCAGTGTTCTCGATCCTGATCGAGGAAGAAATTTTCGGCAAAGAGCGTATCGGCCAGGGCGTCGTCCCATTCCTCCAAAAGGCGGATGATCCCCTGGCGCGCCCCCTCCAATGCCGGCGTTACAGGGCGCGCCCGCGGTTTCACCTCGCTCGTGCGGATCAGCATCTCCAGGCCCTCGCCGCAGACAGAACTGACATTGCCGTAGGTAAGGTTGGTCAGGGCGATGACGCCGACACCGTGCGCCGGGGACCAACGCATGTGTGAGCCAAAACCGGGCAGCCCGCCGCCATGCCCCACGCTCTCCCATTCGCCGTTGTGGAGGATGAAGAGGCCGTAACCATAGCCGCCCGCAAAGAGGCGCGGTTTTGCCCCCAGCGCAGGGACGAAGATCTGCGGGGGCATCGGTCGCCAGTTTTGCTGCATCTCACGCAGGGAACTGCGGCGCAAGATGGCTTCATCCTCATCGTTGCGCGGCGGCCAACTGGATTGGAAGAGCGCCACCCAGCGCGCCAGATCCCGGATCGAGGTGAAGATCCCGGCAAAAGCGGCCACATCCCCGCCAGAGGGGAGCAGCGGCTCGGCTTTCCACCCCTCATCTTCCCAACGGTAGCCGGGGGCCAAGCGCTCGGCGGGGACATCAACGGCGTTCCACACCGTGGCGTCCATGCCCAGCGGGCGCAGGATCTCTCCGTCCACATATTGGATCATGGGCATCCCCGCCACGTTGGTGACGATCCGGCCCAAGACCATATAGCCGTAGTTGGAATATTCAAAGGCGATCCCCGGCGGGTTGGACCAGGAGACGCCATCCTCAAAGAAGCGGCTCATTTCGGCGTCGTTGCGGTAGAGTTGGCGATCCCCCCACGGATCGTCCTGGGGCCAACCGGCGCTCATGGTGAGCAGTTGACGCACGGTGATGGAGGATGAATCGGCGGTGGGGTAGTGCAGATTTGCAAATTCGGGGACGTAGGCCGCAATGGGATCGTCCAGGCGCAATTGGCCCCTGTCGCGCAGTTGTAGGATCGCCAGCGCTGTGAAGCTCTTGGTCATCGAGGCAATGCGGAAGACGGTCTCGGCGCTGACGGGTGCGCCCGTCTCCACGTTGGCGACGCCAAAGGCATGATCGAAGATCAACTCGCCGTCCACAAGGATGCCGTAGGCGACGCCGGGCATGTGGCGCTGTTCGGCGGCGCGACGGAAGAGCAGTTCGAGCGCGGCGCAATTGTCAAGGATGCGTTCCCGCCGGTCAGCGGCGTCGAAATAGGGTGTGGGCAGATCAGGCGAAACCAGGCGTCGGTTCATGGTACACTTCCTCCGGTGATGGGCTTTTCATCAACTATCCGCCCATCATATGCCTGCCGCCCGCATTGGTCAATCCGCCAAATCGTATTTCTCTTGCAGATAGGCGCGCCAACTCTCTTCAAACTCCCTGGTTGAAACGCCATAGACCGTCGGAATCGCGGTATACAATTGGGGTTGGGAACCAAAGACAGCCAACATCTCTGGCAATCTCTCGCGCCCATACGCGTTGACGGCATAATCAATCAAGGTGAAGCTGGCTAGGTTATGCCCCAAAAAGCTATAGGATATCCCACCGTGTCCTTGAGCATGATACTCAGCCAGTTCCTGGGCGTCACGCATTGAGGTTGGCACAACCACAAGATCGTATGGAAATTCAAGATCCCACAGATTGGTCGTTAGCGGTGGGAAGGAATAGTAGAAAATGTTATAGGCTTCCACGTTCCCTGTACAAACAAAGGGAACCCCCAAATCTTGGGGGGTGACCTCCAGCATATTACAGATCTGGCAGAACTCCTGATAATTCGCAGGCAACGATTCCGCCTCATAGAGATGTACGCCTTTGCCCTCCTGATAGAACCACCCTACCAGATCTTCGAACCGCTGCCCCAGCAAGCTCCCTTGATCCCAGACAAGCCAGGAGATCAAGCCTGTGCTCATAGTTCCCCAACTCCAGTTCAGGGGCCAATCTAGATCCTTGATCCAGGTGGCTTCCACCTGGATGAGTAAATGGTGGACCAACGAGACTTTCATCAGTTGAACCAAAATCGCTGTCTCTGAAAAATCCACGGGAACCTGGCGCAGGGCTAAGGATGGAACCTTCAGGTGATTGTTTACAACAAAGAGGTGTGTCTTCTCGGATGGATTGGTCAGAAACTCGACGATGATCTTTTCGCCGTCGTCGGGGGGCAACCCCAGATCCAGGCATGTGCGGGTATAGAAAGCGTCTAACAAAGGTGCGGCTTCCGCTGCAATGGGCAGATCGCGCCGGGAGGCGAGGAAGATGAAATGTTCGCTTTCCAACTGCTGCGGCTCTCCCCAAAACGAGGGAGGAGCAGCGGTGCGCTGCCAGCCCATCTCGGTCTGCTGGTAGAAGCGCGTCTGCCGGTAGGGCGAAACTTGATAGGAATCCTCGATCATCACCTCGGCACAGGCTACCTCATCGATCAGATCGAAGGATTCCAGAGCCACAGTCACCGGCGCAGAAGGTTCTACTGTTGTTAGTTGCTCCCCTGTTCCGTCCGCCGTGGAATGGGCAGCAGCCGTCCACTCCTCCAAGACGATGGTCTGCTCCAGTTCTGTTTCGATAAGTTGCAATCCGTCCTGCGCCGTCCGCCAGAGCAGATAACCGCCGGTCATCGCCGCCACAACGATAATGCCCACGGCGCTCCACAACAGCCGTCGCCGCCGCGGGGAGATTGGCGTTGCCGGCGATTCCTCTGGCGAGATTGACGGAACCGAGGGATAGTTGTCGCTATCCCAATCGGCGTCCTCCAACAACACCTGCCATTTGACCACCGTGCGTCCGCGCAACATGGCTACCTCCTCTCGATGCTCGCCCGGATATCCTCAATGGCCGCATCTCCTTTCCCTTCTAAGGATAGTCGACTGGCGCGTGCAAAACGCGTGGAAAGCGCGTGGAACTTATCATCCATGGGTGCAGTTCAAATCGGGGCAAGAATGCTCTACGCCGGTCCGTGACCAGCGGCGGTCGGGTCGCGGACCCAACCAGAGCGCCCCCAAACTGAAATGCACCCCCAATTCCATACACCCGTTCTCGAATCGAACGCCGTCTGATCGTTGCGAGCGGATCAATCCAAAGCGTACTTCGCTTGCAAATATTCTCGCCAACCGGCTTCAAACTCTGCCAGCGAGACCCCATAGACCGCCGGGATCACCGTTATCCAGTGAGCGTGCGTTCCAATCGCGTCGATCAGCACTGGCACCGTCTGCCGTCCATAGATTTCGGTGGCGTAGTCGATCAACATCGCGCTGCCGATATTCGTGCCCATGAAGCTGTAGAACATGATCCCACTGGCGTAGGTGTGATAAGCGGCCAGCGCTTGGGCATCCAGGATCGGCGTCATCACTGGCACAGGGTAGAAAGAGTCAAGGTCTCGCAAGGTCGTAGTCAATGGCGGCAAAATATAGTATGAAATGCCGTCCATCCTTAGATTGGGCATGCACTCAAACGGAATGGCGAGATTTTGAGCGTCAACGCCCAGCATACGAGAAATCTGGCAGAGCGTCTGGTAATCTGACGGCAACGACTCAGCCTCGACCATATGAACTCCTTTGCCCTCTCGATAGTACCAGCCAATAAGATCATCGTACGGTTTATCCAAAAATCCCTCCTGATCATGCACCAGCCAGAGGTGGAGACCCGTGAGCAAAGGAACCCACGCCCAATGACTCATAGATCCATCCACATCATCAAGCCAGGTTGCGGCGACCTCATTTAACAGGTGCCGGACCAACGCGACTTTCACCAATTGGATCAGGACCTCTGTCTCAGAGAATTCCACCGGCATCTGATGCAGAGCGAATGAAGAGATGCGCAGGCGGTTGTCGATGATGTAGAGGTTGGGCTTTGCGCTTGGGTCAGTGAGGATCTCGACGATGAGCTTTTCGCCCACCATCGGGGAGACCCCCAGATCCTGGCACAGCCGGGCGTAGATAGCTTCCAGAGCAGTCGCCGCCTCTGCCGCTGCAGGTAGATCTCGGCGGGAGGCCAGGAAGAGAAAGTGTTCACTTTGGAACTCTTGGGGCTTCCCCCAAAAGGACGGGGATGCAGCGGTACGCTGCCAGCCCAGTTCGGTCTGCTGGTAGAAGCGGGTCTCGCGGTAGGGCGAGAGGAGATCGCCATCCTCGACCAGCACCTCGGCACAAGCCGTCTCACCCTGCAGGTCGAACGATTCCAGTTCCACTGTCACCGGTGCAGACGATCCCAAAGCAGATCTCTGCACATCCGTTGTCCCTGCCATCGGGTGGACAGCAGCCGTCCACTCCTCCAAGACGATGGTCTGCTCCAGTTCTGTTTCGATAAGTTGCAATCCGTCCTGCGCCGTCCGCCAGAGCAGATAACCACCGGTCATCGCCGCCACAACGATAATGCCCACGGCGCTCCACAACAGCCGTCGCCGCCGCGGGGAGATTGGCGTTGCCGGCGATTCCTCTGGCGAGATTGACGGAACCGAGGGATAGTTGTCGCTATCCCAATCGGCGTCCTCCAACAACACCTGCCATTTGACCACCGTGCGTCCGCGCAACATGGCTACCTCCTCTCGATGCTCGCCCGGATATCCTCAATGGCCGCATCTCCTTTCCCTTCTAAGGATAGTCGACTGGCGCGTGCAAAACGCGTGGAAAGCGCGTGGAACTTATCATCGGGATGCTTGAAAATGCCCGGTTGCCTGGTCTATAATAGAGATAGCATAGACCGCTTCTTCCACCCTACGTCGTCAATGGGAGCGGATCTCCAGCGGTCAGCATGGGGGATAGATGGCTCGCCTTCATCTCACCCTATTTGGTTCCTTTCATGCCTCTCTCGACAGCCAACCGATTACGGCTTTTGAATCGGCGAAGGAGCGGGGCATCCTGGCTTATCTCGTTGTGGCAAGTGATCGCGTTCATACACGTGAAGCGATTGCCGAGATCTTCTGGCCAGAACGACCGCCCGGCGTGGGCCTGGCTAATCTTCGCCATACCCTGGCGCACCTGCGCACTGTAATTGACGATCCAACAGCCGACCCTTCCTTTCTGTTCATCACCTCGCAGACCATCCAATTCAATCGAGCCAGCGACGCCTATATCGACTACACACGGTTTGAGACATTGCTGCAGAAGAGCGCGACCCCTGACCCGGCGACTTGCCAGGAAGCAATCGCGCTCTACGGCGGTCGCTTACTCGATGGCCTCAATCTAGATGACTGCCCCGAGTTTGAAGCATGGCTGGTCGTCATGCGTGAGCGCGTCGAACGTCTGGCGGGGCGGGCGCTGGCCTGTCTGGTTCGATCCTGCGTCGAATCTGGCGATGATCACGAGGCTATTCACTGGACAGAGCGCCATCTCGACCTTCAACCGTGGAATGAAGATGTCCACCGGCAGCTCTTGTGGCTGCTGGCGCATAGCGGCCAGCGTGCGGCAGCTCTGCATCACTTCGATCTCTGCACACAACTGCTGGCCGCCGAGTTGAGGATAGCTCCGCAGCCGGTTACTCTGGCGCTGGTTGAACGCATCCGCAGCGGCAACCCAGATCTCGGCGTTGTGCAGGGGGCGGATGGCAGACCCCTGGTTGCTTCAACGGCATCAACAGGGCCGGCGGCTATCCATCGCCTGCCTGTGCAAGCCACTCCTTTTGTTGGGCGCACGCGCGAACTTGCCCAGATTGCCGAACTGCTGTCGAGAGATGACTGTCGCCTGCTGACCCTTGTCGGGCCGGGTGGCATGGGTAAGACCCGTCTGGCCGTGGAGTCGATCCAGAGACTGACAACCTGCTTCGCCGATGGGATCTGGTTCATCGATCTAGCGCCCGCCGATACAGCGACGCTGCCAATGGTGCTGCTGAAGCAACTCGAAGCGCCCGGAACAGGACTAGCCGACCCCCGGCAACGACTGCTGGCCTACCTCGCCGACAAGCGCATATTGCTGGTGCTAGACAACTTTGAGCATCTGCTCGACGCCGCCCCCCTGGTGGATGACATCCTGGCTGCGGCGCCAGCCGTGAAGATTTTGATCACCTCTCGCGCCGCCCTTCGCCTGCGCCGGGAATGGCTGGAACCACTCACCGGATTGGACCTTCCCCCGGGCCGATCATCGGCGGAGTTGACGATTGAGCCCAACGAGGGGGCAACAAACCCTTCGCTGGCGCAGGCGGATCTCGACGCGGTTGTTGAGTGGTTGGATTACAGCGCATTTGTGCCTGACAATGGGTGAGATCGACGAGGCGAAGCAGCGCTTCGACGCCTATCGGCCAATTCGAGCAGAGTACGTTGGACTTTACGCTTTATGGGAACGAGAGGGGCCGCAAGTTTTGGACGGCCCACGCCTACGCTGCCCTTGCCCTGTGCGCGTGGCTCCAGGGTGATTACGTCGCAGCCATGTCAGGTTGGCAGCAAGTGGTGGAGCTACGGGAAGAGATGGGCGAACAGCGCTACTGCGCCTTCAATCTCTATAACTACGCCCTCACCTGTCTCACGCTTGGCCGCTATGCTGAGGCCCTGGACCTGGCGCGGCGTGGTCTCCCCTACAGTCAGACGTTCGGGGATCAGATCGGCGTTGCCTTTGGGCAGTTAGCGCTCGGTATCATCACCGCGACCCGAGGAGAGTCTGCTGTCGCCTCAGCCTATCTGGCCCAGAGTCTCGCCATCGGTCGCCAAAGTGGAAACCGGTTGCTGTTGGTGTGTTCGTCGGTCTATCTAGGGCGGCTGGCCCTGAAAGAAGGAGCCATTTCTGAGGCGCAGATCTATTTCGAAGAAGCGCTGACGGCAGCAACCCGGCATGGCGCACTGCCTTATCTCTATCTGGGCGAAGTGCTGACCGGATTGGGGCTGGCTGCGCTGGCGCGCGGAGAATCTGGGCTGGCCATCGATTACTTTCAGCAGGCGATCCAGCAGGCAACTCAGGGCCCAGTATGGTCTCTCGCCGATGCCTGGCTTGGCCTGGCCCAAGTGCATCTGGCGCAAGCACGTCTGGCGCAGGCTCAAGAGATCCTCGTGCGTGTGGCGAACGATCCTGTCACAGCCGCCGCCACACGTCAGACAGCGCAACGCTATCTGGAGAAAGACGACTCTCAAGAACGGGAGCCATATCTTTCGTGCATATAACTGCGCCAGCCCGCTTCAAATTCCTTATAGCATAGGGGGAGGCTGACATGACCGTGATGGCTGCTGGTCGCACAGCCGGTGCGACAAACCGTTTGACCATTGTTTCGTGGGCGCTTTACGATCTGGCCGATACCATCTTCTCGATGAATATCATTTCACTCTACTTTTCGCTCTGGGTCGTCAATGTGATGGGCGGCAGCGATGCCGACTATGGCAACGCCAATGCCCTGGCTATGTTGCTGGTGCTGCTCACAGCGCCAGCTTTGGGCGCGCTGTCGGATCATGCTGGGCGGCGCATCCCCTTTTTGGCGACGTGCGCGCTGCTCTGCGTGATCTTCACGGCGCTGTTGGGGAGCGGCGGGCTCTATATGAGTCTGGCGTTTTTCATCGTGGCGGGTTACATGTTTCAGGCGGCGTTGATCTTCTATGAGCCGCTGCTCTCGGTCGTTTCCACCGAAGAGACGCGCGGGCGTATTAGTGGATTGGGCGTGGGGGTCGGCAGCATGGGATCGCTGATCGGTGTGGCAACGGGTCTCTTGTTGCTCGATCAGATCGGCTACGTGGGCATCTTCCGCCTGACAGCGCTGCTCTTTTTGCTCTTCGCCCTGCCCTGCATCCTCTTCGTGAAGGAGCCCAAACCGACGGTCGACTTCCGCCTGAATTTCAATGAGATCGCGGCGGCCTTTCGGCGGATACGCCGTACACTGCCCGAAGCGCGCCGGTATCCGGGGCTGCTGCGCTTTTTGATTGGCCGCTTCTTTTATGTGGATACGGCCAATACAGTGGTCATCTTCATGGGCATCTACGTCACCAACGAAATCGGCTTCAGCGAGATAGAGACGCAGATCCTGCTGTTGGTGGCGGTGGTGGCGGGGGCGATTGGCGGGGTAGCCTGGGGCTTTGTCATGGATCGGCTGAGACCCAAGCGGACGCTGAATCTGATCCTCAGCCTCTGGATTGTGGGGTTGACGGGGGTGATTGCCATCAGCGTGCTGCACCTGCCCGGCTTCCTCTTTTGGATCGTGGGCTGTCTGGTGGGGGTGGCGCTGGGCGGCATCTGGACAGTGGACCGTAGCTATCTGATCCATTTGGCGCCGCCAGCCTACCTGGGCGAGTTCTTCGGGATCTTCAGTATGCTTAGTCGGTTTGCGGCCATCGTTGGGCCATTTCTGTGGGGGTTCATCGTCAACACGCTGGGTTGGGGACGACCCGCTGCCATTGGCAGTCTGCTGCTCTTCCTGATCATTGGCTTCATCATCGTGCAGCGGATCGACGACAGCCCGCGCCAGTGGTCAGCGGAATTGCAGGCAGGCTGACCTCGCGCCCACACCTGACGAACTGGCAGCTATGTGTGAGATTGATGAAGCATCGACCATCCGTTAAATTCAATTGAAGTCCACTGCGACCTGTGTTACACTTTCTACAAGATTGGGATGCTACTAAATTTATCCACCGACAGACTAGATCTCGATTGCAACTAGGTCTCCCAATAGTTGCCGTGAATGCGCATCAGATCATCGGTTGATGCAAGCAAAACACAGCAGAGAAATAGGCTCAGCACCATCTGAAAGGCGGGGGCGAATGAGAAGAGCATTAGCGGTGATCATGGCAATACTTGTCAGTATCATCTGGTTAGGGATGATCGTTGGCGTTCCTGTATTGGCGGCCACTGGTCAGCTAGAACGCTGGGTTCCAGTGGATCAGCTACAACAATTAATCGAAGGGGTAGGGGTAGATACCGGCACGCTGACCGGACTTTTGCCCGATGAGTTGTTGGCGTTACTTCCACCGGATGTGGCAGGGGAACCTGCTGTGGTCGTGGTAGAGACAGCCACATCGACACCCGAACCGCCTACGCCCACACCACCCTTGCCAACGGAAACACCAACACCGGAGCCAACCCCCTCACCCATAGAGACGCCGACTCCGGAACCGGAACCTGAAGTGGATGAAACCGATCTGATCACAGACACGGTTGGGATTACGGATACACTGGATCTGACGACTACAGTCGAACTCACGCCAACCTTTGAGATTGATGTTACCCTCCCTCAAACGGCGACAGTGGCCGGAATTGCCAATGTCCGCTCAGGGCCAGGCACAGACTTCGACATTGTTGGGACCATCGACGCCGACGCGGTGGTTTCGATCATTGCCCGCGATGAGGAGAGCGAATGGTTCCTCCTCGAAGACGGCACATGGATCTTTGGCGCGTTGCTTGCAGAAGTGCCCGATGTCCCCGTGGATGGGGCTACGCCGCCAGCAACCGCAGAAGAAGTTACCCCCACCGCTCCAGAGGAGGCTACGCCACCGGCAGAAGCGCCGTTGACGACGCTCCCCACGATCACGACTACGGTCACCTCTGACGCCAATCTGCGTCTGGGACCGGGCACAACCTACAACGTCGCCGCTGGGGTGACAGCCGGTACAGTAATCACCCTGGCTGGGCGTAACGTCACCGGCACCTGGTATCTTCTTGAAACGGGGAACTGGGTTTCTGCCACATTGTTGGCCGCCGTACCTGAAAACCTGCCGATTGTGAACGAACAGGGGATCATTGTTACCGGTCCTAACGCGGGGCAGAATGTAATTTCATCACAGACAACGCCTGCTGGCCCTGCTGTAACAGAAACAGAGCCAACCCCGGCCGCTGTTCAACCGACGACGAATGCCGCCGCCAATCTACGGGCAGGCCCTGGCACTACCTTCAACGTGGTGGGCTCGGCCCCGCTGGGAACGCAACTCAACATTGTCGGGCGCAACGCCGCTGGGGATTGGTTCAGATTATCTGATGGATCTTGGATCTTCTCGGCGCTGGTCGCCAATCCACCGGCGAATCTGCCGGTAACAACGCCATAGTTGGCGCATTTTCTCACCTGAAAAGCCGAACGGACCAGAGTCCGTTCGGCTTTTTTATGGATTCGTCCAGGTGACCATAACCAGGGGAAAATAATCCTGCCCCAGCTACCTTCTCACCTCTTCCACCGCCCGCACAATATCCCCCGGCATTAATCCATATTTTTCCAATAGATCCTGGCCTTCGCCGGATTCGGCATAGGTGTCGCGCAACCCCACAAAATTCATGCGGACGGGGTGACGGCGGGCGACGACAGCGGACACGGCAGAGGCAAGCCCTCCCTGGAGCAGATGTTCCTCTGCGGTGACGATGGCGCCGGTCTCGCGCGCTGCTGCCTCAATCGCCGCCTCATCGATGGGTTTGATCGTGTGCATGTCGAGGACACGCGCCTCGATGCCCCGCTCGCCCAGAACAGAAGCCGCCTCCAATGCCGCTGCCACCATCAGCCCGCAGGCGATGATCGTTATATCCTTGCCGTCGCGTAGTTGATTGGCCTTGCCGATCTCGAAGGGAACATCCCCATTTTTGTAGACCATCGGCGCTTTAGATCGTCCTGTGCGCAGATAGACAGGACCGTTATGGGCGAACATGGCCTGCGTCGCCGCTGCCGTGGACGGGCCATCCGCAGGGACGAGTACTGTGAAATGGGGCAGCGCCGTCGCCAGCGCGATGTCCTCGATCCCCATCTGGCTAGGACCATCCGGGCCAATGCTGATGCCGGCGTGGGATCCCATCAGCTTCACCGGCAATTGGGGGAAGGCAATGCCCATGCGGATCTGATCGTAGGCATTGCAGAGGAGGAAGGTGGCGAAGCTGGCCGCCAACACATCCTTGCCCGCTGCGGAAAGACCGCTGGCAACGCCGATCAGATTGCTCTCGGCAATGCCCACGTTGAAAAAGCGGTCTGGGAACTCTTTGCCGAACTTCTCCGTGCGCGTCGAATTGCCCACATCGGCATCTACCACCACCAGATTTCGATTCTTCTGTCCGATCTCGATTAAAGCCTCGCCGAACGCATCCCGCGTCGCCGCGCCATACTCCAAACCGATTGATTTGCCAATGTCCATGTTGTATCTCCTTTTAGAATGGGGATTGGGGACTGGGGACTGGTGACTGGGGATCGGGCCGAGGATCTGAAATCGCCCAATCGTCTGTTAACGAGAGATTAGGAATTGTGTACACGATCCCCAGCCCTCAGTCCTTGATTTCGACAGGCTCAGCCGGCGTCCCTAGTCCCCAGTCACTAATCACCCACTTTCTCCGTACAACTCATCGAGTGCGGCCAACGTGGCTTCCATCTTCTCGTCGGTGATGGGTTCGCCGTGCATACGATTGGCGCTGGCCTCGAAGATCGAAAGTCCTTTGCCTTTGAACGTGTCCGCAAGGATCAACTGTGGTCTGTCCTTGATCTTTTGGACAGCGCGCAGGCTGCGCAGGATCGCCTCAATGTCATGGCCGTCGATCTCCTCCACATGCCAGCCGAACGCTTTCCATTTTTCGGGAATCGGCTTTAGCGACGGCATTACCTCTTCTACAGGACCGGTCTGCTGGTACTTGTTGTAATCGAGGATGCAGGTGAGATTGCTCACTTTGTACTTGGCTGCGGACATGGCTGCTTCCCATACCTGCCCTTGATCCGCTTCACCGTCGCCGATCATCACGTAGACGCGATAATCGCGTTTGTCCACGCGGGCGGCAAGGGCATGGCCCAATCCGATCGAAAGCCCCTGCCCTAGCGAACCCGTGGACGCTTCCACCCCTGCCAATCGCCGCATGTTGGGATGACCTTCCACAGGGCTGCCGATCTCGCGCAATGTTTTCAGTAGATCGTGATCAAAATACCCTGCCTCGGCGAGGACCGTGTAAAGTCCTGGCGCGGCGTGTCCTTTGCTGAGGATAAAGCGATCACGGTCGGGCCAATCGGGCCGCTGTGCATCGTAGCGCAGGATATCGCCAAAGTAGAGGGCCACCATGACATCAATGGCCGAGAGTGAACTCGACGGATGGCCCGACCCGGCCCTGGTGGTGATCTCGATAATTGTGCGGCTCAACTGCCATGAGATCTTCTGCAATTCTTCAATCGATACTTGTTCTTGGGCTGCAACTGCCATGAAAGTCCCCTTTCTTCGTTAATCGCTATCGTTTGCCACCAGCAGCGCTACGGCTGCACCGGCCAATCCTAACCCGGCGGCGGCAACTGCTTTCGGATGGGTCGTTGCCCACAACTGCCAGCTATGGGCTCGGGATTTTTCGTCGAACTCTCCGCGTGCGCCAAAGTCGCCGCCGCCATCATCATCCACCGCCTTCCACAGATTGTGTTCATAATCGGCGGGTTTGGGTTCATCCATTTGCTGCCCTTCGTAGCCGGTCTTTGCCAGATACCAGTCGCCGAAACCAGGCAGGAATTTGTTGCCCCAAACAATGATCCAATTGCGGAAGCCGACAATGATCTCACGGCGGTTGTGATGCGCTGCATAATGGATGGCGTGCGCTGCCACCTCTGGCTGATAGATCGGCTCCACCGGCTGCGCCTTGTTGGGCAATCGGCTCTTGACCCATCCAAACTGGGGCGTATTGACGGCGGGCAACTGCACCATGCTCACGCGCACGTTGCTGCTATCGTGGATCAACTCAGCGCGCAGCGAATCGTGGAAGCCCTGGATGGCGTGTTTGGCTCCACAATAGGCCGACTGCAACGGAATGCCGCGATAGGCCAACGCCGATCCAACCTGTACAATCGCTCCTCGATCACGGGGTAACATCCGCTTTAGCGCCGAGAGCGTGCCATGCACAACGCCCAGATAACAGACTTCGGTAACGCGCCGATATTCTGCTGCCGTCATCTCTTTGACAGGGGAAAAGACCGATGTCATGGCGTTGTTGACCCAGATATCGATGGGTCCAAATTCAGCCTCCACTTGTTCAGCCGCCGCCTCCACCTGATCTGCATCAGCCACATCGGTGGGGATGATCAACGCTTTGCCGCCAAGCGCTTCCACGTCTCGTTTTGCGCCTTCCAGCCCATCGCTTCCCCGCGCCAGCAGCCCAATATGCGCGCCATGTTTGGCAAACTCACGCGCTGTCGCCCGTCCTACCCCGGCGGACGCGCCGGTGATCACAACCACCTCTGCTTTGTTTCTTTGCATTCCTCCCCCTTTACACTACTTCCTACGGGCGGAAAATCATGTCTAAAAAAGTTATCCTCCATGACAACTGCTCTCGCTCGCAGTGGCCGTGGAGGATAAACTTATCAATCGGAACCTCTCTACTTTATCTGAACGCAGGGATTCTGTTCAGCGTTTCCACTGGCTGGCTCTTTACCGGCGCAATGACCGACGGCGATCTGGCGCAGACATACGGATCGGCTTTAGCGCCAGATTCTGAGATCCCTGCAACATCTGAACCGACTCACTAAGAATCATCTGGCAAGAGAGGGATAGCCAGGCCAGCTTTTGGGTTATTTCTTGCTTTACGCTGCTCAAAAATAACATTTCAGTATACTCCTTACTCGCCCGATCAGATCGAGCAAATAGTTTCGTGGTCGAATGCACGATGTATTTTCGTGGCTCAAGACTAGGCTAAATGAGCATGGAATTCAATCCACCCTGGCACACAGTAGGGATACAAGTGGTGATATATCCAACGCAGCCGAAGAGGTTTTTTGAGGATAGGACTTACGCAAAACGAGATGGTTGACGAATGAGGAAAGAGTCGGTAAATGAGCGCCTGTTAGGAAACCCACTGCATGTTCGTGCAGATGGTCAAGGTGAAGCCTGAGGACTGCATCTCGACTGTTACAGGAGGCTAAAACGAATGCGACCACGCAGCCAAATTGTCACACAGTTGGATTATTGCCAATATCTCTTGGTCAGCCAAATCAACTATACGCTAACGAACTTTGCCGAACACAGTGAGAAATTCAGCCATGATGCCATCAACCGGTATCTGGCGGGAGAACGACTGACGCCCAGACTGGTCTGGGAAAATGTCAAAGGACAAGTGGTCCAATTGCCGAAAGGATTTCTGATTTTTGACGATACCGTGGCGGACAAAAGCCATGCCCAGGCGATTGATCTGGTGCGCCGTCAGTATAGCGGCAATGCACACGGCGTTATCAAAGGGATAGGAATTGTGACCTGCGTCTATGTCAACCCGGCGTTGGACCAGTTTTGGATTATCGACTACCGGATTTATGACCCGGAGGGGGATGGCAAGACAAAACTGGATCACCTTCAGGACATGTTACTCCACTGTGTTTACCACAAACAATTGCAGTTTCAGGCTGTTCTGATGGACACCTGGTATGCGACCAAAGACATTATGTTGACAATCGAAGGGTACGGAAAGGGTTACTACTGTCCCCTCAAGGATAACCGGCAGGTCGATGATTCGGGTGACTCCCAGCCATACCGCCGGGTAGACTCACTCCAGTGGACAGAAGCAGAAAAGCAGCATGGCAAAGTGATCAAGATCAAAGGGTTCCCAGGCAGCCACAAGGTGAAACTCTTCCGGGTTGTGCTTTCCACCAGGCGCACGGATTATGTCGTGACGAATGACATGACGCAAGACGATACGCAGGTCGTACAAGAAGTGTGCGCCTTGCGTTGGAAAGTCGAGCAATTTCACCGGGAAACCAAGCAACTGACTGGTCTTGAAGGCTGCCAATGCCGGAAAGCTCGCACAGTCCGCAATCATATTGCTTCTTCCATTTTGGTTTGGGTCCGCCTCAAGCAAGTTGCCCATGAAACCACGCAGACTGTTTATCGTCTCAAACACAACCTTCTGTCTGACTATCTCATGCAGCAACTCAAATCGCCAGCTATTCCTATGACTTTTGCGTAAGTCCTAGAGGAGTAAAAAGAAACGGGAAACGTGAAGAGGGGATTCACGTTTCCCGTACCGGGAGCATCTGTTGATCTCTACGAAGAGCGACCCTGGATCAGATTGCGGAAGAGGATCAGCGCTCCGACGCCAACGAGGATAAGCGGCCAGAGCAGGTTGAACAATCCATACGCTGAGGTGAGAACCACCATCGACATCACCAGCATCACACCCGCAGGGATCAAGGCCCAAGTCATGCGTCCTTTGGGCGTCGGCAGCATCGCCACCAGGCCAAAGGTCAGCCCCAAACCCAGGAAGAAGATCGCGCCGGAGAGATCGCCAACATTAAACTCATCCACTGCAGCGACGAGGGCCAACGTCCCCAATACACCACCAGGGATCACCGCCCACCACATATCCCGATTCATCACATAAACGGTGAGGAAGCCCAGCCCAATACTGCCCAGGAAGATCGAGCCTTCAAAGGGAATGAAGGGCAGAATATCGCTGGCGACGATTGTCCCCGATAGGCCCAACAGCGTAAACCCAGGGATCGCCATCCACCAATTGCGACGGCCTGTGAGTACCAGGCCTGCCAGGAAGGCCATCCCCGCGGCGCCGAAGATCCCCGCCCAAATTAAGGACCAGAGCGCCCGAGGGACGAAGCCCAAGAAGTCGAACCAGCCCAGATTCTGCACCAAAAAGAGAAGACCAGCGATAATCAGCAGCCCACCCCACAAAAGGCGCAAATCCGTGGATTGCTGAGGTTGATTGCCATTGTACTCTACATCGTTAAACGCTTGCTTGGTCATGGTTATGCCCTTTCAAAAAAATGAGTGACAATTCTCTATGCGCTACGCACTACGTCCCCTAACTCTTCACGGTGATCCCGCCAAACATGGCGAAGCCGGTAACGAGTATCTCCGCCTCGCCTTCCTTGTCGGTGATCTTCTCGGCGCGTTCATCGTCAAAGCCTCCAAAGATGCCGATCACATCGTGCTTCACAGCCCAGCCTGCAGGAACAATAATGTCCACGCCGCCGAACATGGCAAAGGTGTTAATGCGCGCTGGACGATTCACTGTGGCAGTCTGGCGCAGGTCTAAGTCGATACCGCCGAAGATAGCAGTCGCTTCGCCACCCCGAAAGCGTGGCGTGGTCATGGTGTGTTCAGGCCCATTGAAGATGGAAAGGATACTCACCGTCTCCTCATCCTCACTGTGGGCAAAAGGACCAGACAGTTTGACGCCTGCCCGTTCTAGCAGTATGGAACCGCCAATCAGGATCAAGATCAACGGCCAGAATTGCCAGATCGAGCGAAACTCAATCACGCCAAACGCAGCCAGTTGGAAGGTAACGCCGCCGGCAATCAAGATCACTGGCCCGGTGATAAAGCGAAACTGATTGGCTACCAGTTGCCAGATCCCCAACAAGATGAAGAATGAAGGAATCCAACGCGCGACGCCTGAAAAGTCGGCCCATCCTAAATTGCGGAGGAGGAAAGCCAGCCCAATCAAAACCAGGATCAGCCCCACAAAGATCTGGCTGGAAAGGTCACGTTCCTTCGTTGGTAGATTTTCTCTATTCTGCATGGGTAACTCCTCTCTGAATAAGCTCTGACTAGATGACACTCGTTTCTGCTCTCATCATAGGTCATAGATGTCACAATGACATCTGTCATTCGTCATGCCCCCAGTCATAGGAAGGTGGAGAAAGAGACAAGACAAAAGTCGGAGATGGACACGAGTCACATGATGCATTCCTTTCAAGATTCTTACTAG
>JAHBVG010000108.1 GCA_019637695.1 Caldilineaceae bacterium | reverse complement strand
CCAGGAGAGCGCCGGAGGCCAGAGCGTCTACTTCCCAGTGGCAGCGGGCGAATAAGCTCAGAAATGACTCAAAAAAGAGCGGTGACGAAGTCACCGCTCTTTTTCATTGCTTCGATTACGCCGTCTCCCCATCCTCTTCGCGCAACTCATAAAAGAGCAACAGCACCGAACCATAGGTGCGGCGGTCATATTCTTCTAGCATTTTCAGATCAACAGGGGTCTCCTCACGCGGGTGGATCTGCACGACGACCAGCCCATCCTCATAAAGCAGATCTGAGCGTTCGTCCACGAGGAGCAGGGCGTCGCGCCACAATCCCTGATATTGAGGCGGCGCAATGAAGATCAGATCAAAAGCGTCCCCGCTGTACTTTTTGAGGAAGGTAAAACTGTCCGACAATTCGACAGTAGCGTACTCGTTCAGCTTACAGTGATTGAGATTGGCGTGGATCGTCTCCACGGCGCGGCGGTTGCGGTCGAGGATGACAGCATGTTCAGCGCCTCGGCTCAAGGCTTCAATCCCCACAGCGCCGGTTCCCCCAAAGAGATCGAGTACACGCGCTCCCTCGATCCAATCCCCCAGGATCGAAAAGAGCGCTTCCTTCGCCCGATCCGTGATGGGACGCGTGGTATCCCCCGGCACAGGTTGTAACTTATGGCCCTTGGCGCTGCCCGAAATGACGCGCATGGGGAATCCTTTCGTATGCGAGTTGCGAGTTGAAGTTGCGAGTTGCGAAGATGATTGTCACCTGTAAACTTGCAAACCTGCAACTTGCCACCATTTTTGCCTTTTGGTTGCCGACCGCTGCGGTCGGACTGCCTTTTGCCTTCTCTGCTCTTTTCGGCGCTTCCTCCTAAATGCTTCCCGCTACCTGCTCTCTGCTACCTGCTATTCGCTTCCACGCGGATGGGGCCAAGTTCGACGGCGGCGCTAGGACCAACGCTCACGGGTTGGCGTTCGCCAGTGGCAGGATCGTAGAGACCGACGGAAAGCCGATAATCCCCAACGGGAAAGTCTAGTGGAAGCAGCAGACCATAGCGGTCAAGGATGCGCTCGCCGCTCTGCCAGGTGCTGGTCGGGCGCAGCCAGAGGACAGGTTGTCCATCACGTTGGGCCAGCCGTTGCCCACCCTCGTCGAGCAAATGAACGAAGACTTGATAGTTTTTATCCACCGGTTGCAGGCTTTCCCACTCCAGCGCAATGAGAAGTTCCTCGCCCGGCGCTCTGCTTTGGGTGTAGCCGTAACTATTCAGACGCACCCAGGCCGGCGCGCCAAATTGGACACCGCTGCCGGTTTCGGTGAGTGGCTGGGCATGGGGGAGGGCGTACAAAGCCAGCCGTCTGGTATCAATGCCAAACGTTTCGTCGAGCAGCAAAAAGGCGCTGCCGCGCAGGGTCCGTTCCCAACCTGAGCGGTCAGGGAGAGCAAAATCGGGGATCACCCAGAGACGGCGATAGCGCTGAGAAAGGTCCGCCAGACGAGCGGCGGCGTCAGCATCAAGCGCATCCACTGGGAAGAGACCATAGACGGGCAGCGTTCCGTGATACGCATTGGCGAACTGCTGACTTTCCAGCGGGCGCAAAAAGAGGATCGCATCATCCACTTCTTCGTAGAGTTCAATCTGCTGTGCAATCTCCAATGTGGTTGCCCCACTGAGCGGGGATTGGTAACGAACGAGCAGCCCCAGCGTCACCAACAGCAACGCTGCGCCATATACCCAAGTGGGGATAAGTTCGCCCTGATCCTGAGCGCTCTGCACCTGACGCGCCAGCAGCCAGCCGCCAACCAGCAGCGCGCCCAACACCAATCCTAACGCCAGCCAATCTGGGCCGTCTTCACCAACGCGCCACCAGGCAAAGTGCAAATTCTCCTCAGCCAGAAAGCGCCATTGAAGGAAGAGCGGGGAGTAGCCCCATTCGGTAAAGGTGATGGGCGCAAAGAGAGGGGTTACTGCCTCTTCCAGCCAGTTTTGGACGAGTGAAAAGGGAATGAGCAACCCCAGCCACTGCACGCTCAACGAGAGGATCAGCAGCAGTGACGCGCCGATCCGGCCCCACCCATCCCAGCGCTGCGCGTCGTAGATCTGATGCCAGGCTGGCGCGGTGATCAGCATCACAAAGGGCAGCGCGGGCACGAGAAAGCGCGGCCCCCAACTGTATCCACCGTGCCACATATACCACTTGGCGTAGAGGACGAGGTAGATCAGGGCGATCCCCAGGCAGGTGAGCAGCAGCCAGCGCGCGCTGCGCCACAAGGGAACGATCCCCAGACCCGCCAAGAGGATCACCGGGCTGTACCAGAGGATGCCGCGCGCTGGCCCAATCAGCAACCCGTAGAGACCAAAGAACCAGTTGGCGCTGAACGATTCGCTCTCCACATAGCCGGTCTCCCACACGCTGCCATAGCGCAGCCAGTTCCACCAGAGCGAAACGATCCCCGCGATAAAGATGGGGAGGGCAAAGATGATCCATTCGCGCAAATGATTAGTGATCAGTGACTGGGGACTGGTGATTGGGAAGCGAGCCACCCTCTTGAATTCCTTATCACCAGTCACCAATCCCCAGTCACTAATCACCGCCGCCAACGCCAGCACATAGACCGGCAGCGTGATCAGGTTGATCGAGCGGGCCAGGTAAGCGATCCCCCAGGCAAGGCCGCCGAGGAAGAGATAACGTTTGCGCCGGCTTTGGCTGAAGGCCAGGATTCCATAGAACGCGCCGAAGAGTCCCCACGCGGCTACGGGATCGCTGAAAAAGGTCTGCGTATAGGGCCAAGCCAGGGTGGCAAGGCCGAAGGCCAGCGCTGTCACCACTGCGATAAAACGGCTCCACGCCAAGCGGACGACAGCGCGGTAAAGCAGGCCCGCCGTCCACGCTGTGAGCAACGGATTGAGCAGCAACGCAGCCTGCACCAGACCGAGCGCGCTCCATTGGCGCGCCAGCCAGATGAATGGCAGCGCCAGCAGCGTCATACCGGGGCCTTTGCGGCTGTAAAGATCGCCGTCCGGTCCAAAACTCCCCTGCTGAAGTCCCATCCAGAGTAGTTGATTGGTGTCCACTTCACCGCGGCGCACAATACTCTCGGCAGTGGCGAACATAGAAAGACCATCGCTGCTCTGCATGACACCCGTATAGGTGAGCAGGTAGCAGCTATAGAGAAAACAGATCACCAAAAAGGCGATACTGCGATCATAAAGGCTGATATCCGCCAGTTGCGGTAAACGGGATGGTTTCATGGTTGTGTGTGTGATTAGGGATCGGGGACTGGGGATCGGGAAGACAACTTCCTAATCTCGCCGATTGCTGCAATCGGCAATCGCCTAATCTCGTTCACCAGATTAGGCGATTGGGAGATTTCAGAAAGTCTACTCGATCCCCAGTCCCCGGTCCCCGATCCCTAATCCCCAATATCTATCATCATCTCGACATAGTCCTGAATTTCGCCATTGGCGAGGGTGAAAGGACGGCGGCCCGTATCGGTGTAGAGTCCGATCAAGAGCCGGTAGCGCCCCGCTTCCGTCTCCGCCGGGATCGCCAATGTATAAGGATCGCGCACGACGACGCCCGGTTGCCAGCTATCCGTGGGCGCCAATCCGCGCACGGGCCAGTTATCCTGTTGGGCGATCAACTGGCCGGTTGGGTCCAGCAACTGGGTAAAGACGGTATAACGCTCGTCCACCGCAGCCTGGGCCTGCCAATATAATACCAGATGCAGGAGATTTCCGGCTTTTGCCACACCGACGTCGCTTCGAAGCAGGGCGATAGGGCCACCCATCACACCGGCCACAGCCAACGGCGGCGTGGGGATCTGGACCACGCGGTTGAGGGTACACTCGCCCAAGCGCTCGGTCTCTACGACTTGCACCTGGGGATCGGCGAAAAAGAGTCGCCCGATCCCGGATTGGAGCGGTTGATCCCTGGCGATCCACCAAAATTCCGCCGCGCCAGCGACCAGCGTAGCCAGTCGCTCGGATCCTATCTCAGCGGGATCGCGATCTGGGCTATAGCCGTCGAGGACATGCAATGAATAATCTCCCCGCAGCCAGGGATACAGACTTTCCCAGACCCCAAACTCTTCGGTCACGATCTGAGCGGCGGGCCAATCGGCTTCCTCTTGAAGATAGCGGATGCCCTCGCGGCAGGGATGTGCGGCCATCCGCTGTTCCACATAGGCGTGGGAAGCGCGCGGCGTCGCTGCAATGGATGCAATCAACACCAACGCCAGGGTCGCCCAGGAGAGGATCGCGCCGGCGCGACGAAGTGTGATTCCATGAGCAGTCGGCCAGATCTGCCCCAAAAATTCCACGGCCAGGAGGATCAGCAAAATCGTGCGCGTCAGCACCGTCCCCCAAAGGAGCCAATGTTGATCGGGCAGCATGATCAGAAAGACATTGGCTTCGACAAAGTTGACAACGGTGAGGACGATGGCGATAGCGATCCCGCGCAGGGTGGGCAGTAGCAGCACGGTAAAGGTGAGCACCCAAACCACAAACTGCGGACTCCAACCCTTGCTGTAGAGGAAGAGCCAGATCACGCTGACGGCGGCAAAGGCTACCGGCGTGCGCGGACGGGTCCAATCATAGGGGCGGGTGTAGAGCCAGAGGTAGAGCAGCAAAAAGCCCAGAGTGATCCACGTCCACGGCAGGCGGCTTTCCCACAGAGGACCCGCCAGCCCGGCCAGGTTACGCATATCGAGCGGAACCAATCCATAGCCAAAATAGCCGTCGAGTACGGCCCACAAGCTCTGCCAGGGTGGGCGGATATCCTGCACGCGGAAGCTACTCAGGGCCAGCGCCGGGTTGGCGCGTACCAATGGATAGCCGACGCCGATCACCGTCCCCACAAAGATCAACGTGTAAAGGAGCGGGCGCAGCAAGTTTCCTGGTGAGCGTGGATTGAACCATTCTGTGCGGAAGGCGCGGGGGCTCAATGTCGATCCTAGCCAGCGCACGGCAATAGGGATCAGCAACGCTGGGGTCAGCTTAGTGAGGAAGCCCAACGCCGCCGCCAGCGCGCTTGCCATCCATCCCCAGCGACCGAGCCGAGTTGTCAGCAGTAGATCCAACCCGAGCAGCATGAAAAAGAGCGGCATCGACTCAAACCATCCCAACAGCGTGTAGACCGGCGCAAAGAGCAACGCATAGAGGATCGGCGGCAGGGATGCGTCCTCGGCGGGGAGCAATTTGATCGACAGCCGGTAGATCAGGATCAAGTTGCCCGTCTCGAAGAGGAGCAGCGCCATCCCCAACAGGGTGTGGAAGAAGAACCGTGGGTCGATCCACGGCGGGATGCGCGCCGAGAGATCGAAAACAGCCTGCATCAACAATGGGAAGAGCGGCGGGTAAGCCGTCCACAGGTTGTCATAGGCGCGGTAGCCGCGGGCGGTGAGCCGTCCCCATTCCAAATAGAAATCGTAATCGGAGAAATCGGCAATGAAGCCGCCGGGCCGAAAGAGCAGCACCGCCAGCATCCGAAAGCTGACGAAGAGGAGGAGGATGAGGAGGAAGTAGCGGTGATTAACGCGTAGAGGGGAGATCATGGTTTATCGTAGTGCGTAGTGCGTAGGCGATTGTCACCTGCCACTTGTAAACCCGCAACTTGCCACCTGCCCCTCATTCCGCGTTGGAGCGGCGCAAGCGGCTCAGGATCGCGCCTGTGCCGCTGAGGGCAGCGACGACACCGCTGAAGCCGAGAAAGCTCCAATAGCTGATGGCGCGGGTAAGGAGGACAGCCGCGGGGACAAATGCCACGGGAAGCGCCAGCAGCGAGAGCAACGCGGCATAAGCCAATTCGATCTGTCCCATGCCGCCAGGGGTCAGCGGCACAGTGGCGAAGATATCCACGGTGAGGGCAACGAAGGCAGCGCTGGCAAGGTGGAGATCAACCCCCAAGGCCAGCACCACCAACCAGAGCAGCAGCGCATCGCAGAACCAGATCAACGCGCTTTCCCCCAATAAAAAGATTGCCCGTCCCGGTCGGCGCAGCAGTGTGCGCAGGCTCGTCACGACTTCGGCGGCAAAGTTGACTCCTTTCTGCCAGAGCGGATGGCTCGACATCCGCTGCAACTGCGCCAACAGCGCAGGCATTACCAAAATTGCCACGCCCAGCCCGAACAAGAGAGCGACGCCTAGACCATAGGCGATCAAAATCCAGGATGGCAATTGCTCGCGCAATATGACAAAACCAAAGGCAGCGCCCAATCCGAGGATGGCGGCAATGTCGAGTGTGCGTTCAAGGACGATAGAGCCGAGGGCATCGGCCACAGGGACAGGCAAGCGATCCGCTTTGCCCAGGCGCAGCGCGCCCACGCGCATTAGATCCCCAGCGCGAGCCGGGACAAGCGCGCTGATGAACCAGCCGCTGATCAGGAGGGCGCTGATCTCTTTGTAGGGGAAGCGATGGCCCAGATCCGCCAGCAGCCATTGCCAACGGTGGCCGCGCAGGGCAAACCCTCCATAGTGGATCGTTATAGCGAGTGCGATCAGCCGCCAATCTGCGCTGCGCAGGGTGGTCAACGTCTCCGCGCCGCCGCCAAGCCAGAGCAGCAGGGCAATCGTGAGCAGGGCCAGCGCAATCAAAAGCCCAATCCGCGATCCGCGGATAAGGATCGGTTGCACGCGTGGCAGCGAAGAAGAGGAGAGTGTCTCGTTCACGATGGCGCGATCTCCCGGCGGTAGAGCGCCATTGGCCGCGCGTAGAGCATCATTTCGCGGCGGAAGGCAAAACCCTGCCGTTCGTAAAATCGTCGCGCCCCGCTGTTGTTCGCGTCCACCGTCACGTCGAGCAGAGGAATTTGACGCTGGCGGCAGCTTTCCTCAACAGCGGCAAGCAGCATAGCGCCCAATCCCCGCCCGCGCCATTTGGGGGCAGTCATAATCGCCAACAATTCAGCCGCTCTTTCCGTTTCGCGCTCATGGGCGAGGAAAGGGTAGAGTACAGTTTGAATGCTGCGCCCGATCAATCTGGGATCTTGTACAAAGCGGCTGAGCAGCGGAGGCAGCAGATCGAGCAGGCGGCGCGTCCCCATCTCGAAGAAGAGCCGGCCCGTCCCTGTGGTGATGGCGGCGAAAGCTAGTGGATGCCCCTTTTCATCGAGAGCAGCGAAGCCAAACCCCACGGGGGAAACCGGCAACACCCGGTAAAGGACCGTCAACACGCCCGGTCCCAGCGCGGTGAGGAAGGTCCCCGGTTGGCCGAGGATATGCAGCCGGGCCGCTTCCTCAGCATGGAACGGGGCCAGCGGCGCAATTTGGATTTGATCCTGCACAGATGCGGGTAAAGGAGCTCTCGAAGCCATGGCCGATCCGCAATCACTGACTCAAGACACGTCTTGCCATCGTACCATCAAGTGGAGGAGATGAATAATCATGGCAATTCGTAGATCACAAGGGTTGGATTCCCCAGCCGATCGCGTTGAACACGGTAGATGCCGCCAGGGTAGCGTATTTGCAGGGTGGTGGCGAGGACTTGATCCTCAGGGAAAAGCAGGATGACGCTATGCGGCGGTAATGTTGTGGGGAGATCGTCGATCTGGAGTTCTCCTTGCAGCAGAGGACGATAGCGGGTCGCGCCCAGATATTCGATCACCGGCTCATTCCAGGCGGGCCGCCCATCGCCAACCACGAGGAAGGGAACCTCCTCTGCGGCCAGCACACGCAGAGCGCGCCCCACATAAGTAGCCGGTTCAGCGCCCACAGTATTAGCCTCATAATATTGGACCCAACTCTCGACGCCAGCCAGTAAGAGAAGCCCTGCCAGCGCCACTGTCCCCAAATGTTTCAGCCAGGGTCCACCTATCGTCAAGAGGGTAGCGCGCCAGCGATCCACTGCCAGGGCGATGATCAACCCGATGGCGGGCAGGGCAGGCAGCAGACGCGGCCAGAAAGGCGCTTCGACCATCAGCGCCCCACCCAAGAGGATCACACCAACCAGCCAGGCCAACAACTGCCAACTGAGCAGTCGATCCAGGTTGAGCAAGATCACGCCAACCCCCAGGATGAGGAGCGGCGCAACCAGTGGATCGAGCATGGCCCCACCAAAGCCAAAGAAAGCGCTGGTATCCCCGAAAACGTTGAAGGTGAGGGCAGTGCGGCGTACATTTTCCCAGAAGTTGAAGAATGAGATCGTCTCGATCCGCCCGGCGAGGAGGGCTGGCTGACGCAGCCAGAACCCCAGTGTGGGCGCAAGGAAGACAAAGATCCCGGCCAACCAGACGGCGATCCCCGCCCAACTGACGCCGCCATCCGCAGGGCGGAACCAGTGGGAACGCGCCCAAAGATAACCCAGCAACCACATCAGCGCCACGATGGGGAAGATCAACCCGCTCTCGTAGAGCAGCAGGGTCATCCCCAAAAGCAGGCCGCTCAGCCCCAGGGCAAGACGGTCATTGGCGCGCAGGCCGCGTGCCAACGCCCACAAGGACAGAGTTCCCCAGGCCACAGGTTCCATAAAATGGGGCAGACGGCTAAAGTGGACAAAGGTATAGCCGATACCCGTGAAGACTACAGCCAGCAGCGCGGCGTGGCGTCCGTTATCTTGCAGCAGAAACCCATAGGCGTCGGAAATGGGCGAGCGGCGGAAGAGTTCACAGGCAAGGAGCCAGACGCCCAACAGGGTGAGGAGACCCGCAAAAACACCCGCCAGTCGCGCGCCCACCAGCCAATCCCCGCTAACGAGCATGCCGAGGGCTGCCGGATAGTAAGCGAGCAAGGGAAGATTGGCCCAACCTGGCGCAAAGATGCGAGATTCTTCCCCGCTGAGGATGCGCATGGCCTGCAACCCGTGGTTGGCGATCTCCGCATCCACACGGATCGGAAGCAGATTCAATTGCCAACTATAGAGCAACGCCGCCACCCCCAGGATCAACAAAAAGTAGGGCCAACCCCGCTCTGGCTGTATGAAGTTGGAAGCGGGTTCGGACGCCGCCGGCGGGGCAACAGACGTAAGCCACCAGCCACCCAGTAGCACAGAGAGCAGCGAGATCGCCCAAAACAAGTGCAGTGACAGAGGTTCGCCGGGGCTATTCCTGGTGAAGAGGAGCAGTCCAGCGCCGATAGCCACGGCAAGCAAGAGCAGAGTGCCGCCGATCCGCGCAGAGCGGGCGCCTACCAATCCTACACGCCGCTCCAAATTTGCGGGCAGGGGTTGTACAAGCAATCCATAGAGAACAGCGCCGGCTGCGGCGAGTAGCAGCGCCAGCCGTTGTAAATTATCGGGAGACCAGAAAAGCAGAGAGCGAAACGGCGCCAGATCGAACAACCATACAGGCGCTGTTTGCAGTAGGTTAGGGGATTGGAAGAGAATCTGAGCGAAGTAAGCTGTCAGGATTGCCAGCAATAAGATGATAAAACGAAGGAACTTCACGCAGATGCCTTTTAGAACCTGGGGTACAAACCAAGCATAACGAACCGATCACACCCGAAGCGTATCGATCCATATAAAAGATCGGACAGAATGAATCCGGTTGCCCTCAGGGGCAACCGGTTCCAATGGCGATACAATTTCGCCTCATGTAACGATGGTGCGGTCAGTGCGAGAGATGCGCTCGGATCGAAAAGTGTATTATTCGACGCCCTTGGCCGCGGTCCCCTCGCTAGAGGTATCCTCGTCGCCCTTTTTCTGGTTTTCGTCGCTGGCTGCTTTGCGGAACTCGCGCAGCCCTTTGCCCACAGCCCCAAATACTTCAGGCAGGCGGCCCACACCAAAAAAGATGACAATAATTACCAGAATGAGGATGAGTTCAGTTGGCCCGAAATTCATAGAAGATTACTCCTTACATCAACGAGAAACAGATCACGGCGCTACACATGCGTTCACGGCTACATAAGTGGGGACTGGGAAGCTATTGTTCAGTCGGGCAGCGAAGACCCGACTCGATTATAACATGCAACCCATTTGCTGCAAATCTTACGCCTACACGATTTTTGCCAAAGTGGTGCACGCAGCAATTTAGCGCAAAGATACAAAACCCAAATTGTGAGCATAGGAAACTTCGTGATAGTAGAGAGCATGCCTCAAAGGGGATGCAAGCAGTGAATACTAGAAGCCAGGACAAAGAGGATGACTTTCAACTCGAAGCCCTTAGCAGTAACGGCGTGAATGGACTTGGGGAGCAGGCGCTCAATGAGACTGCCAGCGGTTTCAACCTGGTTGCGATAGGTACGGAGCAGGCAGTGCAACCAAGGCGGCAAGGGCCGAGTTGAATTTTTCTTGCGGTCAGCAATCAGTTGGATGTTGGCTTCGGCGAACAGCAACCAGTAGGTGTTGATTGTCCGGTAGCCACTCGATTACGTCCATCGTTGTGGATTGGGTCAAAATAACTTGGGGGTCTGAAAAGACGAACTCATCTAGATGAACCGATGCTTGCCGATCGGGTGATTCTACGCCAGGAAAAAATATAGAGTGGAGGTACTCCTGGAGGCCGGCCATCAGGAGATAGGTGTATAGGCGTCGGTAGCGGTGACTGGAATATCAATTCCTCTGTCACCACAGATACCTCGGTTGTCGCCATGACAATAGGTTCTACACCAGGGGAATTCGCGTTCATCGGCAACGAAGCGTCATCATTTCGCCGCAGTAGTCCATCCCTTGGGAGTATTTATTTGGATAAGAGAAGCAAAGATCATGCACTTTATCAGAGGTGAAGAAAACGCAGCCATCAAACTTGATGCATATTGTGAGTAATATCACAAGGGAAACCCCTCCGTCAAGAGAGCTTTTCCCACTGTTTATGTTAAAATGATAGACAATCTGTGATATGGGTTTTAGCCTGGGGCTTTTGAACATTTAGAAAATAATCTGGCAATCTGTAGGCGCGTGCTTTTAGCCGCACAGCTTCGTCTTCAAAGCAGAACCGCAGCGAAAAGCAGCGGCTACGATGACCAGAATAAATTCTTAACCTTCAAAAGCTCCAGGGTAAAACTAGTTTACTGTTGTGATGCAGAGCCAGTCTATGAAGTCATCGCCAACACAAAAAAGCTTACTCGATTCACCCCAGGATGCCACAGCCCTGGTGGATCTGCGCATCCGCAACTTTGCCATTATCGACGAGTTGATGGTGAACTTTCACAGCGGGTTGAATGTGATCACCGGCGAGACGGGCGCGGGCAAGTCGATCATTATCGACGCCCTCGGCCTGCTGTTGGGGGATCGCGCCACCGAAGAGATGATCCGCGCCGAGACCGATCGCGCCGAGATCGAAGCGACCTTCCACCTGAGTTCGGCGCGGAGCGAGGACAATGCCGCCGACGATTTGACCGCCGAGATCCGCCCACTGCTTGAGGCGGAAGGGTTGGACGATCCCGATGCGCCCAACACCATTGTTCTCAGCCGCGAGGTGCGGCGCAACGGGCGCAACATTGCCCGCATCAACGGGCGCTCAGTGACGCTGCAACTGCTGGGCGAAGTGGCCGGTCTGTTGGTGGATATCCACGGGCAGGGCGAACATCTGAATTTATTGCGCGCCAAGACCCACATCCATCTGTTGGATCGCTACGCGGGGTTGCTTCCGCTGCGCCGTCAAGTGGCGACGACGGTGCGCGAGCTTCACGGTGTGCGCAGTGAACTTAACCGTCTGCGCCAGGATGCGCGCGTCCTGGCCCAACGACTTGATCTGCTTTCGTTTCAGGTTGAGGAGATCGACTCGGCCCGGCTCCGTCCTGGCGAAGAAGAGGAATTGGAGAACGAACGCCGTCGGCTGGGCAATGCCGAAGCGCTGTTACAACTGGCCCAGGCGGCTACGGCGTTGCTGAGTGAAGGCAGCGGCGAAGCAATGGGCGCTATTGATCTTGTCAGCGAAGCTGTGGGCCGGCTGGATCGGCTGGCGCGTATCGACTCAGATATGGTCGAGGTCGCCGAAACCGGCCAAAGTCTGCTCGAACAGCTTGGCGATCTGGCGCGGGATCTACAGGACTACGCCGAAAATCTGGAATTCAACCCATCGCGTCTGGCCGAGACCGAGGAACGGTTGCTCTTGATCGGGAATCTGCGCCGTAAATATGGCGATAGCATTGAGGAGATTATCGCCTTCGGCCAACAAGCCCAGGCCGCTCTCGGTGAACTGAGCGATTGGGAGGTCAAAACGGCCGCGCTCGAAAAAGAGGAGGAGAGCCTCTTGCGCAAGATTGGCGAGCTGGGCGCAGCGTTGAGCAAAGCGCGCGTCGAGGCTGGGGAACGAATCGCCCGCCAGGTGGAGGTGGAACTGGCAGAGCTGCGCATGGCGAACGCCCGTTTCGGTGTCGACGTGGATCAACACGAGCGCGCCGATGGCGCTTATTTGCCCGATGGCCGGCGTGTTGCCTTTGACGCCAATGGTGTAGATCAGGTGGAATTTCTGATCAGCGCCAACCCTGGCGAACCGCTACGCCCCATGGCTAAAGTCGCTTCGGGCGGCGAAACGGCCCGGTTGATGCTGGCGCTCAAGAGCGTCCTCGCCCACGCTGACGCCACGCCCACCCTCATCTTCGACGAGATCGATCAGGGCATTGGCGGGCGCGTTGGCGCGGTGGTGGGCGAAAAGTTGTGGCGGCTCACCGGTCAGGCCGCGCAGATGAACGGCGCCATCAGCCATCAAGTACTATGTATCACCCATCTTCCCCAATTGGCGGCTTTTGGCGACCGTCACCTCACTGTCAACAAACGGGTCTACGAAACCGATGGTCATCTGCGCACGGGGACAGTTGTCCAATCCATCGAACGCGAGGAACGCATCGGCGAGTTGATGCAAATGCTCGGCGCCACCACCGCCGCCGGTCGAAAGTCGGTGGAAGAGATGCTCGCTGGGGTAGAGATCGCAAAACGCACCACAGGATAAATCCCATGAACCGATTCCGCACGCTTTTTCGCATCCTCTATCTGACTTCGCTCCTTTTGGGCTTGACGCTGCCTGTGCTGGGCCAGGTGGGGATGTCAATGGCCGCGCCAACGCGCCAGACCGGGGAGTCGCCCATTGTCTACGTACTCACCTTCCAGGGCGCCGTGACGCCGGTACTCCATGAGTACCTCGCCAAGGGGATCGAAGCGGCGCAGGCCAGCCGCGCGGCTGCGGTGATCCTGCAATTGGATACACCTGGGGGCAGCGTCGAAGTGACAAAGCGCATTATCCAGACAATGTTGGCGTCGCCCGTGCCGATTGTGGTCTATGTTGCGCCGGCGGGGGCGCAGGCCGGCAGCGCGGGGACATTTATAACACTGGCTGGTCATGCCGCGGCGATGACGCCGGGCAGCAGCATCGGCGCAGCCAGCCCGGTGGGGATGGGCGGCGAGGATGTGGGCGAAACCATGCAGTCCAAGGTGGTCAACATTCTGGCGGCGGATATTGAAAATCTGGCCGTCCGCCGCGGGGACGAAGCTGTGCAATGGGCCATCGCCGCGGTTGAAGAAGCTGCTGCCGCTACCGCTGACCGCGCGCTCTCTTTGGGCGTCATTGATTTTATCGCTGCGGACATCTCCGATCTGCTGAATCAATTGCATGGTTTTGAAGTCCTCGTTGTGGGGCAACCGGTGGTACTCGACACAGTGAATGCGCTGATCCGCCCGATTGAACTCAGCCCATTACAGCAATTTTTGAACTTCATTACCAATCCATCGGTCGCCACGATTCTGCTCACGCTTGGCTCCATCGGGCTGATCGCCGAGATCTATAATCCGGGTACCTTCATCCCCGGCACGATTGGCATCATCAGCCTGCTGCTGGGGCTTTACGCCCTGGGCCAATTGGATGCGAACTTCACTGGCGTCGCGCTGATCATCCTGGCGATCATCCTCTTTGTGGGTGAAGCGCTGACGCCCACCTTCGGCGCGCTGGCGACGGGTGGGATCGTTGCGTTCATCTTCGGCAGCGTGCTGCTTTTCGACGCGCCAGGGCTTGCTGTCCCCTGGCCGACGATCATCGGGCTGGCGGCAAGCATGGGACTTTTCACCTTTTTCGCGGGGGGCAAGGCGTTGGCGGCGCAGCGCAGACAACCCTACAGTGGGCGCGAAGGTATGATCGGCAAAACGGCGCAGGTGCGCAAAGCCTTCGACGAGAGCGGTCACGGCACTGTCTTCTTTGCCGGTGAACATTGGAACGCCCTTTTGAAGAGCGTCACCCCCAACGATCCTCGCCCTGCGGTGGGCGAACTTGTTGAGATTCAGGCTGTCCAGGGATACACATTGGTTGTGATCCCGTACAAATAAATTACCATCCATCGAAAGGAACTACCCCCCATGAATTATGTCCTGTTGGGCCGCACCGGGGTGCGCGTCTCTGAACTCTGCTTTGGCACCATGTCCTTCGGCGATACGGCGGACGAGGCCGAATCGAAGAAGATGTTCGAGCGCTGCCGAGAAGTAGGGATCAACTTTTTTGACTGCGCCAACGTCTACGCTGGCGGCCGCTCAGAGGAGATCCTGGGCGATCTGATGCAGGGTGTGCGCGATGAGTTGGTCATCACATCAAAGGTCTTCGGCAAAACCGGCAAAGATGTGAACGCCGGCGGCCTCTCGCGGCGTCACATGAAGCTGGCGGTCGAGGATAGCCTGCGTCGCCTCAAAACGGATCGCCTCGATCTCTACTTCGTCCATCAGTTCCATAAGGATACACCGATTGAAGAGGTGGTGCGCGGATTGGATGATCTGGTACAGGATGGCAAGATTCTCTACCCGGCGGTGAGCAACTGGGCGGCCTGGCAGATTATGAAGGGATTGGGCGTCTCGGCGCGCGAGGGGTTAAGCCGGTTTGAGTGCATCCAGCCGATGTACAACCTTGTCAAGCGGCAAGTAGAGGTTGAGATCCTGCCCCTGGCGCTGGAAGAGCAGCTATCGGTGATCCCCTACAGCCCACTGGGCGGCGGTCTCTTTTCGGGCAAGTATACCACGCAGAGCAAGCCGGATCAGGGACGGTTGGTGCAAAATCAGATGTACATGAAGCGCTATGGCGCGGGCTTCAATTACGAAGTGGCGGAGAAGTTTACCGAACATGCCAAAGCCAAAAACGTACACCCGGCGACGCTGGCTGTGGCCTGGGTACGACATCACCCGGCAGTGACAGCGCCCATTATCGGCGCCCGTAATGTACAGCAATTGGAAGCATCCCTGGCCGCGGTGGACGTGCAGATGACGGACGACTGGTGGCAGGAGATCGCGGATCTATCCTACATGCCGCCGCCAGCCACGGATCGATCAGAAGAACAACAGAAATGAATGAGGAATAAAGATTGGGAATGTAGATCGTCTCTTCATCAGAGAGACTTTGGGATTGGGAGATTGGGCGAATGGGGAGTGGACATCCACTCCCCATTCTTTATTCTTCTTTTTTCAAAAGGGTTATCTGGCCGGTGGAACCGTCGATCCTGACGCGTTGACCGGTTTTAAGTCGCTCGGTGGCTCGATCCACGCCGACGACGGCAGGGATGCCATACTCGCGGGCAACGACGGAGCCGTGGGTCATGAGGCCGCCCACTTCCATCACCAGCCCAGCCGCGGCGAGGAAGAGCGGCGTCCATGCCGGATCGGTGCCCGGACAGACGAGGATTTCGCCTGGAAGGAGGTTGGCCCCATGCGGATCAAAGACAACGTGTACGGTCCCTTCGACGACGCCGGGCGAAACGGCGCTGCCGGTCAACACACCGCCATCGTCGCTGCCGTTCGCCGCCCCCAATCCCTCGTAAAACGCGCGCCCATCGCTCAAGAGCAGCCGTGGGATCTGCCGCCGGCGCATCTCACGCCCATAGTCAACTCGCCGCTGCGCCACCAGTTGCCGCCAATTGCCATCCTCGCCCGCGGCCAGCCGTTTCAACTCGTTTACATAGAGGAAGAAAAGATCGTCGGGCTGATCCAAAATACCTTGGGCCACCAGATCCGCGCCGGTCTTCAAAAAAGCCTGGCGCACGATCCCCATCATGCGGATCACGAAGAATTTGGGGCTTTCGCGCAACCCGGCCAACGCCCGTACCCGTTGCGCCGTCCAGCGGATCATCTTTGCGCGCCAGCGGCCATTGGGGAGTTTCTCGGCGGCAGCCACATAGGCATCAATGGTCTGTTGCGCGGCAACCGATCCTCGCCCAAAGATCACATCCGGCGCCTGGTTTGGATCTTCGATGTGGAGGTAATTCTGGATCATTTGGATCACCTGGCGCGGGTTCTCACGCCAGCGTGGACGGCCCAGATCGATCTCGGCCAGCCCGCGGGCGCCGTAGCGATCCAAAAATGCGGCGATGGCGGCCTGCGCCACATAGGGCAATTCCCCGGCGTTGTAGTCAGCCGCCAATGTGGACGGATCACCATTGGCGAAAGCGGCAGCCACCGCCGCATCCTGGCGGATCACCGTCGCCACCGTCCAGAGAACGAGATCCATTTCGGTGGTGACGTTGTGGGGCAGGCCGCGTGTGATCTCCAGCGGATTGGGCAAACTCTTATTCGCTTTGTAAATGGGATCGGTGAGGACGAGCCAGCGGTTGAGCATGGCGACGCCAACCGCCACACGAGGGATCAGCCGGGGCAGCATCCGCGGGACAATCTTGTAAAGCAGGTAGTCGAATTGTTCCATCTGCCGCGCCAGCGTAAAGACGTGGGCGAACTGGGTTGCTACCTGGATGATCGTCTGCTCCAGGCTTTGTTGAAATTCCTGGCGTCCGGCTTCGGGGTGAGCCAGGGTTTGGACAAAATAGGGCGCTGCCGCAGCCAGCATAGAAGGCACTCGGATCAATGTTTGGGGGGATGGCGATTGGCGGCGCATGGACAGGCGGGGATCGTCCAAGATGGATTGGATGGCCTGGGCTGTCCCCGGTTCAACATAGAGGAGGGCTTTGGCGAGCAGGGTACGGCTCAGCGCCGTGCGCAACATTGGATCGATCCGCATCCAGAGACGCTCACCTGCCTGGAAGAGTACGTGTTGAGTTTCCGCAGTAACGTCGTAGCCATAGAGTCGAGAACCGCCGGCAAAGACGCCGCGGATCATGTCCTGCCCCAACGGCGTCATGGGGTCGAGCATCCCCTGGACTGCGCCAAAGGAGAAAAAGACGGCCAGCGGATCGAAATCGCCATCCTGGGGCAGGGGGTAGAGTGAGGTGATGGGACGGGCCTGAAGCAGATAGAGGCGTCCAGCGGCATAGGCCCATTCGATGTCTTGAGGATCGCCATAGAAATCGGCTACCTTTCGCCCTAGATCGCTCAATTCTTGGATAGCGGAATCGGGGAGCGCTTGCTGATCTGAGCGGTCAACGCTTTCAGTGCGCGTGCCGCCGCTATCCGCCCCACGGATGACGGTGGCTTTGGCGCCCAATCGCTTTTCCAGAATACGGCGGCTGGCTGTTTCCACCACATAATGATCCGGCTCCACCAATCCACTCACCAGCGCCTCGCCCAACCCCAATGTGGCATCGATTACCGTCTCGTGGCGGCGTCCGCTGAGGGGATTGGCGGTGAAGAGGACGCCCGACCAATCACTTTGCACCATCTCTTGCACGACGACGGCCAGCGCCACCCCATTGTGATCGATGGCGTTGCGGCTGCGGTAACCAATGGCGCGCGCCGTCCACAGACTGCTCCAACACTCGCACACGGCGTCCAAAAGCGCGGCCTCTCCCACCACATTCAGAAAGGTGTCCTGCTGCCCGGCAAAGGACATGTCGGGCAGATCCTCGGCGGTAGCGGAGGAACGCACGGCGACGGGCGGTTGTCCCATTTCCATGTATCCGTGGCGGATCTCCTCGACCACAGCGGCAGGCAGGTCCATTTGGCGGAAGCGAGAGCGGATTCGTGCAGAAGTGGCTTCCAACGCGTCAGGATCGTCGGTCTGTGTTGACCGGATCTGCTCTATAATCCATTCGGTTAGATCCGCTTTGGCGACAAATGCGTTGTACGCATGGGTCGTCAACAAGAATCCACCTGGCACCGGGAAGTTGGCGGCGGCGAGGCGCGCCAGGTTTGCTCCTTTGCCGCCGACCATCGCCAGCGAAGCCAAAGGGGAATCGAGGGGCAGGAGATAGTATGCAGAAACGGGCGTGTGAACGGCGCTCATAGTTTCATCTCCATCCGCGAGTGGGGTGGGATAGGGTGGTCGAACTATCTTTAATGAGTTTTGCACGAATGCAGATCAAAGTCAATCGGTGGCTTATTTTGGGGTACGTCCCAAATTTTTGGGAAGGTAATACAGGGATGGTTCGACAAATCTAGGACGCACCCCTTACTTTTTATGCCAAGATTGCGCGCCGCTGTGTCCTAAAATGCCGAGGGACGGGGTCTATCGGTTAAAATAGGATAGTAAGATCGTCTGTCTGCTCCTACTTCCCAAGGGTACTTTTGATGTTAGATCGCATTTTGGCGAGTTTACAGCGCCGCGTGACCTGGCGTATGGTTTTGATGCTGACGACGGCGTTTATGCTAATGAGTCTTGTGATCTTCAATTTCGGGTGGGCGCCGCGGATCGAGGAGATCTCCGGGCAACCGTTGATCGATACGATCTTTGCCTATTCAGCGAACGATCTCTATCGGATTTTGGGCGCGTATGGTCTTGAAGGTCGACAACTATACACGCAATACCTGATCTGGCTTGATCTCCTCTACGGTACGCTTGCCGGGGTGACTTTTGCGGCGATTTTGTTGGCGCTGAGCAAAAGCGTAGATCGGTTTGGCGGTTTGCTGCGCGTATCGGCCCTTGCGCCGATCCTGAAGATGATGCTCGACTATGGAGAAGATGCGCTGCTGCTGCTGGTGCTGGCGCGCTACCCCGAAATTGTGATCGGGCTGGCCAGCATGGCGAGTCTCTTCACCTCGTTGAAGTTGATCACAGTCTACCTTTCGTTGATCCTCATCGCCGGGGGATTCCTCGTGCTGCTTTTCAGCAATGGATTCCGCCAGCAGCGCCAGCGCTGAGGATCGCTACTTCCATGATCTCATTTTATTTGAAATCATCTTAAAAACCAGGAGTCTATTATGAAGGTTGAATTGCTCGCCTATACCCAGGCCAACCCGGCGCTCTCTGCGCAGAATCTGGCGACGGTCGGCGATCTTGCCACGATCTGGAATGGTCAGGGCAACTTTGCCGAAAACCTGATCGAATATGCCGGACGGGTCTGTTATCGTAGCACGCACCGTATGGGAACAGCGCCCAATTTCATCGCTGCGCGGGTGAAAGAAGGCCACGAAGACATTATTGAGCACGTTGTGATTACCCTGCGCATTCGGGAAAGCCAAGATCCCCTGCGCTGGCGGATGCTCAATCGCCATTGTGAAGTGAGCGAAGCGGCAGACGGTTCGTGGATCGTCAGCGGGAACACGCGCGTCTGGCTCGATCTGCTGCGCCGCGGTCTTGTTGCCGATGCGTTGCCCATCCTCAAGAGGGTCGCCCCCAAAGTCTACCAAGAGTTCCCCGATTCTAATGAGGATATCGCTACCCTCGCGCCCTCCCCCTACACGGGGGATCTGGCAAAGTTGCGCCCAGCCGAAGATGGCGCGCAACGGGTGACGCTGTTAGGGTATACGCAACCGCTGTTGGACGATCCTGAATGGTTGCTGCATCATGGCTCCGCTACCTTTTTGTTTGAGGGGATCAGCCGCGCCTGCACCCATCAACTGGTGCGTCATCGGTTGGCAAGTTTTAGCCAGGAAAGTCAGCGCTATGTGGATCTGAGCAAAGGAGGCTGGAATGCGATTATGCCGCCCGCCCTGGCCGAACATGCCGACGCCCGCGCCAAGCTCGACGAAGCCTGGGATTACCTGCAACAGGTCTACGCAGATCTGCGCGCGTTGGGCATCCGCAAAGAGGATGCGCGCTTTTTGCTGCCCAACGCCGCCGAAACCCGTATTGTGACGACGATGAATTTTGCAGCCTGGAGCCACTTCCTCTGGCTGCGGGCAGTGGATATGGCGGCCCAGTGGGAGATCCGCGCCGTGGGGCAACGGGTGCTGGAGATGCTCTACACCCTGGCCCCCACGATCTTCCAAGATCACTGGGATGTCTATCAGCGCGACTTTGTGGAAAAAGCGAAGTCTTGACGATTTGAGCAATGAAGAGAGGGAGACCCGTCGGGTCTCCCTCTCTTCATTGCTCAAAAGAATGAGCATTCTACCCTCTCAAAGCGATTGCTCGTTAGTAGATGTCTGGGAATTTGTTGATCCCATTCGCCCGGCGTAGGGTAATGTAGGCGGTGCCAGTTTCAGAGTGGATGGCGATCTCGTAGGGATCATCTCCCGTAGATAGCGTCTGAATCACTTGATTGGTAACGCCGCTGATTATCGAAACAGTGTTGTCAAAGGTGTTTGCGTTCCACACATTGCCGGTCACAGGGTTGACAGCCAGACCGGTGCCGCCCACATCAGGATGCCGGCTATCGCCACTGTTACCCAACTGTATAGTGGCAATCCGCGGCGCCCGGTTCACATTCTCCACCTGGAAGATGTCCATGTACCAGCCGTTGTTCTCATAGACGATGTAGAGCTTCTTGTTGGCTGGATTGTAGGCTGCCTCGAAGGGCACAGAGCGCTCGCCAAACTTCAGTTCGATCCCCTTGAACCAACTGCCGCTATCCCAGTAGAGGATACGCGCATTGCCAGTGTCGCGGTTGGTTGCCAGCACCCAGTTGTTCTCTGAGTCGGCGGCGATCCCGTAGATGCCTTTGCCGTCTGCGCTTTGGAACGAGGAGATCGTATGATTGTTGACGTTGAGCATCGCCACACCATTGACGCCGCGCGCCACTACTGAAACGATGCCGATCTTGGGCAGGTAGTCCATCAGCGCCGGGTTAGGACCAACCGAGATCTTCTGCTTCACAGCCAGCGTCTCGGCGTTGTAGACCCACACGCTGTTGCCCATGAAGTTGCTCACGTAGATCTCGTTGCGCTCCTCGATCACGAGGACATCCCACGGTTCGTCGCCCGTCTCTACCGAAGCAACAACTTTGTTAGTGGCAAGGTCAACTTTGAGCAACCGATCTGTATCCCGGCTCGTGATGAAGAGCGCATTCATGCCCTTGTGGACGGCGATCCCCTTGGGGTGGAAGAGGTCAGAGACCGGGCAACCACCAAACGGGCAGGGTTCGTCACCGCCGCCGCCGATTGGGAGATCCGGCGTTGCTGTCGGTGTCGGCGTTGCTGTCGGTGTACTGGTTGCCGTCGGTGTTGGCGTCGGCACGGAAGGCTGAGGATTTGCGATGACTGGAATCCAAACGTTGTAGATGGGCGGCGATGCCGGAATCACATTAGCGCCACTGGCGCCACTCGCCGGCGGCGCAGTGTCTCCGTTTTCGTCAGTGGACGTACCCGTTTCGATCAGGTTCGTGGTTGCCTCAGCGATGAGCAGTTCAAAAGTAACGGTGAATTCTACAAAGCTCCCCGGCGCCAAGTCCCCAAGATCGGTAGTAATGTCCGCCCAGAAGAGTTCACCATTGACGCCATTGGTGAGATTCTGAGGAGTGCTGATGCTTGTACGTACAAAGCGCAAGATATTCGCCTCGAAGATGTCCCGTACAGGGATGATCACCAGTCTAGTATCGCCGATATTGGTAACCCGGACGGTGAAGGTCACTTCCTGACCGACAGCTACAATCCCATTGGCCGGGTTAGTCGTCGTCTTGGAAATCGCCACACTGGGATTGGTGATGCGAATAGGCTCATCATCTTGCTTATCAGGAACGGTGGTATTGTTTTCGTCTTTAGCGCCGCTCACAATAGCAACGTTCACCGTCTGCTGGTTAGGCTGACCCGTCGTACTCTTCTTGGCGATAAAGCTCACAACGATGACGATGCTCTCATTGGGAGCCAATGTACCGTTTGACAGAGCACTGGTGACGTCGTTCCAGATCAAAACGCCTGTATCACCACCAACACTGGGCGCAGGAATGGCATTCACAAAACCTAAGAATTCTGTATTGTAATTGTCTACCAGTGGTACAGTTTCCAGCGTCGTGCTGCCGGTGTTCACCACCTCAATGATATAACTGATGGTGTCGCCGACAACGACAATGCCATCACCAGCACCGCCGGCTGGAATCAATCGTTTTGTAATCCGAAGATCAGGTGTTCCACTGATGATCCTTGTTGGCGTGGAAGTTGGCGTCGGCGTGTTTGTTGGCGTCGGCGTGTTCGTCCGCGTCGGTGTGTTCGTCGGCGTGTTCGTTGGCGTTGCCGTGTTGACCGGAGTGTTTGTTGGCGTCGGCGTGTTCGTTGGCGTGTTCGTTGGCGTTGCCGTGT
>JAHBVG010000107.1 GCA_019637695.1 Caldilineaceae bacterium | reverse complement strand
CTCCTATCAAACTCGCCAATCAAAGATTGGTGAAGCACTAGCCACTGGGCAACGGCGCAGTCGGGCTGGCAGCTTTTCCGCTGAAACTCCCTTTAGAGAGACGAGGGGGATTGAAGAACGCACTTCGATTGGCTCAAACTGTCGAGTAGTGAGCTGTTCCCACAGTGTAGTAAGATGAGAGAGTAGCATAGGTCTTCCTTTCTGAAAGAAATTAGACGTGATTGGCATCACTGATTCTATCCAGAAGGAAGATTCTTAGCTATCCGCTCTCAAACGGGGACACTATTTTTGTGGCTCCGTTTGAGACCCTTCTTTACGGGGACACTTTCCGTTGATACCCCACCAAAACGGAGACACTAAACAAGTAGCTCCGTTTTGGCTGACATATACGGAGACACTATCCTTAGTTGCTCCGTTCAAACGGAGCAACTTATTAAGTTGTCTAACCCTCCTCGAAAGGGGACTGAAACCGATCTCGTCAAGCCTCATCTCCAGGGTCATGGCGGGCAGAAACCAACCAATCCTCGAAAGGGGACTGAAACTACGGCAATGGGCGCAAGATGTGTCGAGCCGTGGTCGGGCAGAAACCAACCAATCCTCGAAAGGGGACTGAAACTACCGGTACTCCGATCATGCAAAGGGATTGAGCGTTAGGCAGAAACCAACCAATCCTCGAAAGGGGACTGAAACCCACGGCCGCAACGTGTGCATCACAAACTCAAGACTTTGGGGCAGAAACCAACCAATCCTCGAAAGGGGACTGAAACGCATCCCGACAAGGACGCTATAGAATTCGTAGCACAGCGGCAGAAACCAACCAATCCTCGAAAGGGGACTGAAACCCATCCACGTTGAACGTAGTAGTTGACGCCATCTTCAGGCAGAAACCAACCAATCCTCGAAAGGGGACTGAAACATATGTCGCTGGTCGCTGTTCCTTCTTTCGACAACTCAGGCAGAAACCAACCAATCCTCGAAAGGAGAGTGTTTCAGAAATAGGGGAAGGAGCGACCGCCGCAGGTTGGCGGTCGTTTTTTTTGAGGGGAAAGAAGAAAAAGGGGGCGGACGCGGCCTGTTGGCGGGGAAAGTAAGGTGAATGGAAGGAAGAGAGAGCGAAGCGGGCCGCGCAGAATCGGGGCCGGTGTCGGACGACCCTGGCGCAGCGAGGGAAGAGAAATGAGGAGAGAGCAGGGTCATGGGGAGAGGCTCCTGACCTGTTGCTGCTTCTGGCGTTGGCGGATGAGGACGAGCCAGTGCTTGAGGTTGTAGGCAGCGGCGGCCATCTTGACCTGGAAGTCGGCGTTTTGGAGGCCGAGTTTGCGCGTGGTGCGGGCGTGGTTGTAGCGGACGAGACAGGCGATGACGCGCTCGATGTGGGGGCGCAAGGCCATATCGGCCTTGAACTCGTCGCTCTTCATGTAGTCGATGGCCGTGCGGTATTGATAGTAATAGCTGGAGATGAAGACCTGGCGATAGGAGGAAGGCTTGACGGCATCGCCGCGACAGCGCCCGGTGAGGGGACAGCCCTCACATTGGGCGGCGAAAAAGCGATAGTTCCAGCCGTCGCCGCTGTTGGAACGGTAGGCTTTGCTGGAAGTCTGGCCGTTGGGACAGGTGAGGACGCCGTGTTCGCCGAGGCTGAAGTCGAGGGGGCCGAAGCGCTGGCGGGTGCGGTGATAGTCCACCAGCCGCACCACGAGCAGGGTCTGGTTGTCGCTGGCTTTGGCCACATCGGCGATCTTCTTGGCGGTGCCTGCGGCCTGGTCGTAGACCATTTTGGGGGGCACAACGCCCAGGTGCTTCTTTTGGGCGGCCACCAGCTTCTCCACGCCCACCGAGTCGGGGGTGGCGCCGGTGGCGGCGGCGATTTCGCGCACAAAGTCGGGGGTGGCGGCCACGCTGACGTTGTAGCCGCGAGTGATATCGTCGTCGTGAACGCGCAGGGTGATGTCAGGGTCCACGGGGGTGAGCAGAGCGCTTTACTTCCTTTTCATTTTCCTGGCAATAGCGCGTGACTTTTTCTCGCTCTTCCGCTATATTCATCCTGTGGCTCCTGTGTTCTCTGTTTCCGTCAATTCATCGAACACTATCGAGCCACTTTTGGCAACTCCTTTGGGGCTATTCAAACTCGGTTGCGACGTCGAAAGAGTACGCCTTCGTGTGATCGAGACGGCACGTGGGCGTGCCTACTCCGCTTCGAACCACCTTGAACACACCCAAATCCTTTTCTGAAACACTCTCTCCTTCGGCGTTTGCATTCCGGGAAAGGACCAGACCAGCAGGGTCAGAGCGAGGATCAATTGGTCCTTTCCCGGAATGCTAGTTGACCTTTTCAAACAGACTCTAAAAGCCTTACCTGAATGACCTTGAGCAGTGGTAGATTGTTACGCGCGTCCTGTTTGCAGGGCGCGCCAGTGAAGCGAGATGAGCAGATCGTCGATCTGCTGGCGATCTGGCGCCTCTGGCAGGGCTGTGTTGGCCTCGGCGGCGGTCAATTCCTCTTTCAACTCCGCAACCAGCGCCATCAGGTGGGGATAGGTGTAGAGTCCCTCTTTCACCTGGCGCAGCCATGCCGCGTCGGGGCGGTAGACGCGCACGGTCCCCTCTTGCAAAATTTCGATGCCCATGCGATAGAGCCGTAGCAGGTGAAGGGCGTGCTTGGTGTCATAGCCGTAGCGCTCCTCGGTGGCGGCTCGTTCAGGGTTGCGGTGGGCGCGCCAGTGCTGATAGTTCTGCCAGTGCTTATTGGCGGAGCGATAGGCCCTTTCCTGGTGGGTGTTGGGAAAACGCATACCCCCATTGGGGTGAGGAAGCGCCCCAAACTCCTCTGGCATGGGCTGGTGTGTGGGGGGCTGGTGCAGCCAGCGATAATGAGTCTCCATACGCTGGAGCTGATTTTCGGCATAGCCTGCATAGGTATGCGCCACCTGCCGCGAAAGAAAGAGTTCTCGATGCGCACGCAGCGCCGCGCCATACTCGTCTATGTAGAGGATATGTTGCTCGTTGGTCCAGAGCAGATCGAGCATGTTGGGGTTGTTGGCCAGGGCCAACGCAACAAATTTCGCCAGACTGTAGATAACGGTATCGTTTGCAGCATCTTCGGCCTGTTCAAAGGTAGAGAGGCCGAGTAAGTAGCTCCTGGGCGGAATGCAGACGCCGCGGATGTCCACATCGCTGTCAGGATTCGCCGTGCCGAAAGCGTGGCTCCCCCACAAGACTTTGAGGATGGTCGCCCTCTCAAGCCATTCCATGATCGCTCCCTCCTGCCAGCCGTACCCGCACCAGGAAATCGTTGAGCGCGGCGCGGTTGGTTGGCTCCGCTGGCAGTGGGGAGCGTTCATAGGCCAGCGCCAACTGCTCTTGTAAAGATTGCAACGCCGCGTCATGTTCTTCCACAGGGAGTTGGGCAGTGGCCTTCTCCTTCACCTTCATGGCAATCAGATCGGCCAGGTGGGCCAGTCCGTATTCGGGAGCAAGCGCGGGCAGGCTGGCGTTGACCTCTCCTGTGCGCAGCAGGTGCAGACCGGTCAGGCTCACCCGATAGGCATAGAGCAGAGGCTTGAGCAGACCCGCGCCGTTGACGGCTTGCTGCCGCCACTCGCGCCACTGCGCCTGTGCATAGTGGGCGTAGGCATGGTAGGCGTGACGGGCAATTGTCCCCTCCTTGACCAGCGCCCGTAGCTCCTCTACCCAGGCGGTCTCGATGATCACCAGGGGCGAGTAGAGTTGCTCCAGATAGTTTCCATTCTGCCGCAACAGCAAGTGCAGAAATTTGGCAAGCTCGTGGCTGACCAGATCGATCTCCACTCCGTTTTCCACCCAGCTTCGGTCCAGGGTCTGCTGCGGTGGGTCCAGCCCAATCAGTTCAGGCAACGGCAGCAGATGTGTCCCGCGCAGGTCGACGTCGCTGTCTGGCGAGTCAAATCCATACAGATGCGCGCCGCTCACCGAGACCAGGATGAGCGGCGCATTGGTTGCCCCGGCTACGATCTGCGCAAGTTGGTTTGTGTCCACAGGGAGATCCTCCGTAGTCAACGGCCTTAACGCTCCAAATCCGCCAATATCTCGCGGAACTGTTCCAGCGCGATCGATGCAGCTTTGGCGTCCCTGCTCTTTGACCAGTTCATCGTCCATTTTGAGGAAGAGCAGATAGGTCAACTGCTCGACATAATCGCCATAGGAGACGCCGTCGTCGCGCAGGACGTTGCAGTAGTTCCAGAGCCGTTGGACGATGGTGGAGGCGTTGGTGGTGGTCATACTCTTCATGGCTTACCTGGTCACCCTGGGATCATGCTGCTCGAACAGCGAAATAGGAAGGTGCTACCAAACAGATAGCTAGCCGAACAGATCGACGTTTAAATGAGTGCGGAATATTGTTCGAGTTCTGAAACGGTAGCTATCAATCCTTGGCGTTTCAAGATGGCAAGGTACTGCTCAACTGTATAGGGTGAATTCTTTAGTCTGGCTCGGACTTTGCGAACGGCTGTGCAGAATAGGCCTGGCGTCAGGGTAAGTTGGGCGTAGAGGAACTCATCCGGATGCTGGGCTTCTATCCCAAATGACGCCAGGGTTTCATTCGGAAAGTCGGCTACGTTTCGGGTCACAATCACATTACAATTTCCCACAATCGCTGCCGCCAGTATATGCCTGTCATCTGGGTCCGGCAACGATAGGGTAAGGATGATGGCTTCATAGCCCGTAATCAGGCTGTCTCTGGTGGCCTGGTCCATCAGGGTCTGTGTTCGTTCCAATGTCGCCCGGTTCCGGTGGGGCTCATTGCGCAACAGCGCTTCGATCCACTCCCGATGAATAGCAGTTGTCCAGCGTACTCGAAACAAATCCATTACAGCCAGTTGCAGGAACAGATCGCGTAGCGGCGCTGGATAGAGGATGTTGGCATCAAGCAGTGCGATGTCCTGGCCCATAGCCCATTTCCTCCTCTTGAGCCTGGGTCGCCAACTCGTCCAGCACGGCTTCTCGCTCCTCGTCAATCCGTTGTTTATAGGCCAGGACGTCTTCCAGACGGATACGCCGGTGCTTGCCGACTTTGCGATAAGGCAGCGCGCCTTCGTCAAGCAGCTTGATGAAGAACGGGCGCGACACAGAGAGAAGTTCGGCTGCCTGGACCGAGGTCAGTTCGACGTTTTCAGGAACCAGGGTAATCCCACGTCCGGCGGCCATCGCCTCCAAGATCTCTTGCAGTAACGCGACTGCGCCAGCAGGCAATTCAATTGGCGCTTCCCCTTCGCGACCGATAATCCGCACATGCAGAGGATGGTTGTCGTCTGCATACCGAGCCAGAAGTTGACCAGACCTACGCGCCAGGGCTGCCTCCTGCGGCGTTGGCGGAAGTTGTCTGTGGGTCGTAGTGGTCATACTCGTCTCTTTTTCTGTGCGCCGATCACTGTCTCTTCATCTTAAGACATAAATGCAATAAATGCAATGAGTGAATTAGATAGATCAACTGGTGCAGCAGGAGACGTTGACAAGAAGGTAAGTAGAAGCGTGGGCGACGGCCCATAGACGACGGACGACCTCAGAGGCAGCCTCGTCTGCCGACTGTAGACTGCACCCTCTGCAACAGCCCGACGCCGGCTTACCACTGGTTAAATGAATTGGGTGGGGCGTCTGGATGCAATTGATCCTTTTGCCAACGGGCGGGATTGGTGCGGATGTATTCCTGAATGTTGGCGAGTTCCCGTTCGCCACGCACAATGCAGTCGTAAAAACCACGTTGCTATAGAGTCGGCCCTATTAGCAAACCGGCATTGCCCGCCATTTTGGTGACGGCTCCTTTGTGTGCGTTGACCAGCGTTGAGATTGAACCGGCAATCGGTTTGTCATATTCTCTGGCGGTACTGCCTTCAGCGATTTCCATTTGAATCCAGATCAGGGCATGGACGTGATTGGGCATGATCACAAACGGATCCAACTTGATATGGGGGTGGCGGTTGGGCAGATCCAGCCATCTCTGATGGATAATGCGGCCCAGCACGTTGAGTTCCATGACATCGCTTACAACGCGGCCAAAGAACGAAATCCCTTTGTGAGCGCAGATCGTGATGAAATACGCGCCGGGCTGTGTGTAACTGTGATTTGGATGTCGCAGAGAATTTCGTCGCTGTTTCATAGTTCGTCCTTGCCGCAGGGGTTTGCGTGGGCTGCGAGGAGATCCCATCAAACGGGCGAATGGTCGTCCGCCCCACGCAAACCCGTACCGTCACATCACATCGCACGCCGCGGTTTCGCTTCAGAATCGTGAACTACTGAGATTCCGTGTTGCGTATTGCGTGTTGCGTGGGTATCCTATCCCCAATACCCAATATCCAATACCCAATAAAGGAACCTCCCATGACCACATGGACCCACGCAACCATCCACGCCAACGGCATCGACATCCACTACCACCGCACCGGCGGGGACAAACCGCAGGTGGTGATGCTCCACGGGCTGACCGACAACGGCGCCTGCTGGACTCGATTGGCGAACGAACTGGCGGCTGACTACGACTGCATCCTGCCCGACGCCCGCGGCCACGGCAAGTCGAGCGCGCCGGCCGACGGCTACAGCTTTGAGGAGCAGGCCAACGACGTGATCGCCTTTATCAAAGCGCTCAATTTGGATCGCCCTGTGTTGATCGGCCATTCGCTGGGCGGCGCGGTCAGCGCGCAGGTGGCGGCCAAGGCACCGGAGTCGATCCGCGGCGCTATCCTCGAAGATCCGGCATTCATCACTGCGGAACCCAACCCACAGCGCAGCGACTGGCCGGATCGTCATGGCGCCAACCAGGCCATGAGCCACGCCGATCTAATGGCAAAGGGACGCGCCGAAAACCCGCTCTGGGCGGCGGATACCTTCGATACATGGGCCACGGCCAAACACGAAGCCAGGATGGAGGTCTTCAACGCGTTGAAAGCCACGCCCCCCGATTTCCGCAGCACTGTCGCCCGTTTCGGCGTCCCCGTCCTTATGATCACCGGCGACGACGCCCGCGGCGTTGTCGTCTCCGCGGCGACGGCTGCCGAGCTTCAAGCATTGAATCCTCATCTCAGTGTGGTCCACGTCCCTGGCGCGGGCCACTGCATCCGCTACGAGCAGCCCGACCGGGTTGCCGAGATCGTGAAAGAGTTTCTGTCAACGGTGAAATGATGGATGAGGAGCGAGACGCGCCCTTGTGCAGCATGTACCGGCATGAGGGCGCGCCTCACTCCTCGGCTTTCTATCGAATTAGCTCCCAATCCCCAATCCCTGATCCCCCATAAGCGCTAAGTTAAGTGCCTGCGCAAGTGCCGGGGACTTCACCGAAAAGTCCCCGGCACTTGCCCGTTTACCCCTTAAGCTAACGCCTATGCCCCAATCCCCAATCCCCAGTCCCCAATCCCCATCTCTCTTCTTCTCCGCGCAGATGGGCTTCGTGGTAAAATAGCCTATCATGGAAAGTCAACCCGTAACCAAACCCAGACCTCAGCCTTCTGCCCGTGGAGGGTGGCGCGCTGTGGCGCTGCCTGCCGAACATGGCGGTTGGGGCTTTCTGCTGGAGCCGTTGTTGCTTGGTCTCCTGTTAGCGCCCTCTGCTGCTGCGGCTGCCCTCTCTCTGGCGGTGATCGCTGCTTTCCTGTTGCGCCAACCGGCCAAGATCATCCTCATGGATCTGCGACGTGGACGCACCTTTGCGCGCACAGAGATGGCCTGGCGCTTTGCGATTGTCTACGCCGGGATCGCTCTCTTTGGCGTGGCGGCGACGGCCAGCCTGGCGGGGATCGACTGGCTGCTGCCTCCGTTGATGGCGCTGCCGTTTGGATTGATCTTTCTCTTTTACGATCTGACCCAGCCAGGGCGCACCTGGCAGGCCGAGATCACAGCCCCGGTGGCGTTGGCCTCGGCGGCAGCGAGCATGGCGATCATCGCCGGCTGGGATCTGGGGTTAAGCCTGGCCCTGTGGATGGCATTGAGCGCACGCGCCATTCCCTCGATCCTCTATGTACGGGCGCGGCTGCGGCTGGATCGGGGCAAAGATCCGGATCAGATCTTGCCGATTCTTGCCCATGTCATCGCCCTCTTTTTGGTAGCGACGCTGGTTCAGATCGAACTCTTGCCCTGGCCTAGCCTGATCCCCTTTGTGATTTTGCTGGCGCGGGCGTTCCACGGCTTGTCCACACGGCGCTGGCGGGTGAGCGTCAAGACCATTGGCTTTATGGAACTGGGGCTGGGGATCGCTACGGTGCTGGTAATCGCACTGAGCCATTGGGTTTAAAATGTATTTTCGGATAACGATTCAGCCACCCCCGTAAGGGCACGGGTGGGGGCGGGAAGAAAGCTCGACAATGAACCGACGGTTGCTTCCGCCCCCACCCGTGCCCCTACACGATCTGAATAGTGCGTTTTCGGAAAGTAGCCAACGATCTTGTAAACAGTGTAAAATGGTTGCCGCGCTCAAATTCTGTGCGCGGCTTTTCTCTATTTTGATTGCCCTCAACCGGAAAGGACCGAGGATGTCTACCCGAACCTACCAGATCGGCGAGGAACTGCACCGCCATCTGCTGGATACAACCATCCGCGATCTGGATGTGCTGCAACGTCTGCGCGCCAAGACCGCGCGCATGTCCGAAGGCGGCATGCAGATCTCGCCTGAGCAAGGTCAGTTTATGCAGTTTTTGATCCACGCCATCGGGGCCAGACGCGCCCTGGAGATTGGCACCTTCACCGGCTACAGCGCGCTGGTGGTGGCGCTGGCCCTGCCGGATGACGGTCGGCTAGTGGCCTGTGATGTCAGCGATGAGTACACCTCGGTGGGCCGGCCCTTTTGGGAGGAGGCCGGCGTGGCCCACAAGATCGATCTGCGGCTGGGGCCGGGCACCGATTCATTGCAGACCATGCTCGACGCCGGCGAAGCGGAGCGGTTCGACTTTGCCTTTATCGACGCCGACAAGCCCAGCTATGAGCGCTATTACGAACTCTGCCTGAAGCTAGTGCGGCGTGGCGGCGTCATCGCCATCGACAATACGCTCTGGGGCGGACGTATCGCCGATCAGACAGCGCAGGACGAAAGCACACAGATGATCCGCTCGCTCAACCAAAAGATCCGCAACGACCCCCGCGTCGATATGAGCCTGGTCCCCATTGGCGATGGACTGATGCTGGCATGCAAACGGTGACCGCTTCCCAACGTAGAATCAGTTTTCGTCGTCCCTTGCGCTGGTTGCTGCGCGTGGATGATCCTGTGCCCGTGCGCAGCGACGAAGAGATCGAGGCGGAGGTCTGGAAAAATTACCGCTGGAACTTCACCGTCAACGTGGTGGACGGCGCGTTCTTCTGGCTGGGGCTGAGTTTCGCCTCGGCCAGCACGATCCTACCGCTGTTTGTCAGCAAACTCTCGGACAATCCGCTGCTCATCGGGTTGATCGCCATGTTGGCCCAGGCGGGATGGTATCTGCCGCAATTGTTCAGCGCGGGCGCTATTGAGCGTACGGCGCGCAAAAAGCCGTGGGTGGTCAACCTGGGCTTCTTCACCGAACGCTTTCCTGTCTTCATCTGGCCGCTGGCGGCGCTGCTGGCGCTGATTTCGCCCACTGCGGCGCTGATCCTTTTCTTCGCCACCTATGCATTGCACCAATTCGGCGCGGGGATCATCGCGCCGGCCTGGCAGGACCTGGTGGCAGCCTGTTTCCCCGTCAACCGTCGCGGTCGCTTCATGGGCATGAACTCCTTTTTGGGGACGGCGACCGGCGCGGCGGGCGCGATCCTCAGTGGGCGTATTCTAGAGACGACAGGCTTTCCCCATAACTTCGCCTTGCTCTTTGGATTGGCGGCGATCTGTGTCTTCATCAGTTGGATCTTCATTGCCCTCACCCGCGAACCCGTGCGCGCTGTGGAGTCCGATACGCTGCAAGATCGCAACATGTGGGGAAAGTTGGGGCGCATCCTCAGCCAGGATCAGCGCTTCCGGCGCTTCTTCATTGTGCGGCTGCTGATCACGCTCTCGTCCATGGGCGTGGGCTTTGTCACCGTGGCGGCCATCGCCCACTTCGACCTGCCCGACCGCAGCGTAGGCTACTTCACCGTGGCGTTGATGGTAGGCCAGGCCGCGGGCAATCTCTTCATGGGCTTCCTGGCGGATCGTTACGGTCACAAACTTGCGCTGGAGTTGGGTACACTGACGGCAGTGCTGGCCTTTGCTTTGGCATGGTGGGCGCCGGCAGCGATCTGGTTTTATGCGGTCTTCTTCCTGTTGGGGATCTCCATGGCGACGACGATCATCTCCGGGCTGATGATTGTGATGGAGTACGCCGACCGTAACAAACGCCCCACCTATGTGGGGATTGCCAACACCGGCGTGGGCATCATCAGCATGATCGGTCCCCTGGTCGGGGGTTGGATCGCCCTGCTCGGCTATTCCTGGCTCTTTGCCCTTTGCACCGGTATAGGACTGAGCGGGCTGGTTCTGCTGCGCTTTTGGGTTGTCGATCCGCGGTACGAGACGGCGTAGGACGGTGGACAGCGGACGGCAGACCGCGGACAGCAGACCGCGGCAATAATCCCCGATCCCCAGTCCCCAGTCCCCAACATAAAGGAAGTGTTATGAGCGTTGAACAGATCTACCACATTTCCGGAATGGACTGTACCAGTTGCGCGCAGACAGTGGAAACGGGTGTGCGCAACCTGCCGGGGGTGGAGAGTTGCTCGATCAACTTCACCAGCGAAAAACTGCGCATCCATGGCAACGTTTCCCCCGCCGCGGTGATCGAACGCGTGGAAGCATTGGGCTATGGCGTTACCCCGCTGACCGGCTTAGAGAAACCGATGGAAGCTGCCGCGCCCGCAAACTTCCTCCACTTCCTCTGGGGGCGGACCGAAACCCGGCTGGCGCTGTTGGGCGCGATCCTCATTCTGCCCGGCCTCTTCCTCAACGAATTGGGCGGCGTCGAACATGCCTGGATCGATCTGCTCTCGGTGGCGGCGATGGTCAGCGCTGGCTGGCCGATTGCGCGCAGCGCCCTGCAATCGTTGCGTCTCAGCCGTGAGATCAACATCAACGTCCTCATGAGCGTGGCCGCCGTCGGCGCGGTGATCATCGGCGCGTACACCGAGGCGGGCATGGTCATGGTCCTCTTTGCGTTGGGTGAGGCGCTGGAAGGCTACACCGCCGGCCGCGCCCGCAACGCCATCCGCAGTTTAATGGAAGTTGTGCCCAACGTCGCCACTCGTCTGCGCCGCGTGGAGGGTCGCACCGTTGAGGATGTTGTCAACATCCATGACCTGGCCGTGGGCGATCTCATCGCCGTGCGGCCCGGTGAGCGCATCCCCATGGATGGCCGCGTTGTCGGGGGGCGCTCGTCGGTCAACCAGGCCCCCATCACGGGCGAGAGCCGTTTGATCGAGAAGGAAATCGGCAGCGACGTGCTGGCAAGTTCCATCAACGGCGAAGGCGCGTTGGAGATCGAAGTCACCAAACCCGCCGAGGACAACACCATCAGCCGCCTGATCGCCATGGTCGAAGAAGCGCAGGAGAAGCGCGCGCCCACCCAACGCTTTGTGGATCGCTTTGCTCGCGTCTATACCCCAGCGGTGATGGTGTTGGCGATCCTCGTCGCCGCCATCCCGCCGATCTTCTTCGGCCAACCTTTCCTCAACCCCGGCGGCGAGACCTTTGGCTGGCTCTATCGTGGGCTGGCGCTGCTCGTGGTCGCCTGTCCGTGCGCGCTGGTGATCAGCACACCGGTCACCATTATCAGCGCCATCAGCAACGCCGCCCGTCACGGCGTCCTCTTCAAAGGGGGCGTCTTTGTTGAAGCGCTGGGACGCGTCAACGCCATCGCCTTCGATAAGACCGGCACATTGACGATAGGCAGCCCCGCCGTTCTCTCCATCCGCTCGGTCGCCTGTACCCAATCCCCAATATCCAATATCCAATATCCAGTATCCACTTCGTGCGAACCCTGCATAGATCTCCTCGCCTTGGCCCATGCCGTCGAGCGGCGCAGTGAACATCCGCTGGCGCGCGCCATTGGGGATGCGTCCCTACGGCAGGGTGTAGCGGATCGCTATGCGCCCGCTGAAAACGTCACCGCGCTGACGGGGCGCGGCGTCGTCGGTCAGATCGAGGGTCGGCAGATCACCGTGGGCAGCCATGCCTATTTCGAGAAGCTGATCACCCATCCTCCGCTGGAATGTGAACGAGCTGCCGCCGAAGCCGCGCTGGGTTATACACCGCTGATGGTGGGCGGGGATGATCGCTATCTGGGCACGATCACTGTGGCCGATAGGGTGCGTGAGAGCAGCCAGGCAGCGGTGGATGCGTTGCGCCGCAGTGGTTTGAAAGCGGTGGTCATGCTCACAGGAGATAGTAAATCTACGGCGGCGGCGATTGCCGAGCAAGTGGGCGTCACCGATGTACGCGCCGAACTGCTGCCCGATCAAAAGGTCGCCGCTGTTGAGGAATTACAGCGGGTCCACGGATCTATCGCCATGGTGGGAGATGGTATCAACGATGCGCCTGCCCTCGCCACCGCCGACGTTGGCATTGCCATTGGCGGCGCCTTGGGCGGCACCAATCAGGCCATGGAAACCGCCGATGTAACGTTGATGAGCGACGATCTGCGTCGTTTGCCCTTTGCCCTCAACCTGAGCCGCGCCGCCCGCGCAACGATTTGGATCAACGTGATCCTCAGCATTGGCGTCAAAGCGATCTTTTTCGTCCTCGTCCTCATGGGGATAGGAACCATGTGGATGGCCGTCCTCGCCGACATGGGCACATCCTTGCTGGTCACACTCAACGGGATGCGGCTGCTGCGCTATGACAAGACAGGTGACAGAGATTGAAATCCCCTGCTGACGCGGAGAAGTCGCCTCAGCGACTGGAGAAATCACTGTCAGCGCCTACGGGCGCTTCTCATTGTCAGGGTAGGATTTCAATCCTGTTCAAGGTTTCTTAACGCCTCTTGATCTATCCATTAACCATTCTTTATAAACCTGTTCATGGCGCTGTAGGGGGAACTTCACTGCTGCCGCAGAATGAACGCGCCATTTTGCGCTTCAGAAGCATTGAAGGGTGAGATCGGCTGTGCTATTGTACTACGGGCGAAGCGTTGGCCTATCCAATTGTTTTTCAGTCGATCAGACCTTTCTAAAGGAGAGATAGTTGATGGTGTACAAACGGTTATTTCTGCTGCTGATTCTGCTCTTGTTGCTGGTTGCAGTCAGCGCCTGCCAGTCTGCAACATCCCCGCAGCCAGCGACCGATCCTGCGCAACCTGCCGTCCCGACCGCAGTTGCAGAAACGCAGAGCGCTGGCGCGACCCAATTGGTCGTCTACTCAGGCCGCAACGAAAATCTGGTGGGCCCCCTCTTAGAGCAATTCCAGGCTGAGACCGGCATCAATATTGAGGTCCGCTATGGCGATACGGCTGAGATGGCGGCGACCATTTTAGAGGAAGGGCAGAATTCGCCCGCGGATGTCTACTTCGGCCAGGATGCCGGCGCGCTGGGCGCGTTGCAAGGGGCAGGTCGCTTCCAAACCTTGCCGCAGGACATTTTGGATCTTGTCGATCCTCGCTTCCGCAGTGAAGAGGGGGCGTGGGTGGGCGTCAGTGGCCGCGCGCGCGTCTTTGTCTACAACATCAACACCGTAGCTGAAGATGAAATACCCCCGTCGATTTGGGATCTGACCGAACCTGAGTGGCAGGGGCGTGTGGGCTGGGCGCCCACCAATGGCAGCTTCCAGGCATTTGTCACGGCGTTGCGTGTGCTGGAAGGTGAGGATCGCGCACGTGAATGGCTGGAGGCGATGATTGCCAACGGTGTCCAGGTCTATACGGGCAACACGCAGATCGTCGAGGCCGTGGGCCGTGGCGAAATCGATTTGGGGATCACAAACCACTACTACCTCTTCCGCTTTTTGGCTGAAAATCCCAACTTCCCAGTGGTCAACTATTACCCGGCCTCGGGCGGCGCTGAGTCGATGATCAACGTGGCCGGCGTGGGCATCCTCAACACCGCCAGGAATACCGAAGCCGCGTTGACCTTCGTCCGCTATCTGCTTTCGGACACAGCCGAGCAATACTTCGCCGACCAGACCAATGAGTATCCGCTGGCTGGGGATGTCACCACCAATCCGCTGCTCACCCCGCTCGCCGAGATCAACACGCCGGAGATCAACCTCTCCAATCTGGCCGATCTCGAAGGGACGCTGCAATTGTTGCAAGATGTCGGCGCGCTCGATTAAGCGTTAGGGACTGGGGATCGGGGACTGGGGATTGAGTGTACCGTCCTGATATATATTGACAGAGTAAAGAATCCCCAATCTCCTAATCGCCCAATCGCTGTAAACGAGATTGGGCGATTAGGAGATTTCAGAAGGTCTACCCGATCCCCAGCCCCCGATCCCTAATCTCCCCCAGTTCGTCACTTTGCGGCAAAAGGGTTATACTCAGAGATGGAATCATTCTCTCCTGCCTGATGATAGGTAACGGAATGGCTGACAGAGAACCAACCCGAAGGAGAACCAACCCATGCAATCCGACGAGCGATCTTTCCGGTATGACGCCGACCGCAGCCTTTACACCAGTGTCGCTGCTGCCTGGGGATTTTTGCTGTTGATCGAAAGTGGCCTGATCGCCCTGTTGATCGCCGTGTTGGCGCCCTATCTCTGGCTTAAATTGCTGCTGCTCGTGATTCTGGCCGCGTTGAACGTGTGGGCGATCCGCCTGTTGCGCGCTCCGCTCAGCACGGCTCATAAACTTACGCCCGCAGCCCTACAACTCCGTTATGGACACAGCCTGCGCGCCGATCTCCCCCGTTCAAATCTGGTTGCGGCCACACCGGTGCGCGAGACTGTCGGCAGTTTGGCGGTGCTGGGCGCACGTTACGACGCCGAACGGGATCGCGTTGTGGCGGCTTTCTCAGAAAAGGGGCAGGTCCTCCTCACCCTGGCCGAGGCTGTTATCTTTCAATTAGGACCGTTCCAACGCGCGACCGCGCGCCATGTGCTGATCAACGTCGATGAGCGCGATCTATTCCTCGCTGCGTTAAATTTGCCGCAAAGTGCATCTCCGGTCTCTCCGCCAGCGGCGGCGCGCTCGATCCTTCCCGTTGCACGTAAGGAGATGAGGAGAGGTGCGCGTCCGCTGGTTATAACTCAGGGTAATGATTATGCCCTGCGTACCGAGGATCTCAATCGTCACTTTGGCGATTACGTCGCCGTCGAAAATCTCAACCTGGCCCTGCGCCGCGGTGAGATCTACGGCTTCCTCGGCCCGAACGGCGCTGGCAAAACCACCACCATTAAGATGATCGTAGGTCTGTTACGCCCCACGGCTGGCCGCGTTATTGTGGATACTCACGATGTCTGGGTCGATCCATTGGCAGCCAAGTCCGCGTTTGGCTTTGTCCCCGACCGCTCGCTGCTCTATGAACGGCTCACCGGCGTCGAGTATCTCAACTTCCTGGCGCAGATGCGCGGTATGCCCCAAACAGAGGCCGACCCAGAAATTGATCGGCTGCTCGATCTGCTCGATCTCACCGCTCACGCCCATAAGTTGAGCGGATCTTATTCATTCGGTATGAAGCGCAAACTGGCCCTGGCGGGCGCGCTGCTGCATCGCCCGCCTGTTTTGATCCTCGATGAACCGCTCAACGGATTGGATCCGCGTAGCGCTCACCGGCTGAAGGAGCTCTTCGGCGAACTGGCCGACACGGGCAAAACCATCTTCCTCTCGACCCACGACCTGCATACCGCCGAAACGCTCTGCCATCGGGTGGGCATCATCCATCAGGGCGAGTTGATGGCCGAAGGCAGCGCCCAAGAATTGCGCGCCCTTGCCGCTGTCCCTGATCTCGAATCGGTCTTTTTGGCGCTGACAGCGGATAGACCCACGGAGGTGCAATCATGAGCGCAGATAGTTTTAATATTGTCACCCGCTTTCATTTCACTGCTGCCTGGAATGGCTGGCAACAGGATCTGCGTATACGTGTCACCATCTGGATTCAAGCGGTGTTGGTCTTTGGCTTGTCCGCTTCGGGGGTGATCTGGCTGCTGCGACAATTGGATGCCTGGCAAGCGGATAGCGCCATGACCCTCCACACCAATCTGTGGATGACTTTGGTTTTGCTCTGGGCCGCTCTGGGCGCGCTGGCTCTTTTGGGCGCATTGCAGGCTGGCTTTGGATCAGACGAGGCGCGGCTGCTGATGACTTTGCCCATTGCCCACGCCCCCCACTTTCGCATCCTCTTTGGGATGGTGTTGTTGGAGCAGACCGGCGTCCTTCTGGTGTTGATTACCCTGGGCGCGGGGGTGGCGTTGATCCTCACGCTGGGGACCTCTGGGGTGGGCTGGCTTTTGCTGCTCTTGATGGGCGGCGCGGCGGCGATCTGGCTGGTGTTGATGGCGGTGATCTTGATCCTGCGTTATGGGCTTCCCCACCCACGACGTCTGCTATGGTCGTTGCTGCTCGGCCTGATCCTCGTGGAGGGGGCGGGGCTGCTCTTTGACGTTGAAGGTCGATGGGCCAGGGAATCCGAAGGGATGTGGTCTTCCCCCTTGCCGGCCACGCTGACCATCCTCACCCTGCTTGGGATCGGCCTGGGACCGCTGGCAGGTTGGTGTGGTCGCCAATACGTCACCGCCTTTCAGATATTGGAAGGCCGAGGCGCTCGCGCCCTCGCCTTTACCCTGCCGGGTCTGCGCGGATTGCTCTCACCGCTCATACGCCAACGTAACCTGACCGCCAGCCTGCTCTCTCGCGCCATTTTGGAGCAGAACCGCCATCCACTGGCGCTGCCTCGCCTGGCCGTATTGCCGGTATATTTGCTGCTCTTTGGTCTCTTGCGGCCACGGCTTCATGCGCTTGGCTTTTCCGAATCGAGCGCCGCCGCCGCCACTGGCGCGCTGATGGGCGGGCTGATCCTCGTGGAATATGGATTGGCCTACGCCCTCAGCGGGGAAGGCGCACGGCTGGCGCTCTACCTCACCGCGCCGTTGCGCACAGGAAACCTGCTGCGCGCGAAACTGTTGGCTGTCCTGCCGCCAGTAATGATCATCAGTTGGCTGGCTGTTTTTGCGATGACCGCAGGCACCGGCACATCCACCGCAGATCTCATTCTCGCTGCGGGCACGACTACACTCTTCCTGCTCGGCGTAACGGGCTTTGTGGTGTGGGCAGGGGTGGCCGATGTGGATCTCGACGCGTTGCCCAGCGGCACAGCCGATCTACTGCTGCAAGAGGAATTGCCCATCACCCCGCGACGACTTCAACTCCTGGGGATCGGCTTCGCAGTTTTGGCCGTAGCCATCGGGCTACTTTGGTGGCTGCCGCTTGGGCAAGTCCTCGCCGTGGCGGGTATCCTCTGCGGCGGATTGCTGTGGATGGGATGGCGTCTGGGCCAGTCAGGCATGAAATCGCTGGTCGCGTAGAGGATAACGAAAGTCGAATTGTTGTTAAAGCAATGACACAGGATCCACATCCACGCGCCAGCCGAAGGGGATGTCCAATCCGCGCAGAAAGTGCGATGGATCGGGGGCGCGCACGATGATCTGCCAGCGATAGTAGCCGCGGAAACGGGCGAAAAACGCCGGGACCGGTCCCATGATCTCAACCTGGGCCGCGGGCAGTCCCATTTCGGCGACATGATGGCGCAGCGTCGCCGCCATTGCGGTTGTGGCCGCCTGCACCTTTTCCAGCTTTTTGTCCCAGAAGATGAGCCGCGCCAGCCGGTGGATCGGCGGGTAGCGCTGTTCACGGCGAAAGGCAACTTCGCGGCGATAAAAGGCGTGATAGTCGTGGTTGGCGGCGGCTTGTATCGCATAGTGATCGGGCGTATAGGTTTGCAACACTACGCGTCCCCCACGATGGCTGCGTCCGGCGCGGCCCGCGACCTGCATCAACAATTGGAAGGTACGCTCGGGCGCGCGGAAATCGGGCAGGTAGAGACCGACATCCGCAGAGACAACCCCCACCAGCGTCACCAGCGGTAGATCCAGCCCCTTGGCGATCATCTGTGTGCCCACCAACACATCGGCTTCGTGAGCCGCGAAACGCTCAAGAATTTCCTGATGGCTGCCCTTGTGGGTCGTCGTGTCGGCGTCCCAGCGTAGGAGGCGGGCACGCGGCGCGATCTGCTGCACCATTTCCTCAATGCGCTGCGTGCCGCTGCCGAAATATTTGATGCGCTTGCTGCCACAGCCCGGTTCTGTGCAGACCGTTGGGATCGGGTAACGACGATTGCAGTGGTGGCAGATCAGCACATCGGCGCGCTCATGATAGGTGAGCGGCACATCACATTGCAGACATTTGGTCACAGCGCCGCAATCCCGGCACATGACAAAGGTGCTGGTGCCACGCCGATTTAAGAAGAGTATCGCCTGCTCGCCGGCATCCAATGTCGTCTGCAACTCCGAAATCAGACTGCGGCTGAAAATACTGCGGTTGCCTGCCCGCAGCTCCTGACGCATATCCACAATCTCCACCGGCGGCATCTCCGCGTAGACTGGCGCTCTGCTCTCGCTTTCTCTTCCCTCCTTCTCTTCTTCCCCTTCCCCATGGCCCATCACCCGCCGCGGCATCTCCAAAAGATGGATGGCGTTCTCCGTTGTCAGGTGGTAGATCTCAAGCGATGGCGTGGCGCTGCCCAGGATCAGGCCGCTGCCCGTCAACGAGGATAGCCGTTGCGCCACTGTACGTGCATCGTAGAAGACGGTGAAACTGCCCCACGCTTCCGCATCCTGTTTGTAGGATGACTCGTGTTCTTCATCCAGCACAATCAGCCCCAGACGGGGGAGGGGCGCGAAGAGCGCACTACGAGGACCGACTACCACATCGATCTCCTCGTCACGGATGCGCCGCCAGACGTCGTAGCGTTCACCTGCGCTCAACTCCGAATGGATCACCGAGACTCGGCCAGGAAAGCGACCGGCGAAGCGGGCGACCGTCTGCGGGGTCAGTGCGATTTCGGGCACCAATACGATTGCTTGCCGGTTGCGACGCAGCATCTCGGCAATGGCAAGCAGATAGATCTCTGTCTTGCCGCTGCCGGTGGCGCCGTGAAGCAGAAAGTGCGCTGGCGTTATCCCCTGATCAGTCGGGAAGAACTGGGCGCGGATCGTCTCCCAAACTTGTTCTTGTTGATCGGTGAGGCGCGGCGATATGGTGCGCCGGTACGCTCGCCCGGCCAGCGGATCCCGATAGCGAACCTGTTCTGTGATCTCGATCAGCCGGGCGTCGTGGAGATCGCGCAGCATTTGGATGTTTGTCTCCGCCTTCGCATAGAGATCGCTCTTCCAAAGCGGACCGTCGCTTTCGGCCAGCGCAGCCAGCACCGGCGCATATTTGCTTGCCCCGCGCAGATCCAAAATAGACGCTGTTGCTTCCTCGACAGTCAGGGCCAGGCGAACGCTGCCATCCTCCCAGAGGATGATCCCCTTTTCTATCAGAGAATCGATCTGATCCTTCGAGCGCAGGTTGCAGCGTTCGCGTAGCGCCACGGCGCTGAGGAGCTTCTCCGGCTCGGCCAAAAGCGTCTCCAACACCAGAACCTGTTTGGTCTGTCGTCCCAGCTTGAAGAGGTGGCTATGGATCTCGTCGGCGGGGATCAGCAATTCAATCTGTTCCTCGCGCTTGGCGCGCACGCCCGGTCCGCTGTTGGCTTTATGGAGCAGCCCCGGTGGCAGCAAAAGCTTGAGCGTTTCGGAAAGCGGCGCAATGTAATAATCCGCCATCCAAAAGGCGAGTTCAATCTGCGCTGGCGTCAACACGGGTTGGGGACGCGCCAACCGTTTGATCGCCTTGGTGGGCATGGGGCTACTCTCGTCCAGCGCCGTGACAATTCCTTGTACTTCCTGGTTGCCAAAAGGGACCCAAACCAGGTGACCAGCCTGCAACGTTCCTATGAGATCCGCGGGCAGATGGTAATGAAAGGTCTGGAGTCGGGCCGGTCCACCGCCGAGTGAATGGGCCGACTCGCCGTCATCCTCAAAGGGATTGGGGGGCGCGGTCTGCTCGCGGCCAAAGCTGCGCCGGATGGGAACGTTGACGACGACCTGGGCGAACTGTTGCATATAATGTGAGGAATTTGCCAATCGACTAACGTCGGCGGCTCAAGCGGAAGATCCCGGTGAAGCGGTAGAGCATGGCGTAGACCATCTCTTGCCAGAGACCAGCGGGCAGGGCGATAATTGCAGGGAACGCCGCCGTGATCACAGAACCCGTCAGGTTCATACCGGCAGCATTGAACAGGAAATTGCTGAGAAAATAGATGGCAAGGGCCAGGACAACGCCCATCACTGGCTGGATGGTATATCGCACACCATATTGACGATCAAACTCCTGACCCTGGCGCAACTGGCTGACCAGCGAGGCAATCGCGCCGATCACGCCGCCGCTTGCCCCGGCCAGGATCGTCAAGAGTAGAGGCAATGTGTGCGTCGAGAATGTGCCACGTTGTATACCATCCGCTAAAATTAAGCGGAGCGTCTCCCCGTAGAGGATCAGCGCTGTAATGCTCGCCGCGCAAATCATCAACCAAAATGACAGATAAAGGAGGAGCAAAATCCCCGTGCGGATCGAACGGCGGCGGCTTTCCTGGGCGCGCTGTAAGAGCGTGCGCACCTGGCGAAGGTTGTAATCGGCTCGGCCCATGCGTTCGGGTTGATTGAGCAAAATCGAGCGCGCTTCGCGTAGCAAAGATAGGGCGTGGCCGGTCAGATCCCGGCGCGCTTCTTGTAGACGATTGACCTGCGCGTAGAGATGATCGATCTCTTCGCTGAGTCTTTGCGCTTCAGCCGTAGAAATCGAGACAGGCGCTGTATCAATGCGGGTAGAGATGGGCTCTGGGCGGCGTGATACAGGTGTATCCAAAACCGACTTTTGTGGGGTAGCTGCCGCAGTCTGGGTTGTTTCGGGATGGCGCGCGCCCAGCGGCAGGCCCGACTCTCGGCCCAGTGGACGGGGTTCAAACGGCCTCTGTTGCTGTTCAGCGGGTTGAGGACGATTCCGGATCGACGGAAGAACAGTTTCGGGCAAAATCCGAGAGCGCGCTTCTGTCGATGACGCAATCGACGGCGTGACCGGCGCAGGTTCCTGTTCGGCGTCAGGCGCAGGGTGCGGAGGCTGCCATCTAGACTCGTGTCCACCATTTGGGGCCGATCTCATGCGCGGGGAGTCAAGATCGCTCTCCAATGCAGCGCGATCTGCCGCCCCCATTTCCATCTCATCGAGCAAATACTCGGCGCGGCGATGAAGATCGGCGATTTCCTGATTACTGACGTTCGGCAAATAAAAATCAAAAATGGTCTCCGCCCCACGGGATTGCGATCCGTTGTACGGCGCACGTGCGGCTGGCTGTTGGGCCTGGATCTCATCCTGATTGTCGTGTCGAAGCGGAACTTCCGCTTTTGTTGAACGTCGAGGCCATCTCGGCTCTAGTTGTTGTCGATCTCCCATATCTATCCTATCCAGTGGACTGGCAAGCAGTAATGAAGAGATGCCAACCCTCCTGATCTCGGACTATACCACATTCTTAATCAGCATGCACAATCATGCAGAATTGTGATACTTGCGAGAAGCATAGGATGCGCCTGCGCCTCTCGGTGCTGCAAAACGAGAAGGGAAACCGACATTTCTACAAAACTAGATAACCTGAGAATGACTTTCAATTTGACACAATGGAGGTTGGCAACGTATAATTTTTGCTTGGCAGTATCACCGATGCGTCAATTTGGTAAGGAGTGAAATTGAAATGGTTAAGCGAACTTGGCAACCCAAGGTCCGCCGGCGTAAGCGTGTGCATGGGTTCCGCGAGCGGATGAGCAGCCCTGGTGGCCGCAATGTTCTAAAACGACGACGTCTGAAGGGCCGCAAGACATTGACGGTTACGTTGAGCGTCCGCAAATCCGCTAACTAGAGAGGCTCTAGTTGGCGGATTTGCCCGATTGTAGGGATGAGCGCTATTGTGTTCTTTTTGTGTAGCCATCGTGTAACCGTTAGCGTGTGATGTGAAACGTCGTTATCGGGTACGGGAAAATGAGCGTTTTCAGGCTATCCGCCGGCATGGGCGCTCATATACCAATTCTCACATGGTGCTCTGTGTGCTTCCTAACGACCTGCCTTACAGCCGATTTGGGTTTTCCGTCAGCCGCCGAATTGGGAAGGCGGTGGTTCGTAACAAGGTTAAACGCCGATTACGGGAAGCGGTTCGTTTGCGAATGGGGCAGGTTCAGCCCGGCTGGGATCTGGTTTTTATTGCCCGCAACCCAATTCGCGATGCAAATTTCCACGAGATCGATGCCGCCTGCGCCCGCCTGCTTCGGCGGGCGTCTTTGTTAGCAGCGCCAGATTCAGCCACCGGGGCCGAAGCATCATCACAAGGTGGATAAACTCAGGAGGCGCTTATGCGAAGTGTAGTTACCGGAATGATCCGATTCTATCAGCGCTTCATTTCGCCGTTATTGGGCAGCAGTTGTCGCTATTTGCCGTCTTGTTCCCAGTATACGTTAGAGGCAGTGGAAAAGTATGGGACTTTGCGAGGCGGTTGGATGGGGATCAAGCGTATCGCACGCTGCCATC
>JAHBVG010000106.1 GCA_019637695.1 Caldilineaceae bacterium | reverse complement strand
CGGGCGACTATCTGCTCTGGTATGGGAGCTTTTGCGCGCTCTTGTGGGTGTTGGTGGGGATCGTAGTCCTGATGACGCGACACCAGCCACATCCATTCCATGCCCAACCTACCCTTAAGCGGTGACACCCTCTTTTCAGGCATTATTGCGGCAACAACCCGGACATGATAAGATAGGCCCGCGGTCGGTACTTCAGTAGCTCATTGATGGTCATATCATACACGATTGAGTTTTCAGCCGGAGCGGAAGAAGATCTGAAATGGTATAGCCGCCGAGAACGGAACATCATCCTTGACGGCATCAAGAGTAATCTCCGCCACGAACCGACCAAAGTGACGCTCAATCGTAAATCATACCGGCGTGAACCAAACCAGGTGGCAGATTGGGAGCTACGCATTGGTATCTATCGCGTCTACGATAACGTTGATGAGGCCGTAGAAGTGGTTGTTATTGAGCGCATCGGGGATAAGCCCCGAATAATACGGTCTTCTTTCGGGGTAGCAGGTGAGGGTGACCATGAAGTGGTTGTATCGGGTCTTTCATGATCAAGAGGGCTATTGTGTGCGAGTTGTTCTGTACGAACACGATGGGACGCTTATAGGCTACCACCAAGAGCCGGCGGTGCCCAGCGGGAGAACGGCAGAAGAACTGGCTCAAGACATCGAATGGTTCAGGCAAGCGTTTGAGTTGCCAATTTTAACTATCGAAGAGGTAGAAGGCGAACTAGCGCAACAGCCTTCCAGGCGCGAGCCGACACAGATGAGGCGAAAGACGCTGGAAGAATTGGAGGCCAGAACTAACGATAGCCGATGAAAGTGAGCAAGATTCGGTTGTCGCAGTGGAAGCCACAATATAGGCAGGAGGGCATAGGAGCCGAGCCCATCGCAGTCGACTCTGCGCTGCCTGCCACTGAGTTTGAAGCATGGTTAGGGGTTTGGGCCCTGTCGCCGTTTCCACCAGAGCAGCAGACCCACTGCCGCCCCCAGTGCCAGTATCAAAACCGCCAGTTTTCGGGTCGAGCGCTTCGCGGGTTTCTGCGCCGATCCTTCTGCCGTCGGCGGCTTTTCCGCGGACGCGTCCACCCTGTTGATCAGCGTTACCGTCCCCGCGTCCCCATTCACAAGGATCTGCTCTCCGTCGCCGATGCGTTGGGTGGCGACGCCTGTCCCCATCACCGCGGGGATGCCATACTCGCGCGCCACAATCGAACCGTGGGCCAGCGCGCCGCCAATATCGGTGACCAATCCCCTGGCCTGTGAAAAGAGAGGCGTCCACGCCGGGGTGGTGGTTGGGCAGACGAGGATGGTGTCTGGTTTCATCTTGTCGAAGTCTGCCGGGGAGCGGATGACGCTGGCGGGCGCTGTCACCTGCCCTGGACTGACGGCGAAACCGTCCAATGTGGGTCCATCCTCAACTTCTTGGGCCACCGGTTCAAACCACTTCAGCCGGAACGGTCCAAACTTGAGTTCGGCATTGGGCGGAATCGAGAGTGGAGGGTGTAACCGCTTGCGCGCCTCTCGCAATTCGCGTCGCTGACGGGCCAGGGATGCCCAATGGTGAGCGGCTGACCCTTCTACACGCAACGCGCTGGCTTTGCGCAATTCCTCTGTGCGCAGGAAGAAAACGTGATCAGGCGTATCGAGAGAACCGATCTCGGTGAGACGCCGCCCGACCTCCAACGCCAGCCGACGCAAGGTGGGCCAGGCTGCCCCAACGTAAAAGAGCGCCTCTTCCCGGTATGGGGACGCCTGTTGGGCCCAACGCAAGAAGAGGCGGAAGAACCAGCGGTCAAGCGGACTCAGGACTTCAGCCGTGCGTCCAATCAGCGCTTCCCGTTCTTGGGCAAGCTGGGCCTGATGGACCCGCGCATCCTGGTCAGGGTGGGCCAGCGCCGCTTTCAGTGCCAGCAGGACCGGCAGTGGGGCCTCGGCCTGGGTGGGTTCCACAAAGTCGAGATTGTAGATCTGATGGCCGTAGAGATCGAGGTACTCTTTTATTGACGCCAGCGCAGGCTGGCCCTCTGGGTGAGCCGCAAGGACATCCAGCCATTGGGTCACGGGCGCAGCATTGATCTGCTCGAACAGTGGGGCGGACCGGCGGATCTGGCGAGCGATGGCTTCCAATTGAGCCTGCGCCTGCAAGGTCTTGGAAGGAAAGCCGCGCAGATAGGAGCCGCTGGTGGGGGATGCAGCAGATGCGCCCAACTTCCCCGCCACATCCGAGCGCAGGAAGCTATCGAGCAAGACATCTGTGATACGCGCCATCCCCAACGGCACGGCAGCGGCAAACCAGTAGACCGCATCCGCCACGGCCAGGGTGCGGATGCCTTCCAGCAGATCTTCGTCCGCAGCGTTCGTCGGCTCGACTTTTTTCCAGCGCTCAATAATCGACAGATAGACCGGTAGTGCCTCCTCGCGCCAATAGGGCAGCATGTGGCGGATCAAACGCGGCAAGGCGACAATATACATATATAAAAGTTTTGGCATGAATTCCAATCGGAACTCAAAGCTGGCAATGCTGTAGGCATAGCCGTTCACGGTGGTGGCGAAGGGCGGCTCGATAAATTCCCACATGTCGAACTTCACACCAGCTACCTGGCTCATAAAGTCGATCATTTCATCAATAGAACGCCCCAGCCCCTCTTCGAGATAGAGTTCGTCAAAAAGAGGTGAGAGGGGTTCGGGCATGTGTTCCACCACCTGCCGACGCATCCAAACTGTGCCGGGTCGAGGCGGCTCCCAGCGTACATCTTGCAAGGGGGCAGGGGGCAAGTTGGTGATAGGCCGGGCCTGGAGCAGCCAGAGCTTTCCATCGGCGATGGCCCACTCAATGTCCTGGGGGACGCTGCCAAAGCGTTCTTCCACGCGGATGCCCAACTCGGCCAGGTCGCCCAATTGCGCCGGGGAAAGCGCCGCCCCTCCCCGCAGCGTTTCGGGTACAGGCTGTGTGTGCGTCTTTCCCGCGGTATGGGCGACGACCATCACGCGCTTGTCCCCCAACTGGCTCTCTTTGATCGCCCTACTCTCCCAATCCAATCGATAGCTATCGGGGGTGACTGCGCCGGAGACAATCGCCTCGCCCAGGCCGTAACTTGCTTCGACAATCACTTCGTCGCGTGCGCCGGTGGCAGGGTTGGCGGTGAAGAGGATGCCCGACACCTCTGCCGCTACCATCGTCTGCACAACCACGGCCATGGACACCGACCCAGGCTCGATCCCCTGGCGGCTGCGATACGCCAGGGCGCGCGCCGTCCATAGACTGGCCCAGCAACCCTTGACCGCTTCCAGCAGCGCATCCGCTTCACGCACATTGAGGAAGCTCTCCTGCTGGCCGGCAAAGCTGGCCGTGGGCAGATCCTCGGCGGTGGCCGAAGAACGCACCGCCACCGCCGGTCCCTGTGCGCTCGCCAGCGCTGCGTAGGCGTCCGTGATCGTTGTCGCTATCTCATCGGGCATGTGGCTATGCCCGAACAGAGAGCGGATCTGCGTCGAAATCTCCTCAACAGCGGTGGGCGTCTCCGGCTGAATCTGCGCGGCCAGGTCGATGATCCGCGCCCGCAGTCCGTTCTGTTCCACAAACGAATCGTACGCCTGGGTTGTGATCACGAAACCGGGGGGCACGGGCAACCCGCTCTGGATCATTTCGCCCAGGTTTGCGCCTTTGCCGCCCGCCACAGGAAGCGCCGATCTGTCGAGTTCTGCAAACCACTTGATCGTTTCACCAGTCGTCATACCGGATCACCTGCCAGCCACGTCCCCAGCAGATCGACGCTCTCGCCGTCCTGAAAGTACTCAAAGTGGTCGCCGGGGACGGTCTCGACAACGAGCGGTTGCCAATGCCCGCGGCGGACAGCCCCAGCGCTGGCGACGCTGACGGCGATATCGTTGGGACCGCCCAGCAGTTGATCCAGCCCCATATCGGCCAGCTTCAGCAGCCCGGTGCGGCTGAAGAGGGTCTTCAACTTGAGCGCCCGGTCAAAGCGGGCATTGGTGCCGATCTGCACAAAGTATGGCACGCCCAACGCCTCCACAGCGTCGTTGAGCGCCCGATACAATTCTGAATTGGGCATGAGATCGTTGATGCTCACGCCGCTGTCAACCGCTTTTTTAAGGAACCAGTTGGCGATCAGCGCCGGCGGGGTGGGTCCGGCATGGTTGAGCGCCACTGTCCCCAGCCAGAAGATCAGTTTTTTGAGCTCGGCCAGCCGCGTCCCTGCGTTGGGCGCGCCGCCCATAAAGACCCGATCCACGTAGCGATGGCCCTCCTTCAATTCCACCAGCGCCCGCGCCACCTGGCTGCCCATGGAATGGCAGAAGATGTCGAGGTGGATGCCGTCCGCCGCGCCGAAGCCCAACGCTGTCAACGCCTGGGCCAGGATCGCGCCGTTTTCGAGGACGCTTGTGTTGAAGGTTTCATAGTCGTAGGTCAGATAGAGATCATAGTTACCCAAGGCATCGAGATGGGGGATCACCTTTTGGGCGAACCAGCCTGTGTCGCTGGTGAAGCCGTGGACGAGCAACGCCACCTTTTGCGCTTGCGCCACATCCGCCGCGGTGATCGGTCCATAGACCGGTCTGCCGTCGGCGGCGCGGACCACCCGACGCACGCCCGTATCCTCAGGTAGCCTGCCCTTGTAGACTTTGTAGAGGAAGAGGCGCACTGTGCGTTTGAGATCGCGCGTGGGCAGATCGCCGGCCGTGCGCGATCCGCTTTCGGCGTCGGCGTCGGCAGGCAGAGGCAGATGAGTAATCGTCACCGCCAATCGCCGTTCGTCATCGCGGGTGAGCGAACGTGTCTGCGCCTCTGCCGCCCCCCCGGCCAGGAAGAAGAATTCGCCGTCATAGGCCACGGGCAGGATGCCGGCCAGATCTGGCTCATCCTCGACGGTCAGTTCTAATTGCAGCGGATTCTGCTCGCTCACGGCTTCAATCTGCTGGGGCGTGCTGTTGAGCGCGATCACGCCGGGCGATCCGCCCACACTGCGCGTGCTGCCTGCAAAGGTCAGCGGCTGGAAGATCGCCTGCGCATCGGGCTGGCTCAACCCCGGCGGCAGGGGGATGGGGGCGGCAATGTCCACACTGCGCGCAAGCTGGGCCACGCTGCTAAAGATCAGATCGCCGCCGAAATCGGCGGGCTTGGTCAGGGTCATCTCCAGCGGGGAACCCAATTCCACGCTGCGTTCTCCTTCGCCCAAGGGGATGGCCTGGTTTTCGGCCAGCACAGTGATCTCCACCTGTTTGGTGATCCAGCCATCGTGGGCGTTCTCGTCGACGACGAGTTCGCGTGTCCCCTGGCGGCGGATGCCTTTGAGCAGTTCCCCAAGCGGACCGGCGTCGCGCACCTCGCCCACGGGCAGGGGCGGCTCGTTGAGCATCTCCATCTCCAGCACGTCAAAGGAGAGGGGCGCGCGCGTGACAAAGACCTTGAGGATCTCGCGGCTGCGGCTGGCGAACGGGTTGTTGACGCGCGGGGAAATGCTGGGGATGTCCACCTTTTGGCCGGCAGCGACGGTGTGATGGCTGGCCCGCGCCGGTGAAACGCGGCGGATGCCATAATTGGCGTTGAGGTTGAAGACCGTCAAATAGAGCGTTTCGCTCGTCTTGTTGTGGGCGGTGAACCAGATCTTGCGTCCGGGCGTGAGGACCATGCCCGTGTCCTCCAACGGAATGCCATCCCGCGGCCCGGCAAAGCCGGCGCTGGTGAAACTGCTCGCCTCGACCACAATGCCACTTTGCAGATCGGGGGGTGGGCTGGGGTTGCGCAGGTTGCGCACGTTGTTGTAGACGGCCAGGTGATGTAGATTAGCGGCGATCTGGGCTGCCCCCGCTTCGTTCAGCGGCTGGCCCTGGGTGACGATCTGGGCGCCGCTGCCGTCATGGATCACGTATTGGTCGTTGCGGATCGCCACGCGGAAACGCGCGCCCGGCTCATCCCCACCCACAATCGCCAGGAATGGCGACGCTCCACCCTCGCTTTGCAGCGCTTGCCGCGCCAAACTATCCTCCACGGCCACGTTGTAAACCAGACTCTCAAAGCCTTTGGCAGTGATGCGCACACGCGCCCCGATGGGCACGTCCGCTCTGGCAATGGCTGTCTCCAATTGCGCCCACACATGGTCAAGGGCGGTGCGTATGACCGAGCCGGTCGCCAGCGGATCACCGCTCAGATCCTGGCTGCCAGGGGGGTAGAGGGCGATCTGGCTGCCTTCGCTCAATCCCACCGCCGCGCCGCCGTCGATCTGTACGTAGACCTGGCCGCCGTCCTCTTCCACATCCCGGACCAACAGATAGGGCGTCTCCGGGGCCAGCACGCCGCCGAAGACCTGGCGGTTGGCGGGTCCTTCCAATTGGGGACGCTGCCGCGCATAGATCGCATTGACGCGGGCCTGCACAAAATCATAGACCTCGCTCCAGGTCAGGTCTGGGTGGTAATTTTGCAGGGATTTGATCAGAAAATAGGTGGTGGCCCCGTGCCAATCGCCGGTCTCTGGCGATCGATACTCGTGGCTCAATTCCTCGTCGCGGCAACCGGCCAAGAGTACATGCTGGCTATCCTGGCGGATCTGCCAGCCGCTGGGGTTGCGCGCCGCGTCGGGGATGTCGACGACGCCGGTCAAGCGCACACCGTCGATCAGCGTTTCGGTCGGACGGACGCGCAGATCCAGCGGCCCGCGGCGGGTGAGTGGTTTGCTGAGATCCGGCTTTTCGGCCTCGCGCGTGCCCGATCCTGAGTGGCAACAATCGAGGAAAATGGTGACGACCGCGCCTTTCCCCTCTGCCTTGTCGATGAGCGCGGCCAACTCTTTGTCGATGATATCGTAGACCGGCGCGCCGCTTTCGTCCACATCGCGGCTGTCGTAGGGGACGAGGGTCTCGTCGTAGCCGTCCGCTTCGTTAGGATCGATACTGCGCGCCTGCGCGCCGTGCCCGCTATAGTGGAAGAATAGCTGATCGCCTTCCCCTATTTGATCGATCAGACGCTGCCATGCGTCCAAAATATTCTGCCGGGTGGCGCGCAGTTGCGGCGATTCCCCTCCATCTGAGATCAGCAATTGGATGGATTCTTCGGGAATGCGCAGGCGCGTCGTCAAGAAGGTATGCATGGCTCTGACATCGGCCACACAACCGCGCAGATTGGGCACCGATGCACTTTTATATCGATCGACACCCACCAATAAGGCATATAGACGGGGAGTAGAAGCCATGATGTTCTCCTTACGAACCTGGAAAATAGGCGTGGGGGACCTTCTCTGAGCCACTATCGCGATGATTGAGGAAGGCGATCCAGCGTTCCTGAGTGTCGTCGATCATAGCATATTTTGGGGCTAAAAAGCAACGAACTCCGAAACTTTATGAGAACACATCCTCCCTCTGAGCTTTGCATAATGCCATAAGTCAAATTACAATGGGTCTGCATCTTCACAAAAGACTGAAACCAAAAGACCATCTCCGTCGTTATCCATTCCGAATGCACCGCTTCGCATGACGGTAATCACCAAAGGGATGTATAACTTCCCCACCACAATGGAAACGTATGTGAGTTTTGCGCCGACTGGTCACCGTAGACAACGGTGATCTGCCAATCGTGAAATCATTTGATCGCACGCTTCACAAAGGGATAATTTGATGAATTGGAATCAATCATTTTTCGCAAGCCCGCTGCGGCTGTTCCCCTTGTTGCTTTTTGCTGGCCTCTTAGGATTGGCCGGGTGTACTCCGGCTGCGCCTTTACCGCCGGCCACTGCTACACCTGTGACAAATCAGACAGTAACATCCACGCCCACCCCATCGCCCAGTACGGGCATGGCGAGCGCGGAGACTACCGTTGCGCCTGCGGAACTGCCGCCGCCTGTCCTGCTTCAGATTTCTGAGATCGATATGGAAGTTGCCATTTCGCCGATGGCATGGCGTGTGGTCGAAAGCAACGGCGTTCGCACGACAACCTGGGTTCTGCCAGAGAGCGGCGCTGGCTGGCATCCTAACAGCGCTGGCGCCGGTGACGCTGGCAATGTTGTCATCTCCGGCCACCAACTGCTGGGGGATGCGCCGTTTGCGCCCATCGCTCTGGGCGACATTGAGGTAGGCCAGGCGATCTTGTTGACCAATGCGGATGGTGAAGTCTTTACCTATGAGGTCGTCGAAGTGACCGAGCCACTGCCAATTTCCAACAATCCGGCTGCCGAAGAAGCGATTGCGGAACAATATCTGGCGCAGACATCAACACCAATGCTCACGTTGATCAGCGGCTGGCCCGATTATTCCACGACGCACCGGGTGATCGTCATCGCCCAGTTGATCGATGCGGATCAATAAGCGGGAATCGCCCAATTGCGCCCGAACTTAGTTGGGCGATCGCCCACGCTCCTTAGCCCGATGCACACTCAGCCATCTCCTGCCAGCGAATTGCGTTGTTCGGTTGTCGTCCCCGTCTACAATGGAGAGGCGACGATCCGCCGCTGTCTGGAGGCGTTGACAGCGCAAACGTTGCCGGCCACCGCCTATGAGGTGATCGTCGTCAGCGACGGATCGACCGATGCCACCGAGATCATTGTAGCGGATTGGTTTCAAGAGCATAGTCTCAGCCATTGGCGACTGGTGCACCAGATCAATGCGGGCCCTGGCGCAGCGCGCAACCACGGGGCGCAATTGGCTTCAACAGCGCAGGTCCTTTTTACCGACGCCGATTGTGCGCCCGAGCCTCATTGGGTGGAGACGCTACTGCAAGCCTTCGCCGATCCTGATGTGGTGGGGGCCAAAGGGACATATTTGACCGACCAGACCGGGTTGATCCCCCGGTTTGTGCAGGCAGAATATGAAGATCGCTATGATCGCATGGCCGGCCAGGATCAGATCGACTTTATCGATACCTATTCCGCATCCTATCGGCAGCCGATCTTCTGCGAGAATGGCGGCTTCAATACGCTCTTTACCACCGCCAGCGTCGAGGATCAGGAACTGAGTTTTCGGCTGGCCGCCAAAGGATATCGACTGATCTTTGTGCCCGAAGCGCAGGTCAAACATATCCACGATGAGACGCTGACCGAATACTTTCGGCGTAAATATTTCATCGGCTTTTGGAAGGCGCTGCTGACCCGCTGGCATCCAGAGCGCATGGTTCAGGACAGCCACACGCCCCAGGTACTCAAGGTGCAGATGATGCTGTGGGCCGCGATTTTGGGGCTGATCCCGCTGGCGATCTTGGGGATCTTCTGGCCGCTCTTTGCCGCGGCTGGGGGGCTGCTGCTCCTCACCGTGGGGATCTTTTTACTCACCACGCTGCCTTTTTTGGCCAAGCTGGCCCGGCGCTCCTGGGCATTGGCGGCGATTGGCCCCTTGATGCTGGCGGCGCGCTCGTTGGCCCTGGGAATCGGCTATGTCGCCGGTACGATCCACTTCGCAGGGACGCCGCCCGGCTCGCGCGAGCCAGTGATCCCCGGCTGGAAGCGCTTGATCAAACGGGGGATGGACATTGTGGGCGCGCTGATTGGGCTGGCGATCTCCGCGCCGTTGATCCTGTTGGCCGCAGTTGCGATTAAGCTTGATTCGCCCGGCCCGATCTTTTATTTGCAGACGCGCATCGGCGAACATGGACGCCCTTTCCGCTGTGTCAAATTGCGCAGTATGCAGGCCGACGCGGATCAGCAGTTGAGTACGTTGATCAATGTCACCGCGCTTCAAGAACCGGTCTACAAGTTGAGCCAGGATCCACGGATCACCCGGACTGGCGCATGGCTGCGCCGCAGCAGCCTGGACGAAGCGCCCCAGTTTTGGAATGTCCTCTGCGGCGAAATGAGTCTGGTCGGTCCTCGCCCTGAGGAAGAGTGCATTGTTGCCCTCTACAACGATTATCAGCGGCGGCGGCTTTCGGTCAAGCCGGGTCTCACAGGGCCGATGCAGATCAACGGGCGCGGCGATCTCCCTTTCCATGAGCGCCTGCGTCTGGAGTTGGATTATATTGACCATTATAGTTTATGGCGAGATATAGAGATTTTGATCCGCACCTTCCCCGCTGTGTGGGCAGGACGCGGCGCCCGTTAATCACGGCGCATTGGTAGATTTGTGATCTGTAGCAACAATCGGAAGGAAGAGATGTATGAGCGATAAAATCCTCTTGTCGAAGTTCATTCAGAGCCTGGGCAAACAAATGAAACGCCATTGGGTGGTTGCCAGCGCGGTGGCTATTTTGGGGTTAGCCCTCTTGAGTACACCCTCTGCGTTGGCCGAACGATTGCACCAGACAGTTCCAATTCCCACGCCGACACAGCCGAGTACCCCAGTTCCTACGGCAACGGCGACCTTTACAGCAGAGCCAGCCGTGGACACGCCCGCGCCGCCCGCGGATACACCTGCGCCCCCTGCGAACACGCCCGCGCCAGGGTCCACACCTGCGCCGGCCACCAATACACCCGCCCTAACCAATACGACTGTGCCAACGGCCGCTCCAGCGGTTGGCGCAACAAATACCCCCATCCCCACCTTTGCACTGGTCCTGACCATGTCTGCGCCGAGGATGGCGCTGGCCGGCGCTCAAATTGAGGTCCGCTACACCATAACCAATCCCTCAAATCAGATAGCTACAAATGTGCGTGTGCGCAATCTGCTGCCCGAAGGATTGACGCTGGTGGCCGCGGATGCGCTCAATGGTGGCCGCGCGACGTTGGAAACTGACCGCTCTGGCCGAACTGCGATCCTCTTTGGTTGGGACAGCCTGGCGCCGAATCGTTCGGTCGAGGCTGTGCTTACGGCTACAATTGACGCAGACGCCGAAGCAGGGACTGTCATCGACAATCTGGCGGTAGCGTTCGCCAGCAATGCGGCCAGCAGTACAGCCGGCGTGAGTATTGGGTTGCCCCCAGCGATCTTGCCCTACTTTAACTGATCTGCTGTGAGCCTCGATCAAAGCCTGCCTGCCTCAGCCCTATCTCAACGAATTCAGTCGCGGGTTCAGCGTGGCCCCGTTGTGGCGTTTGCTACGGCGGGGCTGGCACTTTCCCTATACGTGATCACCCTTGCGCCCGGTCTTACCTGGGCGAACTTTGGCGCAGACGGCGGGGAATTGCTGGCAGCCGCTGCTGTCAACGGCGTTCCGCACCCGCCTGGTTATCCACTTTACATTGTTTTACTACAAGGGTGGTTGATCTTTTGGGGATGGCTGCTGCCAGAGAGTAACTTCGCCTGGCGTGGCAACCTCTTCAGCGCCATGAGTGCTGCCATCAGCGTGGGGATCACAGCGCATCTCGTCTACCGACTCGCCAGCAGTCAGAAGGATCAACGGATCTTGCGCGCAGGGGTTGCCGCCCTGGCCTGGGCGCTCTCCCCACTCCTGTGGGGGCAGGCGCTGATCACCGAGGTCTACGCACTCCATGCGCTGCTCTTTACGCTGCTGGCGTGGGTGCTTTTGGCCTACCAGCCTCGCTCGCCATCCTCCTATGGATTGGCCCTGGGCGTCGTGGTCGGATTGGGACTGGCGCATCACCTGACCATTGCCCTGCTCTTGCCTGCAGTACTCTACTGGCTATGGCGAGATCCACGCCATCTACTGAGCGATGGACGCTTCTGGGGATGGGGAACGCTGGGGGTTACGTTGCCGTTGATCCTCTATCTGCGTATCCCATTGGTCGCTGGGACACCTCCGCCTATCAACTGGGGCTATGCCGTCACCCCCGCTGACTTCTGGTGGTTGATCAGCGGCGCTGCCTATCGCCATTACCTCTTTGGCGTGGAACCGTCCATGCTGTTAGCGCAGTTGAGCCAATGGGCAGCCGTCCTATCGCGCCAGTACACCCCAATTGGGTTTGGCGTTGCCATTGCTGGCCTCTATTATCTGGATCAGCATCGACCGCACTGGCGTAACTTTGGTCTACTCTGGCTGCTACCGGTGAGCGTCTACGCCATCACCTATAACACGGCGGATAGTGAGGTCTATCTACTCCCTGTGGTGTGGATGTTGGCGATCTGGTTGCCCGATGGGATCAGGACTGTCGCTGACTTTGCGACGCGCTGGTTTCCGTCCCGTGTGGAGGTTCGACGCTGGGGAATGGCTGCAACCATCGGCGGCCTGTTGATTTTGACAGGCGTCCGCTCCTCCCATTACTCTTTGCGTGTGGATCAAGAAGCAACAGGCTATCTCGACGAGTTGATTAGCACGCTTGAGCCGGGAAGTTTGATCTTCAGTAGCGCCGACGCCGAGACCTTTACACTCTGGTATGGTGTCTACGCCAGCCGAGAATTAAGCGAAAGTGCGCCGGATTTGGCCTTGATCAACATTGCGCTTTACCAATTCCCCTGGTATCGCAGATTGGTCGCCGATCTCTACCCAGACCTTCCCGGTGTTGGCGGCGAAACCGTGGATCCTATCCTGGCTGCTAACGTCGGCCAGCGTCCGATTTACTTCACAGAAGTGATTGCACCCGCAGTAAAAGAAGATTTAAACGCCATCGGTTCTCTGTGGCGCTATCTGCCAACGCGTAACTACTAATCTCGATGTTCAGGCGGGTCCGTGACCTGGCTAGAGCAGGGGGAAGTAGTTACGCCAGCATCTGCTCAGTAACGAGGAATGGTTCTTATGACTGCACACTTTGAAAGCTCGATTGAAATAGGCAACCCACCTGCGCCCAAAGCAAAAAGAAACCTGCTCTGGTGGCGGCGTCATGCTGTGGGGCTGTTCAGCCTCTTGCTGCTATTGGGGATCCTTTGGCTGGGCTACAAAGCGGTTCGGATTGGCTTCTACACGTGGAGCGCTTACAGCACGGGTATGAGTATCCTTTCCACACTGCGCGCCGATTCAGGGTTAGAGACGGTGGCAACGCTCCAACCAGAGGTCTCATCACTGGCCGCATCCGTGGCCGGGATAGAGGGACAAATGCGTGCGTTTTCCCCCCTCTTGAATGCACTCGACGGTTGGACGGTGTATGGGTCCACGCTGGCGGCGGTACCCGAATTGTTGACCGCTGGCGGCGAACTGAGCGCGCTGGCTGCCGAAGGGTTGGCGCTGACTGCGCCGGCGTTGAAATCCGCCGATGGTGAACCGATAGTCGCTCTGGCGTCGCTCGCGCAGCAACGGAGCGCTGAATTTTCCCGGCTGACCGAACGCGCGGAACGAGCCAATCTGGCGCTGCTCTCTATCTCCACCGCAGGGATTCATCCTGTCCTGGCCGAGCGACTCACCCAGGTGCAGTCGTTGTCCCCGTTGATGGGGCCAACTTTGCAGACAGCGCCTGCTTTCCCCGATCTGCTGGGGATGCGCAGCCCAGTGACCTATCTCATCCTCTTTCAGAACAACCATGAACTGCGCGGCACTGGCGGTTTTATCAGCGCTGTGGGGGAATTGACCCTGAGCCGGGGGCGCATCTCTAATCTGGACACAACCGACGGCTACAATATCTTTAGCAAAGATATCGAATATGGGCCAGCGCCGGAAGCTATGCAGAAATATCTGAAGACCGAGATCCTTGTCTTCCGCGACGCCAATTGGTCACCGGATCTGCCCACCAGCGCCCGTACTGCCCGCCATCTCTACGAACAGGTCCGCGACGCCAAGATCAACGGCGTGGTGACCGTCGATCTTAACGCTGTGGAATTGATTATCGACGCCATGGGCGGGATCAGCGTCGACGGGGTCGAAGGCCAGGTGACCGGCGCCAATGTTGTCGATATTATCAAACAGCTTTGGGACAATCCCCTGGACACCGAGGCCACTGTCCAGGACAACTGGCAGGAATGGTATGCCCAGCGCAAGGATTTTGTCCCCGTGCTGGCCGCAGCCATCCTGGAGCGGATGACCTCGCGACAGTTCAGCTTCTTTTCGCTGATCTCGGCAGGCACCCGCGCTCTGGACGAACGCAGCGTCCAGATTTGGATGGACAACCCGCAGGCAAATGCACAGTTTGGACAACTGGGCTGGAACGGCGCGCTGCATACCGAAGTTGGGGCAGACTACTTAGGATTGGTCGATACCAATGTGGGGTTCAACAAGGTCAACGCCGTGGTCACGCGCGAGGTTGACTATAAGCTGACGTGGCCCAACGGTCCGAGCAGAGCGGCCCAGGCCGTTGTAACCGTCACCTATACCCATCCCATTACCCAGGCAGATCCTGGCTGCGATTCCACACCGCGCTACGGAAATAGCTACGACAACATGATCGCACGTTGTTACTTTAATTACGTGCGTCTCTATGTCCCTCGCAACAGCCGTCTCATCAGCATCGAGGGCGTCGAGGAAGATTCGATCAGCAGGCGCATTGGCGAAGAGCGGACCCAGGTGTTGGCCGGCTACTTTGTCATGGAGACCAATAGCGAGCATACCGTCACCTTCACTTACGAGTTGCCGGTTGCCTTAAAAGAAGATGGATATCGCCTGATCGTCCAGCGCCAATCCGGGTCAGGCCCACTGCCGATTACATGGACGATTGGCGATGGCGATCCCCAAAGCGCAACGATTGAGGGGAATTGGATCGAGGTGTCCGAGGAGGAATAAGGAATGAGTAATGAGTAGGTAGAGTTCCTCTTCGCTTGAACTTGTATCATTGGCGGTTGAGACAAAACCTACTCATTACTCATTACTCATGATTGTCCTACGCCCCAAACCGTTTGATCCGCCCGGCGTGCGCCATGGCTTGCGGGATCAACTGGGTGGCGTGGAAGATACCTAAGCCGCCGCCAGCGCAGGCGCTTTCGCCAAAACTTTGCGTCGCATCGGGGCGCGCGCGTGGACTCCACAGCAGCGTGGGGACAGGATGCCAACTGTGGCTGCGCAGTTTGGCCGGTGTGCTGTGATCGCCGGTGACGATCAGCGCACCGGGCTTCAGGGCCAAAATGCGCGGGATCACAGCATCCACAGCTTCGATCTCGTGAACTTTGGCGTCAAAGTTGCCGTCTTCGCCGTAGCTGTCAACCTTTTTCACGTGGATGAAGAAGAAATCATAATTGTTCCAAACCCGCTCCAGCGCGTCGATCTCGTGGCTGGGACGGTCCCCTTCAAAGTCAACGACCTCCATCCCCACCAGGCTGGCAACCCCCTTGTACATAGGATAAACCGCAATCGCCGCCGCCTTCAGCCCGTAGATCTCGGGGAGCAAGGGTAGCCCTGGATCTTTAGCAATGCCGCGCAGGTTGAGACTATTGGCGCGTGTTTCATCCGCAAGGGCCTGACGTGCTCTGGCCGCCCATTGGTTGAGCAGATCCGCTGAGTGTCGCCCTGCTTCGCTGTTGCTTGCGTCGGTCACGGGCAGAGGACGCTTGCCAGTCTCCAGCGGATCGGTCTCAGTGAGATCCCCGCCCAATCCTTCGCCGCGCAGCACCAGCACAAAGCGATGTTCCTTCACCGGCTCGACGAAAACCTGATAGTTCTCAAACATATTGCCAGTGGCGCTCTGCAACTTTTCGCACAAGCGGACGCACTCTTCGCTGCTAATCCGTCCGGCGCGGCGATCTGTGATGTAGCCGTCTGCGTCTGCTGTAGCGAAATTTCCGCGCGCCGCCAGATCGTTCGGTCCCATGCGGAAGCCGATCCCCAACGCCTCCAACACGCCACGGCCGATCTCATAACGCAAAGGATCATAGCTGAAGAGACTCATGTGCGCTGGGCCGCTGCCCGGCTCCACCCCAGGGCGGATAGGAATGCTCAACCCTGTCATGCCTTGGGCGGCCAACTGATCCAGATTAGGTGTTTGCGCCGTTTCAAGTTCGGTCATCCCGCCAGCTTCCATTGGCAGACCGCCGAGGCCGTCCATCACCAGCAGCACAATTTTGTCGCCGCTCTGGTGCAGATCCTTCATTAGATCAAATTCGGTAAACACGGACATAGTAAACTCCTTCGATAAGAGGAGACGAGGCGATGCTGAGATTCAACGATTGCCAGAATTCCCAGCCTCAATCGCTCAGTCGCCCAATCTCGTTGTTAAAGATAGTCAACAATGTCCTTAGTATATCATCGGCGGGGAAAAGAGTTGGGATAAAAAAGCCGTCGAGAGAGCAGAGACTCTCCCGACGGCTGATCGTCGATTGACGCAAGCGAAAGTTTAGCTAGCCAGCGAAACTTCCGTCTTGGGATCGAAAATGTGAGCGTTGGCCATATTTACGGCGAGGCGGATGGTGTCGCCGGTGGAGACGCGCACGCGCGGGTCCACACGGGCGATGAACTGCTTGTTGTCTTTGGTGACACAATAGAGGAAGATCTCATTGCCCATCAACTCAGTCACGTCAACGATGGCGTCCATGTCCGCTTCGAGGATGCCTGGAGGCGCATATTCCTTGGCGTGGATGTCTTCGGGGCGAATACCGAAGATGACTTCCTTGCCCTTATAGGCGCGCCATTCCTTGGCCTTTTCTGGCGGCACTTCCATGCGGAAGCCGCCGGTGTTGATCTCCAATTTGCCGTCGCTCTCGACAAGCGTTGCATCGAAGAAGTTCGTGCTGGGGCTACCGATGAAGCCAGCCACGAAGACATTGTTCGGGTGATCGTAGAGATTCTGCGGCGAGTCGATCTGCTGCAAGAGACCATCCTTCATAACGGCGATGCGAGAAGCCATGGTCATGGCCTCAACCTGATCGTGGGTCACGTAGATGAAGGTGGTGGCCAGGCGTTTGTGCAGCTTGGAGATTTCGGCGCGGGTCTGTACGCGCAGCTTGGCATCCAGGTTCGAGAGTGGTTCATCGAAGAGGAAGACGGCAGGCTCACGCACGATGGCGCGACCTACGGCGACGCGCTGACGCTGTCCACCGGAGAGCTGCTTTGGCTTGCGATCGAGCAGATGTTCAATGCCCAGGATCTGACCGGCTTCGCGCACGCGCTGATCGATCTCGGCCTTGGGGGTCTTGCGCAATTTCAGACCGAAGGCCATGTTGTCGTAGACGCTCATGTGCGGGTAGAGCGCGTAGCTCTGGAAGACCATGGCGATGTCGCGATCCTTGGGGGGAACGTCGTTGACAACGCGGTCGCCAATCAGGATCTGCCCATCGCTGATCTCTTCGAGACCGGCGAGCAGGCGCAGGCTGGTGGTCTTGCCACAGCCCGACGGGCCGACGAAGACGAGGAATTCTTTGTCCTCAACGTGGATCGTCAGGTCGTTCACGGCAACAACATCGCCGAAACGCTTATAAACATGATCGTAGGTTACACTTGCCATTGTTGCTTATTGCTCCTTTAAGTAGTGGGTGTACGCCAGTCAACCGGCAGAAATTTTCGGTCACTAGAGGTTGGGGCGAGCAGCACTCCATACCAACATGGTGGGGCTCATTGCCTATACCGCCCAGTTGAAAGGCATCAAAGACGAAAGGTGTAAACAGAATCGCAGGCTACAACATGAAGATGCCACACGAACACTCTCTGAAAAAATGTCACCTCCTCGGCTATAGGGTTTTCAAACCAGACATCACATTGCGGAAGGAACGAATGCGTCCTTGGGGGAAGTGGACGCTTGTCCTATAAGGACAAGACTTGTCCTCATACGGACAAGCAGAGTATAGCACGGATAAGGGAGTGGCGCAAATCAATTTTCAAAAGTTGGGGTGCATTTCACGTTGGAGGCGAAAGTGACGGGGACTTCACCAAGGACATGGCGACGAAAGAGAAGATGCAGTCTCAGTGCAGCGATAAGTCCCTGGCACTTGGCCTGCCCCTAAATTGAATTGCGCCCTTGAAGTTGGCACACTCCCTGTGCTGGTTGACGCCGGTCTATCCTTGCGGGTATGCTTGTTCCAAAATCGAGACAGGGCAGGTCGCTCGCATCACTGCCCCTATCCTTTCAGGCGACCAAGGAGTCAAGATGGAACCTTTGTTAGTAACCATTGCGGATGATATTGCCACCATCGTTATGAATCGGCCAGAGCAGCACAACGCCATCACCTACGAAATGTGGACGCAATTTGCCGAACTCTTCAGCCGCCTCGACAGCGATGACGATGTGCGCATGGTGATTGTACGCGGCAGCGGGGAAGAAGCTTTCAGCGCGGGCGGCGATATTTCGGAATTTGAGGAACGGCGCGGGGACCCGTGGCAGGCCAAAATCTACAATGGAAAGGTCGAATTGGCCCTGCGCAGTCTAGGACGGCTGCGCAAACCCACAATTGCGGCGATCAAAGGCTATTGCGTCGGCGCCGGGTTTATGTTGGCTGCCTATTGCGATCTGCGTCTGGCCGCGGATAACGCTGTGATGGGCGTCCCCGTAGCCAAACTGGGCGCGCTGGTCAGCTATTACGAATTGGAGCGTATGATCCAATTGATTGGCCTGAGCGCTACCCTCGATCTGCTGCTCACCGCCCGACTCATTGACGCCGAGGAGGCCCGCTCTATTAGTTTTTGTAGCCGTGTTGTTCCTGTGGCGGATCTGGACGGAACCATCGAACTCCTCATCGGGCAGATGCACGAGGTTGCGCCGTTGACGCAACAATGGCACAAACAGATGGCAAAGACGATCCTGCGCCCGGCAGATCTGGACGATCTCGACCCAGAGGAAACCACCTTGCCTGACCTTTGCTACGACACCGAGGATTACGCCGAAGGGGTGATGGCCTTCCTTCAAAAGCGCAAGCCGGTCTTCCACGGGCGGTAAATGCGAATGTCGCCACTTTGTCAGCGCGTCTTCAATCAAGCCATGCAGTGGATTTTCTCCTCTACGGCGGGCGCACGCTTGACGGATCAGTTCTACGTGGCGTCCACCTGCCGTCGTTTTCGCCACGCCCTCGCCCATCCCCACGCTGCGCAGCAGCGAATCTTCGAGGCTCTGCTGATCAGCGGTCGCCAAACCCATTTCGGCCGCGATCATGAGCTGGCCGCGGTCTCTACGCTGTCCGACTATCAGCGCGCCCTGCCCGTTTGCCGCTACGAAGAATTGAAACCCTACATCGACCGCGCCATCGCCGGCCAAACCGACGTCCTCTGGCCGGGGGAGACGAATTGGTTTGCCGAATCATCGGGGACAACGGGCCACAAAAAGCAGATCCCCGTGCCTGCCAGCGCATGGAAAAATCTCTATCAGTCCACGGGCGCTACCTACATTGCCCTATTGCTTGGCCGTCTACGCGCCGAGGATCGGCGGCGATTCCTGCGCGGCAAAACTATCTTCTTTGTCGGCAATCTGCGCCGGGGTGAACGCAATCCGCGCCAGATCTTTGGCGACATTACAGCCTTTGGTGTCCATCTGCTCCCCTGGTATCTGGAATTTAGCCGCGCTCCGAGCAAGCAGATTACACTCTTCCCTAATTGGGAGGAAAGGCTCTACCGCATGGCCGAGGCGACAATCCATGAGGATGTGGTGCATCTGGCTGGGGCTACTGCCTGGCTACCCAACTTTGCGCGGATTGTATTGGAGATCACGGGCAAAGAACATCTGCGCCAGGTCTGGCCCAACTTGATGGTGGCAACGGTGGGCGGCATCAACCCGGCGCCCTACCTGCGCGATCTCAATGGGTTGATCTTGGGGCAGCGCCAGATCGACGGCGCGGATTTCTTTTACAGCGAGGTCTATAACGGCACCGAAGGCTTTTATGCTACCCAAATCGACGATGGTCACATGGTCCTCATGCCCGATGCGCAGATCTTCTACGAATTCATCGGTCGCGAAGACGCCGCCGCAGGTAACTTCTCCTGCGCCGTCCCGTTGGAGGGGGTAGAACTCGGCGTAGAGTACGCGCTGGTGATCTCATCGATCAACGGGCTGTGGCGTTACCTCATCGGCGACACTGTCCGCTTTACAGATCGCGATCCCTATCGGCTCGTCGTCAGCGGGCGGGTGAAGCAGTATCTCAACATCGCCGGTGAGGAGATGCTGATTGATACCGCCGACGCCGCTATCGCGCGGATCTGTGCCGATCTCGGCTTCTCGCTTGTCGATTACACCGTCGCCCCTCTCAAGCAGGTGGAGGGCAACGCCTTCCACCTCTGGCTGCTGGAAGTGACCGATCCCCAATCATGTAATCCCGTTGCGTTGGCCGAACAGTTGGATCGCACGTTGATCGAGATCCACTACGATTATGGCAAATTTCGCTCAACTGGCGCCCGCAGTGGACATGGCTTTGGATTGGCCCCGCCCTTGCTGCTCTTGCTGCCGCCCGGAACCTTCCTGCGCTGGCTGCAAGCGCGGCTTGCCGGACGCGTCGGCGGGCAGAGCAAAGTTCCCCGCTTGAGTATGGAGACCGCCGTTGTGGGCGAGATCCTCGCACTGCTGCCGCCCGATCAACTGGATGGGATGCTGGCGCAGTCGACGCCCGCTACCCGGACTGCCGTTTACGCGCTTGTTGGGCGTACCGATTGAGAATCGCCCGTTGCTTCCACGCTAGACTGCGCCAAAGCCTGCTCCAAGATTCAAATCAGGGCAAATCAGCAGAGCCTTGACAATCCTGGTAAGCCATGTTACCATCTGCAAAGATGTGCAGTTCATGCACATCTTTGCATTGCCCTCCTACCCCCACAGACGATTCCCGCTCTTCACTGGGAAGGGATACCTATGGCGATCCCCGTGGATGGATTTGTCTTTGATCTTGATGGCACTGTCTATTTAGGTGAAGCGGCGTTGCCCGGCAGCGTGGATGGCATCCGCACCTTGCGCGAACGGGGGAAGCGGGTTCTCTTTGTTAGCAACAAACCTCTAGAACCGCGCCAATCCTATGCCGCCAAATTGACTCGGTTGGGCATCCCCACGACAGCCGATGATGTGATCACTTCTGCCTATGTACTAGGGCGTCATTTAGCGCAAACCCAGCCCCATCTGCGCTACTATGTGATCGGCGAAGAGAATCTGCGCGCCGAGTTGCGCCAACATGGGTTGACCATCCTTGACGAATTGGATGGACAGGACTCCAAAGAGGTACTCGATCCACACGGGATCGACGCCGTAGTGGTCGCCTTCGACCGCACGCTCGATTACCGCAAGTTGAACACAGCCTATCAGGCGCTGATGGCGGGCGCGCATTTTTACGCCACCAACGCCGACAAGACCTGTCCTATGCCTGGCGGCGCCATCCCCGACGCGGGGGCGACGATCACCGCGCTGGAACACATCACCGGGCGCAAGCTAGAACTGCTGGCCGGCAAACCATCCACGTTGACGATGAAAGTGGCGATGGATCGGCTTGGCTTTCCCCCCGAACGCTGTATGATGACCGGCGACCGCCTGGAAACGGACATCAAAATGGGGCAAGATGCGGGCATGATCACCACCGTCGTACTGACCGGCGTCGCCACCCGCGATGATGCCGAGCGGATGCCCACCCCTCCTTCCTTCATTGTCGAGAATATCGGCATGATTCCATCGCTTATCCTTTAGCAGACGCCCGCCCCCGATCAACATGGCCTTAGATGAAGACACCTGCGACGCCGCCTATGTCCTCGCCATTGACGCCGGCACAGAGGCGATCAAGGCCGGTCTGTTTGATCGGTATGGGCGCAAGCTGGCCGTCTGCGCCCAGCCCTACAAGACTTACTTTCCTCGCCCAGGTTGGGCCGAACAGGACGCCGAGGAGTGGTGGCAGAGTCTGGTCCTCGCTGTGCGCGGCTGTGTGGAGATGGCCGGCGTCCCCGTAACCGAGATCGCGGGGATCAGCGCCGACGCCACCACCTGCACGCTGATCCCCATGCGCGCGGATGGCCGACCGCTGCGGCGGGCGCTGCTGTGGATGGACGTGCGCGCCGCACAGCAGGCCGCCCGCATCCACGCCAGTGGACACCCTGCCCTCTGTTACAGCCTGGCCGGGGTCAACGCCGAGTGGATGCCGCCCAAGATCCTGTGGTTGAAAGAGAACGAACCGCAGATCTACACAGAAATGGATTATCTGTTAGAATTCACCGATTGGATCGCCTATCGCTTGACCGGGCGTTTTGCGCTCAACATCAACACCGTCACCCAGCGCTGGTATTATCATAAACCCAGCGGCGGCTGGCCCCTCCACTTTTTGGAGAGCATTGGCCTGGGCGATCTGCCCGCTAAGTTCCCCACGGATGTGTTGGGCGTGGGCGAGAGCGTGGGTGGATTGTCAGTTTCTGCCGCCGCCGACTTGGCCCTGCCGCCTGGAATCCCAGTTGTCAGCGGCGGCGGGGATGCCTTCATTGGCCTGCTCGGTCTGGGCGTTGCTGGGCCAGGGGATCTGGGCATGATCATGGGATCGTCGAATGTGCTTTCGGCGCTGGCCGCCGACGAGTTCCACTTCCCCGGCATCTTTGGCGGCTTCCCCGACGCCGTCGTGCCTGGTCTCAATTTGGTCGAAGCCGGGCAGGTCTCCACAGGATCGCTGCTTTCGTGGTTCAAACGTAATTTTTGCCAGGGGGTCGCCACCGAGGCTACGGAACGTGGGATCTCGATCTATCAACTGCTGGATGGCGAAGCCGCCGAGGTTCCCGTGGGATCGGAGGGGCTGATCGTGTTGGATTATTTTCAGGGCAATCGCACACCGCACACAGATTCGTCGGCGCGCGGCGCCATTTGGGGATTGTCATTGCAGTCGGGGCGCGGGCAGATTTTCCGCGCCTTGATGGAGGGGATCGCCTACGGCACACAGGAGATCCTGCTCACCCTGCGCCAAAATGGCTTTGTTGTGGAACGTATCATCGCCAGCGGCGGCGCGACGCGCAGCCCACTCTTTATGCAGATCTACGCCGATGTCACCGGGCAGCCGCTCTATGTGACCGCCGAAGCGGAAGGCTCGTTGCTGGGATCGGCGGTGGTGGCAGCTACTGGCGTGGGCCTGCATCCTGATCTGGCGACGGCCTCGCGTGCCATGGTTTCGATCAGCCGGGTCTACCATCCTGATCTGGAGCGGCACGAAGCGTACAAATTCTACGTTGAAAAATATCGGGAAACCTATCTTCAATTGCGTGACCTGATGCGCGCCATGAGTTTGCATCAGGCGAAAGCCTAATCGATTCACAGCCTGAAAGGGTTAGGACTTACGCAGGGCGGATAGAGATAGACGGGAGACGCAATTGGGCACGCATA
>JAHBVG010000105.1 GCA_019637695.1 Caldilineaceae bacterium | reverse complement strand
GGCCGAAGCAATTCGCTGGCTCACAGCGCAGATGGAGCAACAACACAGGCTGACCGTCTACGTGCAGGCGACAGATGATGTGCCAGTGCCCGACGAAGATGTGCGGGTGTTACTCTTCCAAATTGTGCGTGAGCTGCTCTTCAACGTTGTTAAACATGCTGGCGTCTCCGAAGCCTTCATCGCCCTCTCTCGCGCAGATCACCATATCCACATTGAGGTAACCGATCAGGGCAGCGGATTCGACGTTGCTGCCGTTTTAGGCGATGCTGTGCAGAGCCACGGGCTGCTCCATACCCGCCATCGGCTGGAGCTGATCGGCGGCAATATGCGGGTCGAATCCAAGATAGGAGGCGGAACCCGCATTATCCTCAACTGTCCACTCTCGCATCAGCCTCAACCGGAAAACGAATAGGATATGCTGGTCAAGACGATGGTGTAGGGCGGACTGTCGAGTCCGATTCTGGGGCGGGCCTCTGTGCCCGCCCCAACGTCTTTCAGTCTACGCTCGGCTTCCCTATTTCCGCCAGCACACCCATGATCAACTTCATCAGCCTGGGCACCACGGCTTTGCCCGTCTCCAACACTTCCTCATGGCTGGTCTCGGCGTTGCTATTAAGGATATCGATGGCGGCGTTGGTGATGGTGCTAATGCCCAGGACGCGCATACCTGCGTGGCGGGCAACTGTGGCTTCCGGCGCAGTACTCATCCCTACGGCGTCAACGCCAATCGCGCGCAGAAAACGGACCTCGGCGGGCGTCTCAAAGGTCGGCCCAGAGAGCGCGCCGTAGACCCCATGACGCACCGCTTCCCCTTGTTGGGCGGCTACCCGATCCCCTAGCGCACGCAACGCCGGGCTATAGACATCGGTCATCGAAGGGAAGCGAGAACCAAAGGCGTCGATGTTGGGTCCATAGAGAGGGTTGAAGCCAGCCAACCCCATAAAATTGATGTGATCATCGATCACCATCAAATTCCCCACCTGGAAGGATGGATTGATGCCGCCAGCGGCATTGGTCAGGATCAGCGTGTGGATGCCCAACAGATGCATCACGCGGATGGGGAAGGTTACCTGCGCCTGGCTGTATCCTTCGTAGAAATGAAAGCGCCCTTGCATGGCGCAAACGGGGAGACCGGCCAGTTCGCCGATCACGAGCCGCCCGGCGTGGCCTACCACCGTACTCACCGGGAAGTGGGGAATCTGATCATAGGCGAGGAAATCGGCGGAAGCAATGCCTTCCGCCAACAGGCTGAGACCGCTCCCCAACACCAGGCCGACTTGGGGTTGGTGCTGGGTGCGTTTACGGATGAAATCGGCAGCGGTTTGATACTCTTCGAGGGTGTGCGGCGATGAAATCATGATGTTCTCGAATCTGGGCTAGAAAGATGGATATGAAAAAACAGTCAACTCACAGGAGTTGACTGCTTAAAACAGAGTGGACAAATATACTGGTCAGCCGCTGTAGAAAGAAACCTTAAGCGCCAACCTGGATAGGATCACTGTACTGTTCATTCGTCGCTTTGTGAAGCGAGACAGGCGCGCCATCAATCATCAACGCGAATACTCCTTCATCTGTCATTTTGCGGTAGATCTGCGTGGTGCTGGCGCTGGCATGACCGAGCCGCTGCTGGACTTCTTGTAAATTGGCGCCGCCGTTGAGCAGATGCGCGGCGAAACTATGGCGCAAGGTGTGCGGCGTCACCGGATCTGTAATGCCGACGGCCTCCACATACTCTCGGATGATCAGCCAAAGCCCCTGGCGCGTCAGCCGTTTACCCCGATGGTTTAAAAAGAACGCATACTCCTGAGCATCTTTGGCAAACGATTGGCGAGCGATGGTCAAATAGTGATCCAGGGCCAGGCTCGTGGCTGATTGCACCGGGACAACCCGCCTCCGCCGGCTCTGCGCCCCACAGGTGATCTTGCCTGCACTGACATCAACATCTTCTACATTTAAGTTAACCAGTTCAGAGACGCGCATCCCGGTCGCGTAGAGCGTCTCGAGCAGGGCTTTGTCGCGCAGGGCTTTGGGTGTGCGATTTTTGGCAGGCTCGGCCAGCAGTTGCTCCACCGCTTCTGGTGGAATCGAAAGGGGCAGGTTCTTTTTCACTTTGGGCGAGCGGAGTTCAAGGATCAGATCCTGACTGAGTTGGCCTTCGCTGTGCAAGCGCCCCAGGAAACTCTTGACAGAGGCGATTTTGCGCGCCACGGTCGCGGAAGCATACTCCTGCCCCTGTAAAAAGAGCAGGTAATCGTGTACACTGTTCACATGCACATCAACCCAACTTAAAATCAAATCCGGGGCGCAGGCAGTTTGCACATAGGTGAGGAACTGGTGGAGATCATTCCGGTAAGCAGCAATCGTATTGGTCGAGTAACGCTTATCCACTGCCAAATAGTCTAAAAACGCTTGAATGTCACACTGCATTAGGGTTCTCCTCAGACCAGGCCGTTGCTGAAGCAGGATTGTATCATATTCCATTGTCAAAGGTAAACTCTCCTTTGTTTTGCTTCACCCTGACCATTACAGTATAATGCGCTAACAAATTGGCGCCAGGCGAACCTTAGCATATGCCGTATTCATCCATGTGCAATTTTATGACCTCGTTTGATTCATCGTTTGGTAACGTGTTCTCTTCTTTTTTGTATTCTCATTCCAATCACTCTGCCAACCGAAAGGTGAAATGAAGTCCATGCGCAACTCACGATTCTTTTCATTTATGACCCTGCTGCTGATCTCGCTGTTGCTGGTTGCCTGTCCAGCGCCGGCAGCGCCGGTGTCAGCGCCACCGCAAGCCGCGCCGCCGCAAGCGGCCGCGCCAACCACAGCAGCCCCAGAGGAACCCGTCGCCGCCGCCCCTTCTGATTTTCAGATTGGCCTGGTGACCGATGTCGGTCGCGTCAATGATCGCAGCTTTAACCAATCCGCTTGGGAAGGTGTACAGCAGGCAGCCCAGGCGTTGGGCCTGCCCGAGACAAACATTCGCTTCATCGAGACTCAGAGCCCCACCGACTACGCTGACAATATTCAACAGTTCATCGACGCCGGCTACCAGGTGATCGTCACCGTCGGCTTTGCTCTGGGCGACGCCACCATCGAAGCGGCTAATGAGAACCCCGATGTCTACTTCATCGGCGTGGACCAGTTCCAGGTTGAGGCGCTGCCCAATTTGGCCGGTCTCATCTTCTCTGAGGATAAGTCTGGCTTCCTGGCTGGCGTACTGGCTGCCCGTTTGAGCGAGAGCGGCATCATCGCTTCAGTGTTGGGCACCGATCTGGTGCCGCCAGTCGTCGCCTTTGGCACTGGATACGAGAACGGCGCACGCTACGCCAACCCCGATATCAGCGTAATCACCACTTACCATCCTGGTGGGTTGGACATTGCCTTCACGGATCCGGAGTGGGGCGCGGCGACCGCTGCCCAGGCCCTGGATCAGGGCGCGGATGTGATCTTCGGCGCCGGTGGACAGACGGGCAATGGCGCGCTGCAAGAGGTTGCCAGCCGTGTCACAGCGGATCAGCAACTTTACTGCATCGGCGTTGATAGCGACCAATGGGAGACCGTGCCGGCGGCCCGCGCCTGTCTCGTCTCTAGCGCCATGAAGTTGATCACCCCTGGCGTTGTGGAACTGGCTGCTTTGGCGGCGGAAGGCAACTTCCCTGGCGGCAACTATGTGGGCGATGTGGGTCTGGCCCCCTTCCACGATTTCGAGGATAGCATCTCGCAAGAGATCAAGGACGAACTGGACGAAATTCGCGTCGGCCTTGAAGATGGCTCGATCAGCACCGGGTATTAATCTTTGTGAATTACCCCATCTTGTCTGAGTAGTAGATCTTCGAGAAAACGGGAGGCGCAGAGATTCTGTCGCCTCCCGTTCTAATAAGATTGTCCTCTTTCCCCGTGGATGATATGGCGCGGAGATTGTTTCATGACCACTGCTTCTCCATCTGTTCCAACAACGCTCTCTCGGATATTCCGTTCGCTTTTGGTTCCTGTGTTAGCCCTGTTGACGGCATTACTCCTGGGCGCTGTTGTCATGCTTCTCTCTGGCGACAATCCATTGGTGGCTTATCAGGGGCTTTGGGAAGGCGCTTTTGGCAGCGGGCGGGCCTGGGCGACGACCGTGCGCAAGATAGTTCCCTTTACGCTGGCCGGTCTTTCCGTGGCGGTGGCCTTCAAGGCTGGTCTCTTCAACATCGGCGCAGCCGGCCAATTCCTCATGGGATCGGTCTTTTCCGTCTTTATCGGCGTCAATTTTGAGGGGCTACCCGCTTATATCCACCTGCCGCTGGCCTTGCTCTTTGGCATCTTGGGGGGGATGTTGTGGGGCGCGATCCCCGGCATTTTAAAGGTCTACACCGGCGCGCACGAAGTGATCGTCACGATCATGCTCAACTATGTGGCCTCGCTCTTCGCCGGGTGGACGGTCTACGCCGGCGGCACGCAAGGACAGCGCCCCGGCCCACTCTGGGATCCGACGGCGGGCGCGATTTCCGAAACCCCAGACGTGTTGATGTCGGCGCGCATCCCCTGGCTGTTCGAGCCGCCCTATCGAGTCCATTACGGGGTTTTCATTGCCCTCTTCGCCGTGATCTTCATCTGGTGGCTGATCTATAAGACGACCATTGGGTTTGAGATTCGCACGGTGGGGCAGAACTTGCGGGCAGCGCGCTACGCGGGAATGCGCGTCAACTGGATTCTGATCTTCACCATTGCCCTGGCCGGTGGATTGGCGGGATTGGCCGGCGCCATTGAGACGCTGGGGTTGAACCACAAATTTGCGCCGGAGTTCGGCGGCGGCGTCGGTTTCGACGGCATCACCGTTGCCCTGCTGGGGCAGACACACCCCTTCGGCGTGTTGCTGGCCGCCTTCCTCTTCGGGGCGATGGACGCCGGCGCAGCGCGTATGCAGTTCCAATCCGGGGTGGCCGCCGACATTATTCAGGTGATCCAGGCGTTGATCCTGGCGATGGTGGCAGCGCCGGCGATTATCCGCATGATCTACCGCATTCGCCAGGTGCCTGCCGAAACCGATGCAACCAAACTTAGCCAGGGATGGGGCGGATCATAAACATGGATCGAAGTCGCTTCTGGAAACTATCCTCGTTGATCTCGATTGGGCTGGCCGTCTTTCTCGTCATCATGGCGATTCTGGTCAACACAACCGATCTGCGCCAATACACCTGGTTGCGCGTCCTCTTTGGCATCAGCGCGCTCAACTTTGCCCTGCGCGCCTCGATCCCGCTAATCCTCGGCGCGTTGAGCGGCATCCTCTGTGAGCGGTCGGGGATCATCAACATTGGCATCGAAGGGATGATGCTGGCAGGCGCCTTCGGCGGATTTGTGGCCAAGGTGGCGACCAACCATTGGCCTCTGACCACGAGCCTGATTTTCAGCGTTGCGATTGCGCTGCTCATCGGCGGGCTGATGGGGCTGCTCCACGCGCTGCTGTCGATCCGCTTCCGCATGGATCAGATCATCTCCGGCACGGTGATCATCATCCTTGCCGCTGGCATCTCGGCCTATCTTTTTGACCGCAACGCCATCGCCGAGGGCAAATTCGCCGCCGTGCGCATCCCCGTGCTGGCCGATATCCCTGTGTTGGGTGGCGTCTTTTTCAACAACCCGCCAATTACCTATATGGCGCTGATCCTTGTGGTGGTGGTCCATATAGCGCTCTTTTACACCCGTTGGGGATTGCGCACCCGCTCTGTGGGGGAGCATCCTCGCGCCGCAGACACCGTGGGGATCAACGTCAACCTTTACCGCTACGTCAACACGACGATTGGCGGCATGTTGGCCGGGCTGGCCGGCGCTTTCCTCGTGTTAGAGGCGGTGGGCCAATTTCAAGAAGGCATGACTGCCGGGCGCGGCTTCATCTCGCTGGCCGCCATGATCTTCGGCAATTGGACGCCCTTCGGCGCATTGGGTGCTGCCACACTGTTTGGGTATACGCAGGCGCTGCAAAATGAGCTATTGCTGGCCGGCGTCACCACCGTGCCGCGCCAATTTGTCTCCATGCTGCCCTACATCGTCACCATCATCGCCGTCTCTGGTCTCGTCGGCCGCGTGCGTCCACCGGCTGCGGCGGGGAAGGTCTACGAGACCGAGGGTGGGCATTGAGGAGTGGAATTCGTCGAAGTCGATCAAAGTACAAAAGTGGAACAGTCAGGTCCTACAGTTCTGGCATTTGCAAACAGCATCACCCATGCCATTGTTATACCGTCCAGTGTGAAACAAGAGATCTTCCAACGATTGCGAAAGCGAGGCAAAGTAAAGGTAATTGCGCAACTACTGCTTTTCTCCGCAGGTCTTTATCTATTGTTGAAAGACCACATCGCCCAGATCGATTGCGTGGTTATCGATAGAGAATACAGTGGACATGAGCATGACATCAAGTTCTTTTTGCTACAAAACTTCCGAAGAATGGGGCAAGAGGTTGCTTCTCACAAGATCCGCTTTGCCCTCGTTGGCCGCAAATCAGCGGCCCATCACAAAGCAAACTCAGTACACAGTGGAAAAGATCGAGATTTTACGAGGGTGACGCTAGAGGAAATTATAGTGCTGCTCAAATAAGAAAGACCGGGGGGCCCCTTTCGTCGTGGGGTCTCATGTCAGGGAGACACTCACGGGTTGGTTACCGCAAGGCGCCACTGACCACCCGATCATTGCGTATTATTTTAGCAGATTTGACATTTACCGTCAATTAATGGAGCAGATCTTGAATATAGAAACTCCTGTCCTCGAAGTTCGCAACATCACCAAGCGCTTTCCGGGCGTCATCGCCAATCAGAACGTGAACCTGACCTTGCATCAGGGCGAGATCCTGGCGTTGCTGGGCGAGAACGGCGCGGGGAAATCCACGCTGATGAACATCATCTACGGCCTCTACCACCCTAGCGAAGGGGAGATCCTCGTCAATGGGCAGCCGGTGACCATGCACTCGCCCAAGGACGCCATCGCCCTCGGCATCGGTATGGTTCACCAACATTTCCAACTGGTGCCGGTGATGACGGTGGTAGAAAATGTGATGCTGGGCAGCGAAAGTGTGCGCGGCATCCTTTTGGATCGGGATCAGGTGGCAAGGCGCATTCGTGAGCTTTCCCAGCGCTATGGGCTCAACGTCGATCCCCACGCGCTGGTCGAGGATCTGCCCGTGGGCGTGCGCCAGCGCGTCGAGATCATCAAAGCGCTCTACCGCGAGGCCGATATCCTCATCCTCGACGAGCCGACGGCGGTACTCACCCCCCAGGAGATCGAGGGACTCTTCGCAGTGATGGATACGTTGCGGCAGCAGGGCAAGTCGATCATCTTCATCACCCATAAGCTCAAGGAAGTGCTGCGCGTGGCCGACCGGATCGCCGTCCTGCGCCGCGGACAAGTTGTGGGCGAGGCGGATCCGAAGACGGCCACCCAATCCAGCCTGGCCGCCATGATGGTGGGCCGCGAGGTGATCCTTGAGGTGACAAAGGAACCAGCCAGGCCAGGACGACCGATTTTGGAGGTGGTCGATCTGCACGCTCGCATCGATCTGGGCGAACCGGCGCTGCGCGGCGTCACGCTGGATGTCTGCGCCGGGGAGATCGTGGGGATAGCCGGGGTGCAGGGCAACGGGCAGACCGAATTGGTGGAAGTGTTGACCGGTCTGCGCCGCGCCGACAGCGGGCAGATCCGCATTGACGGCGCAGACATGACCAACGCCAGCCCGCGCCGCATCACCGACGAGGGGCAGAGTTGCCACATCCCCGAAGATCGCCACACCTATGGCATGGTCGATTCTTACTCGGTGGCCGATAACATTGTACTCAACACCTATCACAAGCCGCCCTACGCTCGCCGTCTCACCATCAACCGCCAGGCCATCCGCGAACACGCGCAGGCGTTGATCGAAAAGTTCGACGTGCGCACCCCGTCGGTCAACGTCAGCGGCGGCAGTCTCTCTGGCGGCAACCAGCAGAAGATGGTGGTGGCGCGCGAGTTCAGCCGTCCCATCCAACTCTTGATCGCGGCCCAACCCACGCGCGGCATCGACGTTGGCTCGATTGAGTTCATCCACCAGCAGATTGTAGCCAAGCGCGATGAAGGCGTCGCTGTGCTGCTCGTCAGCTCTGAATTGGATGAGATCATGGCGCTCTCGGACCGCATCGCCGTGATGTACAAAGGCGAGATCATCGGGATTGTGCCGCGCGCCGAGGCCTCCCGCGAGAACCTCGGCCTGCTCATGGCCGGCGTGCATCTCGACGAGTTGCCCGCCAACGCCCGGCAACCGGTGACGGTGGACGCATGACGACCATTGCGCGCGGGCAAGATCCCTTCGATCCGGCCATTGATCAGCCAACAACCGTCGATTTCGACGATCTCGAACCGGCGGATCGCTTTCCCCTATCCAATACCGAACTCCATTTTCAGAGCGACCGCGAGGGCAATCTCTACAATCTTTTTTGGACATGGCATGATCGGCCTTATGCGCAGTCGATCACTGTGCGTATCACCGCACCGATCTACACCGCGCAGGGGATCACCACAGCGCCGGTGGATGATATTGCGCCGATGGTGGTGCGCTTCTTCCCCGGCTATCAGGAGACGATCTACGGCACCGAGGAGGGTGTGATCATCAGCAAGCGCATCTTCGCGCCGTTGGGCAGCGGCTATGATCGCTCGCTGCTCTGGCTGATGGAGTGTCAGGCCGAAGGGGATCGGCTGCTGCGCATTGAAGTGGACATTGATTGGGGGATGCCGTTGGAGCAGCGCATTGTGGATGGGCTGCTGGTGGCGCAGGCCAACCCTGGCGAGGCCGAGGGCATCCACGGGCAGCAGAACGCCGAGAGTACCCGCATCTTTGGCACTGGCGGCGGACGGCCCGATTGGGTTCACTTTCCCGATGAGCAGAGCGCCCAATTGATCTATCATCTGCTCGTGGCCGGGGAGGTAGATCTGCCCTTGATCCTCACCGTCAGCGATGTGGGCGAACAGGTGGCGTGGAACGGCTTCCTCGCCCTGCGCGACATTACCCGATCTTTCAAGCTGAGCCAGGATGTTTGGACCAAAGTCAGCCGCAGCGGGCGGCTGTGGACGCCCTTTTCGCCGCTCAACCGGGCGATCCAATTGGGCAAAGAGGCCGCCGTCCACGATCTGCGTCGCCTGCGTACAGGCCACACCGCCGCCGATCAGCGTGTGACATCAGTGCCGCCGTTGGTCGATCTCTTCGACACCTTTGAACCCGCCCAAAGCCGCCAATTGCTCGATCATCTTCATCGATTGGCGGATCGCAGCGGCGGTCGTCTGCCTGTGGAGATGCCAACCCTGCCCGGTCCTACGCCTGCGCCCGACCCGGGGATCGGCTTGATCGAGACCAATGTAGCCTACCTCAAGGCGTTGACCGTTCACCTTTCGCGTCAGCCCGATCCGGATCTGCTGGACCATCACTATGCCGGCGCGGCTCGCTGCGCCGAAATGTTAATCGGCGCGCCCGACGAGTTCCCCACAATGGATGGCGCGCAGATTGCCCACATCCAGACCGGGCTCTATCTGGCGTCGCGATTGGCGGGCCTGCATGAGGCGGGCGCCGACGAAAGACGCTGGCTGAACGAGATCGCGCGTTTGGCTACGGCCAAGCCACAACGTGCGGATGCCCACATTGCCATGGGGCAGTGGCGCGAATTGGATGAGTTCGTCGATCTGGGGTCGCTTTCGCCGGCGCGGTTGATGGCACTGGCCGGGGATGCCCTTTGGCGCGGCTGCGGTATTTCGGTGCGCAACGGTGAGATCTACCTGGCCCCCCAATGGCCGCAGGCGTGGGGATGGTGGGCGCTGCTCGATCTGCCCGTTATGGGCGGCGCGCTTTCACTGCTCTGGGACGGCGAAACCCTGCACAGCAGCCGTCCTGTGCGCTTCGACGGCAACGTGGCGCAGCATGAGCGCATCCGCGCCGAAGGCTCCGATGTGGACAACTTCGCGCTGCGTTTTCATCTGCGTAGCGGCAGCCAGGAAGAGATCTTCCGCCCCAGTTTCTATTCCGCCGAAAGCTGGCGCAACCGGGAAATCGTGCGCGGCTATGGATGGGACAGGTAAATGACCACCGGCTACACTTACGATCCGTTCAACCTCAACCACACCTTTTACGGCCATCCCGAAAATCATAGACGGCTGGAGCGGACATGGGCGCTGCTGCAAAGTGACGGCATTTTGGATCGTTTGCGCCAGATCGAAAGTATCCCCGCGCCGATAGGCGCGCTCGCCGCCGTCCACGATGCGGGGTATCTGGCGCGGTTGACGCAGATCAGCGCGGCTGGCGGCGGGCGGCTGGATGCGGATACCTATGTCACCGCCAAGAGCAATGAGGCCGCCCGGCTTGCCGCTGGCGCGCTGCTCAACCTCACCGACGCCGTCCTGCGCGGTGAAGTGGATAACGGCTTCGCCCTGGGGCGACCGCCGGGCCATCACGCCCGCCCACAGCGCGGGATGGGCTTTTGTCTCTTGGGCAACGTCGCCATCGCCGCCCGTCATGCCCAATCCCAGCATGGGATCGAGCGTGTACTCATCGTCGATTTCGATGTTCACCACGGCAACGGCACTCAGGAGATCTTCTACGAAGATGGCTCTGTCCTCTTTTTCAGCATTCACCAATATCCGCACTACCCCGGCAGCGGCGCGCTGGATGAAACCGGCGTCGACGCAGGCGCGGGCGCAACCGTCAATATCCCCTTCCCCGCGGATGCAGGGGATGATGGCTATCTGGCCGCCCTGCGCCAGATTTTAGGACCGCTGGCGCGACGTCACCAACCAGAGGTGATCTTCGTTTCGGCGGGATACGACGCGCATTGGATGGACCCGCTGGCGCAGCACGCGCTGAGCATTGCAGGCTACGCGACGATGGCCGAGGAATTGATGGGATTGGCCGATGAGCTATGCGGGGGACGGCTGATCTGTACGCTCGAAGGGGGCTACAATCTAGAGGTGCTGCCCCACGTCATCCTCACCACCCTGCGCGTCCTCAGCGGGGACGGGCGAGGGATTAGCGATCCTGTGGGAAAAGCGCCGGGCAAGGAAAGGAATGTCGCAGCGGTGATCGAAGCGGCGAGGAGGATACACAGAATCATGAGTAATGAGTAGGCAGTGGAGATTCCGCCTACTCATTACTCATTATTCGTTTCAATAATTGTGCGCCAGGTGGATCTGCTGTCGCAGTTCGCGCCGCGCTGCCTCTAGATTTTCTTTGATTTTGAAGAAGACAGCCTCGGTAACTTCCATACTGCGCGAAAAGAGCAATTCTTCCAACTGTTCCACAATGCGCAGCACTTTCCCTTCCAACATTTCGATGGTCGTGCCGTAGAGTCCTTCCGGCAAGAAGTAGAGCAGGATCACCGTGCCCGTTACGCCAAAGGTCAACAACCGCGCCCCTTGCGGACCAAGCGTCTGCCCAAAGAACAACATAGCCAGCAGCCAGATCCCCAGGCTGGCAGCCATGACCATCCAGCGGTTGATGGGACGCGCCGGCGAAATCGTTTTGAGGTGGGGAGCAAGTTCATCGTAGCGTCTGAGTTCCGCCAGCCACTCGTTGAAGCGGCGACATTGGGCCAGGTTCACGCGGCTTTGATCGTGGCGCGCCAGTTCAAAGGCTTCTTCGCGGCAGCGCTCTGCCAGATCGTAAAACTCTTTCCGAGTGAGGGGCGCCATAACAGGCAACTCCGTTGTTTCAACTCGCAGGCCGAGCAGAGTTTAGCCTGCGATCCAGAGTGCTCCGATTGAGAGCAAACCAGCCAGGACGGCTGCTATTGCGGAGAGGTTGATCGCCTGGAGTGTCTCTGAACGCATAATGGTCTCGTGATGTCCACGTGCAAACGCACGCAGGAAGGTTGGCAACGCACCCAATACGAACAATGACCAGACAGGCAGATAGTTGAGGGCAACCAGCAAAATCGTGGAGACGAAGGCAAGCAACCCAATGGCCGTCGAGACATCCAATGCACGGCGTGGACCTAAAATCACGACCATTGTGCGCTTGCGTAGCTTCCAATCTCGGTGCCAGCTATAGAACGCATAGGACTGGAATGCCAGCCAGACCAATAGAGCAGGGGTCAGAGAAGCGAAGACGGCAAGTTGCGACAGATTACCCGTGGGGGCATAAAAAGCGCTCAACGAGGGTAAGATCCCCAGGGCGACGAGCAGCCCTAAATCATCTGCGATCCACCAGCGCCGTCCATATCGAACCGGCGGCAAGAGGAAGATGGCAATCAACAGCAGTTGCGCAGCCCCGAAGAACCAGAGCGGCCATCCGCCAAGCAATCCTAACCAGATAATGGTGAAGACAGCCACGATCAAGGCTATATAGGCCAGGCTGCGCACGGCGCCTGGCCGCACGAAACCCTCAACAAGACATCGATACCCATCGATCACCAGTTCATCGCTCAAGCCATAGCGTCGCATCTCACCTTCCGAGCGATCCACAATTATGGCGTCTGGGTGCATGGATCGCCGGTAATCAAGGTAATGCCCCAACAGGTTTACCACCAGACTGAGCGCGACAGACAGCAGAAGCAACAATCCCATTAACCAGGGATTAAACGCCGAGGTCTGCCACCAGGCCAGGGTCGTTCCCCACAAGATAGGCACAAGCAGGGCAGGCAAGAGCGGAAGCCGGGCAACGCGCGAGAAAATCAGCCAGCCACTCATGGAGTGTTTTTCTACCTGAGCAGGCTGATGATCTGAAGAGGATTTAGAAACTGGTTCAGAAGATGTCGTTAAGTTACTATACATGGCAATCGTAGTGGAATCGGTTAGTTTCAGTCATCTTAACACTTTCTCGTTCAAAGCGCAAAGGGCAGAATTTATCTAGTACTTTTGTCTTATCGACTACCTGACCCGCCACAACTCAAAGAGGGGAACGCCATCGCGCTGGGCGAATGTCTGCTCCAGGAATGCGTCCTTGCCTAGACCCTCCACCCGCTCGAAAAAGATCTGGCGCCGCCCCTGAAAGATAGTCTGCGCTGGCGCACGCAGCAGATAGACATTGTCGGGATTGGCGAGGAAGGCGTCGAGCTGGCGGGCATAATCTGCATCGGGCTCAGTTAACGATCCATAGCCGAATATCTCTATGGGCTGGACGGTTCCCTCGCTCAAGTAGCGAACCGGTGCATCCATTCCCCAATCCAGCGCAACCGGCGCGCCGAGTCCGTTGTAGCGCAGATGATAGGCCAGATGATAAGTGGTATCCGCATGATCGGCAAGCCCACCGCTGCGCCCAAGATCGCGATGATAGGCCAAAGTAGCCGAGAGATCCAAGGCAAACCAGAACAGGACCACCAGGGAAAGGAGCGCAGTTCGCCAATGGGCCGGGGAGAAGCGCCGCTGATCGGTCGGTCTGAGATCGGCGCTTTCCGGGTTAAAGATCGATGCCAATGCGATCCCGGCCACGGCCACAGCCAGGGGATGGATCAGCGCATAATGGGTGATGAAGAGATCGCTGACAGTGAAAAGGCTCAACAATACTGCCCCGCCCAATAGCAGCAGCGGCGGCCCCACCAGATGGCGGCTGCGCGGCAGCAGCAAGCCAACGAGGATTAGACCCACCCAAAGCCAGGGCGCCAGATTGTTCCCCTGGAGCGCGCCGAGATACCAGAACTGCCCTCCCCTCAGCGATGTTAGCAATTGTTCAAGGCGCAGGGGCAGGTTGGCAATGAGATCGGCGTTATTGATCCCATAATAGCTCTGGCCCAGGTTGCTGCCAATCGCGCGGAAGGTGCCGCCCGTCTGCCAGTTGAAGAGCCAAAAGGGCAGCAAGGGGATCGTCCCGGCCAGCGCTGCCTTGAGGATCGCGCTGATCCAGACCCTGGGGATCGCGGAGGGCGACCGCCGGCGCATCCACAGCCACCATCCAATCAGCCCCAGGGCAAAGGGCAGGATCAACCAGATCGACAGCAGTTTGGCATAGAGCGCCAGGCCAGCCGCGAACGCCGCCATAATCAGCGAACGCTCCTCGCCGGTACGCAGCCAGCGCAGCCCCTGCCAGATGGCAAAATAGACGGCGGGCAAGGTGGCGTTCGTGACGAAGATCCCCTGGCGATTCCAAAAAACGAAGCTGGGGGAAGCAACGAGCAAGGTCAGGGTGATCAATGCGGCGAGGGAGATGGGCAAGGGGCGGGCGGCCGGGGGCGCGCTGGGATTGCCGGAGCGTTGCGTGTTGCGTGCTACATGAAGATCCGTCCACGCTGAGATGGCGCGTTCGAGGAAAAGCAGGGCGAGGACGGCGAGGATCAGGGCCAGGAAGCGCAGATTGGGCACACCAACGCCAGTCAGGGCAAGGAAGGGCAAGGCCAGATAGACATTGAGCGCGCCGATGTAATCTTGCACCATCAGCGGTAGAGACAGCCCACCGATCTGGAAGACTGCTCCACGGAAGGCCGTCACCGGCGCGCCGGTCAACAGTTCCATGGCGTTGACGCCCGCTTCTTTGGCCTCGTCGTAGTGGAGACCGGGCAACCCCAGTTGATAACCGGCCAAAAAAAGAAAGAAGCCGACGCTGAGCGTCAGCCAGATCAAGGATCGCTTTTGCCGTAGCAGGGTCATGCTGTTGCCCATCTTGCGTCGAATGGCATCGCCTGGCTACTCCACAATCAGGCTGATGCCATTGACCATCGACTCGTAGTTATGGCCGCTGGCGTAGACGCTGATGCTGGTGATGCGGGCCGGTCGCGTATCCTTCAATTCGTTGATTAAATTGGGGGAACTATAAAAATACCAGGCCGACTGCAAAATCTGATCGCTTGGATAGATGGGCGTCCCTGGGTCGGGCGGGCGATAGTAGAAACCATGCCCCCATTCCAGATCCTTGCCGTAGATATCAGTATAGTTGATCTCCACGCGCACAGGGAATTCTGTGCCCACAAACCCAGCGCCGGCCAGGCTTTGATAGTCGATTTTGACGTAGAGTTCGATGCGTAGCGCTTCGTAGACGTTGACATCCTGATCGATCTCTTGGCGGATGCGCACCTCGGTGTGGACGCTATCCCCCCCTCGACGTACAAAATTGGCGACGCGTCGCCCATCTTGTTCCCGAATTTCAACCCGGCCTGGGACAACATCCTTTTCGGCGACGGTGAGCGTTTCCCATGAAGTTGACAGGGGCTGGCTAAAATCACCGTTGAGGATCAGATTGCGCTGCGACGCCACCGGCTCAGAGGGCGGCTGGGTGGCGCTCATGGACGAACGCAGCCCCTGTGCAACTATCAGCGTCTCCCCGCTGACGTGACTGAGGGTAGCCTGGCCTGAGTTAACAGTAATCTCGGTCTCTTCGGCCTTGACGGTGAAGTTGTAGATCCCTTCGCTGAGCAGCGCTTCGCCGTGGGGCGTCTCGATCTCAACAACCAGCGGACGTTCCTGCCCACTGTTGGTAAAGAGGCGGATCGTCCCTGCGTTCAAACGCAGCCGCACCCGGTATGGCTCTGGGCTGCTTAGAAAACGAGGACGCCGCACACGCACAAGATCAAGTTGGGTGCCCTGGTAGAGGTGAATGGTACCCATCGCCTGATCGCTATCCGGGTTCAACGTCAGGCTGATCTCGCCCTGCGTAGAATAACCAGCTTCGAAACGGCTGCTCTCGACAACATCGTTGCGCGGGGCGGTGATGGCAATGGGTTCATTTGCGCGCGGCGGCCAGAAGAGGACAGTACCCACGGTGGGGGTGAATTGTACATCCTGGGCCACGGTGGCATAGCGGATCGTGTATTGGATCGCCAGGGGGATGCTGACCGCCATCACAACAAAGGTGACAAAGGAGGTAAAGATCACGATCCACGCCATGCGTTCGGGATTGGTGCGCCATAGATTGGGCTTGCCCTCGGCTACGATAGAGACGGGGGAGGCCGGGTTCAACGACTGGTTGGATGGCAGCGACGGGCCGGCGCTCATGCGGCGTTGCCTTCCTCGTCCTCAGGATCCTGGTTACGCTGGCGAACTTGTTCGGCCAGCATTTCGCCCAGGCGATCTATCCAGTAGCGCGCATCCCGATCCGCCGGGTTCACCTCGCTGGCGCGCTGGAAATGGGCATAAGCGCGTTCGAGGCTGCCCCGTTCCTTGTGGATCAAGCCCAGGTGGTAGTGGACGTTGGGCGCATTGGGATCGAGTTGCACAGCGCGTTCATAGGCCGAGATGGCCCTTTCTTGCTGTTTAGGACCAGCGGTTTCCAGCCGTCCGAGATAGGCCGCGCCAAGATTGCTCCAGAGCATTACATTGTCGGGGTGCTGTTTGACGGCGGATTCGAGTACAGTCACCGCTCGATTCCATTTACGTTGTAAGATCAGCGCGCCGCCCAGGTTGATGGCAATATCCGGGTTGTGCGGATGATCCTTGAGCAGCGTTTCGAGGATGCGGACGGCTTCCCCAGGGCGGTTTGCACTGAGCAGCCGGGCGCTCTCGTTCAACGCCTGGCGAAATTGTGGATCAGAAGATCGATTTGTCTGCCCAGATTGGGATTCGTCGGTCATCGTAGAAACTCAGGTCTATAAATACGGAAGGGTGAATGCGGATTGCGGAACGGCAGACGGTTGCCGCTGCGCCCGATTCCCAATCACCTATCACCAATCACTGTTCACAATACTACCCGCGTACTTGCGTCTGTCTTGCCTGTCCGTTTGATTCGGCCCCATCTTCCTCGGCGTCATCCGTCTCTTCATCCAGGTTATGGAAGACCTCATAGCCGTCCAGATTGGGGGCGAAGAATTCAACAACATATTCATTCGGTACGCCCATGGGCAGCACCAATTCGCTGAGCAACGCCTGAATGAAGAGCCGCCGATGTTCGGGGCGAAGCCGCCGGGACGCCTCATCCCAAAGGAGGATAGTGCCGTAGGTGCCCTCGCCAGTGTAGTGCAGATCGAGTTTACCGATCGTGAGTGGCTGTCGATTGCCATCAGTTTGGTCAAGGTCGAACAGTGCGTACTGCTCAGAGCTATGGGTGCGCACCAAACGTTTCAACTTCAGGTTCAAGACCAGTTCCTCATAGGGTGGAGTGCCATCGATCAGGCGGGGGTAAAGATGCCCTTACCAGTCGTCGTCATCTTCATCAAAATCTGTTTCACTCTCATCGAAGAGAGGAATTTCATCCGCGTCGCCAAAAAAGACGACGTCTTCCAAGGCTTCTTCAGCCGCTTCTACCTCATCTTCATCCTCGCTGAGAAGCATAGAATTGAGCGCATCCTCAGCGTCGCGGCCACCAAGCCGCCCCAGGGCAAAGATGGCGGCAAGCCGCACGGATTTCTCTTCATCGGTGAGGAGGCTCATTAGATCCTCAAGGGCGGCGCGCGCTTCTAATTCGCCACAGGCGCGTGCAGCCTCGGTCCGTACCAGCGGCGATGAATTCTCCAACTCGGATTGAGCAGTCGCTCGCCATCGGGTATCCGCGCTACGCCCCATCGCCACCAACGAGCTGATCTGCATCTCTTCGTAGGGGGAATAGTAGGCATCTTCGATCAATTGGCGGATCCCCGCTTCGCCTGAGAAGGCGACGCTTTCCAATGCCCGACACTGGACTTCCAGCGCTTCGGTCTCACTGTGCAGGATCGCAAGCAACGCCTCTTCGGCGCGCATGGCCTGAATCGAGTCAATCTCTTCCAACTCACCAGCCAGGACAAAAGCGCCCAGGGCTGCGGCTGCGACGGCGCGGACGGTTGCACTTGGGTCATAATTGAGGATCTGGATCAAAGGGCTGATCAGATCCTCGCCTACATCTTCCCCCAGACCGTGGATAGCCATGGAGCGCACGCGTTCACTTTCATCCTCAATTGCTACGCGCAGGAAGCGACCCAATTCAAGCTGAAGGTCTGCGTAGCTTGCTTCTACCAGATCCTTGACGGTTTGCCAGCGCCGTTTCTCAGGGATGGCAGACCAGAGACCGCGTACACGCTGCCAGTCGGGGATCGACAGATCCGAAAGCGCGCCCAATTCCTGTATCGAAGGAGAACTTTCATCCACAATCAGTTTTTGTAGTAATTTATCGACAGAGAGAGAAGTCCTTGTCGTCACATTCTTTTCCTTATTCACTCCATGCAACATCAATCGCAGAGATCCGGCCATGTATTTTAACACAGATGAAGATTGGGATTGGTGATTGGGGACTGGTGACTGGGAAGACGGAGCGGCTACACCCTTTCCTCCAATCCCCAATCACGAATCGCCAATCACTAATCACCTGTTCGGGATCAACAGCACATCCCCAGGGCGCAGACGGCGCGCTTGCGCTTCGGTGAGATTATTCAAGGCCAACAAGGCTTGCGACGTTGTCCCAAAGCGTTGGGCGATCCCCACCACTGTGTCGCCAGCGCGGATAGTGTATTGCATTGGCGCTGGTGTGGGGGTGTTGACCGGTCGCGCCAGGGTTGGCGCCGGCTGAACTTGCAATGTGTTGCTGCTCGAATTTGCGGTGGGGATCACAATAACCTGGCCCACCTGCAATGTACGCGCATCATTGGCGTTGAGACCGTTGGCGCGCAAAAGGGCCTCGGTGTTGACATTGAAACGCAGCGCTATCCCCACAAAAGTATCCCCCGAGCGGACGATATAGGTCTGCGTGCGTTCGTCCTCAAGGTTGGAGACGCCCGGTAACACGAGTACACGGCCCACCTGCAAGTTGGCGGCGCTCTCCGTTGTCAATCCATTGGCTTCGATCAACGTCTGCATAGGGATGCCAAAGCGTTGGGAAATCTCGACCAGCGTATCGCCTGTCCTGACTGTATAATTGGCGGACGGAACAGGCGTCAAAGTCGGGATCGGCGTTTCGACGGCGACGGTTGCGCTCGTCACCGCCGTCGCCGTCAAATCTGCATCAGCGCGTACAGATTCCAGTGTCGCCCGAATGTCACTTTGAGAGGAAGCGGCAGTAGCCGTGATTGTCTGCGTTTCGGTCACAATGACCGTTGTGGGCGTGATGATCTCAGTGGCAACGCGCAGGGAAGCGATGGGCGATGCGGTCGCAATGGCTGTATTGGTTGGCGCTGGCGTCTGCGTGGGGAGCGGTGTTTCTGTGGAGAGCGGTGTCGCGGTTGGCGTTGGTGTTTCCGACGGTTCTGCGCTGGCGATTGTTGCTTCTTCGGCGGCGCTCTCCTCGCCCGATATCTCCTCGTCCGCGCCCTCCTCATCCTCGCCAATGCGGACAACTTCTGGCTCTCCACTCGGCAGCGATGGGCGCTCATCGAGATCGGTTGCGCTAGGCTCGACACCCACCTCTTCTGCGTCCTCAGTCAATTCCTGCGACGGAGTCATCTGAGTCGCCGCGGGCAACGGCAACGGACGAAGCGCAATCAGCGCGCTGTTACCCTCTGGCGTCTCCTGAGTACGCACGACATTCTCACTATGGACGGGTGTAATGGCAATGTTGTTGATCACCTGTAGACCGCCGTCCATTTGGCGCTGAAACCAATTCAACGGTCCGCCGCCTAATTGCCCGCCCAGCGCTGCGATGAACAAGAGCGCAACCAGCGTTGGTAACACCACCGTCAACAGCCGCGAGGATGCCGCCTGTAGCTCCCTGCCACAGCCAGGGCAGAGTACCAACTGCGAAGACGCCCGCTGTCCACAATGGCGACAGCGGATCACCTCGCGACGCTTCTGTAAGCGTGCGCCACACTGCGAACAGACCGCCTGATTGGCGCTTGTGGGCGCGTCGCAAGCCTGACAGCGGCGACCCGATCCACTCTGGATCGCACGCTGCCCAGGCAAATCAACTTTGGATCCACCAAGAGAGTCCGCTTGTGATGAGGAATAGGGTGATTGATCTCTGTCTGAAGAATAGCCCTGCTGCGACGTTGGCATCAATGCATCCTCTACTATCGATTCATATCGAGGAGATGGCGCCCCTCCAAAATCGGATCCGACTATTGGCCTAACAGACGGTTCCAGTCGATGGTTTCGGGGCCAGAGCGGATGTCGCTGATGGTCACCATCACCATAAGCCCTAAAAGTAGCGCAAACCCGACAAGGTGGATCATCCCTTCCATTTCAGGATCGAGACGCCGCCCGCGAAGCTTCTCAAAGGCGATAAAGATCAGCCGTCCCCCATCCAATGCCGGGATGGGAAGCAGATTGGCGATGGCAAGCCCGGCGCTGATGATCGCCGCCAATTGCCAGATAGGGAACCAGACCCCTGTATCCGCCGTGGCGTTGACAGCGCCGCCCACCAATTGCGCAATGCCAACCGGCCCAGAGAGGCCGGCGTCTTCCGGCGACATCTGGCCCATGATCAACATGCCCGGCACCGAAAGCACCATGCGCACATAGTCGACGATCCCCGTTACCCCTTGCCAGACGGCGGCGTGCAGTGGCAGCGTCACCAGGATAGGCCGTCCGTCAATGGCGACGCCCATCGCGCCTTCCCCTTCGGGGGGATTGGCTCGCGCAAAGACAATGGCATCGAGGAACTGATCGCCGCGCAGCAGGGTGAGGGTCACCTCGCTATCCAGATGTTGAGCCACCAATGCGCTCAACATATTGGGCGGGGCCACTGGCGTCCCGTTCACGGCGTAGATGATGTCGCCCGCCTGCAAACCACCCTGCGCCGCCGGGCTATCTGGCACAACAAAGGTAATGCGGGTATTGAGTACTGGCTGCACCTCTGCCGACGCTACAATCGACTGCGGCGAACTCGTGGACGGCAAAGTCACGCGCTGTCCATTGCGCAGCACTGTCAATCCGGCGGATAAGCTACCCGAAGACCGTTCAGAGGATCGCAGAAATTCCCCGCTCATCACGCTGACATAAATGGGCTGGCCGTCCGCCCCGATGAGGATATCGCCCGGTTGCAGGCCGATCTCCGCGGCAGGTGTGCCGGCAACCACCTGCTGGATCTCCGGGTGGGCGACGCTGGCCGGGAAGCCCGAAAGTACGCTGAAAATCGAAAAGAGGATGGCGAGCAAGAAATTCATAGCCGGACCTGCAATTAGCACAGCGGCCCTCACCCCAGCGCTGGCTGCATTGAATGAGCCTGGGCTTAGATCGGCGATGTCTTCGCCCTTCATGCGCACAAACGCGCCTAACGGAATTGCATTGAGCGTAAAAACTGTCCCCTTATAGGTGAAGAGTTTGGCGATGCGGGGTGGAAAGCCAAAAACGCCGAACTCTTCAACTTCGATGCCATTTCGTCGCGCCACCCAGTAGTGGCCCAACTCGTGGAAAAACATTAAAACGCCCAAGAGGAGCAAAAATGAGATAATCGTTAGTAACATGGATTTCCCTTGTAGGGTCGCTAAGGTGGAAGCAGTTCACCAGGGTGAACCATCCCAGGCACACGACTTGCATTATACCTGTCGCGATTGACGAGCGCCAAATAGCTGGCGTACTCCGACAGGAGGAAAACAGAATGACAAACGAATCTTGTCATTCTTCACAAAATTGAGCAAGCGTGATACATTCTGCATAGCGAACATATGTTTTCATCGATTAAGGTAAATACACATGACACAGGCGCTGACAGAACCGGTGTATGCCGAGCGCATCGAAGCCGTGAAGAAGTTCATTCGGGTTCACATCGACGAACCACTGGATCGGGCTGTGCTGGCGCAGGTGGCCGGGTTTTCGGTGGCCCACTTTCACCGTCTCTTTGCCGTGTGGACAGGCATGAGCATCGCCGGCTACGTCCGCGCTGTGCGCATGGAACGAGCAGGGCGCAAGCTGCGCATGGGCGCCGTGGACATCACCGAAGTGGCATTGGCCGCAGGCTACGACAGCCACGCTTCCTTTGCCAGGGCGTTCAAACGTCATTTCGGCCTCTGCCCCAGCGACTTTCGCCAGCTCACCTGTAATGAGGCTACCCAACGATTGAGGAAAGGACGATCAGGATGAGGATCTTGTTGAGCAGTGTGATGGTAGACGATCAGGCCAGGGCGCTGGCCTTCTACACCGAGAAATTGGGCTTCGTCAAAAAGCAGGACATCGACATGGGAGAGGCGCGCTGGCTCACCCTGGTATCCCCAGAAGACAGCAGCGGCGTCGAACTGCTGCTGGAACCGACCGGCCATCCGGCGTCGAAAGTTTTCCAGAAGGCGCTCTTCGACGATGGCATCCCGCTCACCGCCTTCGCTGTCACCAATGTGCAGGCCGAATACGAACGGCTGCTCGCTCTTGACGTGGAGTTTAGCACGGAACCAACTGACGTTGGTTCCACGATTGTCGCTGTCTTCAACGATGCGTGTGGGAATTGGATTCAGATCTACCAGATTTGAGGATGAGAAGGGAGGAAAACCATCATATGTCTCATCTCAGGCAGGACAAGTGTCTCTAGCGGCTCCATCCTCATTGGTGGATACTAAGAAATGGCAAGCATTTCACTCATTGATTCCACTATCTACATTGCGATGGAGCCAATATGAACGCAAATCCTTCACTGTTTCGGCGTTACGTGCTTCTTAGTATCTTTGTCTGTCTTGCCATTGCGCTACTGCTGCCAACCTTGATCAGCGCTCAGGATGGGAGCGAACCTGGGGGAGCAGTGCCCGTTTATCTGCCGATTGTCAACAGCGGTATGCAGCCATCAACAGTTGCAGCCTGGCAAGGTGAATACTTTGCCAATCCAGCCCTTGCCGGTGAACCTACGCTCATGCGCGAGGCCGAAAGCCTGGCCTTCGATTGGGGGGACGCCAGCCCTGATCCAGCCTTGCCAGCGGATAACTTCTCGGCGCGATGGAGTGGGGATTTCCTCTTTGAGGCGGGCGATTACCGTTTCCAGGCCAGTGCAGACCACCACGTGCGTGTTTTTCTGGATGGAACGTTGATCATCGATCAACAGAATAACATGGCGCGACAGGCAGAAGTTGCGGAACTCTCCCTAGATGACCGTGAGCATCAGGTAGTTGTGGAGTACACCCACGCGCAAGGCGCTGCCCTGGTTGAGGTCACCTGGCAGAAGGCGCTCTCTGAGAGCATGACCACCTGCACGGACGTGTTGATCAACGGTGGGTTTGAGAACAACACGGGGTGGGTCTTCCGCA
>JAHBVG010000104.1 GCA_019637695.1 Caldilineaceae bacterium | reverse complement strand
TCCCCCGCGCCGGCCAGGCTGGCCCCGAAGGCGGTGACGCCGGCGGGGGCAAAGCTGCGGTTGGCATTGGCCAGCGCGAAGGGGGAGAACCAGTCGCTCGCGGGTCGGCCCAGGAGCAGGTAGACAGTGCCCGCGCCCCGCCGCGCACTGGGGTCGCCGATCAACAGATCGTCCAGCCCGTCGCCGTTGACATCCCCGGCGTTGGCAACCACGGGCGGGTAAGGCGAGGTCCCCGCAGCCTGGCCGCTGAAGCGCACATCGGCGTCGGCCAGGGCCAGGGTGGCGGGGAGCGCGGGGTGTCCGAAGAAGAGCGCGGCCTGAAGCGGGGTGGTCGCGGTGGCGGGCTGCACCCATACCACCTCATCCAGCCCGTCGCCGTTCATGTCGCCGACAATCGTGGCGAAGTCGCTGACGCCGCCCAGGGTCAGGCGGGTGGCCGCGTCGCCGGCGCTGCGGGTGTTGCTGTAGGGCTGGCGCGCGCCGGGTTCGTGGCGGCGGTCATCGGCGTGGCCGCTGACCCACAGCGTACCGCCGTCGATCACCACGGGCAGGGTTGCTTCCAGCGCGGGTGGGATGTCGTCCACCAACAGGCGCACGGGAGTGGTTGTGCCGGCGCTGTTGCCCGCCCCGTCCACCGCGGTGAGGGTGAGGCTGATGAACTGGGTGCTGAGAACAGAGGCCGCTTCGCCGCGGCTGAAGCCGGGCAGGGGCCAGAGCAGTTGGAAGGAGGCGTCGCCCTGACGTGCAGGGGAGATGTCCACCGTCTCGGTGCGCCCCTGGCTATCGCTGACCGCGACGTGGGCCAGGCCGGCGCCGCCGCTATCGCTGGCGCGCAGGGGCAGGGTCAGCGCGGGCAGACCGTCCACAACCGCGGTGGTGGAGAGCGCCAGGCCGTTGGTCAGATCGATGGCGAGGCTGGCGGGCGGCGTGCGATCCACGTGGACTGTAACCGGGCCGGCCACGGGGCTGCGCCCGCCCAGATCGTTCGCTGCGTAGGCGAAGATGCGATGGGCACCGTCCGCGGCGGGGGCAAAGGGGAAGCTCCAGCGTTCCACGCCCTCGGCCAGCGCGTACTGGTTCTCGCCGCAGGTCGCGGCGGTGGTGATGCAGACGTAGACCGCGGTCGCGCCGGGCATCCCGCGGGTGGCACCCTGGATGGTGACAGGTGCAGCCAGCAGAGCGCCTTCGAACGGTTCGGTGATGGTGGTGAGCAGACGGCTGCGGCCCACGGGCTGCAAGGTGCGCTGCTGTTGCCAGTGGCGACCGCCCTGGTCGTAGGCCACGGCCACTTCCAGCCCGGCCAGGCCGTCGGGCGCGCCGGCGGGACCGTTGACGTGGGCCACCAGCCCGCGGCCGGGCAGCAGGGGCGGCAACTGGTAGACCAGCACGTTGGGGACGCCGCCGGGCAGGGGCGTGACGGTGTCCAGGCCGGCGTTGCCCAACGTGGGCAAGAGGTCAAGCTGCACCGTCGCGTCGGCGGATGCGGTGGGCAGGGTGATGACTAGGGTGGGGGATAGCCCGATCTCTGTGGTTTCGGCCAGGGCCTGCATGACGATGAGCGCCTGGTTGGGCGCGGCTGCGCCCAGGGTGGAGACGCTGATGGGGAAGGGATACTCGTCGCCGTCCTTGACGTTGCGGGCGTTGGGGCTGCTCTTCTTGGCCCACTCCTCGCTGTCATTGCGGTGGTCGCCGTCCAGGTTGGCCTGGCGCGGGTTGGGGAAGGCAGCGGGATTTTTGGAGAAGAGGCTCGACGCGTTCTTGAGTTCCACGCGCCAGGGAGGCAGAAGCTCACCGCTGATCCAGCGGGCCACTTCCTCGCCGTCACTGCGCCCGTCGCCGTCGGTGTCGGCTACGGCTGGGTTCGTGCCCAGACGCAGCTCTTTGCGGTCGTCCAGTCCGTCGCCGTCGCTGTCCTTTTTACAGGGGTCGAGGCCAGGCGTGGCCAACTCGAAGGCGTCGCTCAGGCCGTCGCCGTCGCTGTCTATGTTGTAAACCGACGGGATCCCCGTCTGGCCGGGACAGAGATTGACGTCTGGGCCGATGAGTTGCCCTGTGTCGGGCTGTTTGTACCCCCACAGGCCGTCGCCGTCAATGTCGTTGTTTTCCAGTTCATCCCAGTTCCAGAAGCTGTATAAAGTGGCGGGGAGTACGTCGAATTTCATGGGACCGATGACAATGGGGCCGGACGGTTCCCAACCGCCGAGAGGCGGCTGGGGCGCTGTGCCCTGCTCCCAACAGCCGTCGCCGCAGTAAAATTTTTGAACGTGTACGGTGTCGTCCCAAAGCTGGGCCAACTGGGCGTCCAGGACCATACTCACAATGATAGTTGCGTTGCGCATGGGATACCAGGGGTTGATATTCATCCTGGCGCTAGAGACGTGTTCCTGTTGAGAAACCTTGTACTCCAAGGGCATATCCACTGGAACCAGGGGGTTTGTGGCCCACCCGATCTGCTCGGCCGAGAAGGGCCATTGCTTGCCCGGCGTGCCGGTAGAGAGACTGCCCGCGCTTTTCCACTTCGTATAAAGCTGCTGGCCGAGAACGACAAAGATATATGAATCGTCCATCAAATCGGTGCGGCCTTGCAAAGTGACAGTACTCTGCACTTCAATGGCAAAGGTGCGCTTCTCGACAAAACCGCCCAGGGGTTTCACGGCCTTGAAGTTCACATTGGTCCAATTCTGGCCGACCATATAGACATGGCCCTCCAGTTTGGGGGCAAAGAGATCGGCGAAGAAGGTCGCGGTTAGATCGAAAGGAGTCAGGGGTTCGCCCACCAATTCTGAGAGGGCCTTGATCAGCATGAAAACGACGGCAATGATGACGCCAACCAGGGGAATGGCCGCGGCAATGGCAAAGATCACCACGTAGATGACCGTATCTACGATGGCTTTGGATATGGCGACCGCGGCCAGACCCGGCGGCAGATCGCCAATGACCGCGGCCAGGCTGAGCCAGGTGATGGCGATGTTGAAGATCATGCCCACCACACTCAGGGAGTTTGTCAGGCTGGCAAGCTCCTGGGCAATCACAGTGAGGACAGCACTGACCCCGTTGGCAGCCGCGTCCACCGCGGCGGTGATCGTGTCAATGATCACCCGCACGGTGCGGTAGACTTCGATGATGGTGGTGAGGATGCTGGCGACCTGGCCGAAGATTTTCTCCCCTGTGACCAGGGCCAGGAAGTTGAGCGCGTTGATGGCCGTGTGGGTCCAACTGAGGAAAGTGGCCTCGCCGGGCATGGTGAGAGAAGGCGTCCAGTCCAGGAAGCTGCCCACGAAATCCTCGACGCCCTGGACGATGCCCACGGTGAGGTTCCACTGCTGTTGCAGCCAGGCCACCGGTCCGCCCGCCTCGAAAACGTCCAGCAGGGCGGCGATGGCGTCGGTGTAGGATTCAGGCAGGAGACCGTTCTCGTCCAACAGGGCCGCAGCCACCGCGGCCGCGTCCATGCCCACCTTCTGGAACTCCTTATCCCCCACGGCGCGAATGGCGGTCTGGCCCATGAACCAGGCCGTAGTCGCCAACTTGGTGATGTTGTGGGCGGCGGCGTCTTCCAGCAGGTTGTGGCCGGCGAGGGTGCGGCCAGCGAAGGGCACGGCGTAGTTGGGCATTTTCTTGTCCAGCCGTTGCAGCACCTGATCCAGACTGAGGGGATACCACTGGGCAAACTGGCCGCCCACGCCCAGTTTGTATTTCTGCAATTTCAGGCTGCGGCTGGTGACCAGGGGATTGAGGCAGGTATTGACGACAATCTGGTTGAAGTCGCTGACACCCAGCTCGTCCAGATTGACCACCGATGTCCGCTGCTCGCTGGCCAGAACCAGAGTCGGTTCGATGTTGCTCAGGCCGCCGCTGTAGAGTTTGGAGAGGAGGCCAGGGGTGACGCGGGAAGCCAGGTCATCCACAGCCTCGTCCATGTGTTCGTAGTCCATGCTGCTGTCGTAGTGCACACGGAATTTCTCGGCGATGCCCCAACGACTTTCGCTGCTGGCGCTGCTGGGGTCGTTAAAGATATTTTTGAAGAGGGTCAGATTCAGATTGCCACCCAAGAATTGGGATTCCAGCCCGGCGCGCAGCAGGGACATGGGCGCGTCGGTGGTGTCTACGTCGTGGGGGACGCCGGGAGCGGGGATGTTGGCCGCGGCCAGCATAGAGACGCCGCCCTGGCGCGTCACCTGCAAACCGGTAATCTGGAAGGCTTCTTCGTAGACCATGAGGCCGTAGTAGCCGCTGTCGCTGACTTCGGGCATGCCCTCGTCGTTGAGCAAGGAGATGTCGGCCTGCACCACCCACTTCAGGCGCACATCCTGCCAGCGCTGCATGAGCAGGGTCTGGTTGCCGAGCTTTGGCGCAAAATCGTCGTGGAGTACACGGGCCTGGAAGGCGTGGACAATGCCCCCCTCCTCCACCGGCAGCAGGGGAATCTGCATGGCGTAGGGCGCGTGGGCGTGGGGACACTGGGCATTGCCCAGTGCTGTGGCCTGAATGCCGTACTCCTGCATGGTGCTTTCTCTAGGCAGATCCTGGCATTGAACCTGCACCTCCAGAAAGGGAACAAGCTGGATTTCACCGCTGCTCCCCGCACCTGGGCCAAGTTGGAAGGCCGCCTGGATCGGTCCTTCCTTGTCAAAGGGCCAGTGGAGCTTTTTGTAGGCGTACTGCAGGGATGACCCACCGAATGGACGAATCTGGAGATCGACGTAATAGGGATAGGGGTTGGTCTCGCCCCCAGGGTTCTGGTCCAGAGTCTCGAAGGTAAAGCTGGGGCCGGCTTTTTTCTCACCGGCCAGCATGCCCGAGGCGGTGAAGGGGGAGAGATCGAGCCAGTCGGGCACGCCGTCGCCGTCGTTGTCGTCGTTCCAAGCGTTGGGGACGTTGCTGCCGCCGCTGCTGCATTGGCCCCCGTGAAATTCCGCGCCGTCATTGACGCCGTCGCCGTTGCTGTCCGGGTTCAGGGGATCGGTCTCCACCCAAATGTTGTTGCCACAGTAGAAGCCGTTGATCTCCTGGTAGTCGGTCAGCCCGTCCTGATCCGTGTCGGCCACAAAAGGATTGGTGCCCAGTTGCAGCTCCACGCCGTTGGGGATGCCGTCGAAGTCATAGTCCGAATTTTCGGCCAGTTGGAAAGCGGGGCCGAGGCCACTCTGGAGCTGGTTGGAGAGGGCGCGGGTTTCGTCAAGCAGTTGGGCCAGCGCCGCGCCGGGCGGGGTGGATGCTTCGGCCACCGCGGCGGGTTTGCGCTGGGATTGCACCGCCTGGGCTGTGCCGTGGAGGGATGGGGCCAGCAGGCCGGCCAGCACCAGCGCGGTCACTGCCTGGGTTGCCCAGCGGCGGCGCACAAAGAGAAGCATCACAAAACCTAGCCCCAGCGCGGTCAACAGCAGCGCGGCCAGGGGCGGCGCGTAGCGCTCCCAGTGCTTCTCTGGCAGGGGCAGGCTGGTGGCGGCGGAGGCAGTGGGATCAAAGGTCCCCGGCGGAAAGGCGACGCCAAAGCCGCTGTAATTGGCTACGGTATGCACAACGGTAGGCGTCGGCTCCCCGGCTTTCTGCATGCTCAGATCGAGGATCAGGCGCGATGGCAGCCCCGCCGGATCGACCCAGAGTTCGCCTGTTCCCTCCATGCGCGGTGCATCCAGCCGGGCCAGCGCCAGCGTCTCCGGGGTCAGGCTGCCGCCCTGGGCCAACAGAAAGCGCAGCACATCCTCGGCGGCCAGGGTAAAGGCGATCCCCTGGTAGCGCCCCGTCTCCGTCTCCAGGGCAGGCAGCAGGGTAACGTTGCTGGCCGCCGCGGCCAGCGAGAGGCCGCCTTCCGCCATTTGCGGCGATGCGGGCAGTTCGTCCACCCGCTGCCACTGCTCGCCTGCGCGCTGGTAAACGAGGCCGTCGGCCAGCAGATACTCGTGCGCGTCATCGCCGCGCCCGCCCTGGGCAAAGGGCGCGCTGAAGGTGAAGCGCGCCTTGCCCCCTCTCTCAACCTGCCCTCGGATCGTCAATTCCAGCACGTTGTCCCGCCCGGCGACGAGGCCGGCCTGGCGCTGGGTATAGCCCATCTCCACGGTGAAGGCGTCGGCGTTGCGCACCGCAGCCAGGGCGCGTTGCAGCAGGGCATTGGCATCCTGCGCGGCGAGGGGCTGCCAGAAAGAGAGAGCGGCCACGGCGATCAGCAGGCCAATCGCCCCGACGACACGCAGGGAGGTCAAACGGGCAGAGATTCTGGACAGGGACATTCGATTGCTCCTTCAGGGTAGCTATCGGCAATGCGAAGGCGGGGTGACGCCCTGCTCAGTATAAAACGATGACACGCTCCTGTCATGTAGCTTTGTCCCAGCCAGGCCGGGAAGATTGTCCCAGTGCAGTAACGTTCGTAATGGCAGCTATCCCTGTTGTTTGCTTACCACGTTGCGTTCCTGAAGCAGCACGGGCTGACTGTTGCGCGTCGCCCGGTTTCCGCGCCACACCCGCCACATGATCCCGGGCGCCATGATGCTCGGCGGCGGCGCCAGCAGGTTGATCACCTTGAGAAACGCCACCGAGACCTCGGCGTCGTGGTGCGCGGCGTGGTGCAGCTTGCTCACGTACCAGTTGATGAACTTCGTCATGGCGGTGCGCGGCCCTTCCACCACCGGGAAACGCAGGTCGTTGCCCACTGCCGTGCTCCAGGGGATGTCAACGATCTTGCCCGCCTGCTTGAAGAAGCGGGAGGCCAGCTTTCCCTCGCCTTTGGCCACGCATTCACCCAGCGCCCGGGCTTCCAGCGCCGCCGCCGACATGCCCTGCCCGTAGATGGGATTGAAACTGCACAGCGCATCGCCCATCACCAGGTATCCAGCGGGGAAGCATTTCAGTTGCTCGTAGCGTCGGCGCAGGTTGGAGGGAATCTTGTGGGGAACCGGTTCGCCCACAGGCTGGGCGTCCTTGATGACTTCGTAGAGCGCCGGCGTCGCCATGCCCCGCACGAACTCGCGCAGCCCGGTCTGATCCAGCGGAATCTGCTTATCCAGATAGGCGGCTACGGTCAGAATCCAGCGGTTGCCCTCCTGGCTGAGCAGCACGCCGCCGCGTGGATTCTCTGGCGCTGCCGCCACGATCAGCGCGTTGACGCCGGGTATGTGCTCCGGGCGGCGCTCATAGACGCAGGATGTGTAAGTGACGCCGATCTTGACGACTTCTTCCTGTGGGCGCTCGTAGCCCAGCGCCTCCAGCCAGGCCGGGCTGCGCGAGCCGCGCCCGGTCGTATCTACGATCAAGTCGGCGCGCAGACTCTCCTCTGCGCTGTCGGCCCGGCGGCGGATCACGCGCACGCCGGTGACGCGTTCATTGTCCGGCGTCGCCAGCAGGCCGAGTACGTCGCAGCCTTCGAGCGCCTGCACATTGGGCAGCGCCAGCACGCGGGTGCGCACGGCAGCCTCCAAACGGGGACGGCTGATGTTGATGGCGTTGACGCCGCTGTGGGTGGGCTGGTGGCATGCTCCTTCGTGGAACCAGCGTGCTTTCTCGCTGACATCGCCATAGTCCGCGCCCAGGCTGACAAGCTGCTCGATCAGACCGGGGAAGTAGCCTTCCATTATCTGCAAACCCTGCGCCAGAACGGCGTGGGCATGGCGGCCCTGGGGCACGCCCTTGCGCTGCTCGCCCGGCGCGGGGAAGGCGTCCCGCTCTAACAGCGTCACCTGCTCGAAATGATCCGCCAGCGCCCGCGCTGCCAGCAGCCCGCCCATGCTGGCGCCGATGACGATGGCCGTCTTGCCTGCGAAAGAATTTTGCTGTGCCATGGTTGTTTCTCCTTTGTGTGGTTGTGGCGACCGGTGGGCGATCCACCCGTCAACGCCTCTTCCGAACTACAAAAGAGAATAGATTGTGGAAGTGCTAACTTTCCAGCCAATTCGGTGCTAAGTTTTTGATGAAAGTGGGGAAGAGTGAGTGGAAATTGGGAGATTGAGAGATTGGGAGTGCAATCTCTCAATCTCCCAATCTCTCACCCCCATACACCTCCCGTTGCCACAACCACCCCGTGATCTGCTCTAGCGCCTTGCCTAGTTGGTAGCGGTAGGTGCTGAAGGGGAGGTCGAGGAGTTCGGCGACGGCTTCCTGGGTGGGGGCCGGGGCAAAGAAGGTATGCCAGAGGACTTTGTGCAGCTTTTGCAACTTGGGCGTGGCGGTGAGTGCGTCAGCGCCGGCGCGCAGCAACGTCTGGAGCGTGGCGGGGGTCGGCTCCTGATCGGCGTGGTCGCGCACACAGCGGGAGCGCAGCAGCGGATTGTGCGCCAGCAAGTCGGGGCGGCGCACATCGCGCAGGGCCTGGCGTACCGCCTCAGCGAACTCTGGCTCGGAGAGTGCTACCGGCTGCGGTGTGTGGGGCAGCGCCTCCAACGCCACGATCTCGTCGAGCAGTTCACGCTCGCCCATGATCTCCAACCAGGCCAGCACCGGCTCGGCGCGCCAGTTGTGGACGAAGAGGCCAAAGCGTTGTCCATCCAGCGTAAAAGCGGCGTCGGGTGCGGCGGGCATGCGCAGATATTCGAACATGTCGGCATAGTGATCGCTGAATGCCTGGGCAATCAGGGTGTAGGCAAGCTGAGGCGTGTTGAAAAAGACGCGCAGGCTGACCATGGCCGCCATATTGAAGATGGCGGGCGACAGTTGATACGCCTCAGCGTCCATCCAGTTGCGAAAGAAAACCACCGCCTCACCCGGTCGCGGGGCCACGGCGCGCTGCATGTGGGCAAGTGCGGGCGGCAACGCAGGATCGACGGCGCTGTCCTGCTCTGTCACCTTGCTCAGTTCCACGATGTGACAAAAACCGGCAATGGCATTGCCAGCGGCGCGGAAGACAAAGAAGCCCTGCGGCTGGCGCGCGTACCAGTGACGGGTGATCGCCAGCCCGGCCTCGCCCTGATGACGCAGCGCCATCTGTTCGATGGCGGGCAGATCGGCCGGTGCAACGGCGTCGATGTAGAATTGACCGAAGCTTTGCCATTCGTAGAATGGGCGCATGAAAGGGTTGTTGCGGTGCAGAAAGAGCAGGGCGAAGATGGCGGATTGCTGTGCCAGACCGCTTGTCGTCATGATCTGCTGGATGATGTGTGTGCGCACCTGGAAATGCACTTCCCGGAAGCGCGGCAGATTGCGCCAGCGTAGGTCGGCCTCCAGTACCTCCCGCGCCAGGTCGTGGGGAAAGAGACCGAAGGGTCCCTGCTCGATGAAGGAGAGGCTGCGCAACCACTGAAACGCAACGTAGCTCTGCGCTGCTCCCAGACAATCGGCCAGCAGCCCCTCGTCGGTGTTGAAGGCGTGGGCGCATACTTCCAGGGCCTGGCGGAAGAGAGGATTGGGCACCTCGGCCACAAAGCGTTCCAGCAGCACCCGCACGATGTCCGGAGCTTGTTGCAAGTCGAAGGCGCGCCGCGCTGTGTTTTGCCGGAAGAGATCGGCTGCCAGGGCCAGAGCCAAAGGATGGCCGTAGGTCACACCCAACACCCTGTCGATCTCCTCTGCTGACACACCGTGACCGATCAAATAGCGTTCGCTTTCGTCGGGGTGAAGGTTGCGCAGGGAGATGATGCGGGTCAGCGCGCCCCAGCCATCGTCGGATCGCCAGGCTGCGGCCGGCGGCTGGCGTCCGGCCATGACCACAAGGGCGCGCGCTGGCAACTGCGGCAGAAAGACATCGCGCAGCCAGGCGTCCAGCGGCGCCAGCAGTTCGTAGGTGTCAATGAGGAGAACAAGGCCAGGTGTAGCTGCCACGGCATCCAGCGGCGCTTGCTCCGGCTGCAGATTGAGCGCCATCTGCAGCGCGGTGAGAAAACCGCCGGGCGAGGCGTCGAGATGGCGGGCGTCCAGCGTAACCGGCATGCGCCCAGCTTCCGCCGCCAACCGCGCAAACTCGCGCAGCAGCGTGGTCTTGCCCATCCCGCCGGGGCCGTAGATGTGCAGTACGGCAAAGTCAGGTGTATCGCGGCTCAACGCCGCCTGGAACAGCTCCATTTCTGCCCGACGCCCGACGAAACGGCTGCGCCGCAGCGCGCTCAGTCGATCTTCTATGCGTGTGCTCATCGCTTCCTCCTCATGAACTTGTGCGGTGAAGGGAAGTTTAATGCAACTGGGAGAGACTGAAAAACAGTATTTTGGTGATGGGATCGGAGACGCTTACCATCGGGGGGAAAGAAAGACGATCGTATCCGCAGGTGTGGTCATGGCGCGCTGCCCAACCCGGCCTGGCGCGCCTTATCGATGGCCTGGGCGCGGGTGGCTACTTGCAGCTTGTTGAAGATATTCGACACGTGGTTGCGGATGGTCTTGTCGCCGATACCGAGTTGCTGGGCGATCTCCGGGTTGGTGTAGTGGCGGGCGATGAGATCGAGTATCTCGCGTTCGCGTTGGGTCAATTCGGAGAGGGAATGGTCGGCGTCGTTCTGGGATGGGCGGGCGAAAAACTGGGTGACGCGGGCGGCTATGGCCGGGCCGAAGAGTACCTGTCCCTGGGCCACGGCGCGGATGGTCTGCAAGAGTTCGTGGTGGTTGGCCCCTTTGAGTACGTATCCCCTGGCCCCGGCGCGCATGGCCGCGAAGATCGAGGCGTCGTCCTCTAGCATGGTGACCACGATCACGCCAGTCTGCGGGTGGCTGCGCAGAATGCGCCGGGTCGCCTCGATGCCGTTGATGCCGGGCATGTTGATGTCCATGAGAACCACAGCGGGCTGGCTCTCCCCAATCTGTGCCAATGCCGCTTCGCCGGTGGCGGCCTCGCCCACGCAGACGATGTCCGGCGTGGCGGAGAGGAGGGCGCGCATCCCTTCGCGGAAGAGGGCGTGGTCGTCGGCAATGAAAAGGCGGATGGGTTGGAGTGTCATACAGGCGGTAGTCTCCGGTGGCTTTGCATTTTCCGTCAAATCCAGGTATAGTATGGCAAGTGAATGTACATTGATTGACATAGGAGCGTACAATCTATGCCCACCATGCCTGATGTGGTGCCTGTCTCCGATCTACGGGGCAGACACAAAGAGATCTTTCAGAAGATCGAAGACGGCCCGATCCTGCTGGCGCAACACAGCAGGCCAGCCGCAGTGTTGGTTTCGGTTGCTGACTGGAACGCCCGTGAAAAGCAACTGGAATTACTGGAAGCTCGTCTCAAGTACCTTGAAATGAAGCGTCAATACGAAGAAAACCCGCCCAAGCTGATCTCCTTTGATGAGATTGAAGAGGAGATCAAGGCGCGTCAATGAAGTACTGGACATGGCAAATCCCCGAAGTATACCGCGCCTACCTGACTGAACTGGGGATGCAAGGGCATCCTCTGTTCGAGGATTTTCGCAGAACCCGGTACATCGAAAAAGGATCGCTTCCTCAGGCATTTGAAATCTACCCGGATGTATTTCTGTGGCGAAATTACGGTCATCGTATGATCTATGAACGGTTGGCAGCGGAGAAAATTCTGTTGCTCGTTTCGCTTGAGCGAACGTAACCGGGCCGATCTTCAGATGAGTTGAATCGGCAGGGAAAGCTGAACAACGACCCCTCTTTCATCCCCGTTTTCGATGGAGCAAACGCCTCCAACCTCCACAGCCCGCTCGCGCATGGATTGCAGACCGACGCCGCTGCGGGTCTCCGCGGGCAGCCCAATGCCATCGTCTTCGATACGAATGTGCAGCCCGCTCTCCGCGGCAATGGAGATGGCGCAGTGGCGCGCCCCAGCGTGGCGGATCACGTTGTTGAGCGCCTCTTGCACTACCCGGAAGGCGGCCACCTCGATGGCGGCGGGAATCTCCGGCAAGTTTGGCGGTGCGTCCAGGGTAATCCGCACACCCGCATTCGTCCCGACCACCTGAACATGTTCGCGGATGGCCTCCACCAGCCCCAATTCATCCAATGTGGGCGGGCGCAGGGCGTAGACCAGCCGCCGCACTTCGGCCACGGTGTTCTCGCTCTGGGTCATCACCTCGTCTAGCAACCGCTCGGCCACCTCCGGTCTTTCCCGCAGAAGCTGGCGGGCCGCGGCCAGCTTCAACCCCTGGCTGGCGAGAACCGGCCCCAGGCCGTCGTGGAGGTCTCGCCGCAGGCGGCGGCGTTCCTCCTCCCGCGCTGAGACCGTGCGCACTCGCGCTTCCTGCACCTGATCCGTGAGTTGGATGGTGCGTGCCGTGGCTGCCGTCAAGCGTGCAATCGCCGCCAGCAGTTGACGGTCTTCGGCGGAGAGGGCTTCGCCGGGTGCACGCGGCGCAACTTGCAGTTGACCCACGGTTTCCTGCTGATGCAGGAGCGGCAAGGTATCCACTTCGGTCCGCTGCACGCCCGTCTGTGTGACAAGCGTCAGGGCACCGTCATCGGTGTAGAGCCAGATCGCCACATAGGGCAGCTTGAGCGAAGAGGCGATGGTCTCCACGAGGACAGCCAGCAGTGAGCCGCTCGATCCGGTCGTTTCCAACTGGCTGGTGAGGCGGGTAAGCACGCCTGCCGGGTCGTCACGTTCTCCGTAGAGCCAGCGTTTGATGCTTCCTTGTAGCCGCGAACGCAGGGGGTGGAAGAGTACGGCGATTACACCTGTGGCAGCCAGCGACGCAATTAGGTTGTTTTCATTGTGGAACAGTCGCCCCGAACCGGCCACGATCACGACGTAGATGGTGGCGACGATCATTGTCAATGCACCGTAGACCAGCGTGCGGTTGATGAGGATGTCAATGTCATAAAGCCGGTATTTGAAGAGGGCGATGCCGATGGTTGTGGGAAAGCCGATGACCACGACGCCGATGATCAGGTCATACCAGATCGTGTGAAAAATTTCAGGGTAGAACAAGCCTCCGGGCAGCTCGAAAACCAGAATCTGGAACGCCACCGCGGTGGCAACAAAATAAGCCAGCCACTTGACCTGCTGGCGTTCGTCACCGCGTGATCGCCGCAGCCGGACAATCATAGATGCAATCGCCATGAAGCAGAGAAGGCATGTAACTAGCAACTTCGCACTACGCACCGTCGGGCGCCACCAGGTTGGCAAATTTGCCCTGCCAAAGGGGTTGTCCAGATCGATGAAGTATCCGTAGGCGTTGTCCTGGCGCAGGTCCGGAGCGACGCTGGTGGCGACGGCGGTGAGAAAGAGCAGAAGAACGCCGATGCCAGTCGCCCATGCCCACTTCACTGAAAGGAAGTGTCCGGTTGGGAAGAGCAGCGGCAGCAGGATGAACAGGGGTAAAATCAAGAAAAACGCGCTGAAACTGTAAAGCGTCCAGGCAATGATCGGCAGGCCGGGAATTGGCGGGGAAACACCGACGCCGCAGGTCATGCCCGTGAAGGCTGTCACTGAAACGATCATGCCGAGTGCAATCCAGCCGCAGAGCCAACCGATGCGATTGCCAGACCGGTAGAGGAGGATGAACACACTGAGTACAGCAAAGGCCAGACTGCCCGCCACGTTCACAGCCGCCATGAACGGGCTGACGCCCAGGTACTCCCCACAGCCTTGTGCAGCGAGCCAGAGCATGAAGGCGCCAGCGGTGGCGGTCAACAGGAGGAATATCCCTGCCAGCCAGCGGCGGTGTGCAGGATGGAGGCGTTGCCGGATCGGGCCAACCTGCACACTGCTCAACCCGGCCGATTGGGTGGTTGTCATCGGACTATTGTATGTGGAATCCCATTCCTGGCAAAGCGCCCAAATTGTGTGGACTCAGCCCGCCATCACCGTCTCGGCAGAGCGATTTGAGGCATTGCCCGCAAGCATGCGCCAGCCAATCGGCGCCAGGGCGGCGAAGTAGAGCACGCAGCCCAGCGGGTACATGATGTTGACCTGCCACCAGGCAATCGATTCGTCCCCACCCTGGCCCATGATAAAAATGATGGGGGCCAGGATCAGCAGAACAACCGTCCAGCGCGGCAATCCCCCTTTGATCAAAAAACCAATCCCCAAGAGAAGCGTGGTCAATAAGCCTAACCCCATCCAAAGAACCAAAACCATCTGCCCCGGCGGTTGCAGACTAAAAAGGGCAACATCCACACCGTTCTGATCCAATCCCGCCTGGATGATGCGGACAGAGGACGGCACCATGCCAAGCCCGATGCCCAACCCGGTGATGGTGCAGATCAGGCCAAACACGGGCGCACGTTCGCCCATCAACGCTGCCAGATGCAAATAGACCGGCACAAAGAGCAGAAAGGCCAGCATCATCAACACCCCCTCCACCCAACTGCTGACGCCATGAGAACTCAATCCGATGCCAAGCACAAAGGCGGCTGCGCCCATCACCAGCAGCAGCGGGCCGATAATGAAAGCGATGCCTAACAATTTGTGTTGTAGCTGATCGAAACGCGACATGATCTTCTCCTGTTGTGAAAAATGACTGACAATGGGAATCGGCGTGCATCCACAGTGTAACGGACGCTGGACCCTGCTGTCATCAGCCTTTGTCCCAAACAGGTCGGGAGGATTGTCCCGCAATGGTTCATCCAAACCTGGATGGGCTGCTTCCATCCAGGATAGCTCCGATCATCTTCACCGCTTCGCCGGTCCCGTCTTCCGCGTCGATCTTCTGGCTCAATTCTGCGGCTTTCTGGTGTATGGAGCGGTTGGTGGTAGCTTCTACAATCGCCGCCGCCAACTTGTCCACGCTCAATTTGCCACGGGGAATCGGCGCTGTACCCACGCCGAGTTCCTGGGCGCGGCGACCCCAAAAGGGTTGATCGGCGTTGTGGGGCACGATGATTGTCGGCACACCGGCGAGAAAGCCAGAGGCTGTCGTCCCTGCCCCGCCGTGATGCACCACCGCTACCATCTGAGGGAAGAGCCAATTGTGGGGCGCGTACTTGAGAAAGTGGATATTCTCCGGCGCGTCGTCTACGCCCATCCCCGCCCAGCCGCTCAAAATCACCCCACGCTTGCCCGCTTTGTGCAGGGCTTCGATGAACAATCGTGTGGTGGCCTGGGGTTTGCTGTCGGGCATACTGCCAAAGCCGATGTAGACCGGCGGTTCGCCTGCTGCAAGAAAGTCGCACAACGCCGCCGGGGGCGTCCAGGTGGGGTCGTCGTCGAAGAGATAGCCGGTGATCTGCTGATGGTCGGCCCAATCTGCTGGACGTGTGATTACATGCTTGCTCACCACTGTGAGTGCGGGTGCGGCGTCCAGCGCTGCCTGGTATGTATTGAAGGTATGCTTGCGCTTGCCAGGGTGCTGTTTGCGCAGTTGGTTGCGCGGTGTACTGAGCAGCATCCATGCCATGCGCCGGACGAAGCTGTAGCTGAGCCGGTTGTAGAAGGCCGGAAAGGGGAACAACTGCGGCGACGGTGCGCCGGCCGAGATGAACTCCCGCGTCGGCGTGAGGGGCGCGGGGTTGATGAGAACCGTCTTGGGTTCAGGCGGCAGCACATCCAGGAACGCAGCCAGGCTGAATTCCACGGTCAGCAGCGCATCGGCGGCCCGTGCGGCCGCCAGCAGATCCTGCCCCACGCGGGTGAGGATCTGAGGCAACACTTCCCGCACCATCTGTATCTGATGAATGGGGTTGAAGACATCGCGGGAAGAGAGTTGGGCGACGAGTCTATGAACGTCATCCCGCAGCGGATGGAAGTCCAGACCCCGCGCCCTCACCCAATCCTCATAGCCGGGCGAGGCCACCACCTGTACGTCATGGCCGGCGGCTTGCAGCCCCATCCCCAAAACGACAAACGGACGTACATCTCCCCAGGTTCCGAAGGCAAATATTGTGATACGCATCGGTGTCTCAACTCCATGGTGCAAGGGAACAAGCTATGACAGGGCAATGGGTGTGTGCGCCCAGTATAGCGGAAGCACCATTCTGTTGTCATAGGGCTTTGTCCCAAATGGCGCGGGAGGGTTGTCCCGATTCCTAGAGGCGGACAGTTCGCAGATTTTCCAGCGCAATCAAATTATGCAGAAGATAGTCAGGCGATTCGTCCCACGCTGCGCCCGTGGCAATGCCGCGCAGGGCAGTGAGGATCTCAATCAACCGCCGGCAGCGGATCGCCGGGAGGATCAGGTCGAATTCCGCTTCAGGGATCGGCCCACCCGCCGCCGCGTAGGCGTTGAGACACGCCAGCGCATCCGACAGCGACAATGTGTGGTTCTCATCATCTGAACAGAATTCCCAAATGGCGTTGCTCAAGTCAAAGAGCAGCCAGTCGGGGTGGCAGCCATCCCAGTCCAGCAGGGCGGTCACTTGACCATCCATCACCAGCAGATTGCCGCCGTGAAAATCGTCGTGCAGCAGGCCGGTGGTGAGGGGGTGATCCGACAGCGCCAGGTCGGCTATCCAGCGCTGGAAGTAGCTGCGTTCCTGGGCGATCTGCTGGCCGCGGTCGGCAATGGCGGCCGCCCACTCGCCACAGCTTTGCCAAAAGCGTTGGCCGATGGGATCCCGCGTCTCCGGCGCTGTACTCAACATCGACTGAATGGCCGGCCAGTCCGCGGCGTGCCAATCCCACTCGCGCCAGGCCGGCACACCGGGCCGGGGGGACAGATCGGGATAGCCCACAGCCACCCGGTGAAAGCGGGCCAAAAAGCGCGCCGCCGCCAGATGAGCGCCATCGCCGTCGGCCATCTCTCCCGGCATCCAGGGTAATAGACAGACGATCCGCCCCTGATGGACGAAGTAACTACTGCCATCACGGGCAAGCAGGGGCGCTGGCGCTTGTGGCAAGTGGGCGTGCAGATAGCGCAACAGCCGGTGCTCGTAGGCTACACTGGCTTCTGTGGTCGTGGGGTGGCTGAGGCTGACAACATAGACCGTCTGCGCGCCATCCAGCCGCCACAGACGCTTCCATTCGCCGCCGGTTAAGGGTTGAACGGCAGCGATCGGTTCGATCTCATACCGAAATTGGATCAGTTCCAGCAGGTGATGTATGGTGTCCATAGAAAGATGCATGGGCGCAGTATAGCAGAATTGTGCGCCGGTTGATTGCGGGGAAAAGGCTTGTTATACTCCCCTGTATAATTCACCCATCACCACCCATAAGGAGATCCCACCATGCCCGCGCCCTTCCGCATTGGCGTTTTAGGACTGACCCACGATCACGTTTGGGAGAATCTGGATGATCTGACCGCGTCGAGCCAGGGGACGTTGACCGCCGCCGCCGATCCACACGAGGCGCTGCGCCACAAAATCCAGGCCGAGTACGACTGTCCACAGGTCTTTGACGACTACGAAGCCATGCTCGAACAGATCGAACTGGACGCGGTCTATCTCTTCTGCGACAACGCCACCGCCGCGGATGTGACCGAACTGGCCGCAGCGCGAGGACTGCATGTGATGGTGGAAAAGCCGATGACCAGCACCTTCGCCAGGGCCAGACGGATGGTTTCAGCCTGCAGCAAAGCCAATGTACAGTTGATGGTCAACTGGCCCTTTGCCTGGAACCCTGGCCTGCGCAAAGCTATCCATATGGCCCAGACTGGAGAGATCGGTCACCTGCATGGGGTCAAATACCGCGCTGCCCACGCCGGTCCTAAAGAATTGGGCTGCACGCCTTATTTCTATAACTGGCTCTACGACCGAGACCTCAACGGCGCCGGCGCGTTGATGGATTACGCATGTTACGGCGCGGCGCTGGCCCGTCTCCTCTTAGGGCAGCCCAGCCGCGTCACCGGCGTGGCTGGGCATTTCGAGAAGGATTACATTACCCTTGAGGACAACGCCGTGGTGGTGATGGAATGGGCGCGGGCGATGGCGATCAGCGAGGCATCGTGGACGCAGATCGGCCATCTCACCTCTTATGTGACGGTGATCTACGGCAGCGAGGGCACGCTGTTGGTGGAGCCAGGCAAGGGAGGGCGGCTGCTGCGGGCGACGCGCCAACACGAGGACGGCGTCGAAGTTGCCGCCGACGTTGATGGCCCGGCCAACGCCACCGACTTCTTCCTCGATCACCTGCGCACAGGCGAAGCGATCCGCGGGCTGTGCAGCGCCGAGGTCGGCCGCGACGCCCAGGAAATTCTAGAGGCTGCGCTGCGGAGCGCAGCGCAACATGCCGCGGTCTCGTTGCCGCTCTCCGCGGTGTGAGGGAGAGAACGCCCATTGCTCCGTAGCGTGTCAAGGGGTCAAACCAAGATTGATTGCCAGGGGCACACTCGCTATACTGTGTTTGAACTAGTTATGGATTGTAGACGCATTGGCTTGATGGGCATCAATCGCCTTTGCACTTTTGCTTTTAGGCTAGAGCGTGGTTATGGGCTGAGGAATTTGCAATGGCAATTTTAGAAGCTAAACAGGTACTCGACAATCTATCCATCCTTTATAGAACCGGTTTTCAAAATCCGTTTATCGACAATGCGCTACACCGCATTGTAGAAAGGCAGATCGAGCGAGATCAGGAGGATCTTGCCCGTGTTGAGGCGGAACTTGAGCAGTTTGAAACACGCTTTGGCTTCTCTTCCGAGGAATTTTTTGAACGCTTTCAGCAAGGCCAATTGGAAGACAGCGCGGATTTTATGGAATGGAACGCTTTTTGCAAGATGAAAGATCGGATTCAGCAGAGACTCCACATCCTGCAAAAGGACATTGAATCTTAATGGATCCATATGCATATCTGGCAGAGGTAGAACTGGTATTGGTAAGCACGCCAGTTCTCACAGAGTATGAAATCATTCGTTCATGGGCGAATACGGACGATGGCTACCTACGCCTTCGCGCTACGTTGATGAACGGTGACTTTCTTGAATTAGCCGAATATTATGTTGTACAGGAGGGCCAGATTCAGCCTCAAGACTATCGACATCAATGGATGGATGCCGAGAGGCAGATCCTTCGCATGCGCTGGGATAGCACCCCTCACCACCCCAATCTCCCTGGCTTTCCCCACCATGTTCATCAGGGCAGCGAATCAAACATTGTGCCAGGCGAGCCAATGAGTATTCTTGAACTGCTGCGCTTTCTGGAAGATCGGTTACTGGAACACTTCTCCTAACCTCTGTTCAAATGAACGGGTTGCCCAGGTTCCAATACGATAATTTGCCTATCTTCAAGTTGATATTGCGTTCTTGTTCCTAACGGCTTGTGACCAAAGCAGGCGTAGATCTGCGAGCCGTTCTTGAACCAAAAGGCTGGTTCAGCCAGGATTTGTCCATCTAGTGCAACCAACGGTTCCTGCTGAATCTCATATTCCTTCCACAACTTCTCTAGCCACGACTGATGTTCACTCCCCACCAGTTCGAGCAGATCGGCGATATCGTCTGCTCTACTAAGGGTGTATTCCACGTCAGGTACACTCAAAAGCGTGTCCAGACAATCTTCAAGAACACGGTTGATGCGCTGCCCTTCCACAACTTGGGTACCTGCGTTGGTGTAGACTGCCAGCAGAGACCGAGAGCGTGTCATGGCTGTGTACAAGGCATTAGCAAGAACCTTGCCGCCGCCAACGAACCTATCTGCGCTTACGATGACAACAACTTCAGCATCGTATCCCTTGAATGAATGACTTTTGGTTGCCAATATCTTATTTGGATCAATGTCAACATCTTTTCCGGTTAGGAATTCGAGTTCAATTCCCTGGCTCTGCAATTGCTTGTGCAGACGGCTTCTAACACCAGTCTCCACACCTGGGCCATTGCACAACAGGCAAATATCACCAGGTGCGATGGCGTCTTGTTTTACCCACTTTGTGATCTGTGTAGCGATTGCATCGAGTTCTTGATCTAAACTTCTGTATTTCAACAAAACTGGATCAGGGCCATCAGTCTGCGCAAACCTGACCTGCCACCATTTAATTCCATTTCTGGTCGTCTGTTCTATAAGATGCCGGTCTACAAGTTCACGATGATCTTGATCTTCATCTGGTGGTTGGAGTTTGTAGAGTACATTCAGAGCATATTCTGTGATTGGCTTTGTCGAACGGAAACTCTCTTTCATCACGATTGAGCGTCCGCGCATATCGAGTCCTAAAGCAGGCCAATGTGGTCGTGGACGTCCATAAACATTTTGGGCATTATCGTAGAAAATATTCACTGCTCGACTGTTAGGATCCTGCACATTTGTCTGTTTGACGAGTGTATTAAGCAGGCGAAGTGTATTATGGCCCATATCTTGGGCTTCATCGATGAACATAGCCGTACATAGAGGCGAAATCTCATGCCCAGGCCTGTGCTGAAGATAAAACGCCGCCTTCGCGTCAATGTCAAATGGATCATCTCCCCGATAGGTGATTCTCTTGTCACGCCTCATTTGATCAAGCAAATCATCTAGAAGCTTCTTGATATGCTTCATGTCTACCCTATTCCAAGGAAAGGCTCCAGGTTCATTCGCTTGATTCTTCCATGCATGTTCAATATTATTTTCAATCAGGTTCTTAAGCGCATCGTTGGCATAAACAACCCAAATTGTATCCTCCGAACCTGGATCGAGATTCTGCACAACTTGGGTCAGCCAATTGGCGAGAACCATCGTCTTTCCACTTCCCGCAACACCGCGAACCAGGCGCGGCTTCCCATCCATGCGGAATCCACTCAACCGTTGCTGCTCAACACTCAACACTGGACGCAACAGCTTACGGGCTGAAATCTGATTTCCAAGCAGTTCTGTATTTTCCAGTAAGGCGACCGGCGCCTGATATTCCTGTGTTACTTTGACCAGATCAAAATGAATTCCCTGTCGGCTGGATCTGGCAATGTACGGAGTTAGTAGGTCTGCGAGTGGACGCAGAAATTGCTGGCGCATCTCCGCCCGACTGGCTAACACGATGAGTACTTCCTTAGCCCTGCTAATACCTACATTAACCAGACGTTTCCATTCATCCGTCGGCCATGCCGTACTGCTGGCATTGACTGTATCGAAAATAACAATCTCGGCTTCCGCTCCTTGTTGGCTATGTACAGTTGATGCTTCCCAATTATCAGCCTTTTGTTCCGCCAGGAAAGCACTGATAGCCTTTGCTTGGGCTGCGAAGGGTGAGATGAAGAGGCATTTCTTCTCACGAAATCTCTGATATAAGAGCAACTTGCCCATAATTGCAGGGGTGATAGGCCGAACCCAACTGCGATTAGCCGGTCCACGTTCAGCCCGGATCGAAGGCAGATCTTTTCCTTCCTCATCTAAAACATACCAAATTGCCCGACGTTGTTGTTTTTCAAAGAATTGGGTAAGAGAAAAAGGCTGTTTTACTTCATTAGCATCCTCTAGCTGCCCATCATATTGATATTCTGAAACCACTCTTCGGATATCGGGATGCATCCGGTATTGTTTTGTCAGTAAGTGAACGGCTGCTGGCAGATCCATCGCCCTATTCAAATGGCTCAAACCGCTTCGCGCTAACCAGGTAGCTTCGACCGTTGGAAGCACTCGACTCATTTTGCTAATGGGTGCCAACTGCTTCGGATCGCCAACTAGTAGTACGCGTCGTGCGGCCAATAGTGAAAGAGCAGCAGTTGTCGCACGCGATAATAATCCGGCTTCATCAATGATTACCGATGTAAAAGGTGCATAACCTTCTTCCACCATTTTTCGCACTGAATCCTCTTTTAGCAAGGTCAGTGCGCGAAAGGCTGTTGCAATCACAACCTGGTAGTTACTTGAGAGAAATACATCCAGCGCACGATCCTTTATCGCCTGTATCAATCGCTGTAATTCCTGCCGAATCTTAGCGCGTTCTTCGTAGCCTTGCGCCTTTTTTAGCTGATGGCGCAGTTGTACAACACTGCGTAGTAGTTCCGTTTCGCTGCCCGATAACATCACTTCCAAGCCTTTGTCTCGAAAGCGTTCATAGTTCGCATTTTTTCCAATCCGCAGCAGTCGTTTGCTGGCTATTTGAGAGCTATTGGCTGCCTGGCCGATCTTCAAGGCAACCTCATCGGTTGCTTTGTTAGTCGTCGAGATAACCAAGACGCGCTCAGAGGGATCGGAGAGACAAGTTGCTACTTGCTGTCCAATAGTGTACGTTTTACCCGTTCCTGGTGGTCCCCATAAGATTCCCCAACTATGTCGCCAGACTTCTGTCAAGGCAGGGATAGAGAGATTTGACGAGTACGATGCACTTGAATGCTGACTTTCCTTACATGCCATCAAACGACCAGGAAGATTCAGCCGTATGTTAGCAAAATTTGAATCTGAGTAGATGGTGTGGAGTGTTTCGAGAAATTCAAATGGACGGATGAAGAAGGAACCTGTACATGGCGGCTGTTCTGAATCGGGGGCGGAAATGTAGATATCACCTTTTGCTTCGTTGACTTCAACCACTTCTCCGAACCAGGCAATCTGATTATTCTGTTGGCTTACTCCTCCACCAGATTCCAGGAAGTGGTCAATATCGGAAATATTCTCCATTTCAAGCATTTCACTGGGACGGAAGGCTAATGCCCCTTCCCAGGTCCAGTCAAACTCAATGCCATTACCAATATGCAGCACATAAATAGCAGCATCTAGATTGTTATCCATCAGAGAGACACTTCGGCACCTCAACCGTTTCCAACGAGTTGTGGCGCGATATTCCTCAAGAACAGCGCGAGCTGCATTCGATAAATGTGTAGCGTCTGCATTTTTGAGTTCAATTGCAGCTTGATAATTTGCCCCTCCGACCATAACATTCCCCCGATAGTTAATGATAATTGTATGAAACACTCAAAATCTGTGTTCGTTTTCTTTCAAAAATTGACGGCTTCTGCTATGCATAATGCCTGGGCGTATCTACTTCTAAACGTTTATTGCATCTCTACGCACATAATCACATACCAACGTTGAAACCTTTCGGCTTGAATCACTGAGAAAGCAGAATTGCCAAAAACCAGTAGAACAATAGTGTGAATTGGCGACATGGCAAAAATGCGCAACGAGACGATCGACTGGAAGATGAGGTGAAGATAGTCTGGTTGGCCGTTCATCCCATATTATCACTATGATAAAAAGAGAAACTTTGATGTTTTACAACAGTCAGCAGACGGGGAATCTATCAACAAGCGATGGCGATAGAGTGGAAGGCTACGAAGAGATCTGTTCGTTTGGTCAAAACTCTCTGCTCGTTGGCATGACTGTTACACGATAATAATAGATAGAGT
>JAHBVG010000103.1 GCA_019637695.1 Caldilineaceae bacterium | reverse complement strand
ACTGTAATTAGGATGAGAACGGATGACAGGGAAAGCGTGCCAGAAGCGGCGCTATCCAATAGAAAAGTGATTCGGTTCGGAGTTATCGAGCGAGTCATCGGGCGGGTAGGAGCCATCGTCCACCAAAAGGATGTAGGGTGGGCTGGCGACGATGAATACTCGAGGGATCGCCTCTGCATAGGACAGTAAAAATGCCTGTCCAGATATCGCTCTCTCTGGTGGGCAAAGTATAGACGACGTGTGGAACCAATGTCAAACGAGGTACTTTTGGGAGAAAGGGGGTATTGGGTATTGGATATTAGATATTGGGTACTGGTCTATTACCCAATATCTAATATCCAATACTCTCCCTCACGGAACCCACTGAATCTTATGCTCCATCCAGTTTGGCAGGTCGCCTGTGATCGGGGCCAGGAGTTGATCCGCGCCGCCGTTGATCGGCTTGATCCAGATCTTCCAGCTGCCGTCGCGGTTACTGAGGAAGGCGACGCGGCTGCTATCAGGGCTGACGGCGGGCAGCCCATCAATCCCCGCATCGTTGGTCAGTTGAAGGACGGCGCCGCTCTGCACATCGACGCGATAGACTTCCCAGTTGCCGCTGCGTTCCTGGCTCATGAAGACGATGTAGCGCCCATCGGGCGACCACGAGGGATGAGCGTCGCCGGGGACGCTGGTCAGAGGCAGCCGATCCCCGCCGCTGCCGTTCATGATCCAGAGGCCGCAACTGTTGCCGCGTTCATCACAGCCGCGGAAGACGATGCGATTGCTGCCTGTGTGCCACCTGGGATCTTGCCCGTAGCCCAGGCTGACGCCATCATCGTTGCCATCGGCCCAGGCGGTATAGATGCGCCAGCGTCGATCCCCTTCACGGTCGCTGGCAAAGACAAGCTGGTTGCCTTCCCCATTCCAACTGGGGAAGCTATCCTCAGCGTAGTTGGTAAAACGCAGGCGCAACCCTGTGCCGGGATCATAACTGCCCAAGCCGCGCTGATCCCCGCGGATGTTGCGGAAGGCCAGCCGCTGCCCATCGGCGCGCAGCGCTGGTTGCAGCGCGTCCTCCACCAGCATCACTGGGCGCACGCTCGCCGTCACCGGTTGGGCGTAGATGCGATAACGGCCATCCACCGCATCCATCGCCGCGTAGAGGATGCGTCCTGTGCCCAACCCACCGACCAATACAGGAGCAGGTGACGCAGCGACGCCAGCCGCTTCCCCTGCGGCGAGATCGCTACCTTCCACATCAGCCAGGCCCGTGGGGTTCTGGGCGCAGAGGGTCTGAAATTCCGTCTGTTTTTCGACCAATCCTGGCGCAATTTGAACACGGATGGCGGCTGTGTATTCTTCGGCGGCGCTGCACCAATCGCTCTGGCGCGAGAGCGTATCCGCATACTCAAGGTGCGCTTTTTGCAAGCGTTGACTCACATCCCGATAGCCAGGATTACGCGTGTAGAGATCGTTCAGAAGTTCGATGACTTTGGCCCAGTCGGCAAACCAATAGGTGAGCGCATCCACATATTGTGCTGTGTCATCGCGAGTAGCGCGAATTTCGGTAGCGGTCGGACGGATATCAAGCGCGCGGTCGAAGAGCGTCACCGCTTGTTCCAAACTGCCGCTGTTGCTTTTCTCGGTGCCCAGACTCACGTAAGCGGTGAAGAGCATCTCCTCGACGCGGGCGCGTTCAAAGTCGGCATCCACCAGACGGACCTGACGCAGACGCACAATGGACTCTTCCCAGCGACCGGCGTTGTAGAGGTCTTGCGCATCGGCCCAGGTCACCGCCAGAGGATTGGGCGAGGTCGGGGTCGGAACAGGTGCATCCGGCGTGGGTACAGCTATCACCGCCGCCGGGGATGGCTGATCCGCTGGCCGATTCAGCAAATTCCCAATGCCGGTAATGGCCTCTTCATTTTCCGGGTCCAAGATTAATACTCTGCGAAAGGCTTCCAGCGCCAATTGCTGGTTGTCCTCGGCGGCGGCGTCGTGTCCGTTTTGAAGATAGATGGCGATCTGCTGGCGTCGTTGGGCTTCGCTCTGGCGCTGACCATCCTGAAAGCCGCGCAGCAACAAAAATAGGACGAGAAAGATCGCCAGGGCTGTTGCCACGCCGACGATGATCCAAAAAATGCGGGGCATACCCCCCGATGAAAGCGAGTCGTAACTGCCGTATTTATCTTTTTGCATGAGAGGTTAACGAATTGGTCCTGAATAGGTGTAGCTGAAAAAGAGACGGCCGGCGCCATCTTCAAAGCGGATCTCGATGGGTCCACTGCCCGGCAGGTTGGCTGCCGCGATAAGGAGATCGTTGAAGGGTTCGTCTGGGCTGATCCTCAGGGCGCGGCGCTCAAGTTCCCGTCCATTGGAAAGGGCGATGAGCGCGCCCCCCATTGGCCGCGTGGGGTAGAAGCCGACGGCCAACCCGTCTGCGCTGGGGCGCACATGGATCGCCGCCCCTTCGTCGGCATAGGTGAGGCCGTCAATCGTGTGGATCGGATACCAGACTTCGCGCCAACCCACGGCGCCGCCCGGCGGCAATGTATATGTCTCGTCGAAAGTGGGCATCAGCCCGCCGTGCAGTTCCACATAAGCCGAGCCATCGTCGGTAAAGTTGTCGCTGCCCAGCGCCGAATGCCATCCCAATCCAAAGACCTTGCTACCCCGCGCCACCCCCGCCGGGAAGACGCGCACTGCGCCGGCGCTGGCATCGTGATCATAGATCCCCACGAAGGGGCCGCGGGCGGAAGGGCGCTCGAAAAAGCCCAGGTAGTTTGTCCAATTGCCCAGGCGACTATAGTCCACGCCGTTGTGGATAGGCCAACCGAACGGCTGATTGGGGCCAGGCAGCCGCGCATCCTCGCTGCTGTGGACGGTCATCTGGCTGGCGGGGAGGATGAATTGGGTCGATCCACCTGGTCGGTTGCCGCGTCCTGGGGCCAACATTGCCGTCTGCCAATAAGCGAAGCTCAGCGATTGACCACTTAAATTGGTGATCGTGGGCTCGACCTCAAAGCTACCTGCGCCTGACCGCAGCGAGATGGTGACGCTGGCGTTGAGGTAACGTCCATCGCGCGGGGTAAAGAGCGTCACCGAAGCGAGATCTTCGCTGTGCTGCAAGGGAATGTATCCCCACTCGACGCCCCAATCGTAGCCATGTTCCACCACGGGCAGATTCCACTCCAGCCCGCCGAGCGCCGTCCACCCAAGCTGCTCGCCCGGTCCCCACGGCGAAGGTTTGACCACGCTATTTTGATAGAACATGTTGGCGCCCGTCCCTTTGTGGATGGCCTGCCAGACGCGCCCGCCCAACTGAGGGAGGATCGTCACCTTGAGGTAGGCATTCTCAAGGATGATCAACCTGTAAGTGCGCGGCGACGGCGCAGGGCGCTCATTCTGGAAGCGCTCACGGTCAAAGCGTTTGTAGGGCCAATTGAAGGTCTCGTTGCGGGCGTCGGACTGGTACGCTTCGATTGGGTATGTGGAGAGGGTGACGCTGCTCTCGTAGACAACCACCGTCCCCACTGGCGCCGGCGCGGGGATCGAATCTGCCTCAACCAGCGTCGCCGGGATCGGCGTCGCCGTAGGTGGCGCGGCTGGATCAGTCGTCGCCGTTGGAACCGGCGTCGGCGCCTCTGGAATCTCCTGGGCAACGGTGACATCCTCGGCATTTTCTGCCTGCACAAAGGGGGCGTAGATCCACGCGGCGCGGCCATTGAGGTCGATCTGCCACCAATCCCCCGCTGCGTTGACGCCGAGGATAGGGAACCGCTGCCCAGGCTGGGCGCTACCGACGATCTCAAAGGTGGTACCGGGTCCGCTGCGCACGTTCATTGTCCGCGAAATGAGGACGAACGGCTCATCTGTAGCGGGCAGATCGGTCAGCTCTGCTGTTGCCGTGGCCGGCGCAACTGTGGGTTCAGCTTCCGCAGTCGGTGTCGCTGCCGCTTCGGAGTTTTCTGTGGGCGACACGACTCTCTCCGCCAACGCAGGTGGGGCTTCGCTCCCCACATTTGATACGACCGGAGCGGGTGCGGCGCAGGCGGCCAACAAGAGGATCGACAAAAGTACGATCCCCTTCCATGCCCATTGCCGCTTTGCCATTGGCGCCTTCCCTGTGGGTGCTAACACACTGCTGCTCCTATGAGAACGACGAAACCAATCGATAGGTTTCGTCGTGAGTCTTCATTATACCCAACAGGATCAGGCTCGCCTAAAAGAGAAAGGCAAGCAGGGCTAGGGTCGTCATTCTTGAATAGAACGCAGATATAATGGAGTACTCTGATTACAGAGTTCAGAATAGAACGCAGATGACGCGGACGCTGCGTCCGCGATTGTCATGATGAACGCAGATCGCAGAATTTCTGCAACTCATCTGATCTGCGGCTATCTGCGGCTATCTGCGTCATCTGCGTTCTATCTCTGATCAAGCGGCGATCTTTTCGCCGATGCCCGCGGCGCGGCTCAGGGTCTCGGCCTTGTTTGTGCGTTCCCAGGGCAGATCGATGTCGTCGCGACCAAAGTGACCGTAGGCCGCAACCTGCTGATAGATGGGACGGCGCAGATCCAGATCGCGGATGATGGCACCGGGGCGCAGATCAAAGTGTTCGTTGATCAACTCGGCGATCTTCTCGTCGCTGATGCGACCGGTGCCGAAGGTCTCGACGTTGACGCTGAGCGGGCGGGCCACGCCGATGGCGTAGGCCACTTGAATCTCACAGCGGTCGGCGATCCCCGCGGCGACGATATTTTTGGCGACCCAGCGCGCGGCGTAGGCGGCGCTGCGATCCACTTTGGTGCAGTCCTTGCCGCTGAAGGCGCCGCCGCCGTGCCGTCCCATGCCGCCGTAGGTATCGACGATGATCTTGCGCCCGGTCAGCCCAGCGTCGCCCATGGGTCCGCCAACGACGAAGCGCCCGGTGGGGTTGACGAAGATGCGCATCTCGCTGTCCACCATCTCGGCGGGCAGGACCGGATCAATCACCTTTTCGATGATCTCGCGGCGGATCTCGTCCTGGCTGATCTCCGGCGCGTGCTGGGTGCTGATGAGGACGGTATGCACCCGCTTGGGTTTGCCATAGCTGTATTCCACCGTCACCTGCGATTTGCCGTCGGGACGCAGCCAGGGCAGGATCCCCTGTTTACGCACTTCGGAGAGGCGACGGGCCAGTTTGTGGGCCAGGTAGATGGGCATGGGCATCAGCGTGGGCCCTTCGTTGCAGGCAAAGCCGAACATCATGCCCTGATCGCCGGCGCCCACGGCCTCGATCTCGTCATCTTCCACGTCGAGGCTGCCCTCTTTGTACTCTTTAGCCCGATCCACGCCCATGGCAATGTCCGGGCTTTGCGAGGCGATGGCGACCTGCACGCCGCAGGTATTGCCGTCAAAGCCTTTGTCGCTGGCGTCAAAGCCGATCCCCTTGACGACCTTGCGGATCAACTCATCGAAATTGACGAAGGCCGTCGTCGTGATCTCGCCCAGCACCATCACAAAGCCGGTCTTCACCGCTGTCTCACAGGCCACGCGCGCCTGTGGGTCCTGCGCAAAGATCGCATCCAGCACGGCGTCGCTGATCTGATCGCACATCTTGTCCGGGTGACCCTCCGTCACCGATTCGCTGGTAAAGAGCAAGGAGGGGGAGGTCATAAAGGTGTTGCTCATTGGATTGCTCCTCGTAAAGGGTATAAATTCTACGTTCGGTTGTTTGAGCGGAAAGTGTAATGAGTAAGGAGTAATGAGTAAATTGTGTGGACGAATCGATACCAATCAGGCGACAATTCCGTCGACAAAATCACTCATTACTCCTTACTCATTATCAATGTCCCGTCCCCATGCTCCACTCATTGAGATATGCGGACTGTTCGGGGGTGAGGGTGTCGATCTGCACGCCCATGGCTTCGAGCTTGAGCGCGGCGATCTGCTGATCGATCTCCAACGGTACATCGTAGACGTTGGGGGTGAGGGCGTCCCCCTGTTTGAGCATGTACTCAGCGGCCAGGGCCTGGTTGGCGAAGCTCATATCCATCACCGCGCTGGGGTGGCCTTCGGCGGCGGCCAGGTTGACCAGGCGTCCTTCACCGGCCACGTAGATGCGGCGACCATCGTCCAACGTGTACTCATCGAGGAAGTCGCGCACCCGCGTGATCTTGATGGACATCTTCTCCAGCGCCTTGAGGTTGATCTCCACGTCGAAGTGGCCGCTGTTGGCGAGGATGGCCCCGTCGCGCATGACCTCCATATGGTGGCCGTCGATGACGTGGATATCGCCGGTGGCCGAGCAGAAGATCTGCCCCACCTGGGCCGCTTCCCGCATGGGCATGACGCGGAAGCCGTCCATCACCGCTTCGAGCGCGCGCAGCGGATCGATCTCGGTGACGATCACGTTGGCGCCCATACCGCGGGCGCGCATGGCAATGCCTTTGCTGCACCATCCGTAGCCGCCGACGACGAAGTTCTTGCCCGCCATCAGCACGTTGGTGGCGCGGATGATACCGTCAATCGTACTCTGGCCGGTGCCGTAGCGGTTGTCGAAGAAGTGCTTGGTCTGGGCGTCGTTCACCGCCATCACCGGGAATTTGAGCAGTCCCTGCGCCGCCATCGCCCGCAGCCGGATGACGCCGGTGGTGGTCTCCTCGGTGCCGCCGACGACGTTTTCGAGAAGGTCGCTGCGATCCATGTGCAGCATGGCCACCAGATCCATGCCGTCGTCCATGGTAATGTGGGGGCGGATCTCCAACGCGCTGGCAAGGTGGCTGTTATACTGGGCGTTGCTCTCCCCCTTGATGGCGTAGACCGGCATTTCGTAGTGGACGACGAGAGCGGCGGCGATGTCATCCTGGGTGCTGAGGGGATTGCTGGCGCAGAGGGCGACTTCGGCCCCGCCCGCAATCAGGATGCGCATAAGGTTGGCCGTCTCCGAGGTGACGTGCATGGCCGCAGCCATGCGGATGCCCTTGAACGGCTGTTCCTTCTTGAAGCGCTCCTCGATCAGATCGAGGACAGGCATCTCCTTGGCCGCCCACCTCATGCGGAAGCGGCCCTTGTCGGCCAGGCCCAGATCGGCGATGTCGTATGATTTCACTGCTGTAGTCATTGGTTGGTTGCTCCTGTGAAAAAAAAGTTGCGAGTTGCGAGTTGCGTAAAGATATTGCGTATTGGGTATTGGATATTAGCGTCTTTCGTCGGCCGTCTGCGGTGCGCCATCACCCCAGCGCGGCCAGCCTCGGTTCCGCGCCAAAGTTCTCCTCGTAGCGGGCGATGAAGTCGGTCAGGCTAAAACGGTGGCTGCTGGTTCCCACTTGTTCCAAAACGTAGGTGCTGCACAGCGCGCCGACCCGTCCGCAGATGTCGAGCGGCAGCCCTGCGGACCAGGCTGCAAAGAAGCCGCCGCGGTAGCCGTCGCCGGCGCCGGTAGGTTCGGCAATGCGATGGGGCGTCGCCACAGGGATGCGGATGGTCTCATCGCCACGGTAGATCGCGCTGCCCTGTTTGCCCTCGGTGATCACCAACGTCTCCACCTGGCCGCGGATCTGATCCAACGTCCAGTCGGTCTTTTCCTGGGCGATGGCGGCCTCGTACTCGTTGACCATCAAAAAGGCTGCGCCGGGGATGCTCTGGCGCAGATCCTCACCGCTGAGACGGGCGATCTGTTGGCTGGGATCATAGGCGAAGGGAATGCCCAGTGTGCGGCATTCGTTGGCATAGTTGAGCATGGCCTGTGGATCGTTGGGGCTGATGATCACGATCCTGGCGTGGGTCAGTCCACGTGCTGCCAGCGAAACGCTGCGGGCGTGGGCCATTGCGCCTGTGTAAAAGTTGGCGATCTGGTTCTGATCGAGATCTGTGCTGACGAAGAAGCTGGCTGTAAACTCGTCGGGGATCTCGATGATCTGATCGGTGCGCAGTCCATGCTCCTCCAACCAGCGTCGGTAATCGCCAAAATCCTGGCCCACTGTGCCCAGGATCAGCGGGTCCGCGCCCAAGAGTTTCATCGTGTACGCAATGTTTGCCGCCACGCCCCCGCGCTGGCGCACCATGGAATCGACAAGAAAACTCAAACTGATGCTCTGCAACTTCTCCGGCAAAATATGCTCAGTAAACCGGCCCGGAAAGCTCATCAAATAGTCATATGCAATCGAACCGGTGACAACAATGGTCATGGAAACCTCGGTAGAGATACTGAAAGGTTAGCTGGTTGATGGGCGGCGAAATGAGTAATGAGTAATGAGTAATGAGTAAACAGAGGACGCTCACCTACTCATTACTCATTACTCATTATCATGTTTCCCGCGGCGTCACCCATTGCACCACACTCTCCGGCGGATGGTGGACAGACATGCGATCCAATAATTCGACAGGATTGGGCGAGACAACCAGCAGATCGGCGTAACTGGGACGGATGAAGCCTTCGCCAATTGCCTGGTCGATCATCTGGCAGAGGGGATCGTAGTAGCCGCTGACGTTGAGCAGCCCAATCGGCTTGGCGTGGATGCCCAACTGGCTCCAGGTGATGGTCTCGAAAAGCTCCTCGAAGGTGCCGAACCCACCAGGCATGGCGATGAAGCCATCGGCCAGGGCCACCATGCGCGCCTTGCGTGTGTGCATAGAATCCACAACTTCAAGATGACCAATCGCGCTGCCGGAAATTTCTTTGGGCTTGAGCGCTTCGGGGATGACGCCGTGGACCTCGCCGCCGTGACCGTGGACCGCGCGCGCAATTGCCCCCATCATGCCCACGCTGCCGCCGCCGTAGACCAGCCCAATCCCCCGGCGCGCCATCTCCGCGCCCAGATCGGTGGCCGCTTCTAGATAGTCGGGGCGTGTGCCCTGGTTCGCCCCACAATAAACGCAGATTCGAGAAAAATGGTTCATGGACTTCACTCAGTAGCAGGGTTAAAACCCGCAACTAATATTGAGAAGTCGCCTCAGCGACTGGATAATTGCCTATGCTCCCTGCAAACTTGTAGCGCCCACCTTTACTTTTGCCTTTTGCACTTTGCCTTTTGCCTTCTATTTCCCCCGCTGTTGACGATTTTCGGAGATCTTCGCCTGCGCCGCCTCCACTGCCCGCTTCAAACTTTGGGTGAACGGCGGATAGCAGATCCCTTCCTCGGTGACGATGCCGGTGATGTAGCGGTTGGGCGTCACGTCAAAAGCGGGGTTATAGACCGGTGTATCGTCGGGCGCAATCTGGGTATCGCCCACCAAGATAACCTCTTCGGCGTCGCGCTCCTCGATAGGGATCAGGTCGCCGTGGGCCAGGTTGAGATCCACGGTGCTGGTCGGCGCCACACAGTAAACGGGGATACCGTTCTCTTTGGCGACGACGGCCAGTTTGTACGTGCCGATCTTGTTGGCAACATCCCCGTTGGCCGCCACCCGATCGGCGCCGAAGATGACCACATCCACTTTGCCGGTACGCATGAGATGGCCGGCGGCGTTGTCTGCGATGAGATGCATGGGGATCTCGGCGCGCATGAGTTCCCAGGCTGTCAGCCGCGCCCCCTGCAAGCGCGGGCGGGTCTCATCCACCCAAACGTGGATCTGTTTGCCCTCTTCCTGACAGGCATAGATCACACCCAACGCCGTGCCGAAATCGACGGTTGCCAGCGAACCGGTGTTGCAATGGTGGAGCAGATTGGCGCCATCGGGGATCACCGCTGCGCCGTTGAAGCCCATACGCCGGTTGATCTCCACGTCCTCGTCGGCCAGGGTTTGGGCCTCGGCCAGCAGCGCGGAGCGCAGATCGTCCACATTGCTGGTGACCGTATGCTCGGCCAGATCGAGCAGTCGAGCAGTTCCCCAACTGAGATTGACGGCGGTGGGCCGCGCCGCGTCGAGCGTCTCTTTGGCCTGGCGCAGATCGGCGAGCAGGCTGTCCCGATCCTGGGCCGGGCTGACCTGCGCGGCCAGCGCCATGCCGAATGCGCCCGTCGCCCCAATCGCCGGCGCGCCGCGTACATACATCTCCTTGATGCTGCGGGCGACCTCTTCCACGCTGGCGAACTCGGCGATGACAAAGTCACCGGGCAGCAGCCGTTGATCGATCATCTTGACTCGATTATCTTCCCAAAAGACGGTACGCATGGTCTACTCCTGAGACTGATCAACGCAGAGCAATATTTAACGCAAAGGCGCAAAGGTGCAGAGACGCAAAGCCCAGAAATAAAGGATCACAGATGTCACAGATTGCAGAGAAGAAGGAAATGGATCCACGAGGATGAGAACTGGAATCTGTCTCTGCGCCTTTGCTTCTTTGCGTCTTTGCGTTAAATTCTTCCCTTCTGCGTTAACTCTCTGCGTTAAAATAGAAACTCCCCCTTGGCGATATCCAAGAGGGAGTTGATCACAGAAGTGGGCAATCTCATCTTTCAGATCATCTGTACGGACGTGATGATCTGGCGGAATTGGCACCAGCTGGCTGTGCTGACTTCTCTGCGCTAAGTTGCACGGATGCAATCAAACGCAGTGAGCAGCAACCAAAAACCGGGACTCCAGCAGGTTGCCGGGGGATCAACGGGCCGTTCCCTCCCCCCTCTCTGGATAAGCGCGAAATATACAATTGGATGATCCGTTACACGGATCAGGAAAAGGTTAGCATGGAGGAGGCGTGTTGTCAAAAAAAGACGAGAAGGGGAAGAAGGATTATTTTTATCAACAAACTTGAGCGCCGCCCTCCAGACTGCTATACTATCCCCCATGCCTGTACACGTTCAGAGAACACCCAATCCCAACGCGTTGAAATTTGTGCTGCCGCAGAAGATGTTCGACCACCCGCTCAACATTTCGTCGCCTGCCAAAGCGGAAGCGCACCCATTGGCCCAGCAACTGCTGGCGATGGAACCGGTCTACAATGTCTTCATGGCGCAGGACTTTGTGACCGTCAACAAGCGCCCTGACGCGCCGTGGGAGGGATTGGAAGAGGAGATTGCTCGCATTGTGGCAGCGTATTTTGAGATCGATGATGGGATGATGGGATGATGAAGAGACCTTTCCATCATCCCATCATCCCCCATCCCATCATTCATAATGGACACACCTATGCCCCAATTCACCCCCATCATTATTGCCAGTGAAAATGGACGTCAGGGATGCGAAGCCGCTATGCGGATCTTGCGCAACGGCGGTTCCGCTTTGGACGCTGTCGAAATCGCCTGCCGCGTCGTTGAGGATGATCCCCACGAGCATAGCGTCGGCTACAGCGGGTTGCCCAATGTGCTGGGCGATGTGGAATTGGACGCCAGTATTATGGATGGACGCACCCTGCGCACAGGAGCCGTGGCAGGGGTCCTCCATTACGGCAATGTGATCTCGCTGGCGCGTAGGGTGATGGAAGAATTGCCCCATGTCCTGCTTGTGGGACGCGGCGCCGAGCGTTTCGCCGCCGAAATGGGGATGCAGCCCAGCGAGCAGCGCAGCTTTGAGGCGCTGCGTCGCTGGCGCGAACGTTTTGATGATGCCGGTATTGCCGAGTTGAACGGCATCCCCCTGCGTGAACTGGCGAAACAGATGACACGTCCTGTCAACCTGGTGGATCGGGTGGATCACGGTACTGTCAACTTTATCGCGTTGGATAGACACGGTAATCTGGCCTCCGCCGTGAGTACCAGCGGTCTGGCCTGGAAATATCCGGGGCGGGTGGGTGATTCCCCGATTGTGGGCGCGGGCAATTACTGCGACAATCGCTATGGCGCCGCTGCCTGCACCGGCATGGGCGAGCTGGCGATCCGCGTCAGCACCGCACGCAGCCTCGTCCTCTACATGAAGATAGGGATGTCGCTGCAAGAGGCCGGTATGGAAGCGCTGCTCGATCTCGACTATCTTCAAGCCCAACCCGGCCAATATATGAATATCGTCGCCCTCACGCCGGATGGCGACCACGCCGGCTTCACCAGCGTCCCCGGCAAGCAGTATCTCTATTTTGAGGCTAATATGGATGAACCGGCGCTGGCGGAGCGGAAGGTAATGAGTAAGGAGTAATGAGTAGGTTGAGCCAGTTGGTTGCGCAGATAGCATCACTGGCTCGACACGACCTTACTCATTACTCCTTACTCATTTCACTCCCCCTCAATTTCTCAGGAGCTTTCTAATGCCCATACCCATACCCATAATCATGCCCAAACTCGGCGAAACCGTTGTGGATGGTACGGTTGCGCGCTGGCACAAACAGCCGGGGGCTCGGGTGGAGAAGCTAGAGCCGCTCCTCGACATCAGCACGGACAAGATCGATACCGAGATCCCCGCGCCGGCGGCAGGGACGTTATTGGAGATCCTCGTCGGTGAAGGAGAGACGGTGGACGCAGGGACGGTACTCGGCTACATCGGTGAGCGGGAAGTGACGACGGACGACGGACCGCAGACCGCAGACCGCAGACTGCAGACCGCAGAGAGCAGACCGCAGACGGCAGACAGCACACAGCAAACCGCAGACCGGGGTCAACCAGAGGAAGCCGCCGAAAAGCCCCGCGGCCGCGCCTTTATCAGCCCCGTCGTCGCCCGCATCGCCGAGGAACACGCCCTCGATCTTGCGCAAATTGAGGGGACCGGTCTGCATGGGCGGATTACGAAGAAGGATGTATTGGCGCATATAGGGGATCGTGGATTAGGGACTGGGGACTGGGGACTGGGGGGCCGGGACAAGCATGGAAGCGCCGCCGACCCAATCGCGCAATCGCCCAATCGCGCAATCGCCCAATCCCCGATCCCCGATCCCCAGTCCCCAGTCCCCAATCCCCTCTCTTCAATGCGCCGCGCCATCGCCGATCACATGACGCGCAGTGTACGCAACGCGCCGCACGTGGCGACGATCCACGAGGTGGATATGACGGCGGTGGTGCGCCATCGCGAGGATCACAAAGCTGCTTTCGCCCAGCGGGGAATCCGACTTACGTTTACGCCTTATTTTGTGGCAGCAGTGGCAGCAGCGCTGCGCGCAGTCCCGGCGGCCAACAGTCGTTTCAGCGAGGATGGCTTGATCCTCAACCGGCGCATCCATATTGGTGTGGCTGTGGCGGTTGACGATGGCCTGCTGGTTCCGGTGATCCATGACGCCGACGAGCGTAATCTGGCCGGGCTGGCGCGGGCGGTCAACGATCTGGCTGAGCGATCTCGCCGCGGTCAACTTTCCCCGGACGAATTGAGCGGCGGCACCTTTACCATCACCAATCATGGCGTCGGGGGCAGCCTGCTGGCGACCCCCATTATCAATGACGGCCAGGCCGGCATCCTGGGGATTGGCGCCATCGTCAAGCGTCCTGCGGTGCGCAGCGGTGGACATCCTCTGCTGCCCAGCGCCGACGACGCCATCGTGATCCGCCCGATGTGTTACCTCAGCTTTTCGTTCGATCATCGTGTGTTGGATGGCGCTGAGGCGGATGAATTTGTCGGCAAAATTAAAGCCGTATTGGAAAATTGGACCGACCATTCTATAACGAGTAATCAGTAACGAGTAAAATAGAGATCGTTAACCTACTCATTACTCTTTACTCATTCTATTGAGCGGATCATAAACACTGTGGAGGACCCTGTGGCAAATAATTACGATTACGACGTCATCGTCATTGGCAGTGGACCCGGCGGGTACGTGGCGGCGATTCGGGCGGCGCAACTGGGGAAGAAGACGGCAATTGTAGAGCGCGAGAATATGGGCGGCGTCTGTCTCAACTGGGGCTGCATCCCCAAGAAGGCGCTGCTCAAAAACGCCAATGTCCTGCTTACCCTGCTCGACGCCGAAGAGTATGGCTTTACCTTTGAGAATTTACAGGTCGATTTCAGCAGCGCAGTCAAACGCAGTCTGGACGTGGTACAACGCCAGACCAAGGGCGTTGACTTCCTCATGCGCAAGAATAAGATCGACGTGATCAAGGGGCACGGCGCGTTCACCGATCCCCACACGCTAAAGGTGACGCCCGCCGAGATCGATCCCAACGCCACGGAACGCACGGTGACAGCCCAATACTTCATCGTCTCCACGGGCGCGCGGGCGCGTGATCTTCCCGGCGTCACCGTAGATGGCGATAGGATCATGCAGTATCGCCACGCCATGCGTTTGCAAGAGAAACCTGCCTCTATCGCTGTCATTGGCGCCGGTCCTATTGGTATGGAACTGGGCTATTTCTACAATGCATACGGCGTCGAGGTAACCATCATCGAGATGCTCGATCATGTGCTGCCTTTGGAAGAGACGGATGTGGCCGCCGAGGTCGCCAAGGCTTTCAAGAGCAAAGGCATTCGGTTGATGCCCGGCGCTCGCACCGAAAAGGTGGAGGTGAAAGATGACGGCGTGGAATTGACCATCAAAGATCTGAAGAAGGAGAGTACGCAGACCATCAGCGTGGAAAAGGTCCTGGTTTCGATTGGGATCACGCCCAATACCGAAAAGGTGGGGCTGGACGCCGCCGGGGTGACACTCGACAAGCGCGGCTACATTGAGATCGACCAGTATATGCAGACCAATGCGCCGCATATCTACGCGATTGGCGACTGCACCGGCAAGATGGCGCTGGCCCATGTTGCCAGCGCTCAGGCTCTGGTGGCGGCAGAAGCCATCGCCGGCGTCGAGACCATGCCCATCCCCGATGATAAGTATATCTTCATGCCGCGCGCCACCTTCTGCAAGCCCGAAGTTGCCAGCCTGGGCATGACCGAAGCGCAGGCCAAGGAAGCGGGTTATGAAGTGAAAGTGGGCAAATTCCCCTTTATGCCCAACGGCAAAGCGGTAGCCAACAACGCCCGGATCGGCTTCGTCAAAATCATCTCCGACGCCAAGTATGGGGAGATCCTCGGCGCGCACATTGTGGGCGACGAGGCCACCGAACTGCTGCCCGAACTCTCATTGGCGCAGATGATGGAGATCACCCCCGCCGAGATCGCGCGCAACGTCCATGCGCACCCGACGCTCAGCGAAGTGATCATGGAAGCGGCCCACGCTATTGAGGGGCACGCCATCCATATGTAAATAATTTAACGCAGAGACGCAAAGATGCAGAGACGCAAAGACCAGAATATAGGACACGGATTCACAGGATTTTCAGGATAAAAAGAGGACTCTACTTACTCTCTGCATCTTTGCGTCTCTGCGTTAAAATTGTATGCATCAACCGCCAAGGAGCTTTGTTGTGGAGTCTTCCCCGCGTGTACCGCTTGAGATAACGGTGCGCTTCGCCGAAACCGATATGATGGGCATTGTCCATCACAGCGCGTATGTGGTCTGGTTTGAAGCAGGCCGCATCGCGTGGATGGCGACTGCTGGCGTGCCCTATGCTCAGGTGTCGGCGGCGGGCTACAACTTCGCCGTCACAGAGATCAACGCCCGCTACCGCACGCCGATCCGCTTTGGAGAACCGGTGCAGGTGATCAGCCGGTTGACGGCGCTACGCAGTCGGCAGGTGGAGTTCGAGTACGAAGTATGCCATCGGGACGCGGGAACGCTCTTTGCCACAGGTCATAGCCGCCACATCTGCGTGGATCGGGACGGACGCACTGTCACGATTCCCCAATGGGTAGTCGAGGGGATGACGGCAGGCATAAAGCGCTTGAGCGATGAATGAAAAATGGAGAAATTGTCACTTGCATAGGCTGGCATTTCGACGTAAGCTGTGCAGAAGAGAGTCCCTAGAGGCAGGGGTGAGGATGTATGAGACGAGAGGCTGATCGACGATGATCCACATTCACCAGCATGGTTCGGTAACGGCAATTCGGATGGCGCGCACCTTCCTGGGGCGTCCTCTCTATTGGACCACGGCCTATTGGTTGGATGGTCTCTTGATCGACAGTGGACCGGCTCGCCTGGCCCACGAATTGGTGCGGGTCATCGGCGATCTTCCCATCGAACAGATCGTCCTCACCCACGGCCATGAGGATCACATCGGCGGCCTGCATCATCTGCGTCAGCAATTCCCCAACGTGCGCATCTATGCCGCGCCACAGACGATCCCCTTCATTCAAGATCCCGACTTGCTCTACCTCCAGCTCTACCGGCGGTTCTTGTGGGGGACGCCCAAAGCGGTCGAACAGGTAGAACCTCTGCCGCTCCATATCGAGACATCTCAATTTACCCTGCGCATTGTCGAGACCCCCGGCCATAGCCGCGATCATGTCAGCTTTTTTGAGCCCAAATATCGCTGGCTCTTTAGCGGAGACGCCTTTATCGGCGGCAAGGATCGATCCTGGGCGCGGGAATATGAGATGTTCGGCGTTATCAGCAGCCTGCGCACGCTGGCGTCATTGCGCCCAGAACGTATATTCCCCGGCAGCGGCAATGTGCGCCGCAGCGCGCTCAACGAACTCCACGGCAAGATCGGCCAGCTCCTCACGCTATGTCAAGAAGTTGCCCGCCTTGATGGGATGGGGCTACCCACCGCGCAGATCGTGGACCGATTAGTGGACGGCGAAAGCGCTATGCGTTTTTGGACGGGCGGGCATTTTTCAGGAGCGCATCTGATCCAGGCCTGTCGCCGTTACAATGAGCTTTTCGATCTAACGCAGCCTGTGGACGATGTACAGATCCTATCAGCCAGCCAGATAGACGATGACGACGCCGATCCTTCCACCAGCGAGTCGGCGGATCAAGGGGATTGGCGCTCAACCAAATAGGCAATACCCGGCGAAGTAGAAACGAGGACGGACTTTTCATCCGTCCTCGTTTCTTTTCCACAGTTAGACGGACCGCCACTTTATCCTCTCATGGGTGGAACCATTACCTCAATAGCGCCGTTTAGCCTCACGTGTCGTCCGCGGACCGCAGTCTGTGGACCGCAGTCTGCGGACCTTCACCTCGACTTTCGGGAATATCTTTTCTAAAAAGGAGTTTGTAAAATGATCAAAAAATGGGGTTCAATTCTATTGGTGGCTACGCTTTTTCTGCTGAGTACACTGGCCTGTGGAGGACGGCTAACGCCAAATCGCTCAGAGCCAACCCCCACCCGGCGCGTTGTCGCCGTTAGCCAGGAATCGGCGCAGCAGGCGCAACAGATCATCGGTGAAGCCATACAGGGCGGCACACTGCGTATGAACGAAGCGCAGTTCACCAGTTTGATCGCCACCCAACTCGCCCAGAGCGGAGACGTTCCCGTGCGCAATATCACCGTCTGGTTTGATCCGGGGCAGATTGTGCTGGAAGGGAATCTGCAAGAGGGTGTTGTGCCGCTGGTCAGCGGTCCGTTGCAGTTGAAGGGAACACTGGCTGTCGCCAACAACGCCGTCGTCTTCGATATCTCGGAAGCAGTTGTCAACGGGTTCACCCTGCCCAGCATGGCGGTCAACGCGTTTGAGGAGCGCATCAACGCCTCCCTGTTGCAAACCGACCTCGGCAACCGGGTGCGCAGTATTACTATCAACGAGGGGGAAATCATCATCGAACAGGAATAGATCTATGCCTACCCATTATTTCGAGCCTACGCATTACTTCAACACCATTGGATCTCACCCGCCGGTGCTGCACATTGCCGACGGCGACACGGTGATTACCACCACGGTGGATGCCCGCGGCGCAGACGTCAACGAACAGCAGATCACGCTGCCGGGCAACCCGATGACCGGTCCTTTCTACGTGGAGGGGGCCGAACCCGGTGATACCCTCGTCGTCGTATTGGATCGGTTGACGCCCAGCCGTCCCTATGGGTGGACGCGTAAGATGGTCGCGCCCAATGTGGTTGATCCTGAGTATGTGATGGATCTGCCCCATCCACCTGCGGATCAAGTGTTGGCGCGCTGGCGCATAGACAACACCGCGGGGACAGTCACGTTGGTTGATCCCGCAGACACCAAACTGGGCAAATTCACCCTGCCCCTTGCGCCAATGGTCGGCTGTTTCGGCGTGGCCCCGGCGCGCGGACAGGCTATTTCCACGGCTACCTCTGCCGAACATGGCGGCAATATGGATTATCGGGGGTTTACCAACGGCGTCACCGTCTACTTCCCGGTTTTTGTGCCGGGCGCACTCTTCTTCCTCGGCGATGGTCACGCCGTGCAAGGGGATGGTGAAATCGTGGGGACAGGGATCGAAATCTCGTTTGAGATGGAGTTCACCGTTCACGTACAGAAGGGCAAACGGATCGGCTGGCCGCGCGGCGAAAACGCCGATTACATCTTCACTGCTGGCAACGCCCGCCCGCTGGATCAGGCTACCCAGCACGCTACCACCGAGATGCTGCGCTGGCTCCAAACCGATTACGAATTCGACCCCGTCGGCGCCAATATCCTCATGGGCCAGTGCGTCGAATATGATCTGGGCAACATCTACGATCCCGCGTATACGATGATCTGCAAGATCCCCAAGCGGGTGTTGCGCTGAGAGGGAGGGACTGGGGATCGGGTAAGCTTCTAAAATGTAACTGTACAGGTAAGGGCATGCGTGGGGCGGAAGTAACCATCGCCAATCAATCGGTATGTGCTTCCGCCCCACGCATGCCCCTACGTGGCCTGTACAGTTACTCTAAAACCTCCTAATCGCTTAATCGCTTTCAACAAAGATTAGCGATTGGAGATTATCGATTCTATACTCTGTCCGCAGTCCCCAATCACTTTCTCATCTTCCGCGCCATGAAGACGGCGCTGCCGATCATGGTGAAGAAGGCCAGGCCGAGTTTGGTGACATCGACCACCGGCTCCACATGCACGCCGCGAGGACCAATGCTGATGACGGCAACTGGGCGGCTCCATCCACCGCCGCCGCCACCACCGCCGCTGCCACTGCCGCCCGCCGTGACAGCGGGTTCGCCTGTTGCAGATGGTTTTTCCTCACCGCCGCTGCCCATGCCCTGGCCGACGCCCACCCCAATCGAAACTTCCGACGCCGTGATGACAGTATACTCGCCGCTTTGCACCGGTTCACTGTAGACCGCTGATGGCTTCGCCAGATCAAAGATTCGTTGCAGCACGCCCATGCTCTTTTCCCAATTGGCGGTGATGGTGTTGTTAAAGTCGTTGGTGTTGTTCATGGTTGTCTCCCGATAATGAGTGATAAGGGATTGGTGACTGGTGACCGGGGAAGAGGAGAGATCCGAACCTAATCCCCTGTCACCGATCCCCAGCCATCAATTCCTAATGCTCTTGAGAATAAACAAAATCGCCAGCCCAAGCATTGTCCACTGGGCCTGGCGGGTGATGTCGATGATGGGCTGGCGATAGGTGAGGTTTCCATCATTAACGGTGATGGCGAGGGGATAATTCCAGAGCCACGCGCCGTTCGGCCAGCGCACGGTCAATACCCAATTGTGCGGCGTCACCGTGACACCCCCAGCCTGGATCGGTTCACCGCTCTGCGTTTCATAGTGGACCCACTTTGAGATATCGATCATTCGGCCTCCTCTGTTCGCCTTTCATAGAACCTTCCTCACAGCATATCCATCTCGCCTCGTTTTGTCATCCCCAATTTGTGGCAATCCACTGGGGCAAATGACATAGGCAGCCGCGCCATTAAATTGCCAAAAGCGCGGGCGTGGGTTAGATTAGCAAGAAAAATCCGAATGAGGAGCAACCCATGACCCAAATCGAACGCACGATCCCCTGGCCAGATTTTCAACTTTCTGAAGCTGATATTATCATCGTCGGGCTAGGGCCGGGCGATGTTGGCAATATTCCGCTGGCCGTCTGGCAGATCCTGCACATGGCGTCGCAGGTGATCCTGCGCACTGAGCGCCATCCCGGCGTTGAGGTGTTGCGAAAGAATATCAACCTGATCACGTGTGACGATCTATACGAGGCGCACACCGACTTTCGCCAGGTCTACATCGCCATCGCCGAACGTGTGATTGAAGCAGCGCGGCTGGGACCAGTGGTCTTCGCCGTCCCCGGCCACCCGTGGATCGGCGAAGCCACTACCGTGATGATCCGCACCGCCGCCGAGGAGAGCGGATTGACCGTCGCCGTGATCGGCGGCGCCAGCTTCATCGCGCCCAGTTTCGCTGCGGTGGGTGTCGACGCCATGGACGGCAGCCAGATCGTGGATGGGATGCTGCTGGCCCGTCGCCATCACCCGCAGATCGATCTCAACCTGCCCACGCTGATAGCGCAGGTCTACGCCCGCAGCCTTGCATCGGATGTCAAACTGGTACTGCTCAACGCCTACCCGCCCGAACACCCGGTGACGCTGCTCCACGCCGTGGGCACGGCGCACGGGCGCACCGAGACGATCCCCCTGCACGAACTCGATCACCGCGATGATTTCGATCATCTCACGTCGCTCTTTGTGCCGCCGCTGCCGCGCAGCAGCCTGCTCGATCTTCAGGAATTGATCGCCCATCTGCGCGCGCCGGAGGGCTGCCCGTGGGATCAGGAGCAGACACTGGCATCGTTGAAAACGTTTTTGCTCGACGAAGCCAGCGAGGTGATGGAGGCCATCGACGCCGAGGACGACGATCACACCGCCGAGGAATTGGGCGATCTCATCGGCATCGCTGTAATGATGGCGCAGGTGGCGGGCGAAGAGGGGCGGTTTCAAATGGGCGACGCCATCCGCTCCTGTGTGGAAAAGCTGACCCGCCGCCATCCTCATGTTTTTGGCGAGGTCGAAGTCGCCAACATGGACGCGCTCTACGTCCAATGGGATGAGATCAAAGCCCAGGAGCGCCGCATTAAGGGGCAGGCCCCCAAAGGTCCGCTCGACCTGCCCGCAGCGCTGCCCGCGTTGGAAAAGGCGCGGCAGATGCAATCCAAAGCAGAGAAGGCCGGATTGATCGACCGCCGCGCCGTGGCCGCTGAAGATCCACGGCTGGCGGAACTTCTCCCCGCCGGCGCAGGCGAAGCGGATCTGGGGCAGTTGCTCTGGCGGCTGGTCGCCCTCGCCAAGGTGCGCGACGTTGACCCAGAGACCGCGCTGCGATCCTATGCCGTGCGCTTTCGCGAAGACCATCGATGATCCACCCGGTGAGGCGCAACTATGCTCGAACGCCCTGATCTCTCTGATGAGACGATCCGCCGCTGTTTGCAGGCCAACTATGGGATCGACGCTGCGGAGATCACCTTTCTCCCCATTGGCTACGACGCTACGGCTTCGGTCTTCCGCGTGGATGCCGCCGACGGACAGCCCTTTTTCCTCAAGGTCAAGAGCGTTGCTGTACCGGCGGCGCCCTTGGCTGTTCCTCACTTTCTGCGCCAAATGGGTATAGATGCAGTTGTCGCTCCGTTGGCAACGAGATCCAACGCCCTTTCCACGCCATTGGATGGTGGTTTCACCGCGATTCTATACCCCTTTCTTAACGGGCGCATGGGCATGGATGGCGGCCTTTCCGAAGCCCAATGGATCACTCTGGGCCGCACGTTACGCCAGATCCACGGCGCGAAACTCTCGTCGCCGCTTGCCGCCCAAATGCGCCGGGAACGCTTTGCGCCGCTGAAGGGCGAACTGGCCTGGTCTTTGCATGAGGAGGTCGCCAGGGCCGTCTACGCCGATCCCATCCGAGCGGATCTGGCCGATTTTTGGCGCCAACGGCGCGCCGAAATCGAGAGGATTTTGCGCCGGGCCGAAGCGCTGGGACACATGGCCGAGGCGCGGCAGCCAGAGATCGTCCTCTGTCATGCGGACATCCACATCTTCAACGTGCTTGTCGATCCTGTGGGAGGTTTGCACATTGTCGATTGGGATGAGACCATCCTCGCGCCCAAGGAACGCGATCTCATGTTTTTAGTGGAGGATGCAGCGTCTGCGCGAGAGGCGCTCGATCCGAGCGAAGTCGCCTTCCGCCAGGGGTATGGCCCTGTCGAAATCGATCCCGTGATCCTCGCCTTCTACCGTTACGAGTGGGCTGTCCAGGAGATAGCCGAGTTTGGCAAGCAGGTCCTCCGTGCGGAGGATGGCGGCGAGATCACGCAGATGGATGGCCTGCGCCACTTCCGCGCCCTCTTTGATGCTGGCGATGTTGTCGAGAAAGCTTATCGGGCGGATGGGTCATCCTTTGCGCCGTTTGCACACACTGTTGACCTATGATATTGTAACTCCCATTCCATTTGCGTTACCCTCATTCGCACTGTTGCGATCTCTCTTTTATCTTTAAAACAGAAAGAGAACCGTTGTTTATTATTCCCTTGCAAATGCGGCACAGTCCCCCAAGGTCCGCAAGGCAGGAGAATTCACCATCCAACAACTGAATAGTAGTCAGGGCATTACATCCATTCGCGTCACAAAAGGGAGGCATACAGGATGAAACTTTTCCGTTCGTACACATTTTTGGCACTATTGGTGATGTTGGCACTTTTGGTTTCAGCGTGTCAGCCCGCTGCGCCCGCGCCGGCCGGTGGTGGGTCCGCTGCGCCGGCCAACACGCCTACACCGGCAACCGAAGCCAGCGCGCCGGCCACAGGCGGCACGGAAGGCGTGATCAAGGTCTATACAAGCTGGCCGTTGCAGGGGTCGATGCTCCCCATCGGCGATAGCATGAAGAAGGCCGTCGATCTGGCGCTCGAACATTACCTGGCCGACAACAATGGCACCGGGCCGGGCGGCTTCACCATTCAGGTCTTAAACCTGGATGATGCCTCGCCCACCACCGGCTCATGGGATGGCACCATTGAAGCGGAAAACGCCCAGAAGTGCGCCAACGATCCCGACTGTATGGTCTACTTTGGCACCTACAACTCGGGCGCGGCCAAGATCTCCATGCCCATCACCAACCGCGCCGGGATCGCCCACATCACCCCGGCCAATACCTATCCCGGTTTGACCAAAGCCTGGGATGCGGGCGAACCGGAGATCTACCGACCTTCTGGCGCGGTCAACTACTTCCGCACCAACGCCTCGGATGACTTGCAGGGTTGGTCGGGCGCTTCTTGGGCGCGCTGTATGGGCTTCGAGAATGTCTACGTCCTCGATGATCGCCAACTGTACGGCAAGGGCGTCGCCGATGCCTTCATCCAACAGGCCGAGGAAGTGGGCATTAATATTGTGGGGCGCGACGGCGTGGAATCGACCGATATCGACTTCCGCTCGTTGCTGACCAAGATCCGCGCCAGCAATGCCGATCTCGTCTACGGCGGCTTCGTCATCGACAGCGGCGGTCCGCAGGTGATCCAGCAGATGGCGGCGCTCGGTCTCTTTGAGCAGGGGATCAAGTTCATGGGTCCCGACGGTCTTCAGGATCAAGCGTTGATCGATCAGGTGGGCGGCGCAGATGTAGCGAACGGCAACGTCTTCTTGACCTTCCCTGGCCTCACCGGCAGCCAATTGAACACAGAAGCCGGCCAGCGCTACTACAACGATTATCGGGCCAAGTACAACGCTGAACCCAGCCCCTGGGGTACCTATGCCTATCAGGCGATGCAGGTTGTCCTCGATTCCATCGAGCGCGCCGGCGCCAAGGATCGGGCGGCCATCCTTGAGGCGATGCGCAGTACCGATAACTTCACTGGCATCACCGGGACCTTCGGCTTCGATGAAAACGGCGATCCGACGTTGATCAACATGGGCGGTTACCTCGTCACCGATGGCGATCCGA
>JAHBVG010000102.1 GCA_019637695.1 Caldilineaceae bacterium | reverse complement strand
TAATCACCGGAGATGCGGATCTGTTGGTGTTAGGTCAGATTGGGAAATTGAGCATCGTCAACCCTGCTCAATTTATCGTTCTTCTTCAAGAACAGCGTTTTTTGTCCTAACCATTTACCCGCTTGCTGTAGCAGTGTGAGGTGATTACCACCCCACACTGAGGACCCTTCGCTTCTCCCCGCCATCGAGGACGGCGCTGCATGATTCCCAATCTATCGGCTCGACCTAGTGCAGATTTCTTGCAGGCGGGGGAGTTAGAGGGTGGTGGTACTAGGTAGAGTTCCGCCCTATTTATAGCGTAGACAGATGATTTGCGCAATCAACGCAACAAAAGATCTTGTTTTTTTCACGCCTTGACACCCCTCCAATGAGCGCCTATACTCGGCACAGGTTCAACACATTCATTGCGACCCCAGGCTTCTCGAAAGTGATGGCGATATGACAGTATGGCGAGAGGCTCTACCTGCCCGTGGTTCAGGGGACTGGCGATCCTCCCGAAGATGACCATGATCATTAACCGTTAACGGTAATCGCGATCCTCTGGAGACCCGCCAGGTTTTCTGCAACCTGGCGGGTCTTATTGGTGATAACACCTAGGCGAGGATCAGTCAGGCGCGTGCTCATAGAGAAACCCTTGAATAGCATACAATTTGGTACGGGCGCTGCTTGCCGCACCCGACAGGCGCAGCAAGCGGACGCTGCGTCCGCCAGCACCCCTACGATTGTACGAACTCTATCTGTTTTCTCTATCAGTTTGACTTCTACACATCTGAACGAGGTGGGAGACTATGAATTACAGCCGGGGATTGGGCATCGGTCTGATGGGGTTGGCGTTCGTGATGGCGTGGGCTGGGGCCATCTACTTCTATGTGGCCGGATACGGTCATCTTCCCGTTGGTCCGTTGGCCCTTCCCGCCGTTATCTTCCTATTCGGCTTCGCCTTCTTCTTCTCGGACCTGGCCGCCCATGCGCTGTCGTTGCAAGACGAGTGTCGGGATTGGCGGTTCCATCTCCAGGACGACTGGGAGAATCTGCGCGCCTTTCGCCCTACCGCCCCGCTCATCATGGCCGCCGTTTCGCTCGCCGCTCTGGGCATCTCCTTCCTTCTCTTCCACCGCTACGACAAGTGGGAGGCCGGCTGGGGAAACTTCAACGTGGTCGCGGTTGCGGCGCTGGTTTCTGCCGCCGCCGTCGTCGTGGCCGTGCGCAGCGTCTGGTTCCAGCGGCGCACCTACTGCACGGCGAACTGGGTATTTGCCATTCCCATGGCGGGCCTACTCCTCTGTGCAACGCTCGGCATCTACTACGCAGAACCCATTGAACTGGGCGGAACGTCCCGACTCGAACGGGAGGCTAACAGCAGTGCAATCGCCTTGCAACAGCCGAGAGCAACCGGTTTCCAACTGCTCCGTTGGGTGGATATCGCCGCTGAGATTCCGTTTCCCACGTGTGATGATGATGGCTGCACGCTGCTCTATCTGGCGTTCATTTTGGTAGTCGTGGTCGTGATCTCGGTCGCTGCCTCGGCCTTCATTCCCCACTTCTGGGTGGTGGGCGCCCTGCTGATGGTCACCCTCATGGCCGTGATCGCCGCCAGAGAGCTGCTCTATCGGGAGACGTCGGTAGGGTCGGAGCCTTAGTCACCACATCCACAGACAACGCGCGTCGCCCGCACACGTTTGTCAAGACTCTTCTCTCTCACAAACAAACAATAAAGGATGCGTCTATGCCCCACGATCTATCCCTCCCTCCGCACTGGCGCTGGTTTCCCGAAAGCCGTTTTGGCATGTTCATCCACTGGGGACCTTATGCGCAGTACGGCCGCGGGGAGCAGATCCTCTTCCGCGAGCATCTGGACCAGGCTGAGTATGAGCGTCGCGCCTGCGCATGGAATCCTCAACACTATGATCCGGCCCATTGGGCGCGGGTGGCGCAGGACGCGGGCATGAAGTACGCCGTCCTCACGACGCGCCACCACGACGGCTACTGCCTGTGGGATTCGCAGGTGACGGATTACACCAGCGTGCAGCAAACGCCAAAACGGGATTTTGTGGCCGGATACGTCGAGGCGTTCCGCGCCGCCGGGCTGCGCGTGGGCCTCTACTATTCGCTGGCCGATTGGCGCATCCCCGCCTATTGGGATGGACCGGCGGTCGATCCCGAAGGATGGGCAACCTTCCGCGCCTATGTCCACGCCCAGGTGCGCGAGCTGCTGACGAACTACGGCAAGATCGACGTGATCTGGTTCGATGGGGCGTGGCCGCAGACTGCGGCCGATTGGAAAAGCGCCGAACTCGTCGAGATGATGCGCTCGCTCCAGCCGGAGATTTTGATCAACAATCGGCTGGGCGCGGATAAAGAGGGCGACGCCGCGGCGGGTGTTGTCCCCAGCACAGGACGCTCGCGCCATCTGGGCGACTTTGGCACCCCCGAACATGAGATCCGCGCCGAGGATCGGCTGTGGGAATCGTGCCAGGTGACCACATGGCGGCTGTGGGGATACACCACTGGCGAGCGCTGGCGACCGGCGGATCTGCTGCTGGACATGCTGGTGGAATCGGCGGGCAAAGGCGGCAATCTGCTGCTCAACGTGGGTCCCGACGCCGAGGGGCGGCTGCCCGCCGAGTTCGAGGATCGCATGGCGCAGATCGGCGCGTGGATGCGCATCCACGGCGAGGCCATCTATGGGGTGGAGGCCGGCGATGTCTGCGAGTTCATCACCTATGGACGGCAGACGCGCAAAGGTAACAACCTCTATCTCATCGTGCGCTTTTGGGATACAAACGGGGAGATCAACCTGGGCGGGCTGGCGACGCCCGTTTTGCGGGCAACGCTGCTCACTACAGGCGCGGAAGTCCCCTTTACCCAGAGTGAGGACCACGTACTGATCGGCGGCCTGCCCGCCGTAGCGCCCACCGATCTCTTCCCTGTGATCCGGCTCGAATGCGACGATCCGCCGCGGCCGCGCCCGTGGGCCAAGGATCGGCTGTGGGGCGGCGATCCACGACGGATGACAGGGTGGGCGGGCAAACGAGGTCAATCCGTTTGGACCGCTGCCCCATGACCTCCACCATCCTCGAACTCTTCACCCTCTTTGTCGCAGCATTCGCCGCCGCAGCGATTTCGGGTGCAGCAGGGTTCGGCGGCGCGCTCCTCTTGTTGCCGCTCCTCGTATCCACGGTGGGCGTCACCCATGCTGTTCCATTGCTGACCGTTGCGCAGCTTATCGGCAACCTGTCGAGGAGCGCTTTTGGCTTCACGCAAATTCGATGGAAGTCAGTCGGCATCTTTCTGCTCGGCGCGGTTCCGTTCAGCATTGTAGGCGCTCTCTCGTTCGTCCACCTGCCGAAGGAGTTTGTCACACGGGCCATTGGAGCAGCGATCCTGAGTTTTATCGCGCTGAAATATTTCGGTCTATTGAAATTCGAGACGGGTCCTGTATTATTGGCGGCGGGCGGAGGCGTTGTCGGGTTTCTTTCCGGGTTAGTCGGCAGCGCCGGTCCGTTGGGAGCGGCCATCTTCCTGACGCTGGGGTTGCCCCCTGTGGCTTACATTGCCAGCGAGGCGACGACCGCGTTGGTGATGCATGGTATGAAGACCGTGGTCTACCAGCGCTACATCGCCCTGGAAGGGGAGTTCTGGTTTCTGGCCCTTCTGATGGGTGTTGCCATGGTTCTAGGCACGTGGTCAGCGAAACGTGTCATCGAGCGGATGCCACAGAAGAGGTTTCAGCAATTCGTCGCCATTTTGCTGGTTGCCATCGCTGCTTATATGATGGTTCACGGGTAGACGGCGTCGGTTTCAACCGAGCCTGCTAGAACAAACCCGCTTTTGAACCTTTAGAATTTAATCGGGCAATCGTAGCCGTTGCTTTTCATTGCGGTTCTGCTCTGAAATCGTTTGCTTCCCACTGCCAACTTCCCACCCCAAGGAGATTCTCATGCTGCCAGCGAACATCCGCCCCGCCACCGGCGACGCCGATTGGTTCATCCACGACCGTTTTGGACTCTTCATTCATTGGGGACTCTACGCCCTGCCTGCCCGCCACGAATGGGTAAAGAACCGCGAGCGCCTCTCTGACGAGGCGTATCAAAAGTACTTTGACCACTTCGACCCCGATCTCTACGATCCGGTGGCCTGGGCCAGAGCCGCCAAAGCTGCGGGCATGAAGTATTTCGTGATCACCACCAAACATCATGAGGGCTTCTGCTTGTGGGATAGCGCCCACACCGATTACAAAGCCACCAACACCCCCTACGGCAGGGATCTGCTGCGCCCGATGGTCGAGGCTTTCCGCGCCGAGGGGTTGAAGATCGGCTTTTACCATTCGGTGATCGACTGGCATCACCCCGAATTCCCCGTGGACATGCGCCATCCCATGCGCGACAACTCGGAATACCGAGAGGCCACCAAAGGGCGCGATGTGCAGAAGTACGCCGACTACCTCCACGCACAGGTGCGCGAACTGCTCACCGGGTTCGGCAAGATCGATATGATCTTCTACGATTTCAGCTATCCCGGCGCGGATGGCAAGGGGCGCGACGATTGGCGCAGTGAGGAATTGATCGCCATGACGCGTGAACTTCAGCCCGGCATCCTCGTCAACGACCGCCTCGATCTCATGGACAAAGCCGACGGCTGGGATTATCGCACCCCCGAACAGGTGGTGGTGCAGGATTGGGTCAGGGTGAACGGGCAGCCTGTCCTGTGGGAGACCTGCCAGACCTTCTCCGGTTCGTGGGGCTACCACCGCGACGAGTCAAGTTGGAAGAGCGTGGATCAACTCATCCGCATGTTGATCGACACGGTGAGCAACGGCGGCAATTTGCTGCTCAACGTCGGCCCTACGGCGCGCGGTGAGTTCGACGACCGCGCCCTGGAACGGCTGCGTGGGATGGGCGAGTGGATGCGTCGCCACGGGCGCTCGATCTACAGTTGCACGCAAGCGCCCAAAGAATTTCCTGTGCCGGACAATTGCCGCCTCACCTACAACCCAGCCACCCACCGGCTCTACATCCACATCTACGCCTGGCCCTATCGTGAACTCCACCTGCCGGGGATGGTGGGCAAGGTGGCGTACGCGCAACTGCTCAACGACGCGTCCGAACTGCCTATGATCGAACGTGAAGAATGGCAAGATCGCTTTGAGGACAAACAACAGGGCGCGCTGATCCTGCAACTGCCGGTGCAGCAACCCGATGTCACCGTACCGGTGGTGGAACTCTTTCTGAAATAGGGCAATCAGAGCAAAGATAGGGCGGATTGGGCAGATACAGTCAATCTCACGCACGCATCCCTTCTCAGTCCCCGCCCCCCAGCGCGTGGATCAACTCATCCTTGAGATCCCAGAGGGCCTGGGAGAGGGAGACGTGGTAGACGTGCGGGTTGATGAGGCGGCGCACGCCGGGATCGAGGCGATCTACATCGGCGCGGCGCAGCAGGCGCATGTCGTCGATGGTAGGCAGATCGTAGACCAGCTTGCCGTCCACGAAGACATCCACAAGCAGCGGTTCAATGCGCGAGATCTGGCGCGGTTCGAGTTGGCGGCGTTTGACGCGGGTGGCCGGGTGGCGCAGGATCAGCGGGGAATGCGCCGCAGGATCTTCCTCGGCCAGGGTGATGAGATCGGCGGTGGCCTGTCCGCGCTCGTCGTAGATGCGCCACAGCTCTTTGTTGCCGGGGTTGGGCGTCTTTTCGCGCGATTCCGAAATCTTGATGGCGGGCCGCCAGGCGTTGCTATCGTTGATCGCCACCAACTTGTAGACGCCGCCCAGCGACGAATCTCCCGCCGAGGTGATGAGACGGGTTCCTACGCCGTAGACCAGCCGCTTGATCACATTGTCGGGATCAACGCCGTAACGATGCGCTTCTTCGGCGATCTGCGTGGTGATCTGCCAGATCACAAGTTCATCCAGATTGTTAGAAAGCACAATCGAGACATCGGGGAAACCGGCGTCGTTGAGCAGTTTGGCGGCGCGGATGCTGAGGTAGGCCAGGTCGCCCGAATCGAGACGCACCCCCACAGGACGGTGTCCTTTGCGGCGTAGTTCCTCGAAGACTTTGATGGCGTTGGGCACGCCGCTCTCCAGCGTGTTGATGGTATCCACCAGCAGCGAACACTCGTCAGGATAAACGTCGGCGTAGGCGCGGAAGGCGTCGATCTCGTCCATGCCCAGGGCGAGGAAGGCTTGCACCATGGAGTGGGCGTGTGTCCCCTTGGGCGGGTAGCCGAGGACATGCGACATCCCGGCATTGGAGCTGTAGTCTGCGCCGCCGATGAGGGCAGCCCGCGCCCCGGCGTTGGCCCCCCGTTCATGGGCGCGGCGCATCCCGAACTCTAGCAGCAGTTGACCCCGTCCACTCTCGCGGATGCGTGCGGCCTTGGTGGCGATCAGCACCTGATAGTTGAGGAAGTTGAGCAGCGCCGTCTCTAGGATCTGCGCCTGCGCCAGCGGTCCGCGCACGACGGTGAGCGGCGTGTTGGGGTGGACGACCCGCCCTTCAGGGATGGCGCGCAGCGAGATACCGGAAAAGTCGCCGTTGGCCCTTAGCCAATCCAAAAAATCGTCGGCGAAGAGCGATTCGCCGGTACGCGTCTTGTGGCTGCGCAGATAGGCGATATCCTCGGCGCGGAAGCAGACGCGCCCCATCCACTCGACAAGCCATTCCAGCCCGGCGTTGACACAGTACCCGGCCCCATGCGCGCCATAGTCCGGGTAATCGCGGAAGAAATGATCGAACTGGGCTTCCTTCTCGTGCAGCCCCATGCGGAAATAGAGCTGGGCCATGGTCAACTGATATTGATCGGTGAAAAGGATGCCCTCGGCGGTGGCGCGGTCGGCGGTGTTCATGGCGGCGATCCTGGGTATTGGGTATTAGGGATTGGTGACTGCTGAAGGTGATTGGGACAGAGCTTCCGCTCCCAGTCCCCAATCCCTTAATTTATCGACCCAACTGGTCGGCGGTGGGCTCTGCTCAACAGAACCAATGCTCGCTCAGTTTGGGCGGTTGGACGATGAAATAGGGCGCGCTGACAGGTTCGGGCTGCGCTTGATCGGCCAGGGCGTAGGCAGCGCGTTCCACGGCGGCGAAGGCGGCGTAGGGATCGTCGTCCCCGGTGTGCGCTGCGATGCGTGTTACCTGACGCTGCAATTCATCCACACGCGGATCGGGATGGTCCCAGCGATAGGTGAAATTCGCGGCGTCGAGCGGACCAATCCACGCGCCCACATCGGGATCGTCCAAGAGGGCGCTGCCCGGCGGCGCCAACATGCGGATCGACAACTGCACGGCAGGCACATAGGGGATTAGCCCTTGCGCCCGAATCCAACTGAGCATATGGAGATAGTCGTCCAGCGAGGTCCACGGCGTGAAGGGCATCCACGTGGGCTGCGGCGCAATACCAGCATCGCGCAGGATGCGCAGCGCTCGTTCCATGTCCGCCACGGTGTGTCCTTTATCCAGTTTGGACAGCACTAGATCAGTGGTCGATTCAAAGGCTGAGACGACGAAGGTCGCGCCGTAGCCGGCCAGTTCGGCGATGAGATCGGGATGCTCCAAAATGTGTTCGACCTTGGTGGTGAAGTCGAAGGTCACCGCAGGGAAGCGCTCATGCAGGCTACGGGCGATCCTGCGGGCATGGCCCGGCCCGTTGAGGAAGTCGGGATCGCCAAAGGTGATGTGCTGCGCGCCGGCGTCCACCTGCTGGCGGATGTCGGCCAGCACCGTCTCGGCGGGGACGGCGAAGAAGCGTCCATTGTAGATTGGGACCACCGGGCAATGGCGGCAGGTGTGCAGACAGCCGCGGGTGGCTTCGACATATCCAGCAAGTCTGGCCTCGCCGTCAGCCATGTAGCGGGCGTAGCGATCCAGCCCCGGCAGCAGGGAGCGGTCCGGCGTGAGCAGATCGACGCGGCTCAACAGCGGATCGGCGCTTCGTTCCACCGTGGTCACGCCCGGAACGGTGGAGGGATCGCCGCCGTGGCGCAGCGTACGCGCCAAGGCTGTCAGCGCCAGCTCCGCTTCCCCAGCCAGCACCGAATCGGCCACCGGATCATCGCCGCGCAACAGATAGTCAGCGTTCATCCACGCGTAAAGGCCGTAGAAGCAGATGTGCGCGCCGGGATTGAGCGTCCGCACTCGGCGGGCCGCATCCACGCCGATGCGCAGCGCCGTGAGCATGGGGACGGCAATCCCGACAAGATCGGCCTTTTCGGCCAACGCTTCGGGGAAAGCATCCACGGCCAGATCGACGGCGGCGACATCCATCCCTTCGGCGCGCAACATCGCCAGCGGCCAGGCCAGGCTCAGCGGTTGGTGTCCTAATTCGTAGCAAGAGAGGAGAAGGATTGAGGGCATCGGTTCGATTACCGCTGTTCCGTGACCTGGGGCAGATCAAGTTGCTCATCGATCCACTGGCGAACCAACGCCGACATGGTGATTCCACGTTTGTTGGCCAGATCGCGGACCGCTAATTTGGAGAGTGGATTGAGATGGACCGTCAGAGCGTCAGATTGATCCGCGAGCAGATCCTGCACAGGGACGGCTTCAAACCAATTCGCCGGGTAGAGATAATCCTCGCCTTCGTTGTCCACAATGCGGAGCATGGCTGAGCGTTTTTCCTGAGCAGTGACCGGCAGGCTTCGATAAACGCGTCCGACAAAGAGCGACGCTTCGTTATCCCCATTTCTCACACAGCGGACATATTGCAAGTCTATTCCAGCCATTGCTTCACCTTGAAGTCCTTTCGCCCCAATCCATGAGCCTCGAACCAGTGAATCTCAGCCCACTTCGGTTCACTATACGCATCTTTGACTAGTGCAATTCCTTTCAGTTCCCGCCAGCGACCGCGCCCATATTTCTGATTCAAATACTGCCGGATGTGTACACCCATCCCTCTGGCGATAGTCTCGATTTGGCGTATGTCTCCAACAATATCTTCTTCACGCACAATAAAGACTGATCCTTCTGATGCATTGTGGAAGTCCAGGTCTATAGCTTATCGAATTTCAGCAGATGTGTCCAACACACTGTGGTTTGCGGTTTGCCGTCGTCGCTCTCACGCGCTCACCCGCAGCTTCGCAAAGAACTTCTTGCGCGCCTTGCCAACTTTGGGCGCAACCACAAACTGGCAATAGGGCTGGTATGGATTGCGGGCGAAATAATTCTGATGATAGTCCTCGCCGGGATAGTAGTTCTCCAGCGCGGCGACCTCGGTGACGATGGGATCTTCCCAGAGGCCGGCGGCCTCCAACTCGCGGATGGTCTCCTCGGCGATGCGGCGCTGCTCCTCGGTGTGGTAGAAAATGGCCGAGCGGTATTGGGTCCCCACGTCTGCGCCCTGACGGTTGAGCGTCGTCGGGTCGTGGATGGTGAAGAAGATGTCAAGCAGGTCGCGGAAGGAGATCACCGCCGGGTCATAGGTGATCTGCACCACCTCGGCGTGTCCTGTGTTGCCGGCGCAGACCTGCTGATAGGAGGGGTTGCGCACATGGCCGTTGGAGTAGCCAGAAACAACCTTCTCTACCCCCTTCAACTCCAGATAGACGGCTTCGAGACACCAGAAACAGCCGCCCGCCAATGTCGCCACTTCAAGGTTTGTACTCATCGTTGCTCCTTTGTTTATACCGAAAATTCAACGCAGAGGCGCAGAGAGGCAGAGGCGCAGAGCGGAGAAGAGACCAAACAATTCCCGACCACAGCAGTCGGCGCGATTCGGCAATTGTCAGCAAGAGCAGATCTCCCGTTCTTCTCTTTTTCTCGCGCCTCTGCGTCAAAAGGCCACTTTACGTTGACATTCTACAAATGTGAGAGTCAACTGTCTGTTGTCTTGCCGACAGAGCGGGGAGGTGACAACGGGGTGCGTCCCAGAAGATTGGGGGCGCTCAGGTCGGGTCCGTGACCCGGCCGCCGGCCACGGACCGGCGATGAGCATTCTCATCCCAAATTTGGGACGCGCCCATCCCCAAACTTTCTTTTGACTAAACGCGCTCAGGCAAGTATGATTCAATGCATTTCCAACCGTGCGGCCATCGTAGACGAGTTTCGTCTCACAAGTTCAGTAAAGCAGGTCGATGCAAACGTATGTCCTTCGTCGGACGTTACAGGCGATTCCCCTTCTCTTCATCTTGAGCGTTATGCTCTTCTTGCTCGTGCGCGTGGCGCCGGGCGGTCCTCTGGCACAGGCTGAACGCAATCCCAACATCACCCAGGAACAACTCGAACGGCAGCGAGTACGGCTGGGCTTGGACCAGCCGCTCTATATTCAATACACGCGGTGGATGCGCGCCGTCATCCTTGAAGGGGATCTCGGCCAATCCATCAAAACGCGCCAACCCGTGGCCCAGATGATCGGCGAACGCATCCCCAATACGCTGATGTTGGTGGGCGCGGCCTTTTTGCTCACCTTGCTCGTCGCTATCCCGTTGGGCGCGATCTCGGCGCGCAAACAGTATTCGTGGCTCGACTATTCGGTCACCACCTTCACCTTTGCCGGGCAGTCAGTGCCCATTTATTGGCTGGGGTTGATGGCGATCCTGATCTTCTACGTCTGGCTGGATAATCCTCTCACGGGGGGACCGCTGCTGCCCTCTGGCGGCATGTACTCGCTGGGCAGCGACCGAGCCCTGGGCGATCTGCTCTGGCACATGATCCTGCCGGTGGGGACGCTGAGCATCGCCTGGATTGCCTGGTATTCGCGCTTTTTCCGTGCCAGCATGTTGGAGGTACTCAACGCCGACTATGTGCGCACAGCCCACGCCAAAGGATTGACTTCGCGGCGGGTGATCTATACCCACGCTATGCGCAACGCCATGATGCCGCTGGTGACGATGATCGCGTTGGATGTGCCCAGCATGTTCGCCGGCGCGCTCTTTATAGAAACGATTTTCTCGTGGCCGGGGATGGGGCGGCTCTTTTGGGAAGCTGCGCGTGGACGCGATTATCCTGTGCTGCTGGGGGTGATTTTGATCAACGCCGCCGTGATCGTCTTTGCCAACATTCTGGCCGATATTTTCTACGCCATTGTCGATCCACGGGTGCAGTATGAGTAGCGAGTTAATCACCCTTCAGCAGACCCGGCAGGATACGGCTGAGGCGACCCGCCGCGGCGCGGAAAGCCTGACGCGGCTGACCCTGCGCCGGTTTCTCCGCCATCGAGTGGCGCTGCTCTCGATGGGGGTGCTGACGCTGGTGATCCTGAGCGCGCTGCTGGCGCCGCTCAGCCCTTATTCGCCCACAGGGCAGAACCCGGCCAACGATTTAGCGCCACCCTCCGTTGAACATTGGTTCGGCACAGACGATCTGGGGCGAGATGTCTTTACGCGTACGCTCTATGGCGGGCGGATCTCAATTATGGTAGGGCTGCTGGCGACGGCGCTTTCGCTGCTGGTGGGCGTGTTGGTGGGCGCGTTGGCCGGCTATTTTGGCGGCTGGCTCGACAACGTACTCATGCGCATCACTGACGCCTTCCTGAGCCTGCCCAGCCTCTTTGTGTTGATCCTGATCAGCACGATGCTGCGCGATCTGCCGGTTATGCAACTGCGCAACAGTATCTGGGTGGTGATCCTTGTGATCGCCGTACTCTCGTGGATGTGGCCGGCGCGGCTGGTGCGCGGGGAATTCCTGAGCATCAAATCGCAAGACTTTGTCCTTGCCGCCGAAGCGACCGGCGTCGGGCATGGACGCATCATACTGCGCCATATTCTGCCCAACGCCGTCAGCGTGATCATTGTTCACGCTACGCTGACCGTGGGCTATTCGATCATCCTCGAATCGGGCTTGAGCTATCTGGGATTTGGTATCCAGCCGCCCACGCCCAGTTGGGGGAATCTCTTGGCGACGGCGCAGGTCTACGCCCTGCGCGCGCCCTGGCTCATGATCTTCCCCGGGCTGATGATCTTCCTGACGACGCTGTCTGTCAACCATATCGGCGACGGCCTGCGCGATGCATTGGATCCGCGGTCGCGGCGTATGTGAAGAAGCGAAGAAGCGAAGAAGCGAAGAAGCGAAGAAGGGAAGAAGAGATGCTCTTTCCCTCTCTTCTTCCCTTCCTCTCTTCCTCTCTCTTTCTCTTCCTCGCTTTCGCGTGATGTTAATCTACTCAATTCTTTGGAGGGAACCGTGAAACAGAATCAACTTTTGGTATTGCTCTTTGCCTTTGTGCTGGCGCTGGCGGGCTGCGCGGCCCCCGGCGCGGGGACAGCCCCCACCGGCGAGGCGACGACCGCGGGCGGTGGGCAGGCTGTACTCATCATCCCCGAGGAGCCGGCCACGCTCAATCCCTACCTGGCTGTCGCCGCCATTGTGGAACAGGTCGCCGACGCCACCGTGGTCGGGCTATCTTACGTGGATGCGTCCGGTGAATTCCAGCCGGAGCTGGCGCAGGAGATCCCGACGATTGCCAATGGCGGCGTCTCAGAGGATTTCCTCACCGTCACCTGGCGGCTGCGCCCAGACCTGCGCTGGTCCGACGGCGAGCCGATCACCTCGGCAGATATTGTCTGTACCTGGGAAGCGGTGACTGATCCCAACAGCGGCACTGTCCTTTCCACGGGGATGGAGTTGATCCAATCCATCGATACGCCCGACGAATTGACAGCGGTACTCAACTACAGCGCCGTGAACAACGCCTATCCCAATCAGTTTGCCAATGGGATCTTCCCCTGCCATGCCATCGGCGCTCCCGATGATATGGAAAACTGGGCGTGGAACCGCTTCCCGGTGGCGGCCGGTCCATATGTGCTGACCCAGTGGAATTCGGGCGAAAGCATTGTTATGGATCGCAACCCCAACTATTACGAAGAGGGCAAGCCATCCATCGACCGGCTGATCTTTGCCATTGTGCCTGATCCCGGCGCGCAGATGGCGATGATGGTGCGCGGCGAAGGGGATATCCACCTCTGGCCCGGCGCGGGTGAGGATGTCTACAATTCGCAGGTCGCCGGCGTCGCCTCGCTGGCCGAGATCCCCGGCCAGTGGAATATGGCGCTGCGTTTCAACCTGAGCCAGCCCTTCAACAATGATCCGGGTGCGGAGCCGCCGCATCCCTTCTTGGGGGATCTGCGTGTGCGCCAGGCGATTGCCCACGCCACCGACTACGATCTGATCACCAACGAGGTCAACGAGGGCACATCCCCGGCGGTGACACCTTTCGAGTACGGCTGGTATCAGTGCGATGTGGAACGAGTCTACACCTTTGATCCTGAGCGGGCGGCGCAATTGTTAGAAGAAGCCGGTTTTGTTGACACCGACGGCGATGGCATCCGCGAGTGCCGCGGTTGTCTCTACGCGCAAGAAGGTCAACGGCTGAGCCTGCAAATGGACGGTTACACCAACTTCCAGCCGCTGGTGCAGTTGGAAGAAGCGCTGGTGGAAATGTGGCGGCAGGTGGGCATCGAGGCTACGATCCAAAATGATGATTTCTCGATTATCTTTGGCTCCTATGCCGATGGCGCGCCGCGCAAGACGGGCAACTTCGATATTCTTGTCTACGATTCCAGTTTGTCGATTGAACCCCACGCCACCATCGCCAACTCGTTCCACTCGTCGGCTATCCCCACGGCGGAGAACCCGGCCGGGGCCAACTATAGCCGCTGGGTCAACGCCGAAGCGGACGCCGCCATCGAGAGCGCTGGCAGCACTGTGGACATCGACACCCGCCGCGCCGCTTATTGCGATCTGGCCGAGTTGATCGCCGCCGATCTGCCGCAACTCCATCTCTACCTCTTCACCGAAGGCTACGGCGCCTCCAACCGCATCAGCGGCTACGAAGTCAGCATCTGGGGCAGCATGACGTGGGATGTGGAGAATTGGGTGATCGGTGAATAGGGAATAGATATTGGGTATTGGGTATTGGATATTGGGTATTAGATATGGGTGTATTCGGAATGGGTTGATGATTCGAGGGGTTTGGGTAGACGGCTCACAAGATTCGTCTGCGTACGCCATTGCTCGTCTGCCGTCCACCCAAACCCCTACCCAGACGGCCAACTCATTTTGAACACACCCATTAGGTATTGGATAGCTATTGGTCGTCGGTGACTCTACCCAATACCCAATATCCAATACCCAAATACGCAATTCGCAAGTCAGGACAAAAATGACACAACACGCTGATATTATCATTACAAACGCCCAGGTCTACACGGTGGATCGGGGGCAGCCGTGGGCCGAAGCGGTGGCCGTCCGCGGAAACAAGATCCTCTTTGTGGGTAGCGCCGTAGACGCCAACGATCTGCGCGGACCGCGCACCGAGGTGATCGACGGCGGCGGCCATACACTGCTGCCCGGCTTCATCGACACACATTACCATCTGCTCCACGGCTCGCTGGGGCTGGACGCCGCCCAACTGCGGGGCGCTCGCTCGCTGCCGGATCTGGGCGAAACGCTGCGCGTCTATGCCCAGACCAATCCGAATCTAGAATGGATATTGGGGCGGCAGGTGGTCTACAACATCATCAGGCCCGATCAACCCCTCGACCGCCACTTTCTGGATCGCTACGTGCCAGATCGCCCTGTCTTTCTTACCGCCTTTGACGGACACACCTATTGGGCCAATACCGAAGCATTGCGCCGCGGCGGCATTCTCCACGGCAGAGAGGATGTGGGTCCCAATAGCGAAATTGTCATGGACCCGACCACGGGTATGGCGACAGGTGAACTACGCGAACCGCCAGCCGCCCGCACTGTGCGCGAGTTGATCCCCCCAGCGGATGAAGCGCGCAAACGGACCTTGTTACGCAAAGGCTTGCAACAGGCCGCCGAACTGGGCGTTACCAGCGCCCACAACATGGATGGCTCGGACGAGCAGCTTCGCCTCTACGCGGCGCTGGCCGATACCGACGAGTTGACCCTGCGCGTCTATGTGCCGATGGATGTGAAACCCCACACAGCGCCCGAAGACCTAGAGCAGGCCGTGGCGTGGACGCGTGAGTTCAACGAAGGTCTGCTGCGCACCGGCTGCGTCAAATTCTTTATGGATGGTGTGCTGGAATCGTACACAGCGCTGATGGTGGACGATTACGCCGACGATGCGGGCAACCGGGGCAGCGCGCTCTTCGAGGCCGAACACTTCAACCGCATGGCCGCCGCCGCCGACAAACTCGGCTTGCAGATCTTCGTCCACGCCTGCGGGGATGGGGCGGTGCGCCGCACATTGGATGGCTACGCCCACGCCCAACAGGTCAACGGCGCGCGCGACAGCCGTCACCGCATCGAACACATTGAGGTTGTCCACCCCGACGATATCCCCCGCTTTGCCCAACTCGGCGTGATCGCGGCCATGCAACCCCTCCACGCGCCGCTGCACAGCAAGGACGCTGATATCTGGCCGCACCGCGCCGGGCGCGCCCGCTGGCAATACAGCTTCGCCTGGGAGACGCTGCGCCAGGCCGGGGCCAGGTTGGCCTACGGCAGCGATTGGCCTGTGGTCAGTCAAGATCCACTGCTGGGGATACACGCCGCGCTCAACCGCCGGATCTGGCAGGCCGCCGATCCGCATCAGGCGCAGACGCTCGACAACATTATTCGCGGCTATACGCTCGACGCCGCCTATGCTGAATTTCAGGAGGATCAGAAGGGGATGCTACGAACGGGGATGCTGGCCGATCTTGTGCTGCTCTCCACCGATCTCTTCGCCGCCGCGCCCGAAGATGTAGAGATGATTCGCCCCGTGCTGACTATGTGTGATGGTCGAATTGTCTATCGGTGATAAGTGACTGGTGATAGGTGACTGGGGCAGATGACCTCTTTTCCCAGTCACCTATCACCAGTCACCTATCACCATTTCTCACAACAGTGAAAAATGGCGCAAGATCGACCCACCGATAAATTCGCGCATGATGGAATTGTCGGGGACGAGATCCGCTTCAATGGGGCGTACCCAGCGCAAGAAGGCGAGCAGCCGACGCGCTTCCACATAGGCTGGGGTATCCCATTCGATTTGCAGCAGCAAAGGTTCAACAATCGGCTTGAGGACCGAAAGCTCGTAGAGCAGCGCCGAGTTGAAAATTACGTCGGCGTTGCCCTGATAGGGGAAGATGTAATGGCGTTCGCCCCGGCGCACACTTTCCCAGCGCTCGATGGTATCCGACGCCGAATAGCCACGATGCTGATGATCGCGTACGATCCGGCGCAGCAGGCGCACGTCCGAAGTGGCGATACGGTTATGCCGGTCCAGGTTGAGATGGGTCAACACGCTAACATAGACGTGCAACGTAGTATCGTTGGAGATGGCCGTGGTCAACTGCGGGTTCAGCCCGTGGATGCCTTCAATGATCAACACCTGGTTCGGCTCCAAATGGACAGTTTCGCCCACTTCGCTGCGCCCTGTCACAAAATTGTACGTTGGCAGCACCACTTCCTCGCCGTCGAGCAGCGCCACCAATTGTTCGTTGAGTAAACTCAGATTGATAGCGTGGAGCGCCTCGAAATCATAGTCGCCCGTTTCGGTGCGCGGCGTCCGTTCGCGGTCGAGGAAGTAGTTATCCAACGAGAGCGCATAGGGGCGGATGCCGTTGGAGAGCAGTTGGACGCCCAGCCGTTTGGCGAAGGTCGTCTTACCGCTGCTGCTCGGCCCAGCAATCAGCACCACGCGGATGCGCTTGTGGTCAGATTCAGCCTGATTCCATGACTGGGCGACAGTAGCCGCAATATCCACAATGCGCCGCTCGTGCAACGCTTCGCTGATCAGCGTGATCTCTGGCATCTTCCCCGCCAAGACAGCGTTGTTGAGCGAGCCGAGATTGTCCAATTGCATCTTGCCCATCCACTCCCGATATTCCTGGAAGACGACGCCCAAAGGGCCGCTGGGCTGAATGGGTTGCAGTTCAGTCGGCGCGTCACGCTGAGGAAAGCGCAGCAAAAAACCATTGCCATAGTTCGAAAGCGCGAACCAGCGCAGATAGCCAGTGCTGGGGACCATGTATCCGTGAAAATAGTTCTGCACACCGTCGAGAGAGTAGATTGAGAGATCATCTTTTTGCCGGTACGCAAGCAACTTTACTTTGCTCTCGTCGCCATTGTTTTGGAAGAAGTCGAGGGCTTCCTCCAGGGGAAGGCGACGTGAGGTGATGGGCAGATCCTCGTCGACCAGGCGATGCATCTCCCCTTCCACCATCAGCAGTTCTTCGTCGGTTAAAGGCGCACGTTCGGAGACGGTGCAGTAATAAGCGCCGAAGGGCAGGCTGTGTTCGATGGCGGTCTGCGCCTCAGGGAAGATCCGCCGCATGGCTGCCAGCAGCAGCAGGGTCAATGAACGGCGATAGATGCGCGCGCCGTCGGGGTGCTGCATGTCCACGATTTGCCCTGTCGTGTCCTGATGAATGGGCAGCGTCATCTCGCGCAGTCGCCCATCGAGCAGCACAGCCATTGGATAGATCGGCGATGGGAGATCGGCCAGGGCGCGCCAGACAAACGGCTCCACAGGGGTTCCCAGTGGACCGGCGTACGTCTGACCATTCTCAAAGTGAACGCGTACCACATCCTGGGGTTGAGCGGCGACAATGGCAGGCCAGTCGGCCCGTCGTGGCGATAGCTCCCCGGGGAAGGCAGTGGGGATCAACGGGTTGATGGTTCCATGCTCAGCCATCGACTTTTGTCATACTTTCTGCAATCACGGTCCTATCGCCATTCATCTTCTTCCTCGGCAACCAGATCTTCCTCTTCATCCTCGTCGTCGTCATCGACTTCGTAGAGGCTCTCATCCAGATCTTCATCCCAGAGTGGATCGTCCTCGTCCCACTCAAGTTCGTCATCGTCGGTATCACGGGTGACACGATAGGCTTCGTAATCGACCTCTTCAAAGGTGACACAGGCCAGCGTGGTTGCATCCACTTCAATTTCATCGGCATCACACCAGCCGTCAAGGTTGAATATACAACGATCCTGCGGGCAGCGGATCCGGGTCATGCTCTACTCCTCCACTCAGTATGCGTATCTGCATCAACGCGGATAGTTCCCATCGGATAGGCTTCGCTGTAGGAAGAGAGCCAAACATCCTAGGAGTAAATGACAAATAATGAGTCAGTATATCATACTCACTGTTTCCGTCAACCGATTTGGGGATAATTTTGGAATGTATGTCCTCGTGGACAGCCGCTTCCCCACTGAGAGGACTCGAACCGATTCTCGGCTTCCAGGTGTACAGGGTCGCCTCTCAAGAAGGAATTTCAACCCGTTTTGCTGGTTTCAGGCTCTCTTTCTCACCTGAAGCTTGCGCCGGGCGTTCTCGCGTTTGGCCTCTTGATAGTCGCTGTAGCCGCCAATGTATTGGGTCAGCGCGCCATCTTCCAGCTCGGCGATGCGCCCAACCACGCGATCAAGGAAGTAGCGATCATGCGAGATGACGAGGACCGTCCCCTCAAAGTCGGAGAGTACGTCCTCCAAGACTTCGACTGAGGCGATGTCGAGGTTGTTGGTCGGCTCATCGAGGAGGAGGAAGTTGGCGTTGGAGAGCATGAGCAGCGCCATCTGCAAGCGGCTGCGCTCCCCGCCAGAGAGGGTGCGCACAGGGGAGCGGGCCTGCTCATAGGTGAAGAGGAATTTGCCCAAAAAGCTGACTGCGCTGCTCTCGGTCATGGGCGCGGCGTGGCGGATGGTCTCGATCAAGGTGCGGTCATAGTCAAGCGTCTCGTGCTGCTGGGCGTAGTAGCCGACGCGCACGCTGGGGCCAATCACGATCTCGCCGCTGCTGGGTTCATCCTGGCCGAGGAGTAGCCGGAAGAGGACCGATTTCCCCGCGCCGTTGGCCCCCACCAACCCCGCCCGTTCCCCGTGCCAGAGCAGCATCTCCACCCCGGCGAGGACGATATTCTCATCCCCGTTTTCGGTGGGGAAAACTTTGTCCAGATCTTTGATTTCCAGCACCTTGTTGCTGCCGCGCCAGCCCGAAAGTTCCAGGCCCATTCGTTTGCGTTCGAGTACCGGCTTGTCAATACGGTCAATGCGCTCAATACGCTTTTGGATAGCCTTGCCCCGTTTGATCAACTTCTCGTTGTCATAGGTGCGCCCCCAGATCAACAGCCGTTTGGCCGCCTGCTCCAGCCGCGTGATCTCCTTCTGCTGCGCCTGGAACATCTGCTGCTGGCGCAGCAGTCTGGCCTGCTTTTCAAAGGCGAATTCAGAATAGTTGCCGGGGTAGACAGTGATCCGCCCATCTTCGAGTTCGGCGATCTCATCGGCCACCACGTCGAGCAGATAGCGATCATGCGAGACGATGACCACGCCGCCCTTGTAGCCGCGGATCACCTCTTCGAGCAGCGCCTTCCCCGCCATATCCAAATGGTTGTCCGGCTCGTCGAGCAGCATCAATTTGGGCTGGCGGACGAGCAGTTTGGCTAACCCCAACAGTTTGCGCTGTCCACCGCTGAGGGTGTCGGTGAGCAGGTTCAGCTCGAGTTCAGTGGCAAAGCCAACGCAGGCGAGGGCCGAACGCACACGTCCTTGGTAGTTGAGACCGCCCAATTCTTCAAAGCCGTGGAGCAGGCGGGCCTGTTGTTCGAGGACCTGCGCCAATGCTTCCGCGTTTCCATAGACCGCAGGATCGGCCAATCGACGCTCGCACGCTTCCAACTGCTTCTCCAGATCGGAAAGTTCCGTGGATGCTGTCAGCGCTTCCTCCCAGACGGTGATCCCCGCTGTTAGCGCGGGTTCCTGGCGCAGATAGCCCACGGTCAGCCCCGAGCTGCGCATGACCGAGCCGCCATCGGCGATCAGATCCCCGGCGATGACGCGCAGCAGCGTGGATTTCCCCGCGCCGTTGGGACCAACGAGACCGACGCAGCGGTCATCATGGATCTCCCACGAGAGGTTGGTGAAAATGGGTTTGGCGATGTAGGTTACGCCCAAGGCGTGAAGGTGGATAGCGATCATGGGAATGCGGAATGGTGAATGCGGAAAAAGCGTTAATGAGTAAGGAGTAATGAGTAATGTGGTGTAGACGGAGTAGTTCCAACAAATGGAACCATCATGTCGACGAGGCTTTACTCATTACTCCTTACTCATTTTCCTACGCCCGCGTCAGCCGTCGGTACGTGATCCGGTGCGGACGATCCGCAGCCGGGCCGAGACGACGCTGTTTGTCCTCTTCGTATTCGCTGTAGTTGCCCGGGAACCAGAAGACTTCGCTGTTGCCCTCAAAGGCGAGGATGTGCGTCGCCACACGGTCGAGGAACCAGCGATCATGCGAGATGACAAGGGCCGTGCCGGCGAAGGTCTCCAGCGCGTCTTCCAGGGCGCGCAGGGTGTTCACGTCCAGATCGTTGGACGGCTCATCGAGGAGTAGCACATTGGCGCCGCTCTTGAGCATCTTAGCCAGATGGACGCGATTACGTTCGCCGCCGGAGAGGCTTCCTACTTTCTTCTGCTGATCCGAGCCGCCAAAGGTGAAGCGGGAGACGTAGGCGCGCGAGTTGACCAGTCGATCCCCCAGTTTGAGTTGCTCGTTGCCGCCGGAGATCTCTTCCCAGACGCTTTTGCTGCCATCGAGCGTATCGCGGCTCTGATCCACATAGCCGAGTTGAACTGTTTCGCCCACACGCAGGCTGCCGGATGTGGGCGTCTCCTGCCCCACGATCATGCGGAAGAGAGTGGTCTTGCCGGCGCCATTCGGACCAATGATGCCGACGATAGCGCCGGCGGGTATGTCCAGGCTAAGATCCTCGTAGAGCAGACGGTCGCCGTAGGCTTTGGTCAGCCCCTCGGCGCGGATGACCAGATCCCCCAGCCGCGGACCCGGCGGGATGTAGATCTCCCGTTCCTCGCGGGCTTTTTCCGTGGCCTGATTGAGCAGATCGTTGTAAGCGTTAATGCGCGATTTACGCTTTGTCTGCCGCGCCTGGGGCGACATGCCCAGCCATTCCAACTCGCGCTGCAAGGTCTTCTGGCGCTGCGTCTCCTGTTTTTCTTCCTGCGCCAGCCGCTGCTGTTTTTGCGCCAGCCACGAGGAATAGTTCCCCTTCCACGGGATGCCGAAGCCGCGGTCAAGTTCTAAGATCCAGCCTGCCACGTTGTCAAGGAAGTAGCGATCATGGGTGACGGCGATGACGGTCCCTTCGTAGTTGTGCAAATGCTGCTCCAACCAGGCCACCGATTCGGCGTCGAGATGGTTGGTCGGCTCGTCGAGGAGCAGGATGTCGGGCTTTTGTAGCAGCAGACGGGTGAGCGCCACACGCCGCCGTTCCCCACCGGAAAGGATCGAGACCGGCGTATCCGCAGGCGGACAGCGCAGGGCGTCCATCGCTAATTCGAGACGGCTGTCGAGATCCCAGGCGTTGAGGGCGTCGAGGCGATCCTGCACCTCACCCTGGCGCGTCATCAACTCGTCCATCTCATCGGGGGTTAGATCCTCGCCGAAGCGCATGTTGATCTCGTCGAACTCGCGCAGTGCGTCTACGGTCTCCTGCACACCCTCCTCGACAATCTGGCGCACAGTTTTAGTGTTGTCCAACTGCGGTTCCTGGGGCAGATAGCCGCGGCTGTAGCCAGGGGAGAGCATGGTCTCGCCGTCGTAGCTATCCTCAACGCCGGCCATAATGCGCAGCAGCGTTGACTTCCCTGCGCCGTTAAGGCCGAGGACGCCGATCTTGGCGCCGTAATAGAAGCCCAGGCTGATGTCGCGCAGGACTTTGTTGTTGGGCGGATAGGTCTTGCCCACCCGCACCATGGAATAGATAACTTTTTCACTCATGAATTTTGCTCTGTTCCTCTTGTTTACTCAAAGGTCTTTTAGTCCTGGCTGAAAACTTGTCCCATTGTAGCACATAGTTTTGGAAAGCGACGAGATTGAGAACAACGGATTGAAAGCGAAAAGTGCCCGCCGACCGCAGCGGTCAGTCAGGCACTCATGCTCTAGTCGCTGAAACGACTTGTCACTATCCGATTTCTCTAAAAAGATGCCTGGCATCTATGGACACATATGCCGACCATCTGATAGAGAACACACATAAAGTTCGTACAATCGTAGGGGCGCTGGCGGACGCAGCGTCCGCTTGCTGCGTCCGCTGGGTGCGGCAAGCAGCGCCCCTACGATTGTACGATGTTCAAATGGCTTCTCTATGAAATCGTATCGTTGATGGCTACGAGGACGAAGGGTAGGGACAATACCTTCCGTTTACGCTACAGCTTCGATTGACATATTCCGATCCATGGACGTAGAGCTTCACAGCAGTGAGATGCTTTCCATCAATAAAGATGTCGGCGAAATCTGGAGTGATGGATAGATCGAAATCACTCTCAAGAAGATAACGGCGGGCGATGATAGTGGCTTTCATCATCTGGTTGACGGCGCTGACACCAATCGCCTGCACTTCGGCGCGGCGATGTGCGCGAATGGTGTTGGCAATGGCGACAGCAACGGCAGAGGGTTGAGAATGGGCGGCAGATAGAGCGAACACATAGGCTGTCGGCAGGCGAACCCCATTGAGTTCGCTGGCCCGGTATTGCCCGATCTCTTCTTCGTTCCCCACGCTTCACTCTTCATCCTTTCTCATACTCAGATCATCCTTTGGGAACGATGTGGATCATGCCCACGCGCTCGTAGACTAGAGGCGACATTAGGAGAAGTTTCAAAGATAGGAGCGACGCCATGCCATCCCTCCATATGGATCAACCAGCGGATTACACCATTCAGGTACAGGGGCGACTCGGTGAGCATTGGCTGGCTGCCTTTGCCCCCATGACGTTGACCATCGAAAACGGGGATCCGCTCATCAGCACCCTGCGCGGTCCGGTGATGGATCAGGCGGCGCTGCACGGATTACTGCGCACGCTCTACTCGTTGGGTCTGCCGCTGCTCCTCATACGCTGGGAGCGGCCCTAATCTGGCCGCTCCGCGAAAAACACTATCCAGATCCACTTGACGTAGTGCGTGGTGCGTGTACCCGTCGAAATCCTGAGCTTTTATTGGTGGTGAATCTTTTGAAATGGTCAAAAAGGGGAATGAGATGAGAATCCTCAAAAAGCAGGTTTGGTGGTACGGGCTGCTCAGGATGCTGGTGCTGATAGCCCTGGCGTCGCAACTGGCTCCGGCAGCGAAGCGGACAATGGCGAAGTCCACTTTGGACGTAGATCTGACAGGTGATATTGCTGACGCGGGTGCAGTTGCGGCCTTTTTTAATGATCTGATCCCGGCGCAGATGCGCGAGCAACATATTGTCGGCGCAACTGTGGCCGTGGTGCAGGGCAGCGATATCCTCTTCGCCAAGGGCTATGGCTATGCAGATCTGGCGGAGCAGAAGCCTGTCATCGCGGATCGCACCCTCTTTTACATCGGCTCAGACGGCAAGCTCTTCACCTGGACGGCAATCATGCAACTGGTGGAGCAGGGGAAGCTCGATCTGCACACGGACATCAACACCTACCTAGATTTTGAGATGCCGGCTGCCTTCGCTACGCCAATTACGCTGCATCACCTGATGACCCACACAGCTGGCTTCGAAGAAGAACTGAGCGCCCTCATGGCGGGCAGTGCGCAGAATCTGCTGCCGTTGCGCGAATTTCTGGTGGAGTTCATAGTAAATCCAGCTAAGTTTTTAGAAATAAGAAACGGTCATCCGAAAGCAAATTGTTTTG
>JAHBVG010000101.1 GCA_019637695.1 Caldilineaceae bacterium | reverse complement strand
CTTCGCTCGCAACTGCGACAATCTTTCGTCCAGTTCTCTTTCGATTTCCCTCAAGGTCGCTTTCGAGTGCGCCTCTCTCCATGCTTTCATCCCGTTGACGACTTCCTCTTCCATGACTCTCTCCTTTTTCCCTATCTCTATCGCCTCTCTCCGATTCTATCACTCTATGCAAAAATCTGACACGCACCCCAGAGCAGATTTTAACTTGACAACCAGGCCCGTCCTCTCTATACTGCACCTACGATGAACGCCAACCAACTGGAACGAATCACCCATCATCTGTACATACTGGCAAACGCCGCACCGGCAGCAACCAACGTGCTCTGGTAGCGGACGTAAGTTTGTCATCTGCGCTGTGAGTACAAAGCCGACCACAAAGGTCGCCAGGCTCACGGCGTTTTTTTGAAGTTTCAATCAGCGCCGTGGACTGACCACCACGGCGCTTTTGTTTACGACCTGCCGGGTTTTCTGAAACCCGGCAGGTATAACGAATCTAAACCGAGGAGTTTTGCCGCCATGAGATTGACCGCCGAAGAAGTGAGACACGTCGCCGAGTTGGCCAAACTGGCGCTCAGCGACGCCGAGGTGGACGCCTACGCCGGGCAGCTTTCGGAGATCCTCGCCTACGCGGAGCAGGTGCAAGAGGTGGATACGAGCAGCGTTCCGCCCACCCCCTATGTGCTGCCGCTGGTCAATGTGATGGAAGCGGATCAGCCGCGCCCCAGCTTCGACACTGAGACGGCGCTCGCCAACGCTCCCGACCGCGAGGATGGTTACTTCCGCGTGCGGGCCATTTTTGAGGAGTAATTGAGCATGACCCTGGCGGCCACCCATCTCTACGACTTGACGATTTCTGAAGCGCTGGCCGGGCTGCGTGCTGGCGACTTTTCGGCGTTGGAATTGACCGACGCGCTGCTCGACCGCATCTCCGCGCTGGATGGCGAACTCAGCGCGTTTTTGACGGTGACAGCGGATCGGGCGCGTGCCAGCGCCGCCGCCGCCGATCAACGCCGCGCCGCCGGCGAGGATGCGCCGCTGCTCGGCGTTCCGCTGGCGATCAAGGATGTCCTTGTGACCGAGGGGATCGAGACCACGGCAGGCAGCAAGATCCTCAAAGGCTTTGTGCCGCCCTACACAGCCACGGCTGTGGGCCGACTGCAAGCCGCCGGCGCGGCGATCCTGGGCAAGACCAACACCGACGAATTCGCCATGGGGTCGAGCACCGAAAACAGCGGCTATGGTCCCTCCCGCAACCCGTGGGATCGGGAGCGGGTTCCTGGCGGCAGCAGCGGTGGATCGGCGGCGGCGGTGGCAGCCGGAGAAGCGTTGGGCGCGCTCGGAACCGATACCGGCGGCAGTGTGCGCCAGCCTGCCTCCTTCTGCGGCGTCGTCGGGTTGAAACCATCCTATGGGCGGGTGAGCCGCTACGGGCTGATCGCCTACGGCAGCAGCCTCGATCAGGTTGGCTCGCTGACCAAAGATGTGCGCGACGCCGCGCTGATCCTCAATGTGATCGCCGGCCACGATGCGCTGGACAGCACCAGCCTCGATGCGCCCGTTCCCGATTACACACGCGCCCTCACCCCTGATCTCAAAGGGCTGCGCGTGGGGATGCCGGCCGAGTATTTCGGCGAGGGCATCCAGCCAGAGGTGGAGCGCGCAGTGCGCGCCGCCGTCGATCAACTGCGTAGGTTGGGCGCGGAGATTGTCCCCATCTCATTGCCCAACAGCGACAAGGCGCTGCCCGTTTATTATTTAGTGGCGACCGCCGAAGCCAGCGCCAATCTGGCCCGCTTTGACGGCATCCGCTTTGGCTACAGCGCCGGCGCGGAGAGCATGTTTGAAAACTTCCGCCAGACCCGCGGCGTAGGGTTTGGTCCTGAGGTAAAGCGGCGCATTATGCTGGGAACCTACGCTCTCAGCGCCGGCTACTACGACGCCTATTATCTGAAGGCGCAGCAGGTGCGCACATTGCTCAAACAAGCCTGGGAAGCGGCCTTCCGCACGGTGGATGTCATCGTCGGACCCACGACGCCGACCACCGCTTTCCGCTTTGGCGAGAAGACCGATAACCCGCTTGAGATGTACCTGGCCGACATCTTCACCGTCAGCCTGAACTTAGTGGGCATGTGCGGCGTTAGTATCCCATGCGGATTCGATGATCTGGGACTGCCGATTGGGTTGCAGATCTGCGGTCCATCGCTGGGCGAAGAGGCGATCCTGCGCACGGCCTACGCCTACGAGCAGAGTACCGAATGGCATAGACAGAAACCGAACGTGTAAAACCGTAATGCGTAATGCGTAATGCCTAGTGCATGGCAGATTGCAATTCGCCCCTCGCAATTTGCAATTCTTCACACGGCACGCTACAACACCAACTTTATAAATAAGATCATGCCAACCCATCACCCCACACCCAACCGAATCCGTCACTGGAGTTTAGCCATTGCACCGGGCCGGCAACTGTCGATCTAGCCTGTCGACGGTTGTGGAATCGGCTCGCAAAGGCGTATGGAATCGTAACTGAATAAACTCCACATTGACGAAAGGAAAGACCGGATTCGGTCATTAACCATGAAAACAACCACAGGACAACTCAACATATTGACGCCGGACAGGCCCCAGCCCATCCCCAGCAATGGCAATAGCACCCTACGCCGTTCGCTGACTAGCCGCCTGAGCGAGCGTGTGATCGCGGTGCCACCGTCGGCCATCCGCCGCTTCTTTGACATCGCCGCGACGATGGACGACGTGATCAGCCTGGGCATCGGCGAACCCAACTTTGTCACCCCGCCCCCCATGATCGTGGCGGGCATGGAAAGCATCCGCCAGGGGAACACGGCCTACACCTCTAACGCCGGGATGATCGAACTGCGCGAAGCCGTCGCCGCGATGCTGAGCCGTCGCTACAACGGCCCGGCCTACAATCCTGAAACCGAAGTGCTGATCACCGTCGGCGTCAGCGAGGCCATGTACCTGGCGATGCAGGCCATCCTCGACCCTGGGGATGAGGTGATCGTGCCGCAGCCCTGCTTCGTCTCCTACACAGCAGATGTGATCCTGGCCGGCGGCGCGGTGGTGGATGTGCCCACCTACGCCTCCAACAATTTTGTGCTGACGCCGGAGCAGATCGAAGCGGCCATCACCCCGCGCACCAAGGCGCTGCTCATCGGCTATCCCTGTAACCCTACCGGCGCGGTGATGAACCGAGCCGAGATGCTGGCGATTGCCGAAGTCGCGCAGCGTCACGATCTGCTCGTGATTTCCGACGAAATCTACGACCGACTGGTCTACGGCGATCACGAGCATGTGATGTTTGCCAGCCTGCCCGGCATGGCCGAGCGCACGATCCACCTGGGCGGCATGAGCAAGGATTACGCCATGACCGGCTGGCGCATTGGCTACGCTGCCGGACCGGCGGATCTGTTGGGCGCCATGCGCAAGATCCACCAATATTTGATCATGTCCGCGCCCACGGCGGGACAGGCGGCGGCGCTGGCGGCGTTGACCGATCCCACCGCTGAGGATGCCGTGCGCGAGATGGTCGATTCGTACGATCTGCGCCGCCGCACGATTGTCAATGGTCTCAACGCCATGGGGCTGGACTGTTTCGAGCCGAAGGGCGCGTTCTACGCCTTCCCCAGCATCCGTCGCACGGGCATGGACGAACACGAATTCGCCGAACGGCTGCTCATGGAAGAGAAGGTCGCCGTCATCCCCGGCAGCGGTTTCGGCAGAGGCGGCGAGGGTCACGTCCGCTGCGCCTATGCTGGCAGCCTGGAAAATATTGAAATCGCTCTGGAGCGGATGGTTCGCTTTATGCGGCGGCACGGATGAGAGAGGATTGGTGACTGGTGACTGGTGATTGGGGATCGTGTTCTCAACGCTGTCCCTAGTCACCAATCACCAATCACTAATCCCCTCCTCTTCCACATTCACCACGAAGGATCTACATGTTCAACCTGATTAAAGAGCTAACCGAGATGATCGGTCCGGTGGGGCAGGAAGGGCCGGTGTTGGATCGGATCGAGGATCTGTGGCGCGAGGCGGGCGCGCAGACCGAGCGCACGCGCATTGGCAACGTATTGGCCCGCGTCGGCGATCAGGGTCCGAAGGTGCTGCTTGTGGCCCATGCTGACGAACTCTGTTTTCTCGTGCGCGCCATCCATCCCGGCGGCTTCCTCTGGTTGGCGAATGGGCAGGGATGGATGCAGACCACCAGCTTTCGCAATGCCTTTACGATTGGGCAACGGGTGCGCGTGCTGGCCCGCGCCGGTGAGATCCCCGGCGTGATCGCAACCGTCACCGGCCATCTTGCCACCTTTGCCCTGCCCGAACCGTCGGCGTTGACCTGGCGCGATTTCTGGGTGGATACGGGCCTTTCCCGCGCCGAGTTGATCGCCCGCGGCGTCACGCCGGGGACGCGCATCATCTGGGAGGCAACGACCGAACAGTTTGGGGATCACGTGGTGGGCAAGGCGCTCGACGATCGCGTGCCCCTTGTCATTGCCACCGAAGTGCTGCGCCGCGTCCCTGCCCATCAACTCAACTGCCGATTGACGCTGGCCTGTAGCGTCCAAGAGGAGATCGGGCTGATCGGCGCGTCCGCGCTCTCGGCGCGTGAGGAATACGACGCCGGCATCGCCATCGAAGTCGGCCTGGCCGGGGACATCCCCGGTGTGGCGGATGACATGATGCCGTTGGCGCTGGGCGCGGGGCCGGTCCTCGTCCACAAGGATTCGCTCGTCCACTACGATCACAGCCTTACCAGCCGACTTGAAAGCGCAGCGCGGGAAGCTGGCGTCTCCATTCAACATGCTGTTTTTGGTTCGTTTGGCAGCGACGGCGCCGCGCTGATGAAGGCCGACATCCCCGCGGCGTTGGTCGCCTTCCCCACCCGCTACACCCACACCCCCTTCGAGATGGCCCACCTGCGCGACATTGAAGCGCTGGTCGAGTGGCTGTGCGCATTTGTGAAAAAGGGTGAAGGGTAAAGTTTGAAGGAAGAAATTGTCACCCTTCAAACTTCTTCATTGGATTGTGATGCTTTAATGACTTCGTCAATCTCCCCATCTGAGATCTACCGCCAGCGCTGCGAACGCTACGGCGCGGAACGGGATCGGTTGCAGCGACACAGCAACCGCAACGGGGATCTCAATCTGGCGCTTGTGCTGGCGGCGCTAGTGGCGTTGGGCGCGGCGGCGCTGTGGACCCATCCCACCCTCTATTGGCTGGCGACGATCCTCGGCGTTGGCTTTGTCGTCTCGTTCATCCACCACGACCGGCTCAAGGGACGGCTGGCGCGCGCCGCCACCCGCTACGATCTCAACAGCGAAGGGCTGCACCGCCTGGCCCGCAACTGGTCCGCGCTGCCGAACCCACTTTCGGTGGAGCCGCCGCCCACCGACGACGATGCCCTCGATCCCTACACCGTCGCCGATCTCGATCTGCTAGGCCCTGCCTCGCTGGGCCATCTGTTGGGGACGCCCAACACGCCGGTAGGGCAGACGACGCTACGCGCGTGGATCCTCCACCCGGCCACCCCCGACACGGTGGATCGACGACAGCGCGCCGTTGACGAACTGGCGCCGCTCGTCGACTTGCGCGAGGAGGTGGGTCTGCGTGGACGGCTGATGGGCCAAAGTCAGGCCGATTTCGAAGCCTTCATCGCCTGGGCCGAGCGCCCCGGTTGGCTGCACAGCCGCCCCTGGCTGATCTGGCTGGTTCGGCTGCTGACGGTGATCACGCTGGGGCTGGGCGTTGCGTATGGGTTGGGCCAACCGGTCTACCCAGCGTTGATCGCGGTATTCATCCTTAACCTGGCGCTGATGGGGACGGCAGGTCGCCGCGTGGCCGCCGAGATCAACGCGGTGATGGCGCGGCAGGGGATCTTCCACGCCTACGCCGAGATGTTCCAACTGTTAGAGACGCAGCCGTTGACCGCGCCAGCCCTGCGCCATCTGCAAAGCCAGTTGCGCGCGGGCGATCTGGGCGCGGATGAGCAGATGCGGCGGCTGGGTCGGTTGATGCCGCTGGTCGAGATCCGCCGCTGGGTCTTCTTCTTTTTTGTCGAATGGGCTACCCTCTGGAGCTTTCACGCGCTCTGGCTGTTGGAGAATTGGCGGCGCGACGCCGGGGATCATGTGCGATCCTGGCTGATAGCGCTGGGCGAGGCCGAAGCGCTGATCGCCCTCGCCACCCTTCGCCACGATCACCCGGCTTGGGTCTTCCCGCAAATGAGGGCTGGGGCAGAGGTACAGCTCGACGCCCACAATCTCGCCCATCCTCTGTTGCCGCCGGCTCGGGCGGTGGGCAACGACGTCACTGTAGGGCCGCCCGGAACTTTCTTGCTCGTCACCGGCTCAAACATGTCGGGGAAGAGTACACTGCTACGCGCGCTGGGCGTCAACACCGTCCTGGCGCAGATGGGGGGACCGGTCAGCGCCGCGGGGATGCGCCTGCCCACGCTCACCGTGGCGTCGAGCATGCGCGTGCAGGATTCCTTGAGCCAGGGCGTCTCCTATTTTATGGCCGAGTTGCGCCGCCTCAAGGAGATCGTGGACCGCGTTGATGCTCACCGAGATCAGCCGGATCGCCCGATCCTCTACCTGTTGGACGAAATCTTGCAGGGGACGAACACCGGCGAACGGCAGATCGCAGCGCGGCGCATCATCCTCCACCTGGTGCGGCAGGGCGCAATTGGCGCGGTCTCCACCCACGATCTCACCCTGGCCGACACGCCCGCCGTCGCTGCGGCGAGTGTGCCGGTCCATTTTAGCGAACGCTTCGAGCGCACGCCCGACGGCCCCACCATGACCTTCGATTACCAATTGCGTCCTGGCATCGCCACCTCCACCAACGCCCTCAAATTGATGGAAGTGGTGGGGCTGCCGCTAGAAGACCGGTAATTATCATCCCATCATCGCCGACCGCTGCGGTCGCACCTCATCAACGGAGCCATTCATGACACCCGCCAACCTTATCCCCATCGCGCCCGGCTGGGCAAAGAATTCGGTCAACGCGGTGATCTTCCGCATGAATTCGCTCGTCACTCACGAGGATCAACAAGTCGCGGCCTTCTACGACGACTCAGGACAGGTGATCCTCGCCCGGCGGGGCTTGGCGGATACCGCATGGACGATCCACGGGACGGGGTTGACCGGCAATGTGCGCGACGCCCACAACTGCATCAGTTTGATGGTGGACGGCGATGGCTTTTTGCATCTGGCCTGGGATCATCACAACCATCCCCTGCGTTATGTGCGCAGCCTCGCGCCGGGATCGTTGGACTTCACCGAAAAGCTCACCATGACTGGCATCGCCGAGGAGCGAGTGACCTATCCCCAGTTTTACCGGCTGCCCGGCGGCGATCTCCTCTTTTTCTACCGCGATGGCAAATCGGGGGATGGCAATTTGATGCTCAACCGCTACGATCTGCGCACGCAAACATGGACGCAGGTCCAGCACGGTTTTGTGGATGGGCAGGGCGAGCGCAACGCCTATTGGCAGGCAACCATCGACGATCGGGGAAGCTTCCACCTCTCCTGGGTCTGGCGCGAAAGCCCAGATGTGGCGACGAACCATGACCTCTGCTACGCCCGATCCGACGATGGCGGCGTCACCTGGCAAAAGAGCAATGGGGAACGCTACACCCTCCCCATCACCGTGGACAACGCCGAGGTTGCCTGGTCCATTCCGCAGGGACACGAGTTGATCAACCAGACTTCCATGTGCGCCGATGGTCAAGGACGCCCCTACATCGCCAGCTATTGGCGACCGCCGGGGACAGATGTACCACAGTATCATCTTGTCTACCATGACGGCGAAAGATGGCGCACTTCTCAGGTATCCATGCGGACGACGCCTTTTACGCTGGGCGGCGTAGGCACGCGGCGCATCCCCATCAGCCGTCCGCAGATTGTGGCGGATCGCAACGGCGACATCACCCGCGCCTATCTCATCTTTCGCGACGCCGAACGCGGGGATCGGGTATCGGTCGCCATCTGCGACGATCTTGGGCGCGGGAGCTGGCGCATTGAGGATCTGACCGCAGAATCGGTGGGCTATTGGGAGCCGACCTACGATACCGAGCTATGGACGCAACAGAAGCGGCTCCACCTCTTTGTGCAGCATGTGGGCCAGGGCGAGCGCGAAGGCGTCGAGGATCTTCCTGCGCAGACGGTCTCGGTGTTGGAATGGACACCCGGAGGAAATGCGGAATGGTAAATGCGAAATGGCAGAGGGGCAAGTTGCAGGTTTGCAAGTGACAAACTACGCTTGTTCACGCACTACGCCTTCGTCATCATCCCTAAGAAGGTCTCCACCTCGTCCACATTATAAAGGATAGCATCAGCGGCGGTGTGGTGATTGGCGATTTCGGGATCGTCGAGTTGACCCACAAAGATGCCGATGCCCCGATCGTTGAGGGCGCGAAAGGCGTCCTCGTCGGTGATGTCATCGCCGAGGTAGATAGGCAGGATCTCGTCGCCGTCGAGATGCAGCGCCTCGAGCAGATAAAGGACCGCCTTGCCTTTGTCCCAATCGAGTTTCGGCTGGATCTCGTAGACCATCTTGCCCGGCGTCACCTTGAGTTCCTCTGGGTGCGCGGCCAGGATGCCCTGGACCAGCGCCGCGATTTGGGGATGCTGCTCCGGCGCGACAAGCCGGTAATGGATCGCCACTGACGCCTTCTTGGGTTCGACCAGCGCCCCCGCCACCTCCGCTGTTTCCCGCTGCAACTGATCGGTCACCTCGGCCAGCAGATCGGTGAAATCCGCGCCCTCTGCCCGCTCAATGGCGCCGCCGTCGGGGCTCCAAATATCGAAGCCGTGGCTGCCCGCTACGATCAAATTGTCCAACCCCATCAACGCCTGCACCATCGGGCGGTCGCGCCCGCTCACCACACAGACGGGGACGCGTTCGGCCAGATCAGCCACCATCCTGCGCATAGAGGGCGAGATGAGGGCGTCCTCAGGCCGATCTACGATTGGGGTGAGCGTCCCATCGTAGTCGAGGAAGATCGCTGGTCGCCGTCCCGCCAGGTGCTGGCGTAGTTCATCGAAGTCGGACAGTGCATGGGGCAGCGCGGAAAGTGTTTGCATCGTTCGATCCTTTCGCTAGGTCAGTCGTCGTCCTCAGTCTAGCAGTATTGAAGATCAGTTCTGTGACAACGATTCCACGCGGAGAAGATGAAGGACTGTTCTTACCTTTTTCGTCCTCTCCTTTATGGTATGATGTAAACTAATACTCTCCCCCGCTTATTTTCAAGCCCCAAATAGAACAGGGAGAGGATCCGTGAGTCCAAAGGTATTAACAGCGGGTTCATTGGTGTTTTGGTTCCACAGTTTTGATATTACTGAAGGGCGGGCCAGTATCCATGTGGGCATGGGTGGACAAGACGACTACAACGATGCCAAAATCTGGCTTGAACCTGGAGTTGAAGTTGCAAGAGAAGGACGCACTCTCCGCTCACATGAGCTAAGACAGGCAATCACCGTGATCGAACAAAATCGGGAGTTCTTATTGGAGGAATGGTATGGCTATCGACGCCGGGCAGGTGGATGAAAAAATCGAGGTGAAGCGGTATTCGCTGCAACAACCCCTTTCCGCCTATACGTTCCCTACAGAAACGCCGCGTATTCATCAGGTCCGCTTCGATGAGACGCACATACACGTTGACCTGGTCGACGGCCGTATCCTCTCGATTCCGCTGGCGTGGATTCCAACGCTACATCAAGCGGATCCTCAAGAGCGGGAAAAATACGAAATCAACCGCAGTCGCACCGGGTTGATTTGGGACCCCGATAGATGCGCCATCAATGAGGAACTTTTTATCAGAGACTATCTGGGACCCTACCCCACCACATAGCGCAGTGGATGTCCCTCGATCAGGGCGAGGATGTTGGCGTAGTCGTCAGCACGACCAGTAGGACGGGTGGAGATCCCGCCTGCCGCAGTGTGCGGGGTGAGGATGAGATTCGTCGCCGGGTCGCGGGCCAGCGCCAACAGGGGATCATCCGGGCGCATGGGTTCGTAGGTGTAGGTGTCGAGGGCCGCGCCGGCCAGGTGTCCTGAGCGTAGCGCGTCGATCAACTCCGGTTCATCCACCACCGCGCCCGACCCCGCATGGACAAAGATCGCGCCGGGCTTCATTACGGCGAAATAGGCCCTATTCATCGCCCCCTCCGAACCGGGGAAGGGCAGCAGACAGCAGACCACATCACTCTCGGCGGCGATCTCGTCCGCGCTGGCGTAGCGGATGGCGTACTCTTTTTCGACCACTTCGGGCAGGCGCTGCCGTTTGTTGTACAACACAGTGCAGTCGAAGCCGGCCAGCCGCTTTGCCAGTTCCAGCCCGATCTCGCCAAAGCCGAGGATGCCCACCGTCGCCCCCATCAACTGACCGATCCCCCTGCGCTTGCTCCAATTATAGGCGAACCAATCCTCGTCGCAGCGCTGCGGCTGAATGCCCCAATCGTCCGCCGCAGCGACGACTTGCATCATTTCGCGCACCCGCTTGAGCAGCCCTAGCATCTGCATGATCATATGTTCGGCCACCAGCGCGCAGCCGGTGATCGGCCACGCGCAGACGGGGATGCCGGCGCGGCGGGCGGTGGCGATGTCGATGTCCCACACCTGGCGTCCCAGTCTTTGGATCAGCCGCAACCTTTTGCCCGCGGCGATCATCTCGGCGTCGATCACGCCGGCGCGTTCGCTGATCAAAAATTCCACATCCCCGATCAACGCAACGAGTTCCTCGCGGCTGGCGTCGCGACGCATGATCACCTCCAACTGGGGCGGCGCCGCCTCCAATGCCCGCTGCTGATGGTGCAATCCACGCTGGGTGAGGAAGAGGGTGCGGTGGTTGGTCATGATGGCTCCAGAAGCAGGTAGCAGATTGCGGATAGCAGGTAGCGCAGAAAAAGACAGAGAAGGCAAAGGGCAAAGGGCAAAAGGCAAAAGTGGTTGAGATCATTCAGGGTGGCGAGTGGCAAGTTGCAAGTGGCAAGTTTGCAGGTTCGCAAGTGGCAGGTGATGGACGACGCAATTCGCAATTCGCCCCTGGCAACTCGCACCCTCACTCTCCCGATCCCCAATCCCCAGTCCCCAGTCACCAGTCACCATTCCCTAATCCTCTCCATACAACCGATTGTAATGATAGTAGTGCGACAGGATCATCTGAATGTACAGGCGCGGCTCACTGTAGGTCATCAACTCGACGAAGAGGGTTTCATCCCCATTGGCCAACCCCTGCCAGGTGCGCGCGTTGCCAGGACCGGCGTTGTAGCCAGCCAGCGCCGCCGCCAGGCTGCCGTTGACATAGTCGCGCACCCAATCCAGATAGAAGGCGCCAAAGCGCAGGTTGATGTGTGGACGGTAGATCAGCGCGTTCGAGTAGTTGGGATAGTTGAGCCGCCCAGCGATCTCCGCGCCCGTGCTGGGGATGATCTGGGCCAATCCCTGTGCGGCGGCATGGGAGCGCGCGCCCTCCTCAAAGAGGCTTTCCTGGCGAAGGAGGCTGTAGAAGAGCAGCGGATCGATATCGTGCGCTCTGGCTTCCCGCTCGGCAATCTCCTGAAAGCGGATAGGATAGACGAGCCGCTGGATGAAGATCGGCGCGTTCTCGACCAGCGGCGTCTGGCTTAAATTGAGGAAGCGGCTGGCCGCGGTAATGCTGAGACCATACGCGCCCAACTCCTCAAAGTGTAGCGCCAGCGCGTAGGTGATCTGAGAATTGTCGCTATAACGGTCGGCCAGCCGGCGCAGATGGACCAGCGCCTCGCCGCGCCGATCCAATCGGAGCAGCAATTCACCCGCTTGCAGATCCACATCAGCGCGCACTGCCGCGGGGAGGAGCGCCAACTGATCAGCGGGAACGTTGATGCGTCCCGACAGCCACTGCTCGGCGAAAGCCTGGCTGCCGTCGTCCCCCGCCAACGTGGATGCGGGGTTGGGCAACTGATCCACCCCATTGAAAATATTGCGGCCCGGTTGATCTGCGCCCAAGAGCGCCAATCCGGCCAGCACGCCAAAATAGGATTGCGGATCTCGTTCCACCAGCGATTGCCATTGGGCGCGCGCTTCCTCGCGTTGATTGAGCGCATGGTGCGCGCGTCCACGCCAATAGGTGGCGGCCTGCCAGCGGTCATTCGGATAATCCGTCTGCAAACGGGTAAAGCTGATCAGCGCCTGTGGATAAAGACGATTGGTGATCGAGCCGATCCCCAACACGTAGAGCGCATCACGCGCGCGAGTGCTGGCAGGGAAGGCGTCGGCCAGGGCGAAGAAATCGACGGCGGCTTCGATCTGATTGTCCGCGCTGATGGCCGACAGCGCGCTGCGCCAGAGCGCCTCCGCTGCCAGCGGATCGTTGGGATATTCGCGGGCGAAGGTGCGGTAAACGCGCCGCCCGCCCGTGGCATCCCCGCTCAGGATCGCCAGCCGTCCCTGATCGAGCCATGCCTGTCCAAAACAAGCGCAGGCAGGAAACTCGACAAGGACGCGATCCAAAAAGCTTTGGGCCTGGGCAAAGTTGCCTAATTCCAGATACGCCTGCCCAATACTGTGGAGCGCGTTGCCCACACGCAGATCATCTGGATTGGCCTGAATAAAATTGTCGAAGGCGGCAATCGCAGGCAAGTACGAGCCTGCGATCATGTTGATCGATCCGCGCAGGTAGAGATCCACGGGCGCGTTACGCTCGACCAGCGCCGCCAACGATGGATGGGCGTTGCGGTGGATCGGCTGCTCGCTGATCACTGCCTGCCAGCGTTGGATCGCCGTCGCTTCATCGCCGCCCTGGGCGTACGCAACGCCCGCCCGTTGCCCAATCGTCATACGATAGTTGGGCACAACCGCAAACGAGAGAATCTCATCGTAGACAGCCCCGGCTTCCAGCCATCGCCCTGCCGTTTCCAGCATGGACGCCTGAGCCTCCAACAGACGCGCCAGAGCGCTGTTGTTCGGCGTAGCGTCGGCGGCGCGGCGATAGGCGGCGGCAGCACCGCCTGGATTGCCGGCGTCCCGATAGACCTGCGCCATCAACTCGTAGATGGTTTCGGTGAGCTCAGGGTGTTCGGCCACAAAGGCCGTGTACGCCGCAATCGCCGGATCGAAGCGGCGCAGGGCGGCCAGCGCTTCGGCCTCTAGAAATGTGGCGTTGATGCGTCGGCGATCATCGGCGGGGAGTTCGACGGCTTCCGCTTTGAATTGTTCCACCGCCGCGAGCGCGCTCGTGTAATTGTCCTCGGCCAGGTAGGATCGCACCAACCGATAGCGGGCTTCGAGCCGATCTGCCAGGGTGATGTTGGCGTCGTCGATGAGATCCAAAAGGAGCCGCTGTTCTTCGGTGTAGTAGCCGTAACGGTGCAGATGCGCGGCCTCGTCGAGCCGTTCCGCGGGGATTGGCGTCGCGCTTGGGGAAGGAACAGGTGTCTCGGTTGCAATTTGGGCAACCAGCGCAGGCGCTTCGACCCGGCTGTTGCTGGCGGTGATTTCTTCTTGGGAGGATATCGCCGCTTCGCCCATCTGCGGTGTGGGCGTAAAAGTTGGCACCAGAGGAAGTTGGTAGACGTTTTGGGTTTGGGGTGCGGCGGCTGTCGAGCCTCTGCGCCCTTGATCCCAGTTGCGCAATCCCCACAAAGCGACGATAAAGACCAGCGCCGCCGGGATGATCCAGCGCAAAAGTTCGCGATTTTTTAAGGATATATTCATGACACTATTATCCGTATCGATCCGCTGCTGTCAAAAGCGGACTCTGTTTGGGTGCGTCTCAAATTTGGTGAGAATGCTCCTCGCCGGTCCGTGACCGGCGGCGGCCGGGTCACGGACCCGACCTCAGCGCCCTCAATCGGGGACGCACCCCTCTGTTTGTTCTGCTCAGGGGCCTATGCTATGATGGCGAGAGTTCGCTGGCTGTAATTATGCCTTGATTTCTGCTCTATCTTGACCTACCTATCTATAACGAAAAAGACTATGGCCCCTGTTCCCGAAGCTAAGATTCTCGCCGATAAATATCAGGTTGTCGTGGGGATGGAAGTCCACGCGCAGCTGCTCACCCGCACCAAGATGTTCTGCCGTTGCAGGGGTGATTACCAGGGCGCGCCGCCCAATACCCATACCTGCCCCACCTGCTTGGGGCTGCCCGGCGCCATGCCGGTGATCAACCGCGCTGCCGTGGAAGCGACCATCAAGACCGGCCTCGCCCTCAACTGCCGCATCGCCGAGACCGCCGTCTTTGCGCGCAAGAACTATCACTACCCCGATCTGCCCAAAGGATATCAGGTTTCGCAGTACGAACTCCCACTCTGTGTGGACGGCTGGGTGGAGATCGATCTGCCCGATGGCAGCAACAAACGCATCCGCATCCGCCGCGCCCACCTTGAGGAGGATACGGGCAAGAATATCCACAGCGGCAACTTCACCCTCGTCGATCTCAACCGGGCGGGGATGCCTTTGATGGAGATCGTCACCGAGGCGGACATTGCCAGCCCAGAGGAAGCTTACGCCTTTCTCACCAAACTGCGCACCATCCTGCGTTATCTGGGTGTCAACAGCGGGGATATGGAGAAGGGCGCCATGCGCTGTGAGCCGAACATCAGCGTGCGCACAGCGGACCAGGCCGCCCGCGGCGAATACGGGACAAAAGTCGAGGTCAAGAATCTCAACAGTTTCCGCGCCGTGCGCAGCGCCATCGCCTATGAGACCGTCCGCCAGAGCGAGGTGTTGACGCGGGGCGGCGCGGTGCAGCAGGTCAACATGGGTTGGGACGAAAACGCCCAGCGCACCGTCCTCCAGCGTAGCAAGGAAAGTTCGGAGGATTACCGCTACTTCCCCGAACCCGATCTGCCGCCGCTCGTTGTTACCCGCGAATGGGCCGAGGAAATTCGATTCACCTTGCCCGAATTGCCCGATGTGCGCAGCGCTCGCTATCAAAAAGATTGGGGCATGCGCCGCATCGACGCTGACATCCTCACGAGTGAGATTGCCGTAGCGAACTTCTTCGAGCGCGCAGTGGCGGCCTACGGCAGCGACGGCGACAAGCCGCAGCGGCTGGCGAATTGGATGACCGGTGAGCTTTTCCGCCTCATCTACGCCGCGGGGGATAGCCAGGACTTGCGCCAGATCGCCGATCTGCCCATCCGCCCGGATCAAATGGCGGCGCTGCTGCGTTTGGTGGACGCCAAGACGATCAACGCCAACACGGGCAAAAAGGTCTTAGAATTGATGGCTCAACAGGGCGAAGATCCCGAACCCATCGTCGCCCGCGAAAATTGGGCGCTGGTCAGCGACACCTCGGTGATCGACGAAGCCATCCTCACGATTCTCAACGGCAACCCCGATGAACTCGCCCGCTTCCGCGGCGGCGAAGACAAGCTCTTCGGCTTCTTCATGGGGCAGGTCATGCGCGCAACCCGCGGCCAGGGCGATCCACAAAGGATCCGCCAGCGTCTTGAGGAGTTGTTAAAAGGGGGTTAGGGATTGGGGGCTGGGGACTGGGGATCGGGATGAAGGAGTGAATTGCGAATTGCGAAGAGGATTGCAATTTGCCACCTGCAAACCTGCACTTGCAAACCTGCAACCTGCAAACCTGCCACTTGCCACTTGCCCCCTTTTTTGCATCGATTTCGTTCTCGATATATCATGTAAATAGGCTGTAAGGTACGGTTTTGCCGTGCCAGTTTTGTCCACAACGGTACAATGACGACCGAGAAGCGAGCCGCAGGCTGACCCCACTCAGCGCGTGACTCTCACTTTTCGGTCGTTTGTTATCGTAGGGGCACGGGTGGGGGTAGGCTCGAACATCAGGTTCATGGCGAGCGTGCTTCTCGCCCCCACCCGTGCCCTTACCCAATCTGTCTAGTTGCTCATCTTTTATCCCACAATTTATGCATCTGGTACGAGGAGAATTCTGTGACTGTTCACCCCACTCTCGCTATGAGCGAATTGGTCGCGCTTCAAAGCGACGAAAACCCTTTGCACATCGCCCAGGGACAGATCGACCGGGCGACTGCGATGCTGGGCTTAGGTAAGTCGGCACGCAACCTGCTGCGCAACCCACTGCGCGAATTCCACTTTCAGCTTTCCGTCCAGATGGACGATGGCTCCAATGAGATCTTCCCGGCCTATCGCATCCAATGGAACGATGCGCGTGGACCGGGCAAGGGCGGCATCCGCTTCCACCCGCAAGAGACCGTCGACACGGTGCGCGCCCTGGCGGCGTGGATGACGTTGAAGACGGCGGTACTCGATCTTCCTCTGGGCGGCGCCAAAGGCGGCGTCATCTGCGATCCCAAACGGCTATCGCAGCCGGAATTGGAGCGGTTGAGTCGGGCCTACATCCGCGCTGTGGCCCAAAATATCGGTCCCGACATTGACGTGCCTGCACCCGATGTTTACACCACCCCTCAAATTATGGCGTGGATGCTGGACGAGTACGAATCCATCTTCTCCCGTCGCCAGCCGGGAGTGATCACTGGCAAGCCGCTCTCGGTGGGCGGCAGCATTGGCCGCAATGACGCCACGGCGCGCGGCGGCGTCTATGCGGTCCGCGAGGCTGCACGCGTCCTCGATCTTGATCTGAACGGCAAGGCGGCGGCGATCCAGGGATATGGCAATGCAGGCAGTTATGCCCATCAGCTTGCCGAGGAACTGCTCGGTATGAAGGTGGTGGCGGTCAGCGATAGCCGCGGCGGCATCTACGCTCCCGATGGGCTGGATTATCGAGCGGTGCAAGCGCACAAAGCACAGACAGGGTCGGTGGTTGGCTTCCCCAATACGCAGCCCGTGAGCAACGAGGATCTGCTGACCCTGGATGTGAGCGTTCTCTTCCCTTCGGCGTTGGAAAATGTGATCACCGAGCGCAATGCTGCCAACATCACTGCGCTGATTGTTGCGGAACTGGCCAATGGTCCCACCACCCCTGAAGCGGATGAGATCTTGCATGAGCGGGGTATCTTTGTGCTGCCCGACATCCTCTGTAACGCTGGCGGCGTCACGGTGAGCTACTTCGAGCAGGTGCAGAACGCATCCAATTTCTATTGGGACGAGGCGACCGTCCACAACCGGCTAGACGAACGCATGACGACATCCTTTGAACACATGCACCGCCTCGCCAACGAGTATGGCGTCCACAACCGGCTGGCCGCGCACATCCTCGCCGTCAAACGCATTAATGAAGCGATGAAGGCGCGCGGCTGGGTGTGAGTTAGGGATCGGGGACTGGGGATCGGGATGACGATTCACCTATCGCTTCACCCCTTCATCACCTACCGCAGCGGACGTCTGCTATCCTCAGCGGCGTCATCTTGTTGGCAAACAAAAAGGAACCGCAAGCGACGCTTGCGGTTCCTTTTTGTTTGCTCATTCTGCGGTCTGCGGTCTGTGGTCCGCCGTCCGTTTACTGCAACGCGTAGGTGATCTGCAACTGCATGGTCAGCTTCAACTGGCCGGGGGCAATCGGGCCAGCGCCGCCGCCACCCAAGCCGTCACGAGCGGATGCGGCGAAGTTGCCGCCGAAGTAACCGCCACCCTGGCCGATCACCTCGCTGATGCTGATGACGCCGCCCAACTCGGTGTCGGTCAATTGGGCCAGTTCCTCGGCCTTGGCGCGAGCGTTGGCGACGGCCTTCTCACGCGCCTCAGACTCAATCACGGTGGGGTCGCTCAGGCTGAAGTTGACACCGTAGATGTTGTTGGCGCCGGCTTCAATCGCTGCATTCAGTACGTCCTCAATGTTGTCCAAATCGCGGATGATAACCTGTACATTGTTGCTGACGTGATAGCGCACCTGGTCCTGATTGTCGCCTTCACGGGTCGTGTCCACAGGCATGGGGCTGTAGTTGCGCTCGGCCCAAATGTTGAAGCCGCTGGTCTGGATGTCCTCCTCAGCGACGCCCGCTTCCTGCAGGGCAGTCAGCACGGCATCCATCAACTCACGGACCTCGGCCACTGCCTCCTGAATGCCAGGGCGTACAACTTCCACGCCGATTGTGGTATTGGCAATGTCGGGTTCAATGCTGACGCTGCCTTCGCCCACAACCGTCACCGATTGGGGAAGTACGGTGGGGGTGGTGGTTTGGGCCTGCGCTGCGGTTGATCCAACGCCGAACTGGGCCACGAGGATAGCCGCAATCAAAATCAGGCTAGCCACTACACTGGAAATTCCTACAAACCGTTTGTTTTGCAACATGATGTTTCTGCTCCTTGTTTCCTTGATGTGTCAGGGGATTTATGATCGGCGTATTGTGCGCCGCTGTTTTCCAAGACGAAGGGCCGTGGAGAATTGTTCCAACAAATTTGGGCGGAAACAGGAATAGTTCATATCTTTACAACATTTGTTGTAGCCTAGCGGATGCGCATACTCTCACGGCTGGCATGGCTGTTGAGGTAATTGAGCCAAGCACGCAGGGTTAGATCCTGAGCCTGGTTGTGAAAGATTTCCTTGGTCAGGGGGACCCCATCGCGTTGCATTTCGCTCACCAAAGCAAGGGTCGTCTGGCGGGCAGAGTGGAATGCATTGCCCATTTCTGCCATTGACAACTCTTCGGTGGGCCGATAGCTGTCATATTCATCGATCACCAGCGGTTCTCCTTGCACAACCTTCAGCCGGCGTTGTCCCCAGCGCTCAATGCCAATAATGTGCGCGGCCTGTTTGCGATTCTTAGGCGTATCTGCGCCTTTTCCGATCCGATTGGCCGTGGATTCTCCAGAGTTATGCAGTTTTTCTAGCGCCTGTCCATAGGTAAGGGTACGGCTTGACCGTTCGAGGATAACGCGTAGAAGTGTACCGATCACGCTCATTGAAAATTCTCCGTGGTGGGTGAATAAAACATTTGGGTGTGTTCAAAATGAGTTGGCGGTCTGGGTAGGGGTTTGGGTGGACGGCTCACAAAATTCGTCTGCGCAAGCCATTGCTCGTCTGCCGTCCACCCAAACCCTTTCGAATCTTGGAGACCGCTTATCTGCTGCGACGGCTGGGGTTCTCCAGGCGCACCGCCGATACTTTATACTCTGGAATCTTCGCCAATGGATCCAGCGCAAAGTCGTGGGTGAGCAGGTTGGCCGGGGCTTCTCGCCAGTGGAAGGCCAGAAAGATCGACCCGGCAGGCACGCGGTTGGTGATGCGTGCCTGGGTGCGGATCTGCCCCCGGCGGCTGTGTAGCACCACCGGCCCGCCGTCGGTCAGCGCCACCGCCGCCGCATCCTCTGGGTGGACTTCTACATAGGCGCGCGGCTCCCGCCAATCCAGCCCTTCGGAACGGCGGGTCTGAGTGCCTGTGTGGTAGTGATAGAGTACCCGCCCGGTACTCAGGATCAACGGATACTCGGCGTCGGGCATCTCCGCCGGAAGCTGCGCCGTCACCGCGTGGAACTTGCCCAGCCCGCGGCTAAAACGCTCGGTGTGCAGGATCGGCGTGCCGGGGTGATCCAGCGTGGGGCAGGGCCAGATCAGCCCTTCGCCGGCCAGCCGTTCGTGACGCATCCCTGCGTAGATGGGCGTGCAATGGGCCGCCTCTTCCAAAATCTCCGCTGTGGAGTTGAAGCGCCAGCGGCTGGCGCGCCAGCGGATGGCGCTGGCGTCGTCCGTGATGCGGCCCAACTTTTCATCCAGCTTCTCGGCCAGGGCGGCCAGGATCTGCCAGTCGGGCTGGGCGTCGCCGGGGGCCGTCAGTATGGGGTGGAAGAGTTGGACGCGCCGTTCTGTGTTGGTGAAAGTTCCGTCTTTTTCCAGCGAAGCGGCGGCGGGCAGCACGATGTGGGCAAGCTGGGCTGTTTCGCTGAGAAAAATATCCTGTACCACCAAGAAGTCCAGACTGCGCAGCCCCTCCTCAACATGGCTCAGATTGGGGTCAGAAAGCATAGGATTCTCGCCCATCACCACCATAGCGCGCAATTTTTTGGCAATGGCGGCGTGGGTCATCTCCACCACCGTGAGTCCGTTTTCGCCGGGCAGGTCGTCTAATCCCCAGACGGCGGCCACAGCCCGTCGTTTCTCGTCGTCGGTCACCGGCTGATAGCCGGGCAGCACGTTAGGCAGCGCGCCGAGATCACAGGCGCCTTGCACATTCACCTGCCCGCGCAGAGGATTGACGCCGGTGGATGGCCGCCCGATCTGCCCGCACAGCATGGAAAGGTTCGCCAGGGTCTTCACCAGATCGGTACCGTTGGTGCGCTGGGTGATGCCCATGGCGTAGAGGATCGAGGATGCGCCGCGAGAGAGGGGACTGGGGACTGGCGATTGGGGATTGGGGAGCAGACTTGTGGTCTTCCGTTCGCCCAGGGCATAAATGCGGGCGGCGGCTTCGATCTGCTCGGCGGGGACGCCGGAGCGGAGCGCGGCGACTTCCGGCGTGTACTCGGCCAACACGGCTGCGAAATCGGCGAAGCCTTCGGTGCGCCGCTCGATGAAAGCTTGATCCTCCCAACCTTCGCGCAGAATCACGTGCATCATCGCCAGGTAAACATAAATATCAGTGCCGGGGGTGGGTTGCAGCCAGAGCCGGGCGTGGTCCACCATGGGCGTGCGTCGGGGATCAATGACGATCAGCGACGCGCCGCTCTTCACCGCCCGCACCACTTCATAACTGATGATTGGATGGGATTCGGCGGTATTGGAGCCGGTGATGAGGATGCAATCCCCGTCGCGCAGGCCGCGGATGGTGTTGGTCATGGCCCCGCTGCCAAAAGCTGCGCCCAGGCCGGTGACGGTGCTGGCATGACAGAGACGGGCGCAGTGATCCACATTGTTGGTGCCAACGCCAGCGCGCATGAACTTCTGAAAGAGATAGTTCTCCTCATTGCTGCAACGCGCCGAGGAAAGCCCGGCCACGGCGTCCGCGCCATAATTGATGATGGTTTCGGCCAACTTCTGGGCTGCGATATCAATGGCAGTCTCCCACGAGACAGCGACAAAATACTCCTCGGGCCTGCGGCTTTTGAGGGGACTGGTCTCTGGCAGCGTCCACGGTTCGGCGCTAAGACCCAGGCTATAGGCCAGATCCCGGCGCAACAGAGGCTGGGTCAGCCGTTTCGGGCTGCTGATGAAATCCCAGCCAGAACGCCCTTTAACGCAGAGGAACTCATCGTTGACCGGCGCGCCGGCAAATCCCTGGGCGTCGACAAATTCTCCATCCTTCAATATAAATTCTACAGCACAGCCTACGCCGCAGTAACCGCAGATGGTGCGCTTGTGGGTCAGCGCCACCTCCCGACCCATCCCCACGCGGTTCTTAGGCAGCAGGGCAGTGGTGGGGCAGACCTGGACGCAACTGCTGCAAAAGACGCAGGATGAGTCGATCATCAGCCCGTCAAAGGGAGTGGCAATGTGGCTGTGGAAGCCCCGCCCGCTGTAGTCAATGGCGTTCCGACCCACAATCTCATCGCAGACGCGCACACACTTGCCGCACAGGATGCAGTACTGGTGATCGCGCACGAAAAAGGGGTTGTCGTCTTGATAGAGGGTACGCGAAAGCTCAAAGTCGAAACTGGTCTGGGTGACGCCGTAGCGCAGCGCATAGGATTGGAGATCGCAAGCGCCATCCTTCTCGCAGGTGGCGCAGGTCATAGGGTGATCCGAGACGAAGAGATCGATAATGTCCCGGCGCATGGCCGTCAGTTGTTCGTTTTCGGTCTTCACTTCCATGCCGTCGGCGCAGAGGAGACCACAGCTTGGCGCAGGCGCGGGGCGTCCGGCCACTTCCACCAGGCAGAGACGGCATCCCCCCGACGGTTTCAGCGCGGGGTGGTAGCAGAGGCGAGGGATGTCGATGCCGTGGGCCAGCGCGGCCTCCAGCACCGTTGCGCCCGGCGCAAAGACGATGGCTTGTCCGTTGATGGTGATGGTACTCATCGGTCGTTTCCTCTTTTCTAGCTGGCGCAACTGCCGGCGAGACAGCGACCTTCCTCAACATGCGCCCGGTATTCCTCACCGAAATAGCGCATGGTGGTGAGTACGGGGTTGGGCGCGGTCTGGCCCAGGCCGCACAGAGACGAAATACGCACCGTCTCACACAGGCTGAGCAGCCGATCCACATCGCTTGGCGTCGCCTGGCCCGCGGTGATGCGGGTGAGGATGTTGAGCATTTTGCGCGTCCCCACCCGGCAGGGGATACACTTACCGCAGGATTCGTCCTGGGTGAAGGTGAGAAAATAGCGGGCGATGTCCACCATGCAGGTAGTCTCGTCGGCCACAATCATGCCGCCGGACCCCATAATCGCGCCGGTGGCGCGCAGATCCTCGTAGTCGATGCGGGTGTCCAACAGACTCTCGGGGATGCAGCCGCCAGAGGGTCCGCCCAGTTGAACCGCTTTGAAGGCACGCCCATCCCGGCAGCCGCCGCCGATGTCGTAGATCATCTCGCGCAAGGGCAGGCCAATGGGGATCTCCACCAACCCTGAGTTACGGATGGCCCCGGCCAGGGCAAAGGCTTTGGTGCCGCCGCTTCTGCCCCCCGCCGAGACCGTGCCCATCCCCGCGAACCAGCCCGGCCCGTTGAGCAGAATGCTGGGCACGCTGGCGTAGGTCTCCACATTGTTGATGTTGGTGGGCGCGCCCCACAGCCCATGCTCGGATGGATAGGGTGGGCGCATGGTGGGCATCCCGCGGAAGCCCTCAATGGAGTGCATGAGTGCGGTCTCCTCACCGCAGACAAAGGCGCCGGCTCCTTCTTTCACCGTAAAGTCGAAGTCCATGCCGCTGCCCAGGATGTTCTGACCGATGACGCCATAGGCCCGCGCCTGGGCGATAGCTTCGTGCAGGGCTTTCACAGCCAGGGGATATTCGGCGCGGATATAAATGTAGCCCTTGCTGGCGCCGATGACGCGGGCGGCGATGAGCATCCCTTCCAGCACGCGGTGGGGATCGCCCTCGATCATGGTGCGATCCATAAACGCGCCGGGGTCCCCTTCGTCCGCGTTGCAGATCAGGAACTTGCGCTGCCCCGGCTGCTTGCGCCCAATCGACCACTTCATCCCCGTGGGGAAGCCCGCGCCACCCCGCCCGCGCAGATGGGAATCGGTGACCGCCTGCAGCACCCCTTCTGGCGTCATCTGCAGGGCCTGGCGCAGGGCCTGATAGCCGTCGTGAGCCAGGTAATCGTCCAGAGAATGGGGATCGATGACACCACATAGTTGGGTGGTCACCTTAACCTGACGGCCCAAGAAGGGATAGTCTGCCCGGTCCGCGCGCCCGCTCACCAGCCAGCCGACAGATCCTGTCCCAGGCCCATCGTTTGAGCGGTGGCCGGCCAGCAACGCAGGGACGCGTGCAGGCGTGACTGGCCCGTAGAGGGTGGATCTATCACCCTCAATCACCTCCACCAGCGGCTCGCGGTGGCAAGCGCCCAGGCAGCCTGTCCGCTGTAGCGTAAAAGGCAACTGCTCATCCCGAATCTGGGCTTCCAGTGCGTCGTAGGTGGTTTGCGCCCCTGCGGCCAATCCACAGGTAGAAAGGCCGACCCGAATTGTCGTCGTCATGCGTTTACCTCCTCTGCGGCCAGTGCGACCAGCGTTTGCCAGGCTTCGTCCGCAGACATACGCCCATAGGTCTCATCGTCCACCACCAGCACAGGGGCCAGGCTGCATGCGCCCACACAGGCTACGGTCTGTAGGGTCACCGCGCCGTCCGGCGTTGTCTCGCCTACACTGACGCCCAGTTTCTGTTCCAGGTAGGCCAAAATCTGGGCCGACTGGTTGACATGGCAGGCTGTGCCCCGGCAGACGCGGATCTGATGTTTGCCGGGCGGGTCGAGTCGAAAGAGGTTGTAGAAGGTGACGACGCCATAGATCCGCGCCAGGGGAAAGCCAAGCTCCCGCGAGAGATATTGGAGGTGACTCTGTCCTAAGTAGCCGTAGTGGCGCTGGATCTCCTCGAGCGCGGTGATCAGCGCGTCGGGTTCACCCCGGTGTTGGCTGAAGATGACGGCCAGCTCGGGCGGGGGCGGTTCGGCCAGCGGATCGCCCCGGTAGACGAACTTCCGTAGGGGATCATTTCTGTTTGACGCCAATTGTCATTCACCTTTCAGGTGGTGAGGTGAGGGGACTGTGGCCGTCTGCCATTTCATCTCACAATCCCAGTTTGTACAAAGTCGCGCTAAACAATGGAATCAAGATTGAACAACAAGAGCCGGGTGAGGCGGCGTGCGTGTACCCGTTTTTGCGCAACGCCCGATATCAGTATACCAGAGTTCACCAACTTAGATCGACCTCACACATGTGTTTCCAGCAGTTCTCAATTTGAAAAAGGCGGGGCAGTTGA
>JAHBVG010000100.1 GCA_019637695.1 Caldilineaceae bacterium | reverse complement strand
TGCCGCAGCGCGTCTATCCGCCAGGGGAACTCTTTGCCTACTCAAACTATGGAACGGCGCTGGCTGGCTACATCCTTGAGCGCGTCTCTGGGATGTCCTACGAGGAATATGTCACCGCGCATCTGCTCGCACCGCTGGGCATGGCGCACAGCGCAGCTGTTCAGCCGCTGCCTGCGCCCTTGTCTGCACACATGTCCAAAGGCTACCGCTATGCCAATGGCGCTCACCATGCTTTGGATTTTGAATGGGTGGCCGTGCCTCCTGCAGCAGCCATACGTGGCACAGCCACAGATGTCTCTCGCTTCATGATCGCGCATCTCAATGGGGGCTGTCTCGAAGATGTCTGTATTCTGCAAAAGGAAACCCTGGCGCAGATGCACCGCCAGCAGTTCACCCACCATCCGGCGCTGACGGGCATGGCCTACGGCTTTATGGAGACAGAGATCAATGAGCAACGTGTACTCTGGCATTTGGGCGAAAGCGCTCGATTCCCACCCATGCCCCTACAACGCTCATCCTGTCGCCGATTTCAGCGTTGCCGATCAGCCAATTGATTCCTTCCAGTCAGGACGTCCTCGCGTAGAATCCTCTGTAACTTCTGGGGTTCTTCAAACATCGGGCTGTGGGCCGCCCCCTCAAATGTATAAAATCCTTTGACCGGCGCATTGATCTTCTCAAAATAGTCCTTACTCAACGTGTAGTTACAGGTGTAATCAAAGACGCCGGACATAAAATAGATGGGCAGGTGAAAGTCAGTGACCTGCCTGCTCAGGTCTGTGCGCTGCATTGTCTCAAAGAGGATGCTCACGCCGCCCTGCGCTTTGCCGCGCCAAAGATTGAGCTTTTCGCCGAGGGTGTACTCCCGACTCAGCCAAGATGGGATCAAGATGCCAGTGATGATCGACTTCATCTCATGGGTTGTGCCGACGCCAAGCATGTGCATGGCCTGGTCACGGACTTGAAGGTAGGCCGCCGGTACGCCATTTGCCATTGTCACAGGCGCTGCCTCTAGCTTTCGGACCATCTCCCTATTGCCGTTTGCTTTGAACTGCGCCAGCATGTAGTCATAGGCCAGCTTTTCTGACTTGAGCTGATGCGACATCTGCGCCACGCCGATATAGGCGTGATACAACTCTGGCGCCCTGGCCACGGCCAGAATACCGATAAAGGATCCCCCTGAATGGCCCATCAGGTAGATCTTCTCTTGACCAAAGCGTTGCCGCAAGTAATCGGTCAGCGCCAGCGTATCTGAGATCAACTGCTCTGCCGTAATCGTATCGCCTGGAATGGCAGGGCTATAGGACAACCCCGAACCCCGTTGTTCCCACCAGACCACAGTGAAGTCGTTCTCCAGACCGGTCGGGTATTTCTCTGTCAGAAAGTACTCAGGCATACCCCCATGCAGAAAGAGCAGCACAGGATTCTGCGTATCTCTACTCTGGATAACCATCCCCTGCTGCACGCCGTTGATCTCTACAAAAATCTTTTCGGAAAGACTCCCCGCCAGGGGCGCGCCGTTTTCGTCTCGGATGGGGTGGGGTTTGCCGGAACTTCGGAGCGCCAACACCCCCACAAGGATGAACAGAAACGCGAACGCGACAGCAACACCCGTCCCCATAAGCCGCCCTACCCTTTGTATAAATGATGCAAGTGACCGTCTCTTCATCATAGCGCTATTTGACCCTTTGTGGTTGTTTCCATGGCCTATCGCGCAGAAAACCAACAATTTTACTTGTTGGTTTCCTGCGCCGTCGCCTCACTTTGACTCACAAATGAATGGACAACATCCTTATTCTATCAGCCGCTATTCTTCTCGGTGCAGCAAACAGTGGCCTTCAGCTATCTCTTGTCATGCCGCCGGTGAGACAGATTCGCGCCGATGGGCGGCAAAGAGTCGGGGCAGGAACATGCCGGTACGGGCCTTATAGGCCACATAGGGCTGCCCAAACTCGGTTTCCATGTCGGCTTCTTCTTTGCGGGCCAAACGATAGTAGAGTACGGCCATAATCGGCCACATGATCAGCATAGGCAGCGTGGCCCAATCCAACAGCATACCCAGGGTGATGAGCAAAAAGCCTGTGTACTGCGGATGGCGGATATAACGGTAGATGCCCTCCACCACCAGCTCGCCCTTGCCTTCTTCTTTGCTCCAGTAGCGTTTGTAGATGATGGTCCAGCCCCAGATAACCAGCACAGCGCCGAGCAGCATCAATCCCATGCCGATATACATGCCGATATGACCGATGACGCCGTAGAGCGTGTGACCCCAGAGAATGCCGTCAGGCAGGCTGCTGCCAAACAGCCAGGCAATGATGTACATGCTCATGGGGATGCCGAACATCTCGAAGGCCATCGCCACGATGAATGCCAGGTAGACGCTGGAAGGTTTGCGCTGGCTCTTGCGGTAGAAGGGCGTGAAGAGCAGGAAAACAACCCCCAAGATAATCCATAGCACCATGCTGCCCCACTGTCCAAAATGAACAACTGCTGTATCCATAGTCTTTTCTCCTTTTTGTCTGGATCGAGATAGTTGACTTCAATGCCTTGAGTCTAATGGCTTGCCAGTATGAGTCGCATCATCCGCAAAGGATGAGCCAGGTATGAGTTTCGACAGAAGAGGATGAGACTTTCGTCGCAGTTATTTGTGTCTCTTTTCTCTATACTGTCATACACAGCAGGTGTGACCTTTCACTGCGCTGGTAAGACAGATCTACTCAACGCCATTCTCTCTCTACCCAAACGCTGCTTCCCTTGACAGAAGCGATATCAAAACGGAGGTCGTGCGATGTCTACGCTTTCCCGGCGCGCTTTTCTCAAGCTTTCTGGCATGGCGGCGCTGACCGCGGCCATGGCCAGACCCGAGTTCAGCTTGTTGACGCCTGTCGATGTAGCCAATCCCCTGGCGGCCTACCCAAGCCGCGACTGGGAGGAGATCTACCGCAATCAGTACAGCTACGACTCTTCTTTCTCCTATGTCTGTTCGCCCAATGACACCCACGCCTGCCGCATGCGCGCGTTTGTGCGCAATGGGATCATCCTGCGCTCCGAGACGAACTACGATGTGGAACGCTACAGCGATCTCTATGGCAACAAGGCCACGGCCCACTGGCATCCGCGCGGATGCAAGAAAGGGCAGACCTTCCACCGGCGCATCTATGGCCCGCATCGACTGCGCGGACCGCTCATGCGCAAAGGGTGGAAGGAATGGGCGGACGACGGTTTCCCCTACCTGGATGCGGCCAACCGCACGAAGTACAAGTTCGACGCTCGCGGCAGCGACGAGTTGCTGCCCACCACTTGGGAAGAGGCCAACGATTACATGGCCCGCGGCATGATCGCCATCGCCGGCCACTATTCCGGTGATGAAGGGGCAGAACGGCTGCGCGCCGACGGCTATCCCGAAGAGATGATCGAGGCCATGCACGGCGCAGGGACGCGTACCTTCAAGTGTCGCGGCGGCATGGGGTTGTTGGGTGTCATCGGCAAGTATGGCATGTACCGCTTCGCCAACACGCTGGCCCTGCTCGATAGCCATGTGCGCGGCGTGGACGAAGATCAGGCGTTGGGCGGGCGACGCTGGTCCAACTATACATGGCACGGCGACCAGGCGCCCGGGACCCCCTTTGTCACCGGTTTGCAGAATTCAGACGAAGATTTCAACGATCTGCGCAATTCGCGGCTGCATATTCAATGTGGCAAAAATCTTGTCGAGTGCAAAATGGCCGAGGCGCACTTCTTTATCGAATCCATGGAGCGCGGCGCCAAAATTGTCACCATCACCCCTGAATATTCGCCCCCGGCCACCAAATCCGATTACTGGATCCCCATTCGCCCGGCCACGGACACGGCGCTCTTCCTGGGTATCACCCGCTGGCTGATGGACAATGAACGGTACGACGCAAACTTCGTCAAGCGCTTCACCGACTTTCCGTTGCTGGTGCGCACCGATACCCTCAAACGTCTCAACCCGCAGGATCTCTTCGCAGGCTACCAACCCGGTCTCGATCCCAGTGGTCCTAGCTACACCTTGCAAGGGCTGAAGGGTGAACAGTATGAGATGTTGAGCGATTATGTGGTGCGCGACGCAACCCGCGACGATCTCGTTGCCATCACCCGCGACGATGTGGGCGACGCCATGGCGCGCAAAGGCATCGATCCGGTGCTGGATTGGTCGGGTCGGGTCAGGTTGCTGGACGGCAGCGAGGTGGAAGTGATCACCGTCTGGCGCATGTACAAGGAACACCTTGTTGATTATGACCTGGACACCGTGGCCGAGATCACCCTGTCGCCCAAGCATCTGATCGAACGGCTGGCCGAGGACATCGCCACCCTGGGGCCGGTGGCGCTCCACATTGGCGAAGGCATCAACCACTGGTTCCATGCCACGCTGGCCAATCGGGCGCAGTTCCTGCCACTGATGCTGACCGGCAACATTGGCCGGCCGGGCGCGGGCTGCTATTCCTGGGCGGGGAACTACAAAGCGGCCCTCTTCCAGGGTTCGCCAGAGGTGGGGCCAGGGTTCTACGGCTGGGTCAACGAGAATCCGTTCAGCCCCAATCTCGATGCGGATGCTGAGGGCAAGGATACGCCAGTGCGTTCCTTTGCCAAAGACGAAGAGCCCGCCTATTGGAACCACGGCGAGCGCCCGTTGATCGTAGAGACGCCCAAGTATGGGCGCAAAGTCTTCACCGGCGGCAGCCACATGCCCACGCCCAGCAAGGTCCTCTTCTTCTGCAACGTGAACCTGCTCAACAACGCCAAACACCACTACGACATGATCAAAAACGTTAACCCGTTGATCGACCTGATCATCTCGGTGGACATTGAAATGACCGCCACTGTCGAATATGCCGATTTTGGGCTGGCTGCCAACTCGTGGGCGGAATTTCAGACGCACGAGATCACGGCGTCCTGTTCCAACCCATTCCTTCAGATCTGGAAGGGCGGTATCCCGCCGGTCTACGACACCCGCGATGACGCTCTGATCATCGGCGGCTTGGCCGCTGCCATCGGCGATCAACTGGGGGATCCACGCTTTGCCGACCACTGGAAATTTGTGTTGGAGGAGCGGCCCGAAGTCTATATCCAGCGCCTGCTCGATTCTTCGCTCACCACCAGCGGCTACCGTTTTGACGATATTATGGCGGGCAAGTATGGTGAACCGGGCGCGGCGCTGATGCTCTTCCGCACCTATCCGCGCATCCCCTTCTGGGAGCAGATCGCGGAATCGACGCCCTTCTACACCGACACCGGGCGCATGAACAGCTACTGCGACATCCCCGAGGCCATCGAGTACGGCGAGAACATGATCAGCCACCGCGAGGGTCCCGAAGCCACACCCTATTTGCCCAATGTGATCGTCACCTCCAGCCGCTTCGTCCGCCCTGAGGATTACGGCATCCCAGCCGACCACATGGGATGGGACGAACGCACGATCCGCAACATCGCCCTGGCCTGGAACCGGGTGAAGCTGACCCAAAATCCGCTGTGGGAGCAGGGCTTTCACTTCTACTGTCTCACCCCCAAGACGCGCCACAAGGTCCATTCTTCGTGGAGTACAGTGGATTGGACGATCCTGCTTGAATCCAATTTCACCGATCCCTATCGGACCGACAAACGTATGCCCGGCGTAGGCGATCACCAACTCCACATGAACCCGCAGGCGGCGCAGGATCTGGACATTGAAGACGGCGACTATGTCTATGTGGAGGCCAATCCGGCGGATCGACCCTATCGCAACTGGCAAGAGGACGATGAGTTCTATAAAGTAGCCCGCCTGATGCTGCGGGTGAAGTACAATCCCGCCTTCCCGTACAACGCCGTCATGCTCAAACATGGCCCCTTCATGGCTACCGAGAAATCGGTACGCGCCCACGAGAACCGTCCCGATAAGTTGCCCATGTCCGAAGGCACCGGCTACCTCGCCAACCTGCGCTACGGTTCCCAGCAGTCGGTGACCCGCGATTGGTCCATGCCCATGCACCAGACGGACACGCTCTTCCACAAGAGCAAGGTCTTTATGTCCTTTATGTTTGGCGGCGAAGCGGACAACCACGCCCTCAACACCGTCCCCAAAGAGACCCTCGTGCGCGTGATCAAGGCCGAGGATGGCGGGCTAAACGGTCAGGGCAAATGGGTGGGGGTCTCCACCGGCTTCACCCCAGGGCATGAGGGCGATTTCATGCAGAAGTACATGGCCGGCCAGACTGTCGCCATTACCGGAAGGAAGAACGGAAATGAAGGATGAATTTGTAGATGACGATCCCATGGAACTGGTGGGCATGATCATGCCCGGCGAACCGGGGATGTTGGAGAATATGGCCGAGATCATCGTCGATGAGTATGTGCGTCTGGGATGGGATGAAGAACGGCTGATGACGATCTTCGTCAACCCTATGTTCATGGCGACCCACCGCATCTACCGGCAAAAGGGCGAAACCTATGTGCGAGGGCTGATCCGAGAGGTCCTGGCGCGATGGGGAATTAAAAATTTGAAACGGGAAACGTCTATTACCATAGAGGGATCTGCATAGCGGGGATCGGCATCCTGAGCGACAGGGCGCAAGTAGGGAAGACCATCCTCAATGGCCCCTTCCATATGCAAAGTGGCAGCCTCCATCAGCATGGCCTTAGCCTCTTGGGGTGTATCACCGACGGAGGCAACGTCGAGTTCCGGGCAGAGTGAACTATAACCCTGATCCTCTTTGCTGATAATGGCGGTAAATGTGAAAAGGCTCATCTGCTGTCCGTCAAAGGTCATGTAGAAGGTATCAACAATATCGTGAGTATAGCACAGCAATCTTCCTGGCAACAAGGAGCATTCCAATGGCTGAAGTCTACAACTGGCACCTTGGCCGTAACATGAGCTATCCCTATCCCGAAGAACACCCGGATCGGCAGTTCGTAGCTATTTTCAATATCAACCGCTGTATCGGCTGTCAGACCTGCACCGGCGCATGTAAGGCCACGTGGACCTTCTCCAAAGGGCAGGAATATATGTGGTGGAACAACGTCGAGACCAAGCCCTATGGCGGCTATCCCAAATATTGGGACATCAAGATTCTGGAGATGTTGGACGAAGCCCATCAAAACGCCGGCCAGAGCGCCGAGTGGGATGAATCCGTCGCCAACGAGCAGGCGCCCTATGGTCTCTACAACGGGATGACGCTGACCGAGGCCGCCGCGGGTACGGGCGATGAAGTGATTGGTTATCTGCCCAGCGAAGAGGAGTGGCGAGCGCCCAATTTCGGTGAAGATTCGGCCACCAAATACAAAGGGGGCAAACTGGGGATCAGCCAGGACGGCGCGTCCTTGCCGGAACACCAGGCCTGGTTCTTCTATATGCAGCGGCTGTGCAACCACTGTACCTATCCAGCCTGTCTGGCTGCCTGCCCGCGCAAAGCGATCTACAAACGCCCCGAGGACGGCATTGTACTCATCGACCAGGCGCGCTGCCGCGGATATCGCGCCTGTGTGGCGGCCTGTCCCTACAAGAAATCGATGTACCGCGGCACCACCGGCACCAGTGAGAAATGTGTGGGCTGCTACCCCCGTGTCGAAGGCAACGATCCCTTGAGCGACGGCGTGCCCATGGAGACCCGTTGCATGACCGTCTGCCCTGGGAAGATCCGCCTGAACGGATTGGTCACCATGGACGAGAACGGCGCATGGGCGGAAGATCGCTACCATCCGCTCTATTACATGATCCGCATGGAAAAGGTAGCGCTGCCACTCTATCCACAGTTTGGGACCGAGCCGAACATCTACTACATTCCGCCCCGCTGGGCCCCGCGCGCCTATCTGCATCAGATGTTCGGGCCGGGCGTCGATGAGGCGATTGCCCGCTACACAGCGCCTTCGCGCGAGCTTCTGGCCGTCATGCAGCTCTTCCGCGTGACGCAGAAGATGATCTTCCGCTACGAGATCGAAGAGGGGCCGCTGGTGCATGAGGCGGAGGTCAACGGCAAGCCCTGGCAAATGTACGATGACACCGTCATCGGCTTTGACGGTCAAGGGCGCGAGGCTGTGCGCATCAGCGTGGTGGAACCGATCCACGAGCGCCCGTCGATTCGGCTGAACTCAATTTAAGAGGAGACCCCACATGAACGCAGACCTTGCCTTTCAGCGCTCACAGATTTATGGATTTTTGTCGCTGACGGTACTCTATCCTCAGGAAAATTGGACGGAAGAAGCTCCGTTGGCAGAGCAGATCAGCCGTGAGATCGGGAATGGAAAAGCGACGCTGCATCTTCCGCCCGTGACCCTGCCTGCGTTGCAAGCGGCCCATCGGCGGGGCTTCGGCGCTGCCGGTTCACTCTGCTATGAAACCGAATACGGCCTGCCCCACGAATTCCGCCAGGCCCAGGAGATGGCCGATATCTGCGGCTTCTATCGCGCCTTCGGCTTCGAGAGCGGCGGTCCTTTACACGAACGGCCCGACCATCTCGCCGTTGAGCTGGAGTTCATGCATGTGCTTGCCCTGAAAGAAGCATACGCTCTGCACGAGGGCAACCTAGAACACGCGGAAGTTGTGATCGATGCGCAGCGCAAGTTTCTCGAAGATCACCTGGGCCATTGGCTCTCTCTCTTCGCGCAGAGTCTCCGCCTGAACGCCACCGACGAAAGTTACCCCGCCTTGAGCCGCTTTATGGAAGCGTTCGTCGAGGCCGATGCCCGGCGACTGGGCGCAAAGATCCAGCCGCGTCGCCGCGAAGAGGTCCAACACACCCCCTTTGATCCGGATTTCTCGTGCGGCAGTTGTGCATTGAAGGAAGGCTTGAGCAGTGAGATTTCGTTTGGTTAGGATGGGATGAAGACATTGTACGGAACAGAGATCAAATACTCCGAGGAGACTTCCTATGTTAACTCCTTCCCGGCTATTTGTTGGTTTCGCCGTGATTCTGGCAGTTGTGTTGACCTTTCTGAAGATCCCACTGGCAAGTTCCCAGGGGCTGACGCTGGTGGCTGCCCAGCTTTCGCAGGCCCTACCCTTGACCGATCCTGATTCTGATCTCTGGCAACAGGCAACTGCCGTCAATGTGCCGCTCAGCGCGCAGATGATCGCCAGGCCCTTCTCACCGCAGACCCGGATCAAATCGGTGACGGCGCGGGCGCTCTACAACGGGGAGCAGGTCGCTTTTCTCGTCGAATGGCAGGATGATACCCAGAACGATCAGGCCATCCGCGTTGAAGATTTTCGTGACGGCGTCGCCCTGCAATTTCCTCTGGCCGAGGGTCAGCCCTTCTTTTGTATGGGCCAACAGGGCAGCAATGTGATCATCTGGCACTGGAAAGCAGACTGGCAATCGGATATCTTCGCCGCCCGCCAGGACATGGAAACGGCCTACCCCGACATGTTCGTGGACTACTATCCCTTTACCCATGCGTCAGAACGGGTGCTGGCGGCCAACGAGTTGGTCGCCGACTACCTCGACACCAACTATCTGACAGCATTGGCCGCCGGCAACCTCTATGCCAGCCGTCTGCGCGCCACCCCTGTTGAGGATCTGCTGGCTGGCGGCTTTGGCACGTTGACGGCCAGAGGGATGAACGAGCAGAACGTCGAGGGGCACGGCGTCTGGTCCGACGGCGCCTGGCGGGTGATCTTCAGCCGCAGCTTGACCTCCATGTTGGCCGATGACATTTCCTTTGCCGGTGACAAGGTCTATCCTGTGGCCTTCGCTGCCTGGGATGGCGCCAATCAGGAGCGGAACGGCACGAAGTCCACCTCACAGTGGATCTCGTTACAGCTAGGCGGCCCTGTCCAGGCGGCGTCCCAGGCCGCTTCTGCCCCAAGCGCTGCCCCAACCCCAAGCAACAGCGGCCTCAATTTGATGATCATCTTCCTGGCCTTCCTGGTCCTGGCCGTTGTCGTTGGTGGGTTGATCTACTTCCAACTGCCGGAATAGGAGTAATGCGTAGGTAACTATACAGCCATATACCGTAGGGGCACGGGTGGGGGCGGGAAGCATGTTCGCTATCAACCTAATGTTTGAGCCCGCCCCCACCCGTGCCCTTACCTGACTCAATTCTCTCGTTATGCGACACGCACTACGCGCTACGTCAACGAAAGGCGATTCACGATCATGACCTCCCTTTCCTTTGATCTCATGCTGCGCTTGCTGGCTATCGCGGCGCTGATGGACTGGCTGTTGACGCGCACCTTAACCCGGCTGGCGATCTTCATACCGAAGACCCCCGCCATGATCACCGGCTATGAGGTCCTCGCTTTCGTAGGGCAGGTGGGGAGTTCGCTGGCCGGGCTGTTGGTGCTGGCAGGGGTGGGGTGGATCATCGGACAAGAGGTACGCCGACAGCGCCCGCCAGGATTACCCGCGATCTTGGCCGCACGCCTGGGGCTATCCTTGCTCTTCCTGGTGATAGCGCCTGCTGCCTGGCTCTCAGCCGTTGCCCATCTGCTCACACTGGCGGCGATTTTCTGGCTGGTGGGGGCATTCCTGGCGAGAGATGGCCGATCCGGTGGATTTGCGCCGTTGCATGTGGCCCTCCTTTTGCCGGCGCTGGTGCTGAGTCTGGGAGAGGTGTTTCATCTGATCCCTGTACTCTATCGGCTGCTGGGCTGGTCGGGTCCGCCCTCCTTCACGCTTCCAATCTTCAACCTGGGTGAGTTGCTCTTTATTGTCGCTCCAATTCTCTTCTGGTGGAACTGGGGACGCGGAGCCTCGCGCCGCGCCTGGATCGGTGGGTTGATCCCCGCGGCCCTTTTCGCCGCCCTCTACGTAGCCTCCCCTGCCATGACCGCCACCATCGTCATCTGGTCCACGGGAATGACGCTCTATCTACCCTGGCCGCTCTATGTTCTAAGCTTTTGGCTGGCCGGAACGACGATCCTGGCCTGTGTGCAGCGGCAGGATCGGGTGGGGTGGGGGCTTGTTCTCTTTGCGGCTGGTGGGTATGCGCCTCAGTTCAGTGTGCAAATCTTCTTCAGCCTGATGGCGTTGTGGGTGATGGTTTCAAGCTGGAGCGCCGACTCTCTACCTGATATGCTCACAAATGCGGATAAGGAACACTTCTGGCGCCGGAAAAGAGATGGGTGTAAAATGGCCGAACCGACTGGTCAGATGCTATAATGTACTCCTCTATCCTGAGTGATCCTGCAACCATGGCAACCGTGTATGGGAAAGACCCTTTGCCTGCACATCGCCCAAGATGCGCAGAACCCGAACGGCTATCGGGCAGTTTTGCGCGCCTGGCCCGAACAGACCGAAATCGCGTCCGTCCTTTTCGACAAGGGTCTAATCCCCACAGAGGGCGACGACGACTTCACCATCACTGCCATCCGTGAGCGCTTCGCCACCATCCGCGGCGAAGATGATCTCTTCTCTGCCATTGGGCAGAAGCTCTTTGATCTGATCACACAGGGCGATCTGGCCCAACACTTCCAGGTCGCCGGCGCCGACGAAGAGATCGTCCTTGATGTGGAAGCCGAGGAATTGCGTTCCCTGCCCTGGGAACTGATGATGCGGCAGAACCTGCCTCTCTTTTTCCAGACACAACGCCGAGTCTACCGCGGTCGCCTGCGCCCAGAAATCAACTTGCCTGAATTTGCCTGGCCCCTGCGCATCCTTGTCGTCGTCGGTTCCGCGCCCAACGACCCCAATGTACGTGCTGAGGACGAACTTTCCGATCTGATCCACGCTTTGATTCCAATTGAAGCGCAGGTCGATCTCAAGATCCTGCACAACCCTACCCCGATGGAGATCCGCAAACACTGTTCTGGTCAGCCCGAAGCCTTCAACCCGCACATCTTCCACTTCATCGGTCACGGCAGCGTGGATGGCGACGAATCCTGCCTGAATCTCTACGATGTGCAGACCAGACAAGAACAGGTATGGACCGCCGCCGATATTCAGGGGCTCTTTGCCGGCGCGTGGAAACCTCGTCTCGTCTTTGTCAATGCCTGCCGCAGCAGCGATCAATCCCAAGAGGTCGCCCAGTCGGGGTTGTGGTCGGTGACAAACGCCTTTCTTGAAGCGGGCGCGGCGGCAGTATTGGGAATCCATACTGATATTGAAGGCGCGCTGGCTGTTGCCTTCTCCACCGCCTTTTACCAGGGATTGGCGCGCGGGGAAAGTCTCGATCAAGCAGTGGCCGCGGGTCGCCAGGAACTATGGAGCCGTCTATCCAATGCGCGCAAACGTCGCGATTGGGCTGCCCCCTGCCTGGAAGTGCGCGCCTTGCCCCAACAGGTTCTCCAGTTAAACGTCCAAAAAGAGCAACAACATTGGCAGCGCATACGCCGCCAGACCGTTCTGCGCGAACTGCCGCGGCTGGTGGATCGCCACGAGGATCGCTGGCAAGCCTGGAAAAATCTCACGGGGGCGCAACAGCATGTCTACTTGCTGCTGGGTGAACAGGATGTGGGCAAGACCCGCTTCGCCTATCAACTGCTGGCCCGCTGCGCGCTGTGCGGATTTCAGACCCGCTACGTGGATCTGCGCAACGAGCCGGTGATCGATACCCTCACCCTGCTGCGCCGCATCAGCGATGGGACGCCAGGCCATACACCCACCCAATTCCTGACCGGTCCATTGGATAAGGCTGCCTTCGATCCCTTCCGCGCCAAAGTCGCTCAACTACTGGGGCAGGAACTGAGCGATCAAATGCGCCTGACCGATGTGGATCGGCGGGATGTGGAGCAGATTGTGGCCTCCTTCCGTCAGGGATTGGAGGCTGTCTCCGCTGAAACCCGGCTGGTGATCGCCATCGACCATTGGGAACGAATGGATCTATCCCAGTTACATAACTTTCTGCTGCCATATCTCTTTGAGTGGTATCTGGCAACCCCCAACCAGAATATTACGCTGCTGCTCTTGGCCCGCCCCAGCGATGAGATCTACAGCCGGCAGCCCAACACGTCCACGCTTCCCCTGGCCGACTATCCTACACTGCCGCTGGTCGGTTTCCCCAAGCAAAGATGGGACGAGTTGGCGCGGGAATTTCTACGCCGCCTCTTCAAGTTGCCGACGAAAGCATCCGACGATGAAGATGATGTGGTGGACATGCTCCTGAAGGTCTATGGCGCGACTGTGGGCCCGGTCTGGACTCCAGTAGCGTTGGACCCGTTGGAAAAGTTCGGTAAACAGCACGCCCAATGGCCGGCAGCCGACGTCGGCCAATAGGCGAAGGAATCCTTTATGGCGGATACGACAATTCTGCCCTTCACAGCCGAACAGTTGCGGGATCCTCTCTTTTTCTTCAGCGAAGACGAGCGTCAACTGCTGCGTCGCTGCGCCACGTTGCGCGCTGTAGACGCCGATGTCTATGAGGCGGTGATTCGGCCAGATCTCCCCAGTGTTGATCGATCTTTCGTTGATCTAGCTGAGGAAAGCTACACCGAACGCATCCCCGGCGCGGTGACACGCTTCAGCCTGCGTGATCCGCTGCGCAGCCGGGCCTTCCAGAGTTGGTGGACCGACGGCGCGCAGAGCAAGGCGAGGAACATCGCCGACATACCCGATCCCCTGCGCGCCTTCAGCGCCCGGCTTGTGGACTATTATGCTGCACACAATCAGCCGCTGGATCGGCTCTACCATTTGGTGGCCGCCGACCGCGCCGCTGCCGCCCAGGAATTTCAGACACAGTTTGCCGAGGCCGACGCCATCCTCGATCTGCCTTTTTGCACGGCGCTGCTCCACCTCTTTGAAGAGCGAGAGGATCTATTGGGGCCGCATGTCGTCTTGCTCAATGACGCCCGCCGCCGTCTGCGCGCCCGTACACTCTGGGCGCGTGAACAATACGAGACCGCCTACTATCTGGAACGAACGTCCACGCGCTCGCTGCTCGAAGATCTGCTGGGCGATGCCGAGCGGCGCATCCTGCAAATCTATGCGCCGGGCGGCATGGGCAAGACGATGTTCTTGCGCGCCACCATCGCCCGCCGTTGTGTTCCGCGCGATATCCCCTGCGCCCGCATCGACTTTGATCTCGAGCCAAAGGATGTTGCCCACTCAGCCTGGCGGCTCTGTTTGCGCATGGCCCAGCAGCTTTCCCAACAACTGCCGCGCAACCCCTTTGAGGAATTGCTGGCCCAATACGAACGCCATATGACGCCGCAACGCCTGCGCGTTGACATCAACGCGCCCGCCCCAGCCGCCATCGATCAGGAACTTCCGCGGCGCGTGGTCAACAGCTTTTTGGAAAAAGTGGCCGAGATCGACCGTCCTTTCCTCGTCATCTTCGACACGATGGAGAATCTGCGCGGCCACGAAGCGGATGAAATCGCGCTCTATGATCTGATTGAGCGACTGCACGGCAACCTGAAGGCCCGGATCATCCTGGCTGGTCGCTTTGATCTGCGCCAACCCATCGAAGGCAGCCCCGCCAACGCCGAGACCGAGTTCAGCCGCCGCTTGGGCCAAAGCAGCGTTGCCGTCCATTTTCGCGGCTTCAGCGACGAAGAAGCCCGCATCTATCTCACGCGCCACCGCAAACTGCAAGAGAGCGACGACGAAGATAAGCTGCGCATCCTCGCTCTGCTGGATAAGGCGCGCACGCCTGAAGATGGCATCAACCCGTTCACCCTGGCGTTGCTGGCCGATGTAGTGAGGGCCAACCCGCGCATCACCGCCGCCGAGATCGCCGCCTATCCTGACGCCAACCTGGCCTATCTGATCGAGCGCGTCATCGACCGCATTGAAGACAAAAGTGTGCGCTGGGTCGTACGCTATGGGGTCGCCCCGCGTCGCCTCACTCGATCCTACGTGGAACGGGTGCTGCTGCCCGTCTTTGAGGAAGTGGAGAGCCACCCCGGCCAACTCGATGACGCCCAAAAGGATCGGGGCGTCCCCGAGAATGCCTTCGGCGCGTACGCACAGGGAGGGAACGTCGATCATCTCTGGCAGACCCTCTATCGCTACGTCAGCGACTACTCCTGGGTGATGACAGCCAGCGATACGCCCGACGCCCTTATCTTCCACGCCAGCGTGCTGGATCCCATGCGCACGCTGCTCTGGGAACAGTTGGAAGAAGGCCGGCCTGTGCTGCGTCTGCTCCATGAACAATCGTTGATCTTCTACACCGAGTTGGCTCAAGAGGATACTGCGCAGGCTGGACGTTGGCTGCGTGAGGCGTTCTATCATAACGTTCAAACGGGCGCAGCCGATGTGGACGAGTTCTGGTTTGCGCAGGTTGCCGCCTTCCCCGAACAGGCCGTTATCCTTGCGGATGAAGCGTTGGCCCTGGCTGCCGCCGCCGCCCGAAGCGCGGATCTGCGAGCGCGCAGCGCCGCTATTGCTCCTCGCGTGCAGGCGACCGCCGCCTATCTCCTCGCTGACAATCTGGTGCATACGTCCTTGCTGCTGGACCCCGTCGAACAGGATCGACTGGCTGGCTGGCTTTCCATTATCGAGCGCAACAATCCGACCGAAAAATCTGCTGTACCCGCGGCCAGGATTGCCTATCTGCGCGCCCGCTTGCAGCACGCCTACAAGGAACACGACAGCGCGCTGAGTACAGTGGGCGCCGCCTTACCCCTGGCCGAGGATGCACTGACCTCTATCGATCTGCACATGCTCCACGGCGAACTATTGCGCGAGGATCAACCGCTGGCAGCGCTCTCGGACTTTGAAACTGCCTTTCACCTGGCCGACAGCGATGCGCCAGCGCGCCTGCCCGCGGCCGGACTACCGCTGGCAACCCTGCTGCAAATCCTGCACCGCGAACCCGAGGCGCTGACAATCTATGAGCGGCTCTTTGTCCACACCCAGGCCAGCCGGGAAAATGATCTGGCCGTGGAAAGCCTGGTAGCGCAGGTGCGCCTGCTCACCAAACTGGGTCAGGAAAGAAAGGCAGCGAAGCGCGCAGACGGCAACGACGAAGCCATTGGCCGCGTGGATACGTGGATCGCCGCGCTGCCCGATTATCAACGCGCCTGGCTAAGATGCGAAGGGGCGCTGGCAACCTGTGAATCCGATCTGGCCTGGCGTGCATTGGAAGCATTCAACCGCACAGCGCGTGATCCATCTCAATTGCCGCCAAGATGGTTCGCCGTTGACGCCGATCTGCGCGCCCGTATGGCGGCGCTCCACGCCGATCTGCGCACAGCCTACAGCCGCTACCAACAGATCAACTCGGAATTTGTCGCCCCCGCCGATCAGGCGGCGCACAACCTGCTCACCTGCGCCGAACTGGCTATGGGCGAAGGCGGCGATCTCAACCTGGCTAACAATTTCCTGAGCCAGAGCGCAAGCTACAGCGTGCAGCCCGAAACCGACTTGCGGAGACGGCTGTTGGCTGCCCGGTTGCAGATCCGCAAAGGGGATCACGAAGAGGCCCGCGCCGCCCTGCAAACCCATTGGGATGAGATGTCACCGAGCGCCAGCGTCTTTCTACGGTTGCCGCTTGCGGTGGAACTGCTGACCGTAGGCGGCGACGCCGAGACACTCGTCCGACAGATCAGCCAGGATTTGGCGTTGATCGAACCCGTCAGCCGCCGTCCGCTGCTCTTGAGCGGGCTGACGCGCTGCCCTCTGCTGCCGCTCAGCCCGGCCACGGTCGAGGCGCTTTTGCGCGTCCTGCCCACAGCGGACGACGACGGCCAGGATCCCGCGCTCTCCGCCCTGCGGATGGCCGAGGTGTACAGGGTCTGCGGGCGGTGGGCCGAGGCGCAAGATCGGTTGCAGGCTGCCATATCCGCATCGGGCGAACGGCTGGCGATCCTGCGCCGGATCTTCCTGGCCCATGATCGCCTGGAATGGACATCGCAATTGCTGGGCTGGGCCAGCGATCTGCTGTTGGGCAGGGAAGAACAGGCCGTCTCCGATTTGATCGGGCTGGCAACGCTGGAGCAGGCCGAGCGGCTGTACCGCCACTTTCCAACAGAGAGCGCAGGGGCGCGTCAACTGCTCGAATTCAGCGGAAAGGTACTCGGCCATCCCTCATCGGTGTGGACGGCGCGCATCATGGCTTTGGAGGCGCGGCTGGCGCTGGCAGACGGCGACCGTTCCACGGCGGAAGCGAACGCCGATGCCGCCAACAAAGCGTTCCTCAGCCTCGGCGATGAACGGTCCGCGGCGACGCTTTCGGCGGAGATGACGGCGCTGGAGTCCGCGTCGACGCCGATCACCAAGTCGATTGACCTTGAGCAACCACCCTATGTGGATCTAACGGTCACGTTGAGCGAACGCAGCGCGGACAGACGAAGTCCCGTCATGGTTGCAATTGTCCGTGCGGAGACCAGCGGCCAGCGTGTGTACGAAGCGGAAATTGTGATCGATCCCCCCAACCAGGATGCCTTTCGCCGCGCCGCGGATATGAGCTACGCCGAAGGCTTTCCCGCCGGCTTCAGCCGCGATTGGCTGGCGATCAGCGCGCAGATGGGCGAGATAATCTTGCCACAACAGTGGGGGTTGGCCCAGGAATGGCGAGATTGGCCGGAAGGCTGGCTACGCCTTTCCACGCGCAACTCGCAACTCCAGTGGCTGCCCTGGGAAATGGCGCGGCCAGCCGATACTCTACCCCTTACCCTGGCCTGGGACAACCTCCGCTTCTATCGACACATCCCATACACGACGCCGATTTCGCGGGAACAAAGTGCGGGCGTGCTGATCGTGCGGATGTCGCAAATACAGGAGCGAGCGGTAACACGCGGATCGCGCAACTTGTTGGGGATCGACATTGCCAACCTCTATCGCCAGTCTGGCATCCCGGTCGAGGAGTTGCAAGAACCGACAAGCCGCGACCTGACCGCCGCCCTGAGCAGTCTGCGCCCCAGCGTACTCCACCTGATCGCCAACATCCGCGAACAAAATGGCGCTCTCTCGCTGGATGTGGGCGCGGACAATTTCAGCTATCGTCAATCGTCGCGGGCATTCTCCAAAGCAAGCGACCGCGGCTTCGGGCCATCCTCCGACCTGGGGCTGACACCGAGGGAGATCGGCAACGCCCTGCGCCGGGCGGATGTCGTCCCCTTTGTGATCCTCGACACGCCCGCGCCGGGCAGCGTCACTGAGTGGGTGCGCCAGCTCTGTCTGCGCAACGCCTTCGCCGGGGAATGGACACAGGGCGAGCCGCCGGCGGGCATCCTCGCCACGGGACTGGGCTACGAAGAAGAGCAGCGCCGCATCTACGAGATCCTCTTGGAAACGCTGCCCGAAGGGATCTCATATCAAGATCTCATCGGGCGGATTTGGGCGCAGGCGGCGGAAGATCGGCAGGTGGAGGATCTGCGTAGATCTCCATCGTACCGGCGCGGCGGCAGTGGAATGCAACTACGCAGCACCTACGATCTGCCGCCCTTCCTTGTGTACGCCGGCGCGGCGCTTTTCACCGGCGATCCGCGGCTGCGCATTCCAGCGCTGGCTGGGAAAGGAAGGACAGCGACATGGAACTACTAGCCCGCCGCGCGATCAGCCTGCAAGTGCAAGAGGCAGCCCTGCGCGCCGAATTTAAGGATTGGCGCGCACGCACCGAGGAGCGGCAAAAGTTGGAGAAACACAACACGCAGGTGCGACGTCTCACTGACTGGAACATTTTTTCACAGGTGCTGGAGCAGGCTTAGAAGTGCGCCTCTCACACCTGTGGGAAAACCCCTTACCATAGTGTTGGGCGCGCACCGCATTTGGGCCTATTTCCGCAGCAAACTGGCCCTGCGCGACATCGCCTGGCTGATGCAGGATCTGACCACGGCCGACGAACTGGCATGGGTCTGTTACCAACCTGTGCGCGACCAGGCCAAGCGCGCGGGGACCATCGCCCCCGAAGCGCTGAAAGAGCCGCCCCTCCTCTTTTTTAGCAGCCAGCCGGCCCCTTTTGTCCAGGGCCGCGACACCAACTTTCAGCCCGAAGGCGTGACAACCGATGATTCATCCAAATTTGGACGAGCGGTGCTGAAATTGCCCGTGCCGATGATCGGGCTGCCCTGGTTTCACGTCGATCACCTGCCCATTACCGTACTCGTAGCGCACGAAGTCGGCCATGCCGTGGAACGGGACTTTGGGCTTGAGGAGCAACTCAGCCAGATCTTTGACGCGCTGCCGGTAGACGACGGACGCAAGCGTGCGTGGACGATGTGGCGCAAAGAGATCTTCGCCGACGTTTTCGGCATTATCTGCACAGGGCGAGCGCATGTGCTGGCGCTGATGGATTATTTGATCAACGACCCGGAGACGATCCAGCAGCAGCGCGTGGATGGACCGGCCTGGGGACTCTACCCGCCGGATTTCCTGCGGATGCTGTTGAACGTCGAGATCCTGGCCCAACTCGCCCCCAAAAACGGCGAACGGGAGGCATGGCTGGCGGCGTACTGCCTGCCGATTGACGAGGCATGGCGAGGAACCTACACCTTTCACCAGATGAGGACCTTCGAGCCGGACATTGCAGCGGTGGTGAAGGCGATCCTGACCACTGAATGGGAAGGATTGGGCGGCGCAACGCTGACCAAAACGGTGAAACCAGTTGACGAAAAGCGGGTGCAGAAGCTGGCTGACGATATTCTGAAGCGCCGCCTCTTGCCCAGCAATGAATCCTTTCGACAGCTTTTCGCCGCCGCCACAGTTGCCTATCATCAGGACACCACAGGTTATGTCGCCAGCAACCAGACGGTCCGGGTGGCTGCGCGGCTCTTTAAGTTGATTGAAAACACAGGGGTGCGCAACGACGACAGAAACCTTTCCCAGACGCAACAGCAGAAACAGCAGACGGCGGATCGACAGGCTGGTTCGGCGCTGCTGGCCTTTTTTGATAGCGACGTATAGCACACTCACTTCACCCAGGAGGGATCTGCATGACACGCAGCGCCGATGAACTCTTTCAGCACTTCAAAGAAGTACAATACGCCGACCGATGGGTCAAGATCGACGGCGAACGTCATTACATTGTCGAGGCCGATCTACTGCTCAGCGAAGACCAGTTGTGGGATTACGCAGTCGAGCGGGCTGCGCTCGAAGCCGCCGATACCGCCATCCCAACGGACGAGCAGGGATTGGTGGGCATCCGCAACATCAACAATCAAATTGTGCGCTGGCGACCCGGCAAGGCGCTGACCTACGCCATCGCCAAAAGCTCCTTTACGCCGACCCAATACCCGTTGGTGGTGAAGGCGATGGAGCAGGCGACCGGCGATTGGGAAGCGGTTTGCGGTGTGGATTTTGAACACCTGGCCCATTTGGATGCGACAGGACCCAGCGGCAACGACGAAAGCCCGCTCTTCTGGGTGCAGGGCGTCGACACCGCAGGGAAGGTCATCGCCGCGGCCTTCTTCCCCAACGATCCCGTACACAAGCGGAGGGTGATCGTTGATCCTGTTTTCTTCAGCCCCGGTCTGCGCTTTAGCCGGGAAGGCGTGTTGCGCCACGAACTGGGCCATGTGCTAGGATTCCGCCATGAACACATTCGCAGCGGCGCGCCGCCAGATTGTCCGAGCGAGAACCTGACCTATACCTTCGAGTTGACGCCCTACGATCCCAGTTCGGTGATGCACTATCTATGCGGGCAAAAGAAAAATGAGGCAGTCGGCATCGTCACCCTGGAGATCACCGACGTGGATCGGGCGGGCGCTCTCGCCGTCTACGGCCCGCCCAACAAGACCTTCGATTTTTACGACTGAGCGTAACTTCTAATAGAGAACCACTTGAATAACATACAATTTGGTACGGGTGCTGCTTGCCGCACCCGACAGGCGCAGCAAGCGGACGCTGCGTCCGCCAGCGCCCCTACGATTGTACGAACTCTATCTGTTTTCTCTATAAGCCTTGCTCTAGCCAGGTCACGGACCTGGCGGCGGGTCACGGTCCCGTCTGGAGCAGCGGGCTTAGTAGTTAACCTATGTCAATCATAGACGACTTTGACAGGACGTCCGCCCTGCGCGGCGGATTCGTCAATGGCAAAGCAGATAGACATGGAGCGGATGCTGTCATAAATTGATGCGTGCGATTCTACATTGTTGTCAATACACTCGATGAAGTGGGCGATCTCCGCTTTGAAGGGATGATGGGTGACGTCGCCGCTGTTGGGGCTGATGGTGGGGAAACTCCAATAGTCGAGACTGCCCGGATAGTGGCGGGAGGAGTAGACCTGGTTGTCCTGAATGGAACCGTTGCTGCCAAAGAGACGGCAGTGGAAGTTGTAGGGCGTGTCGCCGTCGAGGAGGGCCGAAAGCTTGCCCACGGCGCCGTTGGCGAACTTGAGCGAGGCGACGACCACCGGGTCAAACTCAAACGCTGTGATGCGTTTGGGAGAGGCGGAGAAAGCAGCCACCTCGCTGACCTCGCCGCCCAGGTAGCGCAACATATCAACGGCATGACAGCCGCCGCTGAGGAAAGCGCTGCCCACCACATCCTTGCGCAACCCAGGACTACCTGGCGTTGCTCGCCGCGCCGGATGCCAATAGTCGGCCTCGCCGTAGATGAGTTCGCCCAGCACACCGTCGTCGATAAGCTGACGAACCGTGATAAACTGGGGATTCCAACGCAGCACAAAGCTGGTCACACTCTTTACCCCACTCCTGGCCACAGCCTCTCGGATCTGCGCAGTTTCAGCGTAGGCAAGCCCCACCGGCTTCTCAATCACCAGATGACGACCGGTGGCGGCGGCGCGCACACAGTGTTCTGCCCGCACGTTCGGATGCGTACATGAGACGACAATCTGAATGCGCTCATCGGCAAAGAACGCATCCAGCGTTGGGTACTCTTTGGCTTGTACACCGTGGGCAGCCAACAAGCGGCTCGCCTTGCCCGGCGTGCGGTTGTAGATGCCGACAATTTCTGTCTGCGCGTGGTCACGAAAGGCTTTGACATATTCGCCGGCCACCCAACCTGCACCGAGGATACCGACCCCGTAAGTCCTGTTCGCCATAATAACTTCTCCTGAATCATGTGTGATCACCAGTTCAGTTGATGGTGTATTAAACTGCACACTATTCTCGCATAGGCGATCTCCTACCCCAAAAGATAATCCATCCAATGTTGAGCATGACTGAAAGGAAGACAGATTCACCTTCGGGCATGAATGCGTAAGGGCTTGCTTCTCTACCTAAAGCATGGTTTACTGTTTTCGCCGCTCCAACGATCGAAACCATAGTATGCGATGAGCCAGTAACCAGAAGAGGCGGGCTTATGAGGCTGTGCATTCCCCCCAGTAGAATTTGGAAGTATGTTCGTTTTTTCGTGTCGAAACTACAAGCGCAACAATCTCGTTTCTATGCGCTGTTGCTTACAGTTGCGATTCTACTACCATCTCTACCACCTGAGCGCCCACTCTGGGCTACCTCTACCGAGAAGATAGAGATCCTAGAGTCCGCCATAGCAGAATCGCCATTGACAATTGGTTCTCCGGCCATCCACACAGGGGAACCGGTAACGGTCAGTGAGCCATCGTTTACGTGGCTGCCGGCCAGTCTCCCTGTGGACGAGGATACACCCTTTATCCAGCACATAGAGATGGGCAATGGCGAGTGGACAGCCGTCATCTCTGCAACGCCTCGCTTCTACCGCGCTGCCGATGGAAGCCAGCAACCCATCGACACACGCTTTGAACCGGGCGATGAGGGCTTTACTAATCTGCGCAATCTTGTCGAAATTGGGGCCGATCCCCGGCGCGTGTCCATGCAGGTAGGGCTGGGATTGCTGACGGTGGGCTGGCAGCCAGAAGCATTGCTGGCTGCCACTGGGGATCGAGAGGTGATGCTGGCGCAGCCACAGGCAACCCTACCTGCCGAGAGCGTGTCGATAGCCGAGGATGGGCAAATCATCCGCTACTTGGGGAGTTGGAGCCTGCCCGGCCTTACTGATGAGATCCTGGCGTTGCCGGGAGCGGCTGAACATACCGTTATCTTTGCTCAGCCACCGCTCATGGGGGATGCTGAAAGCCTGCGCTTGCGAGCGCGTCTACAGCTACCGGCAGGGGCGCAGCTATGGACGAAAGGCGCCCTTCAGGTTGGCGCCTTTGAAACGGAGAGCGATGTAGAGATCCGCCCCGTCAATGGCGGCGAACCCCTGATCCTTACCCCAGCCTACATTTTTGAAGAGAAGACTCCCTCTGTTGGGATCACTGCGCGCTATCGCTTTGAACCGACGGTCAATGGCTGGCGAGTCACCATGTCCACCCCTGCGGATTGGTGGCGCGACCCGACCCGCGCCTATCCCATCGTTTGGGACCCGAAAATTCAGGTGCTGCGCCCGCTGGAATTTGCCCAACGTGTCTCCGCCGGCTGCGGCAAATGGGATGGATACCTGGATGTGGGGCGCACTGAATATCGAGATGGCCCGTGGACCATCAGTTGCCAGTATCGGGGGCTGCTACGTTTCAGCAACCTCAACCAATTGACACTTCCCCCCGGCGCGGCCATTGAAAAGGCTACACTGGTCGTCGTCCCCGACGATGGCTTCGTCAACGTGCGCTACAACAGCTTCAAAGAGATCACCCTTGACGCCGAGGTGCGTCCGGTGACATCAAGCTGGGCCCACAACGCCGCCGTTGGCTGGGACAACAATCCTAGCGTCGGCGCGCCGATAGGTCCGGCGCAGCGCTATTGGCGTTTCGCCTCGTCGGTGAACGGTCCCTTTTCACGATACTTCAACGGTATGCGCTTTACCATCCAGACCGGCGCCAGCGGATTGGTCACCAATTGGATCAACGGTGGGGTCAATCACGGATTGGAACTGCGCGCCATCCCCAGCCAGGAAAGTTCGTGCGTGGGCGGCTGCAACTATGCGACGATCCCCATTGGCATGGCCTGGTCGCCGCATGATAAGAGCTTTAACCTCGACTATGATTCCCCGCTAGGTGGACTCTACGATACCCCGGGCGTGGCGCTGGTGATCCAATATCGCGGCCCTACCTTGCCTGAAGGCAAGGCGGTGAGCCTGGACGGCAACGCCCCTGTGCCGCCTACGCCAGGCAGCAGCACGTTCAACCGCACCTTTCACGCTTACAACCTCCAACCCAGCAATGGGGCCAAGTGGACGGCGGTGGGGGTGAAAGGATTGCGACGAAGCGTTTTCGATGCCAACGGCCTGCAGATGAGTGGTTGGTTCAGCCATGTGCAGTGGAGCGCTTCGATTCCCAACATGGCTGCAGCGGATGTGAATGCGCCTGCATCGGGGACGCAAGGCTTTGAACTGCCCTTGAGTATCGCCGCCTGTGACACCTGCTCCGACGACCGTCGCTCCCAATCGCCGGGCGAGCCGCGCCAGGGATCGAATTTTGTCCTCATGGCCGGGGGTTTCGCCGACGGCAAACAGGCGCGCATCCACGCGCCCAAGGCCGATCCGCGCCTGGACCATTACGCCGTGGAAGTGGTGCGCGCCGTGCCGCTTACCCCTCCGGTAGATATGGGTCAGGTAGAGAGCGAAGGCTTTTATCAGGAGTACAATTTCAGTATCAGCACCGATCATCTGCTGGCGTTGCGCACAATCAACCTGCCCGCCAATAGCAACGTGCTGCTACGGATGCAGACCGAATACTCAGAATACAACACCGCGCCGGTGGAGGCGCGCCTCTTT
>JAHBVG010000010.1 GCA_019637695.1 Caldilineaceae bacterium | reverse complement strand
TTGGTTAACAGCACATTTGCCAATGAGTCACCAACATCTCTACAACGCCCCTCTCCCACGTTGTTTTGGGAGAGGGGCCGGGGGTGAGGGCCTCTTCCTCTTCCAACCGCTCGGAGAGATCGAAGGCGGCGGCGAGTAGCCGTTGGGTGAAGGTATGGCGATGTGCCCGTGGGAAAAGATTGGTGACGGGGCACGGTTAGGGGCGGAAGCAAATGTCGGTTCAATGGCAAGCTTTCTTTCCGCCCCACCCATGCTCCTGCACCCCCAAAAAAAATCGATCGCCTGACGGCGATGGCAGAAACGTGGGGGAGACCCCCCACAGTCCCCAGAGGGCAGAGAAGATCAGAGACCAGAAGTGAATGGGACCCCGACCACGACCACCCGAAAACCGAGGCTGTCTTCCAGTAGCTTCCAGGTAGGCATGGAATTGGGCAACGGTCACTGGGTGGCGAGCGATGTAGAAGGTGGCTAGATTCACTTCATGTTGGGGCAAATCATCGTCGTCTGCCCTTGAGTCACGTATCTTGTCGCTGCCCATGAGGAACGGCCCCGCTGGAATCTCGACAAAGCCCAACAGTGGTTCGTCAGGGAGATACCAGGCGTCTGCGCGGAAGCGCGGATCGCCCAACCGCGCCAGCACGTCGCCGGCTTTTGCGCGGCGGCGTCACCCGCCCGTCGTCACGCAGGGTCAAAAGCAGGGATTGGATCACTGTGTCGCAGCAGGCAGGCGTCACCCCGCCCGGCCAGGCGTCGAGGACGGCTTCCCCAGCCAGGATGGCAGCTTCGCCCGGCTCGCCAGGGGCGCGGTCGATGAGCGCGCCGACTACATCCCCGGCAGCTTCGTCGCGTTGTTGCACAATGCCCAGGTAGCCAACCGTGAGCAGGCTGACCTCGTGTCAGGTCTCGTCGCTCACATGCTCACAGAGCATGGAGATCACCGGTTCCACGCTGCGCTGCCCCTGCCCGGCAATCGCCACCGCCGCCAGGTACTCCTGAAAGGTGAGGTGGATGAAGCCATACTCGCGCGGTCCTCGCTCGAGCAGCAGGTCGGCGTGTTCGCGTACATCGGCCAGAAACCGCTGCGCGCTGCGCTCTGGGTCCGGCTCCTTGCGGTCCCTATAGATCGTCGTCAGACGTCGGGGCGGCGCATTGCCATCGACGAGCGGCGCGTCCCCGTGCGTGCGGATGTGCGCGGCGCCTGCGAGATCCTCGGCCTCGATCCGCTCTACGTGGCGAATGAAGGGCGCTTCGTCGCTTTCGTCGCCGCCCACGACGCCGAGCGCGCCCTTTCCATTTTGCGCGGGCATGAATTGAAGCAGGGCGCCGCCATCATCGGCGCGGTCGGGCAAGAGGGCGATGGATTGGTCACCATGAAAAGCAGCATCGGCGCCACCCGCATCGTGGACATGCTCAGCGGCGAGCAGTTGCCGAGGATCTGTTAGTCTGGCGGATTGACTCTCTATTCCACGTACACAAGGCTGTGGTATGATCCCTTTGTCAAGTGAGGCTTTGAGTGTGCCGATTAGGTGAGGGTCAATTTATGGAGCTTCAATCTGTTACAGTTAAATTACCAGCGGATTTGTACAACCGACTGAAGCGACGTGCAGAAAAATCGCGCCGCTCGATTGAAATCGAGATGGTAGAAACGGTGGCAGGCGCACTGCCTGCGGATGAGGTTATCGATCTTGCATTGAACGCCGAAGTCGAACGTCTCGCAACTGCCAATGATAAAACCCTGCTACAGATGGCGAAATCACAGTTCCCACCTCAGAAATTCGCGCAACTTGAAGCGCTACATCTGCGCCGGCAAGAAAGAGCATGGAGCGAGGCAGAATCCCGGCAGGCCGACGAATTGGCAACCGAGTTGGAACAGTTCATTTTTCTACGCGCTCAGGCCATGTCATTCCTTCTGCAGCGCGGCTATGACGTGGCGGCACTTATCTCAGAATGAGTTCAGTTTTCATCCCCAAGGCCCTACGCCAACGGATTACCGAGCAGGCACACCGCAGCTGCGGTTACTGCCTGACCACTGAGCTACTCATTGGCGCGCCAATGGAGGTTGACCACATCATCCCGGTGGCACGTGGAGGACGCACAGAAGAGAACAATCTGTGGCTTGCCTGCTCCCTCTGCAACCAGCACAAGAGTGCCCGTGTGGTTGCGCCTGATCCACTCACCGATGAAATTGTGCCGCTATTCAATCCACGACAACAGCAGTGGTCCGATCACTTTGCCTGGAGCACAGATTTTGAACGCATCATTGGGCAGAGTGCCATTGGACGCGCCACTGTGCTTGCGCTCCAGTTGAATCGTCCATTGTTGGTGCGCTCACGCCGTGTCTGGGTAATGGCAGGGTTGCATCCGCCAAAAGAGTGATCCGTTCACCGACATGCTCGGCATTGAACAGTTGCCGCATTGATGGAAAAGTCAATTTCGAGATTCAGGGGTAAAAGCCAGATTTAGTTTCATTACACGCAGCACCGCCAGGAGTGTGGATAGGGTAGGATTTCCCTCGCTAGAAAGCGTACGGTACATAGTCTGCCGGTTGAGTTGGGCAGCCTCTGCCACAGCGCCGATGCCTCCATGCGCCTCCGCCACAGCCCGTAATGCAATCAGAAATTGTTCGATAGAACCATCCTCGGCGGCAGCCGTCAAATAAGCTGCGGCCAATTCAGGATCGGCAAGTTCAGCCTGAAGGTAATCGTCATAGCTTTTACTAAAAGGTTCACTGCTCATCATCTTCATGTTGACTGAACTCCTTCCAATATCGCTTGGCAGCGACAATATCACGTTCCTGGGTACTCTTGTCTCCACCGCATAATGCGAGTCAATATCCGCGCTTTCGTTGGCTTGTCGCGCAGTGTATTCATCCAAATCTCAAAAGGCGCTTTCCCATTTCGTTCAACAAAGATTCGTAAGATGCGCTCTCTTGGTTCCATGAACAGATTGTCGCCTAAAAGCGAAAAATTATCAACCATCCTATACAGAAATGTGGTATGATGCAGATCAGGGTGAGGTATACCGTCGCGAGATGAGGGAACGATGACAACGATCCAACTTTTGCAGGAACGATCTCCGCAAGGGCGGCTGCAGTATCGAGCGGTCTATCGACAGCACCATGCTGAAGGGACTACGCTGGGCGCTGCTCTCGACGCGCTAGAGGATGCGCTGCCAGCGGATTCGGGAACAGTGGTGATCCTGCAAAAGTTCAAAGCGGATCGCTTCTTTGGGGAAGAGCAACAGGCGCGGCTTGCCGAACTCATGGTACGGTTAGAGGCAAGCAGAGCACACGGTCACGATCTTGCGCCGGAAGAAATGGCCGAACTAGAGGAATTGGTTGAGCAAGAATTGCGCGCAACCACTCGTCGCGCCAAAGATATTTACCATCAATCCAGCGATCAGTAGTTACCGTTTATTTGCTAATTGTCGCCTATCAGCACATCGTAGCGCGATTTCTCAAGTCTAGCGGCGAAAGAACCATCAGCACATCGTTTCATAAATCATCGTTTTGCCTGGAGTCTGCCACGAACAGCAAAGTGAACGCTACGATGTGCTGATGGTTTACTCGCTAAAACCGCTACGATGTGCTGATGTACGACAGCTAATCGTTAATCCAGTAAAGGGAACATCATATGAAATGGATTCAAGACTCACTTTCACGAGGCAAGGCAGCAAAAGAGCAGCAGAAAGTTAAGTTGGAAAACGAAGAAGCAGCGCGTCGACAAGCTGCTTTAACTACCCAACAACGAGCGGTAAAGATCATTGAAAGGTATGCGCCTATTGTTCAAGAGCTTATGGATCAACTTGCTACAGCAGGTTTTCCTGTATCTGGACCATCAGATGGATTTCATCTTGTTCATACTACTTACATAACACAGGATAGAGATCCACAAGCACTATATAGCGAAGGCTTTCAACACCATGCAGATCATCAAGGTACGAAGTATTTCTGCAGATCGTGGTGGCCGTTTTCTAATCACACGACGGGGACACAAGTGGTCATCATTCCCTTAGTCAATGATAGTGTTGAGGTTAGGGTTGTATATGGACCATATGAACATGGGACGACGCAGATCATATCAGACCCCAAGAAAATAGTGGCGAAACTCAAGGAAGTTTTGTCGAAAGAAATTGAGCGACATGCGTAAGAAAAAATCTTCAATTCTTTCTATCTCATTGCATATGGTCAAATAGACAGCGGGCTACCAGTCCGCTCTACATTCTTTTGTGTCAGCTTTTGGTGCAGTTGTACAAAACTCCCCGTTCGTAGTATACTTGCCCTCCGAACATTTGTTCCCATCATCCACAGGAGGGCTGGCTCTTGGCTGTCGACGCGCTCAACGCATTCCCCCCCAAACGTGAGTTCAGTGTTGCCGAGGAGTACACCTACAACCGCACGGACCCAATCCGCTGGATTCTCTCCCATCTCTTTCGCTATAAGGGCCTGCTGGCGCTCTTCGTCACCGCAGCGCTGCTGACCAATGTCCTCTTTTCGGCAGTGCCGCGCATGATCGGCCTGGCCTTCGACGAGGTACTGCGCCCCGACGCCAGCGCCCAACGCCTGCTCTGGATCGCTCTGACCGTGCTGGGGATCGTCCTCCTGCGCGGGGTCATCGATCTGACCAACTCCTTCTCGGTGGAGACGTTGGGCCAGCGGCTGGAACGGGACGCCCGCGAGGAACTCTATATCAGCCTGCTGGGCAAGAGCCAGACCTTCCACAACCGGCAGCGGGTAGGCGATATTATGGCGCGCGCCAGCAACGATGTGCGCCAGCTCAACCCGATGATGAACCCCGGCGTGGCCCTGATCACCGAGTCGTTGATGGGGATCATCGCGCCGCTGGTCTTCATCTCCTTTATCGACCTGCGCCTTCTGCTCTCGCCCGGCCTCTTTGTGATCGTCTTTGTCTTCGCCCTGCGCCGCTACATGAACCAGCTCAACCCCGTGGCGGGGATGCAGCGCGCCCGCTTTGGCATCCTCAACGCTGGGCTGAACGAGACCATCTCCGGCATCGAGGTGGTGAAGGCGATGGCGCAGGAGAGCCAGGAACGGCAGAAGTTCATTGAGAACGCCACCCAATACCGCAACTATTTTGTGCGCGAGGGAGAGATCCAGGCCCGGTACCTGCCCCTGCTGCTGCTCGGCTTTGCCTATACAGGCGCGTTTGTCCACGCCCTGATCCTCTTTTCGCAAGGGGATCTCAGCGTGGGGCAGGTGGTGGCCTATATGGGATTGGTGGGGGTGCTGCGCTTCCCCGCCTTCATCTCCATCTTCACCTTTTCGCTGGTACAGTTGGGTCTCTCCGGCGCAGAGCGTATTTTGGAGCTGATAGGTGAGGAGACCGAACTGGACGAGAATCTGGCCGGCTACGCCGCGCCCATAGGCGGGGAGATCGTTTTCGAGAATGTCACCTTCCGCATGGGCAATAATGCCGAGGGGGTGAGGCCGATCTTGAACAACGTCTCCTTTCGCGCCGCGCCCGGCCAGGTGATCGCCATCGTCGGCCAGACCGGTTCGGGCAAGAGTATGCTCACCAAACTGGTCAACCGCACCTATGATGTGGACGAAGGGCGCATCCTCATCGACGGGGTGGATGTGCGCGATTGGCAGTTGGAGTCGTTGCGCTCGCAGATCTCGACCATCGAGCAGGAGGTCTTTCTCTTTTCGCGCACGATTGCCCAGAACATCGCCTTTGGCATATCGCAGCAGATCGACCGCGCCGCGATTGAGGAAGCAGCCAAAGCGGCCCAGGCTCACGAATTCATTGAGAGCTTCCGCGACGGCTACGAGACCGAGATCGGCGAGCGCGGGGTGACGCTTTCGGGCGGACAGCGCCAGCGCATTGCCATCGCCCGCGCCCTGCTCACCGATCCGCGCATTCTGATCCTCGACGATTCCACCAGCGCCATCGACAGCGCCACCGAGGACAAGATCCAGCGCGCCATCAACAAGGTGATGGAAGGGCGCACTACGCTGCTCATCACCCATCGTCTGGCCCAGATCCGCCGCGCAGACCGCATCCTCGTCTTGCAACAGAACGAGATCGTGGACCAGGGCACACACGAAGAGTTAATGGGCCGGTGCGCCATCTATCAGCGGATCTTTGCGCGATATGTGTAATGAGTGATGAGTAATGAGTAGGTTGACAGAATCATTCGCCAATTGGAAGCGGGTTTCGTCAACTAAGCCTTACTCATTACTCCTGACTCACTAAACCACCCGCCCACAGACTATTACCCAACACGAGGAGATTGACAATGGGCTTCATCATGGATGGCCTTGACGCCGAGGCGTATGACCGCTCCTATTCGGATCGGGAGTTGCTGGGGCGGATCTATCGCTATTTTCGACCCTATCGCCGCCAGATGGTAACGGTGGGGGGAATGATTGTGCTGAACTCGGCCATGGACGCGGCCTTGCCGGTGTTGATCGCCACCGGCTTGAACATATTGACCACGGCGGATGATTTGAGCGCGGAACTCTGGGGGCGCAGTTGGTGGCTGATTTTGGCGATCCTGCTCTCCGGCGCGCTGTCGTGGAGCTTCAACTTTGTGCGCCAGCGCTACACCGCGCGCACGGTGGGCAGCGTCGTCCTCGATCTGCGCAAGGACGCCTTTGACGCCGTGCTGGCGCGCGACATGTCCTTTTACGATGAGTTCTCGTCGGGCAAGATCGTCAGCCGCGTCACCTCGGACACACAGGACTTCTCCAGCGTGGTGACGCTGACGCTCAACCTGATCAGCCAGGTGCTACAAGTGACCATTGTGGTGGCGATCCTCGTCTTTATCAACGTGCGCCTGGCCCTGATCGCCCTCACCATCGCGCCGGTGATCGTGCTGATCGCGTTGGGCTTCCGCCGCCTGGCCCGCCACACTACCCAACAGGCGCGACGGGTGATCGCCCAGGTCAACGCCAATATTCAGGAGTCGATCTCCGGCATCGCCATCGCCAAGAACTTCCGCCAGGAGCAGACCATCTACGAAGAGTTTGAGCGGGTGAATGCCCTCTCGTATCGACTGAGCTGGCGGCAGGGGATCGTCTTCAGCGCCATCTTTCCGGTGCTGGGCACTGTGGCGGGGATCGGCACCGCGCTCATCCTCTATTTTGGCGGGGTCAGCGTGCTGGCCGGCGCGGTATCGGCGGGGGCCTGGTTCCTCTTTATCGAGAGCATCAACCTCTTCTGGTTTCCGCTCACCAGCATCGCTTCCTTTTGGAGCCAGTTCCAGTTGGGGCTGTCGGCGAGTGAACGCGTTTTCGCCCTCATCGACGCTGAGGCACGGGTGGTGCAGAGCGACAGCCAGCCGGTCCCCGCGCTCAAAGGGCGCATTGAGTTCGAGCGGATGAATTTCAGCTACAACGAAAAGGAGACGGTGCTACGGAACTTCAGCCTGGTCATCCCCGCCGGGCAGACCATTGCGCTGGTCGGTCACACCGGCGCGGGGAAGTCGAGCCTGGGCAAGCTGGTGGCGCGCTTTTATGAATTTCAGGGGGGACGGTTACTCATCGACGGGCAGGACATCCGCACCCTCGATCTCAAAGAGTATCGCCGCTGGCTGGGGATCGTGCCGCAGACGCCCTTCCTCTTTTCGGGGACGGTGGCCGACAACATCCGCTATGGCAACCCGGCGGCCAGCAACGCTGAGGTGGAGAGGGTGGCGCGGCGCGTGGGCGGCGGTGATTGGGTCAGTGCGCTGCCCCAGGGCCTGGAGACGCCGATCAGCGAGCAGGGGCGCGGCATCTCCATGGGCCAGCGCCAGTTGGTGGCGCTGGCGCGCGTCCTCTTGCAGAACCCGGCCATTGTCATCCTCGACGAAGCGACAGCCAGCATCGATCCGCTGACCGAGGCGCAAATTCAAGAGGGATTAGAGGAGGTGCTGCGCGACCGCACCGCGATCATCATCGCCCATCGCCTCTCCACCATCCGCGCCGCCGATCGCATTCTCGTCCTGCGCAAAGGGGAGATCATCGAGGAGGGGGATCACGATGGGCTGATGGGACAGGGCGGCCATTACGCCGAACTCTACAACACCTATTTCCGCCACCAGAGCCTGGCCTATATTGACGCCAATCTTCACGCCGATCTTCTGAAGCCAGAAGTGCAGGCGGTAGAGGGAGATTAGTCGTTACGTTCTGTTAAGCAATGTTAACCAAAACCCAATACTGTGCTGAAACTATGTGCAAGTATTACAGTAGAATAGAGATGGATCGGGGATAATTGGGACGCAGAGGAACCATCGCTTCACAGAACAAGGAGCTTTTATGCAGAGCGCAATCAAACGTTTATTGCTTGGGCTGCTCATCTTAGGAACTTTGACAGCAGTTGTTGTGCTTGCCGTGGGGAGTTTCACCTGGGCGCCGGCTCGCCCGCTGAATGCAGTTCAGACGCTGACCAACCAGGAAGTAGCCCGTTCGAGTGTGGCGGCGCAGCCGACCACGCCGGGTATGCTCTCTCAAGATCTACTGGCTGATCTCTACCGGCGGATTTCGCCTTCGGTGGTCAACATTCAGGTGACGCAGATCTCGACGGCCAGTTCGGGGTTCATGGTTCCCGGCATGCCAGCGGAAGGACAGGGCAGCGGCTGGGTTTGGGATGACGAGGGCCACATTGTTACCAACAACCATGTTGTGGAAAATGCCAGCGCCATCATTGTCTATTTCTCGAATGGATATTGGGCCGACGCGGAGTTGATTGCCGCCGACCCACAGGCGGACCTGGCCGTGTTGCGGGTTGATCCACCGGCGAATGTGGAATTGCAGCCACTTTCGCTGGCCGAAAGTGTGCCGCCGGTCGGCTACTACACCCTGGCCTTTGGCAGCCCCTTTGGATTGGCGGGCACAATGACGACCGGGATCATCAGCGCGATTGGGCGCAGCTTTTCGGTGGGGGATGGCACAATGAGCGGCACGCGCTACTCGTTGCCCGACGTGATCCAGACTGACGCTGCCATCAACCCAGGGAATTCGGGCGGCCCGCTGGTAGACATCAACGGCGAGGTGGTCGGCGTCAACTTCGCCATCCGCTCTGAGGTGCGCGCCAATTCGGGCGTCGGTTTTGCCATTCCGGTGAGCATTGTGCGGCGTGTGGTGCCTGCCCTCATCGAAGAAGGCTACTTCCGCTATCCCTTCCTGGGCATTGCTGGCGGCACGATCACGCCTCAACTCGCCGCACAGCGGAACATCCCCGCCAATACGCTGGGCGTCTATGTGTCGGAGATTGCGGGGACGCCAGCGCGCCAGGCCGGCATCCGCACGGGGGATATTATCAACGCCATAGATGGGCTGGAAGTACGCAGCTTTGAGGATCTGATCGGGTATCTGATCACCGCCACAGAGCCGGGCCAGACGGTCCAGCTTGGCATCTTGCGCAATGGACGCAGCCAGACAGTGTCGCTCACCGTAGGCGAACGTCCGCGGGGAAGTCAATAATCGAACGCAGGTTACTACTTACCATGCTTTAGTGGTCCACCAAAGTTATTTTTCGGATCTTCAGTAGGGGCGCTGCTTGCTGCGCCTGATTTGCTCCAGGCGCAGCAAGCAGCGCCCCTACTCGGCAGATTTGGTTTGGCAGACTACTCGCCAGGTCACGGACCTGGCGGCGGGTCACGGACCCGCCTGGAGCATCTTTGATTCGCCCAATCCGCATCTTCTCCCCATCACACCGCCCTCTGACCAGCCCGCTAACTCACCATCTGCATAGTCTTTCTCCTCTCCTCATTTCGGGTGAGGAGGATCATCGCGTACGCTATTCTAGGGGGAGACGACGGCAGACCACGGACCGCAGACCACAGTGATGGCTTCTGATGGCGGAAAGTGCAGGCCGACTGCAGTAGTCTTTCAGGCACTCATTCTCCAGTCACTGAGGCGACTTCTCACCATCAGTTGCGGTTTTACCCCGCTGAGACTGGGACGGCGCACTGAGACGGCGCACGACAAACGTAGACCAATATCCAATACCCAATACCCCGGAGGCGCACATGCGTGGCGAACAGAAGTCGTTCGGTGTCCCCAAAGAAGTGCGGCCGCGCGAGTACCGGGTGGGGTTGACGCCCGCGGCGGTGGATGCGCTCGTAAAGGCAGGTCATCAGGTTTTTGTGGAACGCGATGCGGGCAGCGGGGCCGGTTTTCACGATGAAGCCTACCGCGCGGTGGGCGGGCAGATCGTCTACAACGCCAAAGAAGCTTACAAGCGGGCCGATGTGGTGGCAAAGGTAGCTCGGCCAACCGCAGACGAGTATAATCACTTTCGCACGGGGCAGACGCTGCTCAGCTTTCTTCAATTGGCGGTAGCTTCACCCGATCTGTTACAGGCATTTGAACAATGGCAATTGACAACCATCGCCTACGAGATGATCCAGGACGAGCGCGGCGCGTTGCCTGTCCTCTTGCCTACGAGCGAGGTGGCCGGGCGGATGGCCCCCATTGTGGCCGGTCAACTGCTGGAAAGTATCGGCGGTGGGCGGGGTATTTTGCTATCGGGCATCCCCGGCGTGCCGGCGGCGGCGGTCGTGATCTTGGGCGCGGGTATCCTGGGGATGAACGCAGCGCGCGCCTTCTATGGGATCGGCGCAATGGTGACCGTCCTCGACAAGAATCTGCAAACCCTCCAGCGCATTGACGAGTGTTCGGGGGGGCGCATCTCGACGATGATCGCCAATCCCTATAATATTGCCAAAGCTGTCGCCTTTGCCGATGTGCTGATCGGGGCGGCGGCCATGCCTGGGGAGCGGGCGCCGCTGCTGGTGACGCGCGAAATGGTGAAATCCATGCGGCCGCGGGCGGTGATCCTCGACTTTGCCATTGACAGCGGCGGTTGCGTGGCGACAAGTCGCCCCACGAACCACGCCAATCCATCCTACATTGAAGAAGATATCGTCCACTATTGTGTGCCCAATGTACCGGCGCTGGTGGCGCGTACAGCCAGCTACGCCCTTTCCAATGCGGTGCTGCCCTATCTGCTTTTGATCGGTGAACAAGGCGTCGAGGGCGCGCGCCAAAGTTGTGCGGAATTGAACCGGGGCGTCAACACACACAACGGACAGTTGGTTCACCCGACACTCGCAGCGGTGATCGGCAGAGAGGCGGCCTTATGAACTGGACACAGGTCTACTCTGCCAAGAGTATGGACGCTGCCAGCGCGGTCGCCAGGGTTCAATCGGGAAATCGCATCTACTTTGGCGGCGGGGCTGGCGTTCCTCAGCGGTTGGTCGATGCGCTGATGACACACGCGCCCAATCTGCGCGGGGTTGAGATCGTTCACATGCTCCATTTTGGGGCGGCGCCCTATATTGATCCTGCCTTTGCTGAGAATTTCCGGCACAATGCCATCTTCATCGGCCACAATGTGCGCCATGCCGTGCAACAAGGACGCGCCGATTTTACGCCCGTCTTCCTCAACGAAGTGCCCAATCTCTTCCGCAATGGGTGGCTTCCCCTCGATTTTGCCTTTGTGCAGGTCTCGCCGCCGGATGAACATGGATTCTGCTCGTTCGGGGTGGAGGTCGGCTGCACAAAACCCGCCGCCGACGCCGCCCGCTGTGTGATCGCCGAGGTCAACCGGCAGATGCCGCGCACATTGGGCGATAGCTTCATCCACGTGCGCGACATCGATGTGGTGGTTGAGGTGAATTATGCCATCCCCGAGGCGGCGGGCGGGGAGACATTACCGATCTACACCCGCATTGGCGAGTTGATCGCGGCCATGATCCCCGATGGGGCGACGTTGCAGATGGGGATCGGCAGCATCCCCAATGCAGTGCTTGCCAATCTGCACCACCACAAGGATCTGGGCATTCATACCGAGTTGTTCTCGGATGGCGTAGTGGCGCTGGTGGAAGATGGGATCATCACCGGCGCGGCAAAGACGCTGCACCCAGGCAAATTGGTAGCGGGTTTTCTCTTTGGTTCGCAGCAGCTCTACCGCTTTGTCGAGGATAACCCCTTTGTCGAGATGCACCCCACCGACTACGTCAACGATCCCTTTGTGATTGCGCGCAACGAGAAGATGTTCAGCATCAACAGCGCGCTCGAAGTGGATCTCACCGGGCAAGTGGCGGCCGATTCGATTGGTCCATGCTTTTACAGCGGTGTGGGTGGGCAGGTAGATTTTGTACGCGGGGCGGCGCGATCCAAAGGGGGAAAGCCGATCATCGCCTTGCCATCCTCGGCCAAGGAGGGCGCGATCTCGCGCATTGTGTCCACGCTCAAACCCGGCGCTGGCGTCACCACCAGCCGCAACGACGTCCACTGTGTGGTGACCGAACATGGCGTGGCTGAACTCTACGGCAAGTCGATCCGCCAGCGCGCCCAGGCCCTGATCGCCATCGCCGCCCCCGAATTCCGCGAAGCGCTGACGGCGCAGGCGAAGGCACTGCATTACGTTTAGGTGGATATTGGATATTGGGTATTGGATATTTGGGTATTGGTTTCACTCACCCAATATCCAATACCCAATACCCCACTCCGCCCACCTGCCCAACTGACCAGCACTTATTCCCTCCGATTGCATAGCGTATGAGTAGTTCAGGTCTCTTACACTACGGGGGACAGATCCCTATTGAGGTGTGCCCTCGATTCACAGCACGAGGAGAAATTATGAAACCTATGCAGGTTACGATTGATGGGAACGAGGCAGCGGCCCTTGTCGCCCACAAGACCAACGAAGTTGTTGCTATTTATCCAATTACACCATCTTCTCCTATGGGTGAGTTTGCCGATGAGTGGAGCGCTCATGGTGAGGTTAATATCTGGGGGAGCGTCCCCCTTGTGGTGGAGATGCAATCAGAAGGCGGCGCCGCAGGGAGCGTCCACGGAGCGTTACAGACTGGCTCCTTGACGACGACCTTTACGGCCAGCCAGGGTCTCCTCTTGATGATCCCCAATATGTACAAGATTGCGGGCGAGTTGACGAGTACTGTCTTCCACATTGCAGCGCGCTCGCTGGCGGCGCAGGGTCTTTCCATTTTTGGGGACCACAGCGATGTCATGGCGGCGCGAGCCACCGGCTGGGCCATGCTCTTCTCGAACTCGGTGCAAGAAGCGCACGACTTTGCACTGATCGCCCAGGCGGCCACGTTGGAAAGCCGCATCCCCTTCTTGCATAGCTTTGATGGCTTCCGTACATCCCACGAAGTCAGCAAGATCGAGCAGTTGGACGACGAGCAGATCCGCGCCATGATCGACGATGATCTTGTGCGTGCGCACCGGGCGCGGGGGCTGACGCCGGATCGTCCTTTCATCCGCGGCACGGCGCAGAACCCCGATGTCTACTTCCAGGGGCGTGAGACAGTCAACCCCTATTACCTGAAGACGCCGGAAATCGTCCAAAAGACGATGGACAAATTCGCGGATCTAACAGGCCGTCGCTATCAACTTTTTGATTATGTGGGCGCCCCCGACGCCGAGCGCGTCATCATCCTTATGGGGTCGGGTGCAGAAACCGTCCATGAAACCGTCGAGCATTTGACAGGGATAGGCGAAAAAGTCGGCGTCTTGAAAGTGCGCCTCTTCCGCCCCTTCTCGGTGGAACACTTTGTGCAGGCGTTGCCCCCCACCGTCAAGGCGATTGCCGTGTTGGATCGCACCAAAGAACCGGGCAGCGCCGGCGAACCGCTCTACCAAGATGTGATCACCGCTTTCAGTGAAGTTTGGAGCGATTTCAGCAGCGCGCCAGCGCCGCGTGTCGTCGGTGGGCGCTATGGTCTTTCGTCCAAAGAGTTTACGCCGGCGATGGTGAAGAGCGTTTATGACGAACTGAGCAAGCCGCGACCCAAGAATCACTTCACCATCGGCATCCTCGACGATGTTACCCACACCAGCCTTGAGTACGATCCTGGCTTCGACATTGAGCCGAAGGATGTGGTGCGCGCTGTCTTCTGGGGCCTTGGCTCGGATGGGACCGTCAGCGCCAACAAAAATTCAATCAAGATCATCGGTGAAGAGACTGACAACTTCGCGCAGGGGTACTTTGTCTACGACTCGAAGAAGTCGGGCGCTCGCACCATCTCCCATCTGCGCTTTGGCCCACGCCCGATCCGCAGCACCTATTTGATCAGCAAAGCCAACTTTGTGGCTGTCCACCAGTTTGGCTTCTTGCAGCGTTTCGACGTTCTCTCGCTGGCGCAAAAGGGAGCGACGCTCTTGATCAACTCTCCTTTTGGACCCGACGAGGTTTGGGCGCAACTGCCCAAAACCGTGCAGGAAGAGATCATCCGCAAAGAGTTAAAGCTCTATGTGATCGACGCTTACACGCTGGCGCAGGAATTACAGCTTGGCGGGCGCATGAACACGATTATGCAGGCGGCCTTCTTCGCCATTAGCGGCGTGCTGCCCCAGGATGAGGCCATCGAGAAAATCAAGGACGCCATCCGCAAGACCTATGGCAAGCGGGGCGAGGCCATTGTGCGCAAGAACTTCGCCGCCGTGGATGCCACGCTGGAACATCTCTACGAGGTGAAGATCCCCGGTGAAGTTACGAGCGAAATCGAACTACTGCCGGTGGTCTCGGCCAATGCGCCCGAATTTGTGCAAACTGTCACCGCGCCGATGCTGGCCGGATATGGCGATACCCTGCCCGTGAGCATGATGCCCATTGACGGCACCTACCCTAGCGCCACTACCCAGTGGGAAAAACGCAACATCGCGCTCGAAGTACCCGTTTGGGAACCGGACATCTGTATCCAATGCGGCAAGTGTGTGATGGTCTGCCCCCATGCGGTGATCCGCAGTAAAGTGGCAAGCGCCGAAAGCTTCGCCGATGCGCCGGAAGGCTTCCTGACCAGCAAGGCGCGCTGGCGCGAATTGGAAGGGCTTCAATACACGCTGCAAGTCGCTGTGGAAGATTGCACCGGCTGCACCCTCTGTGTCGAAATCTGCCCGGCTAAGGACAAGCGCGCCGTGGGCCGCAAGGCCATCAACATGGCGGCGCAACTGCCCTTGCGCGAGCAGGGACGCATCCATTGGGACTATTTTATGCAGTTGCCCGACTATCCACGCAATGGACAGAACGGGTTGGGCGCTGTCACCGTCGATCCTGTGCCGGCCGATTATCCATCGTTGGAATTCAAGAACGTCAAGAATCTACAGTTGCTCGAACCGCTCTTCGAGTTCTCTGGCGCCTGCGCTGGCTGCGGCGAGACGCCATACCTGGGCCTGCTCAGCCGTCTCTTTGGGGATCACACCATCATCGCTAATGCCACAGGCTGTTCCAGCATCTATGGCGGCAACCTGCCTACAACGCCGTGGTCAACCAACAAAGAGGGCCGCGGTCCCGCCTGGAGCAACTCGCTCTTTGAGGATAATGCTGAGTTCGGCCTGGGGATGCGCCTGACGTTGGACAAACAGACAGCATACGCCACGGAGTTGCTTGGGTATCTGCGTGCGCACATTGGCCAGGAACTGACCAATGATCTGCTGGCGGCGGATCAATCCGATGAACACGGCTTGCAAGCACAGCGTGCGCGGGTGGCGCTGCTCAAAGAGAAATTGACCGAGATCCTTGAGGAAGGATCCGATCCATCCCTCAGCCCACGGCTCAAAGATCTGCTCAGCCTGGCCGATGCTCTGGTCAAGAAGACAGTTTGGATCGTCGGCGGCGACGGTTGGGCCTATGATATTGGCTTCGGCGGTCTCGATCATGTGTTGGCCTCTGGGCGCAATGTCAACATCCTGGTGATGGATACTGAGGTCTACTCGAACACGGGCGGGCAGGCATCCAAGGCCACGCCGATGGCTGCCGTTGCCAAGTTTGCGGCGGGCGGCAAGCCAACCGGCAAGAAGGATCTGGGCATGATGGCCGTCAACTATGGCAACGTTTATGTGGCGCAGATCGCCATGGGCGCCAGCGACGCCCAGACGGTGCGGGCTTTCCTGGAGGCGGAATCGTACGACGGGCCATCTTTGATCATCGCTTATAGCCACTGTATCGCCCACGGCATTAACATGGCCAAGGGAATGGATCAACAGAAGCTGGCTGCGGAATCAGGCTACTGGCCGCTCTATCGCTACGATCCTCGGCTCAAGGCTGCTGGCAAGAACCCTTTCCAGCTTGATTCCAAAGCGCCGAAGACCCCGCTGGAAACATACATGTACAACGAGAATCGCTTCCGCATGTTGCAATCGAGCCAACCCAAGGCGGCGGAGATCCTGCTGGACGCGGCCCAACAGGCGGTGCTGGAACGCTGGCACAAGTACGAAGAACTGGCCAAGCAGGAACAGCGCAACGCCCAGCATAGCAAGGCGATTGAGTCGTGAACTAAAAATGAGTAATGAGTAATGAGTAGGCAGAGCCTCAATCATGACCAGAGACTCGTTGTCCGTCCAGCTTCTCGACAAATCTACTCATTACTCATTACTTATTACTCTTTTTTGCACTCGCTGATTCAAAATACGGAGGACCTCATGGATCTCTCAACCACCTATATGGGTTTGAAACTCAAAAATCCAATTGTACCGTCGGCGTCGCCGCTTTCCACCACGTTCAGCGGAATTCGACGTATGGAAGATGCGGGTGCGTCTGCGATTGTCATGTACTCGCTGTTTGAAGAACAGATCAACTTTGAAAGCCATTGGATCGATCATTATCTTTCCTACAACACCAATGCCTACGCCGAAGCGCTCGACTACTATCCCGATTTAGGACGGTACAACGTCGGTCCAGATGAGTATTTGAATCTGATCTGGCGCGCCAAGCAGAGCGTGGATATCCCCATCATCGGCAGCTTGAATGGGGTATCAACGGGCGGCTGGATCGAGTACGCCCGCAAGATCGAGGAGGCTGGCGCAGATGGGCTGGAATTGAATCTTTACTACATCCCCACGCAAACCACCCAGGATTCCGCTTCGGTTGAATCGATGTACCTAGATGTGTTACGCGATGTCAAGCGCACAATTTCCATCCCAGTGGCGGTAAAGGTCGGTCCCTTCTTCAGCGCTTTTGGGCACATGGCTACCCAGTTCGCCGACGCTGGCGCTAGCGCATTGGTCCTCTTTAACCGCTTCTACCAGCCTGATTTCAACCTGGACACGTTGGAAGTGGAGCCACACCTGGTACTGAGCAATTCCAACGAGATGCGCCTGCCCCTGCGTTGGGTCGCCATCCTCTATGGGCGTGTCCCCGTGGATTTTGCCATCACCAGCGGCGTCCACACCCATCTCGACGTACTCAAAGGGTTGATGGCCGGCGCCAATGTCACCATGATGGCATCGGAACTGCTGCGCAACGGCGTCGAGCGGATCGGTGACATCCTTGGCGGAATGTCGCAGTGGATGGAAGAACGCGAATACGAATCGGTCGAGCAGATGCAGGGCAGCATGAGCCAGATCAATGTGGCAGAACCCGCCGCCTTTGAGCGAGCCAATTACATGAAAGTACTCCAATCCTGGCGGATGGACCCCACTGGGGTTCTACTGGGATAAGCAGCAGATAGTCGCGATCCTGGTGACAATCGACTGATACCAATGCAGCCACAGTCGATAAGGCAGAGATCCAACAGTTAAGACAAAAGGCGAATGCTGCCCTATCCAATTGCAGCTTCGCCTTTTGTGCTATACCAGCCTGAATAGGAGGCTACCGATGACGCTAGTCGAAAAAAAGTTCAACCAAAAGTCTGCTGTCTCGGATTGGATGACCCCCAATCCAACAACCATCCTGGGGGATACGCGTCTGATCGAGGCATACAACCTGATGAAGGAAAATGAATTTCGACGCCTGCCCGTGGTTAAACGCAACGGTGAATTGATTGGGATCATCACCCTCAGCGATATCGTCCAACACATTCCGTTCTTCCCCGACGACCCTGAAGTTGAAGTGGATCTCCCGGTAATGACCCTGACTGTACAGGAAATTATGACCTGGGGACCCGAGACCATCAGCCCTGGGGAGACGATCCAGGAGGCGGCAGAACTCATGTTAGAGGCCGGGGTGAGCGGTCTGCCCGTGGTGGAACATGATCGCGTGGTCGGCATCATCACCGAATCAGACATTTTTCGACTCGTTATCGAGAGTTGGTCTATGTAGCCTGGGGCTTAAGCCCCAGGCTACATAGACCCAGGTCAAGAAAGGATATTGATCTCTATGCGAATTTTGGTTGCATATGCGAGCAGCAGCGGCTCTACAGGAGAGGTCGCGCAAGCCATCGGCGATGTTTTCAGACCGGATGCCGATGTAGATGTTTTCAACGTCAAAGCTGTGGAAAATGTCCGCAAGTACGATGCTATTGTGCTTGGTAGTTCGATCCGGGCTGGGCGTTGGCTGCCTGAGGCGCTCCGCTTTCTAGAAAGTTTCCGCAGCGGCCTGGCCGAACGCCCTGTCGCATACTTCATCACTTGCCTGGCCTTGATCGAAGAAACCGATGATAATCGCCAGACGGCGCTCTCTTATCTGGAGCCAATCCTGCAAATGACGCCGGAGATCACGCCGGTAGGGCTAGGACTCTTCGCTGGTTCGCTCGAATCAGAGCGAGCGTCGTCGTTACCAATCGATATCCCCCCTCACGGCGATTATCGAGACTGGGGAAAAATCCGCGCCTGGGCTACGGAGATTTTCCCCAAGTTGCTCAAGGGGGATATGGCTGAGGTAAAGAGGCACTGGGCAGCCCAGGAAACCAAACTGCGCGAAGCCAACCTCATGCGCGCCAACCTGATGGGCGCTGATCTACGTCGCGCCAATCTCAGCGGGAGCAACCTGTCTCAGGCAATCCTCAACGGCGCTAACCTCGGCCATGCTGACCTTCGCTATGCGAATCTATCCGGGGCGGATCTCAGTTGGGCCGATCTTACTGGCGCAGATCTCACCAATGCGGATCTGGCAGGCGCCAATTTAGTCTGGGCAAACTTGAGCCGCGCCAAATTAGACGGCGTCAACCTGACCGGCGCCCACTACAACAGCCAGACCCAATGGCCCCACGGGCAGATCCCTGTGGATTTGGGTGAAATGAACCCTGTGAGTTTTTATTGAGTTTGGGAAGCGTACTGCGTAGTGCGCAGTGCGTAGTGTGTAGTGTGTAAACGATTGTCACCTGCAATTTGCCACCTGCAAACTTGCAACTCTGTCACCCGCCCCCGGCCACCTGCGGAAACTCTATACCAGTTTGGGAGAGGTCGCCGGTCAGGGGAAAGGAGAGGGTGCGTACACGCACATCGCCAATGCGGTGATCAAAAGGTGAGGCTAGTTCTACGGGGTAGACCAGGAACGCATCTTTGCAGCCTTTGGCGGTTGCGTAGGCGACAACCTGAGCCAGATCGCTGCTGGTTGGGGATGAGGTAGGCGTTTTGTATTTGGTGTCTAACACGGCGCACGGCTCTCCACTCTGCTGATCGTAGAGGACTACATCAATGGCAAAGGTATGTCCTCGTTCAGCGCCAAAGTGGAGCCGTTCCTGAAGGCGCACCCTCATCCCTGCGGGTGTGTTCTCCACAATCCAGGCGGCGACGAAACGTTCGTAAAGATGGGCCATGTCGATCAGAAAAGCCAGCATCTCGTGATCACCCGCCGCCAAGCCAGGACCGCTCCCTTCCAAAAAGAAACGGCAGAGCGCATGGAGTGCTCGATAATCTTCATTGAGCCGATTGTAGGATCGGTTCACACAGACCGATGGCTGTTGCGGCTCTAGTGTAATGATCCCCGCCAGGGTGCGAAACAGTTGACGCACGCTTTCATCCATCGCACCCTCGCAAAAACCACTGCGCAAAATACGCCACAATGTCCACAAGAGAATGCGGTTTTCCTCGCCATCCACAGTCGGTTCCTGGTAGCGGCAAGGCATCCGATTGGCGGGCGGAGTTGTGAGGACGCGCCCCAACAAAATCTTTCCACGTACATAGGGAAGCTCCGCGGTGAGCGTCTTGTAACTCTGGTAGAGACCGGCGCGCCAGCGGTTACGGACGCGCCGGGCGAGCAGCAGCGCCAAGTGAGCGTAGAATTCGGCCAGGGTGTTGCAGCGAAAGAGATCATCGGAGAAGCGAAGCGGTTCCAGCCCGTAGGCGATCTCGATCATGCGGAAAAGATTTCGCAGCGGCACTTTGGGCTGTAGCGATAAGCCTATGCGCGGGGAAAGGGAGATGTACCCGATCCAGCCCTGGCTTGTCAACTGCCACTGGTCTTCGGTTTTGGGCGAAGGGAATTCCACCGCCACATACTTTCCATAGCGCTGCCAGAGCATTTCCCCCTCGGCGGTGGAAAGCGCCTGGGCAGGCAGCCGCAGCGGCGCATATTCAGTTAAGATCAACATCTGTCGTTGTAGCGTCATCTTGCTATCCTGGTAGCATGAGCATATCACAGAATCCATCTTCTCAATATTTCGGGGTGTATGGACACGATATATCGTGTCCGTATGGTTGCCACCCCAGGCTATTGAGAAGATACCACAGAATGCTCACAGTCTATATCTGCCCGGTATTCCAACTATTCCCCACTCTATACCTTGCCTGTGTATCCAGATACCTTCTCGCCTAACTGCATCAATAGTAGGCTACACAACTAACCGACGGGGTTATTGCTTTGCCCGGTAGCATCGATAGGAGGTGCAGATATGGCGAATTTTGTAATCGTCCACGGTGGGTGGGGCGGCGGCTGGGAGTGGACTCCAGTCGCCCGCAGGCTCCGTCAGCGTAATCATGAGGTCTTCACGCCTACCCTCACGGGCCTGGGCGAGCGTGCGCATCTGGGCAGTGAGATCGGTCTGTCCAACCACATTGATGATGTGCTGGCGGTGTTCATGTTTGAAGATCTCCGCAATGTAATATTGTGTGGTCACAGCTACGGCGGAATGGTCGTTACGGGCGTCGCCGACCGCATTCCAGAGCGGCTCCGGCTTCTTGTCTATCTCGATGCGTTCGTACCGAACGATGGACAGGCCCTCCGCGATCTCATGCCCAAGGAGTTTGGGGATGTCTTGTTGCCTACCGCGGAAGGGCGGGGCGATGGCAAGTTCCCTTACCCACCGGAGCTGCATCCCCCTGAGGATACAATCTCCGCTGAGGTACGCACAAGCTACATTTCACGCACCCGTCCGCATCCGATAGCCACTATGCGCGAACCATTACACCTATCTGGGGCTATCAATACCCTCCCGCGCGCCTTTGTCCGCTGCACCAACGATCTTGATCCTGACGTTATGGGACCCTTTGCCGCCAGAGCCCGAGCCGAAGGCTGGCCCTACCGTGAAATAGCAACCGCTCACGACCTCCATTTGATCGATCCTGACGAGACCACAGCGATCTTGGATGATTTGGCAACTTCGGTTGCGTAGCATCCAAAGCAGTTAATGCGTCGCATCGGCTGCAGGCAATGGAACTCATCCACTTCTAGCCGGAAGCCGAGATCGTGGCCGTGCGTCTGCCTGCTGTGTGGGTAGACGCACCCTGCCGACGTCGTCGCCCCCAAGCTCATCGAGCGATCGTCGCCTTTCTACACCAACGCCCCTAAGCAACCGTAGGGCTTATTTATAAGGAGAAAACTATGCGTAAACAGAACCGAACAAGTTCGCTGTTACTGGCCTCCCTTTTCACCGTGTTGATCCTGTTTCTTGCCGCATGCGTCCTTCCACCGACATTGCCTGAAGCGGCTGAACCAGACAGGGTATTGAATCTCGAAACTCTGGAGACTGAAACGGAGTTTGGCGCCGTCCAGGCGCAGCGCGCCGACAACTCGTACATCGGCCTGATCGAAGAGGGCCGGGTAATCGGCATCGCCTTTCTCGACGAGGTGGGCGCAGACGCGAGGCCGGATCTTCAAGACGGGATCGTTGTCTATCTCTACGATCGCCAGGATCTGGCGATGATGATCGGCGAGGCCGATGCTCAAGGCGCGGCTGCGCTCGCCAGCACGGATCTTAGCGACTTTGACGCCACCGTGAAATTTGTGATGGAGGATGACGTCGTGACTGGGACGGTGACCTTCCCAGGCGAACAGCCCCTTTCGTTCACAGCCGAGGCTGCCACAGGCGTCGGCGGCGTCTACTGGGCGCACGAAAGCGACGAGGACGCCGATATCCGGTGTGATTGGGTCGTTCTACCCGACGGCCGCCAATGGGGCTGTGTTTGTGTCATGCCGCCAATGATGCCCGAACACCCCTGCTGTCAGATGCTCTTATCATAAGTCAGTGAGGACATTTTATGGATACCATCAGACGAAAAACCCACGACGTGAACAATGACACTCCACTGAACGATCTGCTCACCTACCCACTGCTTAACGCCATCTTCGGACGCCGCGTCCGCAGGTTTGGGTTGGGGATGGAGATCCCGTCGGGACCGCTGGCTTTCAAGTCGCGCCATCCACCCCAACCGCTTTCGGAATTCGAGCGAGCCGTGCTGCTCGCGGTTGGGACCGGCATCACCGGCTGGAACTTTGGTGTCCCTTTCGGCCCCGACCGTCCGCGTGAACATGCCCACTACACGGTCCGCTACACAGGGCGCACCGCGCCCACCGCCGGTGGATTTGGGACGCCGGTCATGCTCTTCACCGACGACGAGGGAACCTATCTCACCAATACCCGCGACATCCCGCCAAACAAGATCCGGGAGTTCGAGAGTAACACAGAAGACGCCGAGCGGATCATATCCATGACGCGCGAGCATACTGTGAAGCTGACAGACCGGCGACTCGACCTGCCCGCCGCGCCACCCCACATGCTCGAACCAAACCTGTGGATGGCCAATACACCGGGGTCAACGATATTCATGCCGATTGGCGATGCAAGCGAACAGGTGTTGGCCCTGCTCGCCATGGCCATCGGCAACGGCAACGTGATCATGGACGACGAGGCCGGCCGGCCCGCTGGCAACCTCGATCCCTTCATCCGCGGCGGCTTGCTCGACAGCGCCAAGCGCGTGCCCATGTCGGTGTTGCAGCAGATGGCCTATGAAGCCAACTGCTCGGAACTGGCCTTTATGGCCCACAACATCACCCTGACCATGCAGGGCATGGGTCTCGGCGGTCTCTATTTCAACGGCCTCAACCGCTGGAGCATTCTCGGCGCCTTCGCCGAGAACGGTATCAAGGGGTTCGGCTTCCGTTTCGTGCGCGACGAGCGTTGGACGCTGCCTAACCCCGTGGGCCTTGACGGTGTCTTCGAGGCGCTATGCCCGCCCTATTACCCCGACATGCGCGCGGTCGTGGAAGCCTTCGTAGGCCGCAAGTTCGGACAGAGCGGAGCATACGATCCTGCCACGCCCGGCCCCTGGCAACAGACCCCCGCAGTCAAAGAGAGCGTCACGCCCTATAGCGAGGAGTTCATAACCTGCTTGGGCGAGGTGGCCCAGTACATCTACGACAAGTATGGCAAGTTCCCCGGCACCTTCACAACGATTGTGCTAACAGGATTCGTCCAGATCGTGCATCTGGATACCGAGTTCTACGACAGTCACTACAAGGAAGGTGCGTACCTCGATACCCACGCCAGCCACATGAAGCGATGGCACGCTTCAGATCGCTGACCTCTACGAATCCACAGGGTGATGAATGCTTTGGCGCCACTACTATCACCCCACATCAGGAGCGACACATGAACAAGGACCGAATCCAACGAACGCTTTCCGCCGACGGCACTCAGATCGCCGCACGTGTGTACGGACAGGGCCTGCCCCTAATACTCCTCTCGGCTGGTCCAGGTGATAGCGAGACTAGTTGGGAGGTTCTGCTGCCCTTCCTAAGTGAACGATTCACCTGTTACCTGCTGAACACGCGCGGCCGTGGCCTCAGTGCCGACCACCCCGATCATTCCCCTCAGCGCCTCGTCGAGGATGTAGTGGCGTTTGCCGATGCTCTCGGTGAACCCGTGGGGTTGGTAGGCTGGGGTAGCACGCTTTGGGCTTTGGTCGCAGCCGAGCATACAGCCACAATCTCTGCTGTCGCCGCCTATGAGCCAGGCGCAAACGAAGTGATGAGTGAGGAGGTAGCTACATGTCTCAGCGAAGCATTTATACGTATGGGGGAGTTGGTCGCCGAAGGCCGGCTGCTAGATGCAGCTCGGGTCTTTATCGAGAAGAGCAACGTCATCTACACCCCGGAGGAGTTGGCGGGCGGCACACCTCAAGAATTTTGGGAGGCAGCAGCGCCAAATATTCCAGACTTCCTGCACGAGGAACAGCAAATGGCCGAGTCCGGACAACCGGGTCCGACCGACCCTGCGGTACTCACCAAGATCACAGTACCGGTGCTGCTGCTGCGTGGGAGCGAATCGAAACCCTGGTTCGTTGACTCCCTGCGTCACGTTGCCGACCACTTGCCTAACTCCCACCAGCGTGAGATCGTCGGTGCAGGGCACTTTGGCCTGCACACCGAACCCGAAGCCGTTGCCGACGAGTTGACACGGTTCTTTACCAGCGTACAACAGCCCGCCTGACGGCAGGCATGAAGGAAGGAATTCATCATCACATCGGCGTGGGGGACGCGACAAAGCCTTACGGCTCAATTATCTTCACCTTGTCTTCAAGTGGATCACCGTTGCCAGGAGGATCGCGCCAGCGGGCAGATAGACCGGGGCAAAGCCGATGGCGGAGACCAGCGGCAGCGCCAGCAGTGGCCCCAAGGCCGATCCACCGTCGGAGAGGGTGGCGTAGACGCCTACAAAGTGCTGCGGCGAGGAAGCTGTGCGCAAGGCCACGCCATTGGCCACGGCGTCGAGGGTAACATTGACGCCGGTACTCAGGATTAACACCAGCAAGAACGCGGCCAATGCTGGCAATCCGCCAGAGAGCAGCGAGAGGGTTAAGGATGTTAACAATATGCCCAACAGCAACACAGCCATCCGCAGTTGCCCAAAGCGATCCGCCGCAAAGCCCAGTAAGGGACCAATCGCCAGATCCGAAAGCCAGCGCGTTGCCAGCACCGCGCCAGCCACCATCCCTACGCCCAATCCCAGGCCGGCAAGCGCGGCGTCCGCCCTCACCTGTTGGGCCAGGTAGAGTGCAGCCGTCGCTACCAAAATCGCGTCGAAGAATGATTTCAACGCGCCGATCAGCACCACCTCGCGCTGCAATGGATCGCGCATAGCAGTGCGCCAGGCCTCAATAAAACTAACTTGGCCCGTCGCCGAGGTCGGGGAGCGAACGTCAGCCGTCACCGGCCAGCGGATGGTCAAGGCGATGGGCAGGGCCAGCGCCGTCAATCCAACGATGACAAAGACCGTCGAGCGGTAGCCGTAGAGATCGAAAAGATAGCCGCCGATCAGGACGCTGATGGCGCTGCCCAGGCGGATGATCCCCCAAAGCAGGCCCATCAACCGGCCAGTGCGCATAGGGCCACCCGTCCACACGGCCTGGTATCCTCCCTGGCGTAAGCTCGACCAGGCGATCCCCCAGCCAAGCCGCGCCAGCACGAAGGTCAAAAACCCCCAATTCAGCCCATAGAGTAGCGTTGTCAGCGTCCCCAGCCCCGCTGCTGCCAAGAAAGGTTGGCGCGGGCCGAAACGGGCGAATATCGAACTGATCCATGTGTTGGAGAGGAGACGCACCAGCCGGTTGACGCTGAGCAGGATACCCACCCGTTCGGGGCTGATGGCAAGCGAGGCCGCCGCTAAAGGCAAAATCCCATACAGCAGCGAGTCGCCCATAATGGCAAACCCGACAACCGTCGCAACTTGAATGACGAGTAACAGCGGCTTGCGCTCAACCGCAAGGGCAGAAGAACGATGTTCGATGGGGGATCTCCTGGTATTGTAGGGGCACGGGTGGGGCGGAAGTAAATATCGCTTCTATAGCGAGCTTTCTTTCCGCCCCACCCGTGCCCCTACACGTACGCATTCTACCTTACCCGCCGATCTCCTTTTTGACAGTGCGCAGCAGGGTATCGGCGCGCAGATCGGGGAGGTTGTAACAGACGCCGCCCATGGAGTCGGCCAGGGCGTGCGCCAGACCGCGGTCGAAGGCGGCGTGTTCCATATTGATGACAATCGAACGCACGGCGCTATCCTGGGCGAAGAGATCGGCCATGCGCATGGCTTCCTCTTGGGCGGGCATACCGGTCATGCTGACATTGCCGGCGCCATCGGTGAGGATAATCACCAGCGGGCGGATCTCGGCATCGCGGCGTTGGGCCGCCTCTACCAGTTGCCAGGCAATAAAGAGACCACTGCTGAGCGGCGTCTTGCCGCCTACGGGCAGATTCTTCAGCGCCTTTTCGGCCAGATCCACGCTGTTGGTGGGAGGCAGCACCACCCGCGCCTTATCCCGTTGGAAGACGACCAACCCCACCTGATCCCGGCGCTGATAGGCGTCAATGAGCAAGCTGAAGATGGCGCCTTTGGTGGCTTCCATGCGCTCGCTGGCGGCCATGGACCAACTGGCGTCCACCACAAAGAGGATCAGATTGCCCGTCCGCCGCACGCGCACCTTGCGTTGCAGATCCGACATGCGCAGTTTGAGCGCCATCTTGCTCTCGTCGGTATCGGCGCGCTGCCGTTGGAAGGGCGCCGCCGCGCGCAAGGTAGCATCAAAGGCGATGTCGTCGGTCTTTTCCCCAGCCGGGCGCGATTTGATGTAGCGTCCGCGCTTGCGATCCGTGCGGCTGTACGAGCGTTTGCCGGTCTGCTCGCGGGTGACCTTGTCGAGCGGCGTGTCGATGCGCTTGGTCTCGAAGATCTCACCCACCTGCACTGGTTTACGGGCGCCCTTATCGTCGCCTGAGGATCGGCTCTGTTGTGGGGCAGCGTCTGGCTCGGCCATGCCGCCCTCGCCACTTTCGGGCGACGAACTCATCTCTGAGTCGTCGCCCTCGTCACTTTTTTTTCCGCGGCCGCACTGCTCCCTTCCGCTTCCTGAGTCGCTTCCTCTTCCTTAAACGCCTGCTCAGCCTCAGCGCGGGCCTGACGCATATTCGAGGCCAACTGTTCCGGCTGGAGCGCGGCATCCTGGAAGGGCTGCTTCTTCATACGGTGGGGCAGCGCCAGTTCCGCCGCCATGAGGATGTCGCGATCTGTAATGTAAGTGCGACCTTCAAAGGCAGCCTGTGCGCGCGCCGTCTTGAGGATCACAATATCGGCGCGGTGACCATCGACCTTGAAACTACCCGTCAGGGCGGCGATGGTGTAGAGATCTTTGTCGTTGTAGGTGACCTGATCGTAAAGCTGGCGAGCCGCGCGGATGCGCTCACCCATCTCATATTCGGCGTTGGCAAAGTCGGCGGCGAAGCGCTCGGGGTCCTGCTCGAATTTGGTGCGGCGGCGCAGAATGTCCACCCGTTCTTTGGGGTTGACAATGCCAATCACATCCACAGCGTGGGCGAAGCGATCCAACAATTGCGGGCGCAGATCGCCTTCTTCCGGGTTCATCGAGCCAACCAGCACGAAGCGAGCCGGATGTTGGACACTGATGCCTTCCCGTTCGACGACATTGACGCCCATTGCGGCGCTGTCCAACAGCAGATCCACCACATGATCGTCGAGCAGGTTGACTTCATCCACATAGAGGACGCCGCGGTTGGCCGCAGCCAGCACACCCGGCTCAAAATGGCGCTCGCCCTTTTGGATCGCCTTCTCGATATCGAGCGTACCGACCACCCGATCCTCAGTGGCGCTGACTGGCAGATCTACAAAGGGGGTGGGACGCATACTTGTGGGCAGTTCGCCGTTATCGCGTGCGCGCTGGCAGGTCCCGCAGAGACCAGCGACGTTATCAGGGCGGCAGGCAAAAGGACAGCCGTCCACAGCCTGGATGGCGGGCAGCAGGGCAGCCAGGCCACGAGCCGCCGTCGATTTGGCAGTACCGCGCTCGCCGCGGATCAAAACGCCGCCGATCAGCGGGTGTACAGCGTTGAGTATCAGCGCCCGCTTCATGCGTTCCTGGCCCACAATGGCTGAAAATGGATAGGTGACTCGCATTCACTGGTTTCCTTTAGGCTAATATCGAACCGGTCGGCTACAGAAAATAAAACTCTGGGGTCACACCAGGTCTCCCCACGAATATAAATCCTCTAAAAATCGGAAAGGCGACAAGACGAATGTCAGATGTTCGTCAGACAGAGAACAGGTATTTTCTTCCTAAACCGCTAGAGTAATCAAGAGGTTATTATAAACGACTCTCAGAGTGAGGACAAACCGATTGGGGATTGGGTGATTAGTGATTGGGGACTGGGGACTGGGTAGAGAATCTGAAATCTCTCAATCGCCTAATCTCTTATTCAATACGATTAGGCGATTGAGAGATTGGGGGATTGTCAACCTGATCCCCAATCCCCAGCCCCCAACATTCCTGAAACTTTTCGCAAGGCTCTGCGTAGTGCATCACAGCGGAGCCGCAGTCAAAGAAGGTATAGTTCTATGACAGATCAAGAACATCTCTGGCTCGAAGAAGCCAGGGCTGGCGATCAGAAAGCGTTTGGACGGTTGGTCGATGCCTATCAGCGTCCTGTTTTCAACCTGACCTATCGAATGCTTGGCGATCCAGAGGAAGCCGCCGACGCCGCACAGGAAGCTTTCCTGCGTGCGTATACGCGTCTTCACCAATATAATCCAGAGCACAAATTTAGCACCTGGCTCTTTTCGATTGCCAATCATCACTGTATTGATCGACTGCGCAAACGACGTGTCACGGTGCTGCCCATGGACGATACGCCGCTGATCTTCAGTTTGGAGAGCGAGACGCTGCGCCCTGACGAGCATCTGCTGGCCAAGGAACAATCTAAAGAGTTGCAAACGCTCCTCAACCAACTGGAACCAGAGTACCGCACGCCTTTAGTTTTGCGCTACTGGCACGAGTACAGTTATCAGGAGATCGCCGAGACCATGGAGATCAGTCTGGCTGCTGTCAAGAGCCGTCTCTTTCGGGCGCGGCAAAAACTAGCCGACTGTTACGAGCAGTCACAGGCAATGGTTGCCCCTGTGGAAAGGAGCGCGACAACTGCGAAGCGGGCTCGCACAGCCGATAGTCGGCAGGCCACTCCTCTGCGCATGTCGGCGATCTTGAACCCGCGATAAGCGGGTCAAGCAGTTTGTCAGCAATCACCACTGTGGATGACAGTAGTAATTCGGGATGTACCCATAAGTGAGGACTTTATGAGCGGAACAACCATCGGCTCACCATTGAAGACAGCAAACCACCCAGATGAGGGCCACGACGAGTACGGATTGCTCATGTCGCTGGCGCTAGACAATATGCTGGAGGGGCATGAGGAAGAAGAACTCAACGTTCATCTATCCACCTGCGCCGCCTGCAATCGCCAGTGGCAGATCTGGCAAAACATCAATCGCCAATTCCAAATGGCGCCAATAGCATTGCCGCCCGTCAACTTTGTACAGCGGGTAGAGGCGCAACTGGCGCGTGGACAAAAACAGCCTGATCTCCGAATTGGGCTGCTCTTGGCCGTCCTTACCCTGATCATCTGGGGGATCGGTCTGGCTGGCGTTGGCATTGTATTAGGCTTTTTGATCTATAATCAGATCGGCGCGTTCGCTGAAACCCTGCACTGGCTCGCCTATGCGTGGACAACGCTGACAATTGTCGGGGGGTCGATAGGGCGTATGGTGATCAGCCTCAGCGAGAATCCATCGGCTCTGGGCGCGCTCGTCTGTTACGTCGCGCTCGCCATCGTTTCATTACTGGCATGGTCGCGTTTATTGCAGCGCAGCACGCGCCCGTGGCAAACACAGGATGAGATGATGGCAGGGTAATGAGATGGTGCAGAAGTATGCTCTTTGCATCGGCGCCAATCGATCGACTGCAATCATCTTGATACAAAGAAAGGCAAGCGCCAGATGAAACGTCTTTCCGAAAATCGAATCTGGTTTCTGGCCGCCATCGTGATGACGTTGGCGACTTTAGGAATTCTCTTTTCCCCGGCAGCGCTGGCGGATGACGGTCCTGCGGGTAGAACAACGGGGATGCGTCCTCTTGAGACTGCCATTTTCAGCCCCGATCAGCAGATCTTCAACAACGATCTACTTGTCGAATCGGGCCAGACAATCGCGGAAAATGTGACAGTCTTCCGCGGCAATGTTGTCATTGAGGAAGGTGGCGCCATCCGCGGGGATCTCTCGGTCCTCAGCGGCAATGTGACACTGGCAGGCACGCTGGACGGTGATCTGGCCGTGATCGGCGGCAACGTCGATCTCAGAGATACGGCCCGAGTGACCGGTGATGTAAGCGTGGTGGGGGGCCGACTGACCCGTGCGCCCAATGCCTTCATCGGCGGCAACTTTGTCGGCGGCCCACGTACACAGATCCAGGAACGTGCGAATGAGCGCGCCACGCCAGAGGTAACAGTGCGCGTCAATCAGCCCCAGCGCCCCTGGATTCTGGTTTTCTTATTCCGCCTGCTCCAGGCTGTCCTGTGGACACTGCTGGTTACTGGCCTTGTGGTATTGCTCGCCTGGCTCTTCCCGAAACCGCTGCGAGAGATCCGACAGACGGGCGTTGACCAGCCAGCCTTGAGCTTCGCCGTCGGTCTTGTCGTCTCATTGGCGACGCTGATGGTCGGTGGGCTGCTCTTCATCACCGTCTGTTTGATCCCATTTTCGCTGCTGTTGTGGGGTCTGCTAGCGATTGTGGCCCTGGTCGGCTGGGCAGTGATCGCCATGTGGCTGGGTGAGCGGATCGCGGAAATCATCAGCCAACGCTCAGGTCCGCAACTTCACCCGCTGATCCCTGTGACGTTGGGCGCGCTGCTGCTGACGGGGATCTCGTTCTTTGCCTGGAGTCTGCTGCCTTGTCTGGGCTTGATTGTGGCTGTGCTGCTTGGTTCCACAGGTGTAGGCGCGGTGCTGGTCTATCTTGCCCGACGCTCGAACTTTAGCGGCGGCGCGTGGAGCGGCGGATCAAGGGGAGATGGCCCCGCATCGCCGGGTACGCCGCCGTCTGGTTCCGCTGTGACGGTCGTGCGCCAACCGGTGGATGTCCCAGTAGTCGAAACACCAACAGAGAACTACTCGGTAGTCGCCGAGACGACGGCGACCGGCATTGCCCCCGAAGACGAAGCGCCTGTGGTTGAGAGGCCCGTTGTCGATGAAGAGAGTGGCTTTTTGACCGGCGAAGAATTGGGACTGAGCGACGAGGAACGCCATCAACTGCGCCAGGGCGCGGGGATGGCCGCCAATCCCGACGACTTCCTCAAGATCCGCGGTATTGGTCCCGCCTTTAACCGCAAACTGCTGGCCGCAGGTATCACCACCTATCGGCAGCTTGCCGCCACATCACCCGAAGAGATCGCCGCCATCGTAGGTTGGGCGCCCGAACGAGTGATCCGTGATCAACTGCGAGAACAGGCCGCAGATCTTGCCGAACAAGGATAAATAATCGAACGCGGATCGAGCGGGAAAACCGGATTCATCTGGAAGATCCGCCCGATCCGCGTTCGATTTCTCCTCACTCTCTGCTTTCTCAGAATAGACTAAGTTGAACGTTTTCCGCCGCTTTGGGGCGAGGACGAGCCTGGGCCTGACGCAATTCAAGCAGCGCCTCTTCGATGTCCTCGACGAAGGGGGAAAGGTTGTTCTCCATCGCTTGCCCGTAGAGGACGCGACGGCGCGCATGGGTGAGGATGAGTTTGCGCCCGGCGCGGGTTATTGCCACATAAAAGAGTCGGCGCTCCTCGGCCAGGTCAACCTTGCGATTGGCAGGCAGATAGGGCGTGATCCCTGCTTCGCAGCCCACCACAAAGACTACAGGGAATTCCAGCCCCTTGGCGGCGTGGATCGTCGTCAACGTCACCCGGTCGGCGCGAGGATCGTAGTCGTCCCCTTCCCCTTGCAACGCCGTCGAAACCAGAAAGTCGGTCACACGCTCGCCAAACGAGAACGCCCGCCCCAGCAGCCGCCGTCGATCTTCCTCGGACAAGGCCGCCGATCCCTGCTCAGTCCAAAAGCGCTCCGCCATTTCGATCCGCTCGATCAGCACGGGATGGTTCTGCCACTGTTGATAGAGCGAGGTCAACGCCATGACCCGATCCCGTTGGGCAACGGTCAGCCCATTCGCGTAAAGCGCCCGCCCCAACCCATCGATCATGCCCCGATCTGCCCCAGCAAAGATTGCCGTCACCTCAGCTACTGTCGCTGCCGCCGGCGGTCTGCGGTCCACGGTCAATACCCGCTCCCAGTGCACACGGGATCGCGGATTCGTCCACAGCCAGAACAGATCTAGGATTGCCCGTACCCCTTTCTGCGCATAAAAAGAGCGCTGCCCGACGATCTGATAGGGGATGCCCGACCGTTCAAACGCCTCCTGCAGCGGACGGCTCTGGGCGTTGAGGCGATAGAGTACTGCAAAATCGGCAAAGGATCGCTCGACCGGGCGCGTCTCATCGGCCACGCGGCCCGAATCGAGCGAGAAATAGCTGGTGCCGCCCACCAGCTCCTCGATCTGGTGGACGACGTACTCGGCCTCGGCGCTGTCGGTGGGCGCGGTGTAGAGATTGAGTTTCACCTGATCGGCGAACTCGGCCAGAGGTGAGAGTTCCGCTCGATCCGGATTTTTGGCGATGACGTCGGTCGCCGCCGCGAGGATCGCCGCCGCGGATCGATAGTTGCGGCGCAGGCTCAAGCGCGTGGCGCCGGGGTAGTCCTGCTCAAAGCGATGAAAGTAGCGGTGATCGGCCCCGCGGAAGCCGTAGATGGCCTGATCGGGGTCGCCGATGACGCAGAGATTGCGCCCATCCCCAGCCAGGAGGCGCAGCAGCCAATACTGCGCCAGGTTCAGATCTTGATATTCGTCCACCGAAATGTGGCGAAAACGATGGCGCAGTGCTTCAAGCACATCGGCGTGATCCTGGCAGAGACGCACCGTGCGCAGGATGAGATGGTCGAAGTCGAGGGCGTTGCTCTGGCGCAGCGCCTCCTCGTAGCGGCGGTAGATTTCGCCAAAATTCGCCATCCACAGGGGCGCATCCTCAGCAGAATCGATGAGGCGCACGAGAGATCCCCCATCATCCACAAAGTAGAGTTCGTTCTTGGCCGTGGAGATTTGCTCCAACGCCGCAGCGACCTCGCTCTCGCTCAGATCAGGGCAGGCGCGGCGCAGGATCAGCGCCCGATCCTCGTCGCCGAGGATGGCAAACTCCGCGCTCAAACCCACGCGCTCCCCCCACTCATGCAGGATCTGCGCGCCCAGCGCGTGGAAGGTCTTGACGGTGACGCGCCCGGCCCGCTCCTCGCCCAGCAGCGCATCCAGTCGTTCGGCCATCTCCTCGGCGGCTTTGTTGGTGAAGGTGATCGCCAGCGCCGCTTCCGGCGCAGCGCCCCGTTCGGTCACCCCATAGGCGATCCGCGCCGTCAACGTGCGCGTCTTCCCCGTCCCCGGCCCAGCCACGATCAAGAGCGGACCGGAGTCGTGGAGGACGGCGGCGCGTTGGTCAGAATTAAGGGACTGGAGATCGGGGACTGGGGACTGGGGACTGGAGACTGGGGACTGAGGCAGAGGTGATATTGCGCTGCTGAGGTCGGCGGTGATGGGAGTTTCTTGATACGAGGCTGGTCGCTCGACCACTTTTGCACTTTGCCTTTTGCCTTTTGCCTTTTCTTCCTCAAATAGCGTCATCTGCCCACTCGCCGCTCCGCCCAGCACGCGGACCACGCCGTATTCGCCATCATAGCCCGGATCGGCGCTGATCTGGCCCTGGCGCATGCGTCCGATCCCTGCGGCGAGGGGTTCACCGCCCGCGGCGGCGATCTCTTCCAGCGGCAGATAGCGCAGGATGTCGAGTTCGGGGCCGAGGCGAGCCAGCAGTTTGAGGTATTCGGCCTGCACACTCTTGCTGTTGACGCCGACCTTGTGGACCTCCGCCAAAATTTCGGGCAGGGGAATCAGGCTGTGGAAGGGATGGGTGCGCGGAGGACGCTCGCCTTCGGGCCGATCCGCCAGCGCTTCCACGCGATGCATGACGCCAACGGTCACCGGTTTGCCGCAGACGGTGCAGCGTCCGCTGTGAGATCGGGTGGTCTGCGGATGCCAGCAGACGTTGCACTTGCGGTGGCCGTCCATGTGGTATTTGCCCTCCTCGGGGAAGAACTCCACCGTGCCGAGGAAGTGGGCCGGGTCGCCGCTGCGCAAGGCGTCAAAGAGGGCGTCGTAGCCTAACTCGATGTCGAAGAGGGTGGCCTCGCGCCCCAATTTCTGCGGCGAATGGGCGTCTGAATTGGAGACAAGAGTATAGCGATCCAGATCGGAGACGCGCCAATTCATGGGCGGATCCGACGAGAGGCCGGTCTCCACGGCGAAGATGTAGGGCGTGAGATCGCCGAAGCATTCTTCCACCGAATCGAAGCCCGACTTGGAGCCGAGCATGGAAAACCAGGGCGTCCAGATGTGTGCAGGGATGAGATGGCAGCGTTCGTCCACGCCGAGGATGATCTCCAACAGATCGCGGCTGTCCAGGCCGAGGATGGGGCGACCGTCGGCGCGGATGTTGCCGATCTTCTCCAGCGCGGTCTGAATCTTTTCCACTGCGGCGAGGGAGGGCGCGAAGATGACGTTGTGGACCTTGCGCACGGCGTCATGTCGTTTGTAGATGTTGCTGATCTCGCCAGCGAGCAGAAAGCGCACCCTCCCCTGGCAGGCCGCCGGCACGTCAGGACGCATGGCCGCGGCGATTTCATCCTTGAGGCGGAAGAGGCCCTCCTCGGCGGGTTCGAGTTTCTCGCGCATCTCGCGCAGCCAGCCAGGATGGGCAATGTCCCCCGTGCCGACGATGTGGACGCCCTTGATCTGCGCCCACTTCCACAAATGCTCAAAGGTGAGATCCTTGCTGGTGGCGCGGGAGTAATGGGAATGGATGTGGAGATCGGCAGTGAGTTTCATGGCGGATGGTAGGTTTGCAGGTTGCAAGGAGCAGGATAGCACAGGGGGCGGGATAACAAGCAAAACTGCCCAGCCGAGTAATTAGTCCTCATCTGGGCAGTTTGTTGATGTCAGTCAATCCTAATCACGCTTCATCATCTTCGGGCGTCTCCTTTGGCGCGGCGAGTTCGGCTGCGTCCACGCCAGTAATGTCCGCGATGGTGGCGATATCAATGCCGCGGGCCATCATCGCACGGGCGATCTCAAGCGCGCGACGGTGCGCGCCTTCAGCGATGCCTTCTTCTCGACCTTCTTCTCGACCTTCTTCTCGACCTTCTTCTCGACCTTCTTCTCGACCTTCTTCTCGACCTTCTGCGATGCCTTCTTCCCGACCTTTTTCATGGCCTTCCGCATGGCCTTTCTCACGAGCCTCTTGATACCAGTGTTCAAATGTCTTCTGCAACATACCTTTTACCTCCTCTACAGAACGGTAGACTTCGGCAAGCGAAGCGTAGTCTTCCGGGTTCACCCGCCCATGGATCGCCAACTGTCAAAACCAGTTCAATAAGGTAGAGATAGCTTCCTTGTCTTCTCCCTCTTCAAACAATACCAGAAACTGATCGAGGAGCAGATTCATATCGGGCTTGGACTCAGCTAGAAATAGCGTGGAGACGATGTTGCTGATGCCCACCAACTGCTGACGGCTGAACTCGTTGGCAGCCAGTTTGAAGTAGCGAAAGCCGATGGCATAGTCGCCCAGACTCGGTTCGGATTCGACCAACTCGGCCATCGTCTGTGCGGCGGACCAACGGGCATCTCCATTATACAATAACAACGGAAAGAGCGGTGGCACTTTGCGCGCTTCCGCATGCGCCTTGACCCAATCCATGTAGAAATTGGTGACGTAGTTGAGCATGCGCAACGCCATCCACCGGTCTACCGTGGATTGAAACTCAATGAGTACGTAGACATAGAGTTCATCCTCGCCCCACGGCAGCCGATAAATGAGATCGCTCTCGGTCGCCTTGTAGTGCTCGCTCACAAAGGACTTATCCACCGTCTCAGCGTGGTCAAAGTCGAGTTGGGCCACCCACGGCTGGTCGACAAAGGTCTCCATCAATTGCCGAAAGATTGTGCGATTTGAGAAGAGGATCTTATACCCGCTGTCGTGGATGGTCGTCATGTTGCCTCCTTAACGGCAGTGTACCCGATCGGGCGTTCTTGTCAAATCAAGGCTATACAACGCACCCCCTACCGCTCAACCCCAAATTTCAGGATCTCCGCCTGCTCGCCGAGGATCATCCCCGCGGCGGTGACGGGCGCATTGCGGAAGCCGCCGTCGGCAACGGTGTAGAGGATGAGCCGCAGGGTGTATTCCCCTGGCGCGGCGTCGGCGGGGATGGGGATCTCGTAGTAGTCGGCGACGACGACGCCCGGCGCAAAGGAGGAAAAGGGGGCCATGCCCAACACCGGCGCAGGGCTGTCGCTCTGCCACACCTCGCCCACAGGACCGTCCAATCGCAGCGAGATGGCGTAGCCGGGCAGGGGATCGCCGTCAATGTTGCGCTGCCAGATCAGGCTCAGGGGCAGGACGCGCCCCGGCTCGAAGACTGGATCGCCCAACGGCCACACAATCCCGGCGAGGTCGAGTTGACCATCAAAGGTGAAGGATCGGGCGTCCAGATCCGCAGGGAGACGGTCTTCGGGCTGGGATGCGAGTTTGACCAACGGCCCCGTTGCGGTGGGATGGCTCCATAGGGTGGCGTCGTTGACCGTGCGTGCCACGTAGAGCGGACGATCCTCGGCGGCGGCCTGCCCGGCAAAGTTGACCAACTCGTGCAGCGGATAGCGGATCAGGCAGCCAGGGCAGTGTCCCTCCACCTGCTGCGCGTACCATAGCGGCGTCGCCTGCTCCCAATCGGCGGCAATGAGCGCGTCCGGTTCTACCAGGGCAAGGCCCGCCGCCAGCCGATCCGCCTGGCCGCCGCTCTTGAGCGTCTGCCGCCAGATGTCAAGCGGACGTTCGTGGAACTGCTCGGCGCGGAAACTCTGCCAGCGCGCCGGCAGCGCGATCAACGGCGCGAAGGCCAGCAGCAGGGCCATGCCGACAAAAAGTGGACGCAACCGTGTCTGCGGCATAGCCGAGAGGATGCCCTGCCAGCCTTCACCGATGAGCAACGCCAGCGCCACATAGGAGGGCACAAAGTAGACGTAGCGCCGCGGCAGATCGTAGTTTTCGTAGACGGCGGAGAGGTAGGCCGCCGAGACAAAGGCCGCCAGCAGAAAGATCAGCCAGCCCCGCCTCCCCCGCTCCCTCATGCGCAGGATCACGCCGACGATCACGAGCAGCAGCCACGGCCACGGGTAGCTTTCAAGCAAATATCCGGCGTAAAGCTGAAGTCCTGCCCAATCCAGCCCAAGGCGGACCTGCCCGGCGCTGCCGTCGCTGAGGACGAAACGCCAGAAGCGCGGCCAATCCATTTCAATCCCAAAGGCGGGCGGCAGCGGACGCCCCGCCGCCCACACCACGTAGAAGTAGACGAGCAGCGGCGCGGTGAAGGCAATTATCCCTCCAATCAGCGCAGAGGGGCGGCGCAGGATCGGCCATCCGCGGACGAGGATCCAGACGCCGATCACCGGGGCGAAAAGCCAGAGGCTGCGGTGATGGGCAAAGGCCAGCCCGCCGACGAAGGCCAGCCAGAGCAGGGAGCGCCGATCCACGCGCTGGCCAAAATGCCAGGCCGCGGCCAGCAAAAGCGCGGTGAGCAAACCGTTGAGGGCGTACTTGTCCGCCAGCACGGCCTGACTCCAATAGACCGGCGCAGTCGCCAGCGCCGTCCCCGCGATGAGCGCTGCCCATGTCGATCCTGTGGAGCGGTGGACCGTCCACCCAACCGCAGTCACGCCGAGCGCGGCCACCAGCGCGCTCAACAAATTGATCCGCCACGCAATCTCGCCTAGGGGGAAGAGTTGAATCCAGAGCCAGTTGAGCAGCACCTGCACCGGGTAGCCGCTGGGATGGGGCAGCGCCAGGATCGCCGGTGCGAACTGCAACTCCCCCGCGTCCCCGCCGAGGAGACCAGGGGCGAGGGTGGTGAGGTAGAGGGTGAAGGAGAAGAGGAAGATAACGAGATGATGGGACGATGAGATAAGACGAAAGAGCGTAGTGCGGGCGCTCTGAGCGCGTGCGTAGTGCTTGTATGGAGCTTGCCGCATCCTCGCCTCTCTGCCCATCATCTTATCATCTAAATAATGCAATATGCCGTTATCAAAAACGTTAAATTTGAGAGAGCCATGGAGCCCAGCGCAGTACGGGAACCAACCAGATTATTGTGGGAAAGCACCAAAAAATAACTAACAATTGCCGAATTCGAGGTTCAAAAAGTGGAAAACAAAAAATGGTCGCCAGTACCAAACCTGTAGCGTTGCGTCCGGCATGCATAATATGGTCGTAGACGTCCAACGGCATAGACACGATGAGAAGCGCATTGAGCAACAAAATCCAAAGTAGCGGTGAGAATGGATGCCGACGTAGCTTTACCATTGACATAATAAGAAGTACCACAGCAGGTAAACCGACAAAGAGAAACGCTGAAATCCGACCTGGCTCAAGAGTGAGGTGGGGCAGGATTCCCAGCAATGGAGTGCCAACTAGTCCTGGGCCGGCAAAGATTGGCAATTCAGCGAATATCCAATAGAGATAAATCTCCCATACGAGTAAAGGAATACCTGCCGCAACTAACCATCCGCACTTGGACCATTCCCGTCGTATCAGAACTGCAAACGCCAATCCGGCAACAAAAAGCAAGATAGTTTCTTTGGTCAGCAAGGCCAACGCGAAAAAAATAGTTGTTCTAGCCCGTTTATTCTCTAGCCAAGCTACCATCCCAAACGCAGCGAGAGCAACAGCTAGCGGTTCGTTAAGGCTACGAGAGTAGGCAAGAAAGGTTCCAACGAAACAAGCTGAGGACAGGGCATACCAAGCAGACAATTGCATAGATTGCAGCCACTTTGCCATCACATAGGTTCCGCTCGTAATGGCAAGCAGATTCACGAAAATCATGGCAAAGGGAATAAAGTCAACCTGACCTATTGAGAGGCCCCAGACTACAATCGGGTAAAAAATTCGCTGGAGGCGGTAAGGAGGGTTATCCAGATGAGGTATCGCAGCCGCGCTGTCACGAACAATGTAATAAACAAATTGTCCGTCATACCCTAGGCGGCCATTTGGATCGAGATTATTGTAGCGTTCGCCAAGCCAGGTAAACCAGAGTGGATTGCCATCATGGCGGGCAAGGGCCACCACGGTAAAAAACAAATAGAAGATCAACGTCACTCCTACAGTCAGAAGAAGCGAGCGAGACGGTGCCCACTGAGAAATCATTTTAGATGTCATACTCGTTCCTCTGGAGGAGGGTGATGCAGCATTCAGTTAGATTTCTTCAAACATCGCCTGGGTGCTGAATAACAGGAAACGCAATACACACCGACGCGTTAACGTTAATCCCCCGCGGCGACGTTGGGCAACACCCGCTCGACCACCGGTTGCTGGGGTTGGTGTGGATTGTTGCCCAGGTTCTTCTTCATCTTCTGGTAATGACGGGTTCCGTCAATTGTCTACTGGCTTCAGCAAAAAGGTGAATGGTAAATCGGTAATCCTGCATGATTCGTTTTGGGTGACTATCAAGCCTTTCTACCTGCCAACGGCGAATTGCCCTGCCGCCACTTCTGCCTTACCCCCTTTGCCTTTTGCCTTTTCCTCTACCGCCATTCTCCATCCGATCCCCCAGATGGCGACCCAGGCCAGGGCATAGATCCCCATGCCCACGAGGAGGGTGCCGCGCAGGCCAATGTTGAGGCTGACGACCATCGCCAGCACCGACGCCACCACCGAGGTGGCGCCGTTGACGCCCCACATCCACGGGATCAGTTCGGGCCGCGCGCGGTCGAGGACGGAGATCCCCAGGGGCATCGGCATGCCCATGAGCAGCCCCAGCGGCGCGATCAAGAGGATGGAAAAGCCGATGCGCAGGGGCAGATCCCAGTGCAACAGACTGCGCAGCAGCGGCGTCAGCCCGAAGGCGTAGATGGTGAGCAAGATCAGCAGCAAGGGGATGATCCAGATGGCGACCCGTTGGGGACGATCCTGGGCCAGCCGCCCGCTCAGGTAGCTGCCCACGCCGCTGAAGACGAGGACGGCAAAGAGGATCACGGCCAGGGCGTAGATAGGATGGCCGAGGAAGAGGCCAAAGCGCTGGATCAACGGGATCTCGACCATCAAAAAGCCCAGCCCCAGCCCGGCGAAGTAGAGCAGATAGAGCGGTCCACCCGGCGCTTCGGTGAGGGCACGCCGTCGCTTCCACCACAGCGGCACGAGGATGGTGAGTACGGCCAGCACACTGACGATCCCCAGCAGGCTGTAGAGGACGAAGACGCCCTGGTTGTTCATGTTGCTGACGCCCTGTTCGTAACGCCAGTCGTCCAGGTTGCCCAGGCGAAGGGTGTAGAAAAAGTATGGCTTATCGTCGGTGGTGGGCGAAATATCGGCAGGATAGTTGTTCCAGAAGTCGGCGCGGTTCTGGTTGTAGACAAGATCGCGCAGGGGCGGCTCGGCCACGCGATTGGGGATCTGCAAGGCCGTGAAGCCCAACTCCCCGGCCAACTGCACAAGGCGGTTGCTCTCTTCGGCAGTGAATGGCGAACGCTTGACCAGCAAGGTGGCGATCAGCGCTTCGGGCTTGATCACCACGGCGACGTGATCCGGCGGATTGGCCACGCCCATCCGCTCCAGCGCGGTCAAGGCCACGGCGGTCATGCGCAGGGTTTCGGTGGGCCGATCCCCGTGGAACCAACGGCTCATGGTGAAGATGCCATCCTCGCTCAGGTGGCTCACGTAATCTTGAAAGGCTTCCACGGTGTAAAGGTTGCTCTCGCTGAGGACAAACGCGCCGGCGCTGGTAGCGGCCCAGGTATCCACCAGCGAGGATTGGATGATGTCCCAGGTGCGGTCGGCGCGGGCGATGAAGTTGCGCCCTTCATCGATGGTGACGTTGACATTGGGCAGCGAGTAGAGGTTGCCGCTGAGATAGGCGAAATCCTCTTCCACGGCCTGCACCATCAGCGGGTTGAGTTCCACACCGTCGATCTGAGATTGACCGGAGGCCAGCGCCGCCAGCACATCCCGCCCGCCGCCAGGACCGATCACCAGCACCTGCGCCCCCTGACGCAGGTGATAGGCCAGGTTAGTGACATCATTGAGCAGATAGCTCGCCGCAGTCGGGTCGCCGTCAAAGAGGGCTACCGGCGTGGCGGCGTCGCCGTCGATAAGCAACAGCACCTGTTCTGCCACCGTGGGCCGATTGGGATCCCCCGACAGCCCCCAACCCTCGATCTCCTCGTTGGTGATGCGGAAGCCGACAATGCGGCTGAAGCTGTTCCACTCCTCAAAGACCCGCTCGCGCTCGGTCGCCTCATCCACCCCTTTGACCCGGTTGATCTGAAAGATGCCCACGCCGAGCGGACCGTCGATCACCAGCAGCAGGGCCAGCAAGCCGAGGACGCCGCCGCTCATCTGCCGCAGCCGCAGGTAGGACCAGCCATAGAGCAGCGCGGCAAGCGCGCCGAGCATGGCGATCACGATGATCCCTTCGGGCGCGGGCAGCACATTGAGCAGCAGCAGGGTCAGGGCGCAGCCGATCCCCGCGCCGACAAGATCGAAAAAGTAGACGCGGTCGATCCAAGCGCTGCGGTGGCGGAAGGCCAGCGAGATCGCCATCCCACCCAGCAAAAAGGGAATCGCGGCCAGAATGTAGATCAACGTGAGCTGGCGGAAGCTGGTCCACGAGATGCCGCCGTCGAAGGGGATGCGGATGATGACGGCGAAGATGATCGGCAGCGTCACGGCGAAGGCCAGCATCCACGCGCTGGACTGCGGTTCCAATCGTTCGGCGGGGAAGCGTTTGGGCCAGAGGTAGAGATAGATCGCCCCGACGCTGAGGCCGAAGAGGGCCAGCGAAATCGCCATAAAGGCAAAGTGATACCACATCGTCACCGAAAAGATGCGGGTCAGCGTCAATTCGAGCATCAACGTCGCCATCGCCGTCAGGCCGATGGCTGTCAAGTAGCGGGTAGCAAGCATGATCCCATCCTGGTAAAAAACTGTCAGCCGACGTACAATCTGAATGTAAGGGCACGGGTGGGGGCGAAAAGAAAGCTCACCAATGGAGTGGCGGACGCAGCGTCCGCATTTGCCTTCGCCCCCACCCGTGCCCGTACAATCCGAGATAGTATAGCCCGCCCATTGGGAAGCGCCCAAACTGGAGCCGGAACTTTTGCAACCAATGGCTGCGCCAAATCAACGAAAAATCGACCGGTTTGACCCAGGCAACCGCCCCGCCGTCAACCTCTCCTGGCCTCTGCGCGGGATTGGGCTGGCCGCGCTGGGGGTGGACGGCGAGCCGGTCGTGGAACCCTTCCCGGTTTGCGGTGATGACGAGATCCTCGTGCGCGTGGACGCCGTGGGGATCTGCTCCACCGATGTCAAGATCATGCGGCTGGGCGGGGAGTACCCGCCGCTGCGCGGGCGCGATCTCGCGGCTGACCCCCTGCGGCTGGGCCACGAAGTCGCCCTCACGGTGTTGGAGGTGGGCGCACGCTGGCAGGGTCGCTATCATCCGGGTCAGCGGCTAGGCTTGCAGCCCGACGTCTTTTTGGGTGGCGTGCGCAGCGGCTTCGGCGCGGTGCTGCCCGGCGCGTTCACCCAATTCCTCACCCTCGGCCCCACGATTTTGGACGGCGACCACGGCAGCTACGTCTTCCCCGCCGCGGATGGATTGAGCTACGCCGACATCGCCCTGTTGGAGCCGTGGGCCTGTGTCGAATCGTCGTACCGGCCACGGCGACGGCTCTACCCGCGCAGGGGCGGCGTCCTCTGGATTGTGGGGCAGCCCGGCGATCGGCGCGATTACCATTGCAGCCTGCCCTGCGTAAGTGGAACCGTGATCCTCAGCGGCGCGCCGCCCTCATTGATGGCGTGGGCGAGCCGCGGATCCGCCCTGATTGTGGCGGGCGGTCCGTTCGCGCCATCCGAAATCGACGATGTGATCTTGATCGATCCCACACCGGCCCAGGTCGAGGAGGCGTTGACCCAACTCGCGCCGCAGGGGACGATCAACCTTGTCGACGCCAAACGGCTTGACCATCCGCTGCCGGTGGATGTGGCGCGCGTCCACTATGAATTCATCGGCATCATGGGCGCGCCCGGCCCAGATGTGGCCGCGGCCTATGGGCCAATCCGCAACCGCTCGGATCTGCGCCCTGGCGGCGTCCTTTGGGTGGTGGGCGCGGGCGGGGCCATGGGGCGGATGCACATCGGCCGCGCGCTGCGCATGGCGGACGGTCCCCGCGCAGTGATCGCCACCAATCGGGGCGAGGAACGGCTGGCGGATCTGCGCCGATCCTTTACAGGGATGGCCGCGGCGCACGGTCGCACTTTCCATGCGCTCAGCCCCGTCGCCGACGGTGAGCGGCTCGCCGCCACGATTGATGAATTGACCGGCGGGCGCGGCGTCGATGATATTGTCGTCGTCGCCCCCAATCTCGACGCCATGATCCACGCCGTCGACTTTCTGGCCGCGGATGGGTTGATCTCGATCTTTGCCGGTCTGCCGCTGGGCAATTTGCTGCCGCTGCCGCTGGGCAACGTCTACCGCCACGCCATGCAGATCACCGGAACAAGCGCCTCGTTCGTCGCCGATCAACTCGCGGTGATGGAAAAGAGCGCCGCGGGTGAGCTATCTCCGGCGCAGGCGGTGACGGCGATCTGCGGCATGCGCGCCCTTGCCGAGGCCATGCGCGCCGTGGCCGATCACCGCTACGCGGGGAGGGTGCTGATCTACCCGCAGCTAGTTGAACTGCCTTTGCTGGGCTTTTCGGAACTGGAACGGGCGCTGCCACAGGTCCACGCGCAGTTGATCGACGGCGCATGGAGCGCCGCCGCCGAGCGAGTCATCTTTGAGAGCTTTAGAAAATTCACAGCGGAGGACACGGCGAGCAGAAGAGATTGAGCGATCGAGATTGAGAGATTCTCCGATCTCTGCGCTCTTTGGTTTTGTACGATGAGGAAAGGTAGGTGTGTATGCCGATGGTAACGGGCGGGGAAGCGTTGGTGTCGTCGTTGATCGGCCACAGGGTGGAGACGATCTTTGCGCTGCCCGGTGTGCAGAATGATTACTTTTTCAACGCCGTCTATGACGCCGGGGATCGGTTGCGCGTGATCGGGACGCGGCACGAACAGGGCGCGGCCTATATGGCGTTGGGCTACGCGCTGGCGTCGCAGCGGGTGGGCGTCTACAGCGTGGTGCCGGGGCCGGGCTTCCTCAACACGACGGCGGCGCTTTCCACGGCTTACGCTTGCAACGCCAAAGTCCTCTGCCTCACCGGCCAGATCCGCTCGGATCAGATCGGTCGCGGCTATGGGATGCTCCACGAGATCCCCGATCAATTGGGCATCCTGCGCTCGCTGACCAAATGGGCGGAACGTATCGCCACGCCGCAAGAAGCGCCCCGCTTTGTCGCCGCTGCGTTCAACCAACTCCACTCGGATCGACCACAACCCGTTGGCTTGGAGATCCCGCCGGATGTCCTCTCGGCCAAAGGGGATGTCGATCTCTCGCCGATCCCGCTCAACGCGCGCCGCCCTGCGCCGGATCTCGACGCCATCTATCGAGCGGCGGATCTGCTGGGCAAGGCCAGGAATCCGGTGATCTTCGTGGGCGGCGGCGCGCAGGACGCATCCGAGGCGGTGCGCGAATTGGCGGAGATGGTGCAAGCGCCAGTGGTGGCCAGCTATAACGGACGCGGCGTCCTCGATAGTCGCTACTACCTTAGCCACACCATCCCCGCCGGCCATCGCTTATGGGCGAGGGCGGACGTGATCCTCGCCATTGGCACGCGGCTGGCGCGTCCGCTGTTGGAGTGGGGCGTGGACGCCGATCTCAAGCTGATCCGCATTGACATCGATCCGACAGAGCATACACGCGTCCACCCGCCAGCCGTGAGCATCACTGCGGACGCGGACGAAGCGACGCGGCTGCTGGTGGAGTCGCTGCGGCGATCCAATATCATCCGTCCATCGCGCAAAGTGGAGATGGTCGGGCTCAAAGCCGAGATCGACGCCGAGTTTGCCAAGCTCAGCCCGCAGATCGACTATCTGCGCCTGATCCGCGAGGAGCTACCCGAAGAGGGCCTTTTCGTGGATGAGTTGACCCAGGTGGGCTATGTGGGCCGCGTGGCCTTTCCCGTCTACCGTCCGCGCACCTACATTACCAACGGCTATCAGGGCACACTGGGCTGGGGCGTGGCGACGGCGCTGGGCGTCAAAGTCGCCAACCCCGACAAGCCGGTGCTGTCAGTAGCGGGCGACGGTGGTTTCCTATTCACGGCGATGGAGCTGGCGACTGCTGTCCAGCACAAGATCGCAACGGTGACGCTCGTCTTCAACGATGGGGCGTATGGCAATGTGCGCCGGATGCAGAAGGAAAATTACGGAAATCGAGTGATCGCTACCGATCTCCACAACCCGGATTTTGTACGATTGACCGAATCGTTCGGCGCGCAGGGAATCCGCGCTCAAAGTTTTGACGATCTGCGGCGAGCGATCCGCCAGGGTTTTGCCAGCGATCTGCCCACAGTGATCGAGATCCCTGTGGGCGAGATGCCCAGCCCATGGGGGTTGATCCACCCAGGGCGGGCGAGATAAGGCAAAGGGCAAAAGGCAAAGGGCAGAAGTGGTAGAGGAGTTTGCAAGTTGCAAGTTTGCAGGTGGCAGGTTTGCAAGTAGCAGGCTCGCAATTGGCGACACGTAACACGCTTCGTCTTATCATCTCTCCCCAGTCACTTATCACCAGTCACTAACCATCCGCCGTCTGCCATCCGCGGTCATCGACAACTACACCATCAAAGGAGAACAACACATGAATCCATCTGAAATTATCGCTGAGTTGAGCGGCGCCGAAGGTTTCTTTCCGCGCGAGGCGATGGAGGCGGCGATTGCGCAACGCGAGGAGATCACGCCGCACCTGCTGGACTATTTGCGCGAGGTCATCGACGACTCCGATTCAGAATATGTAGAGGCAATAGGTCCCGTTATGGCGATCTATCTGCTCGCCCAATTTCGCGAGACACGCGCCTATCCACTGCTGGTGGAGATGGCTTCGCTGCCGCCAGACAGGGTAGATGTGCTGTTCGGAGAGTTCATCACTGAGGGATTGGGGCGAGCGTTGGCGTCGGTCAGCGGCGGGGAGATCGCCGGCATCCAACAGTTGATCGAAAACGAGGTGGCCCACGAATGGGTGCGCGTGGCTGGCATTGAGGCGCTGGAAACTCTGCTGGGTCAGGGATTTCTCTCGCCTGAAGCGCTGCATGATTACTATCAGAAGCTCTACACCAGCCTGGAACGAGTCGAAAGTGTACTCTGGTCTGAGTTGGTTCATTCCACGGCTGTTTTGCATTTTGCAGATCTGCGTCCAGAGGTCGATCGTCTATTTGCCGACGGTTTGATCGACTTGATGATTGACGATGCAAATTTTGTGACATCCCTCTTTGAGACGGATGCCGAAGCTACCTTTTACGAGGAGATCGTGGACAGTCCATACCGTCAACTGATCGACGACGCCATCGGCGAGTTGGAGGAATGGGCGGCCTTCGACGAGGAAGAGGATGACGAGGAAGAATACGATGAAGGGTTTGAAGACTTTCTCAACGAGCTGACCGCGCGACCGCTCCCACCAATCGACGAACCGGACGACGAACCGGTTGAAACCTTCGTGCGCATGGGCGAAAAGATCGGGCGCAACGATCCCTGTCCCTGTGGCAGCGGCAAAAAGTACAAACAATGTCATGGCAAACCGGGAGGGAAGTAAGGAGTAATGAGTAAAATCGGTTAACGAAGTTGGTTTCAAGCTTTGGAACCATCAGCGTCGGCGAATCCTTACTCATTAATCATTACTCATTACTCTCCATCATCACACGAAAGAGAGTCTTTCTATGACGACCATCGGTTTCATTGGCCTGGGCGCGATGGGGATGGGCATGGCGCGGGTACTGTTGAAGGAAGGGTTTTGCGTACGCGGCTACGATGTGATGCCGGCGGCGGTGGATCGCTTGACAGAGGCGGGCGGTGTGGGCGTCTCCTCGGCGGCGGAGGCAGCGGAGGGCGCAGATCTGCTGATCTTGATGGTCCTCAACGCCGAGCAGGTGGAGTCGGTCCTCTTCGGCGAGGAGGGCGCGGCGGCGAAGCTCTCGGCGGGGAGCGTGGTGATGGTATGCAGCACGGTTCCACCGGCCTTCGCCCGCCAAACCGCGGACCGGCTCTACGCTCAAGGATTGGAGATGATCGACGCGCCGGTGAGCGGGGGCACAGGCCGCGCTGCGGATGGCACGCTGAGCATGATGACATCGGGCCACCCGGCGGCCTTTGAACGCGCCGAGCCGGTGCTTTCGGCGCTGGCGGCCAACGTCTACCGGCTGGGCGACGAGTGCGGTCAAGGCTCGACGATGAAGATGATCAACCAATTGCTGGCCGGCGTCCACATTGTCTCGGCGGCGGAAGCCATGGCCTTTGCCGCCAAATCGGGTATGGACCTGCGCACCGTCTATGATATCATCTGTACCAGCGCTGGCGGCTCGTGGATGTTCCAAAACCGCGTGCCCCATATCCTTGAAGACGATTACACCCCGCACAGCGCCGTGGATATCTGGATCAAGGATCTGGGGATTGTGCTGGAAACGGGTAAGGCCGAGCGCTTCCCCTTGCCGCTCACCGCCGCGGCCTATCAGATCTATGTGGCCGCCTCGGCCCTGGGCTGGGGACGCCTTGACGACGCCGGCATCGTCAAGGTCTACGAGATGATGGGGAATGTAAAGATCCACGGGGAATGAGAAAAGGCAAAGGGCAAAGGGCAAAAGGCAAAAGTGGTGCAGGTTTGCAGGTGGGTTCTGCGATCCCGTTCACAACCCGTTGAAACGGGTTTCTTCTACCAGACGCCGAATTGATTCGGCGGGTTCTACAATGTCCAAAGTACGGGCATGGTTCATTTCGGAGCGGGCTCATCTTTACAAATGCCGGCGGAGGGAGCACGCCCACGTGCAGATTGGACTCGACTAGAACTGTGACAGGCGCAATGGTAGAGGGTGGCAGGTTGCAAGAGACCAGCCCTCACGCCCCTCGCAATTCGCCCCTCGCAATTCGCAATCTAGACAGAAGAGCATGGATGAACAGTCAAACCATCTTCCGCCCCATTCTTATCCTCGCCGATCTGATCCGCTTGATGATGCGCAGTCTGATCAGCCGTTTGGGGCTGACGCTGCTCAACCTCTTTGGGATTGTGTTGGCGGTGGCGTTGTTGACCAGCGCTGCCTTCTTCGCCCAGGGCGTGGATCGCGCCATCCTCCAACAGGAGTTGGCAACGTTGACGCGCCAGACGGGGCGCGATCCTTTTTCGCTGCGCGTTTACGTCTTCCCCTCGGCGCGGCAGCCGCTCTCGATTGCCAACGCCGAACAGGTGGCGGGCAATCTGGCCGGGACGCTCTCGGCGGAGATCGGGTTGCCGCGCGCCCGCCAGGGCTTGCAGGTGGAGAGCGGAAGCCTCATGCTGCTCCCCAACGCCGACGATGAACGCTACAGCGAAAGCCGGGGCATGTTGGGATCGGTCAACGTGGTCTATGTGGCGGATGTGGCCGACAAGATGGAGACGGTGGCCGGCGATCCTTTTGCTCCCACCGGTTCGTCTTCATCCGACGCGCTCGACGTTTGGATCCACACGTTGATGGCTGAGGAGATGGGCATCCATCCGGGCGAACGTTTTCAGCTTGGCTTCAATATCAGCCAGCCGATTACCACTGTGCGTGTCGTCGGGTTTTGGACAGCGAGCGATCCCGCCGATCCCTTCTGGTTTAAGAACCCGAACAGCAACCTGCGCACGGCGTTGATGGTGCGCCGCGGCGATTACATCAACTTCATCGAACCGGTGTTGGCCTCGAAATCGCGTGCGATCTCCTGGCACATCACCCTGGATGACAGCGGACTCAACCCGGCCCTGGCCCGCCAATATGTGGTCGGCTTCAATCGCGCCATGGCGATCATTGGCCGCTATCTGCCCGACGCCCGCCTCGACATCTCACCGTTAGGACCCCTCCAGCAGTTTGTGGGCCGGCAGAATGTACTCACGACAATGCTCTTGGGCTTCAATCTGCCATCGCTGGTCTTCTTGCTCTACTTCCTGCTCTTGATCTCGGCCATCGTCGCCCGCCGCCAACAGCGCGAGATCAGCATCTTGCGCAGCCGAGGGATGAGCAAATCCACGCTGGTGGGGATGGCGCTGATTGAGCAGATGTTGCTCTTCGCCGTCGCCGCGCCGCTGGGGATGGGACTTGGCCTCTTCCTGGCCCGGCAGATGGGATACACCGCTTCGTTCCTCACCTTTACGGATCGCGACCCCTTGCCCGTCTCGCTACAGGGGTTGGATCTGCGGCTTGTCGCCGTGGCGTTGGGGGTAGCGCTGCTGGCCCGGCTTGCCCCCGTGGTGGGGATGGCCGCGCGCAGCGTCGTTCAGCAAGAACGCGAACATGCCCGGCAGACGCGTCCCCCCTTCTGGCAGCGAGCCTATCTCGATCTATTGCTGGTGGCGCCGACGGTCTATGTCTATCGTCAACTGCTGGGGCGCGGCAGCTTTGCCAATCCTGGCGCAACCGGCGCGGATGCACTCTTCCAAGATCCGCTGCTTGTCCTTGCCCCGGCGCTCTTTGTGCTGACGGCAGCGCTGGTGACAATGCGCATCTTCCCGCCGTTGATGGCGCTGCTCGATTGGCTGGCCGCCCGCGCCCCCTGGCTTACCCCGCATCTTGTGCTGCGCCAGTTAGGACGCCACAGCGCCGCCTATGTGACGCCCCTGCTGCTGGTGATCGTGCTGCTGGCCATGGGGATCTACACCGTCTCGATGGCGGCCAGCCTGGATCGCTGGCTCGTCGAACGTATCTATTACAGCATTGGCGCCGACGCCCGCTTCCTTCCCATGAGCCTGGACGAGACAAATGCGACGCCGCTGGTGATGCAGAAGGGCGCCTTTGACGATCTGCCCGGTGTGGCGGCGACGGCGCGTGTTGGCGACTACCGCGTGCGCTACCAGACGGCAGCGGGTCGCGGGGATGGGCGCTTCCTGGCCGTCGATCGCGTGGACTTTCCAAACGTCGTCTGGTTCCGCCCTGATTTTGCGGCGGAATCGGTGGGCGCGCTGATGAACCGGTTGGCGCTGGCCCCTGAGAATATCCTCGTCTCCCAGCGCTTCCTCAACCAACACGTATTGGGGATCGGCGATCAGATCGAATTGAGCATTGCGCTTGACAGCACGTCACGCCTCGCCGCTGCCTTTACCATCGCCGGGGTCTTCACCTATTTTCCCACAGCCTACGATGGCGCAGCGCCGGGGCAGCCCCATCAAGATCTCCTGATCATTGGCAATTTGGAGGCGCTCTTTTTTATGGCGGGCAGCGAGTTCCCCCATTACGTCTGGCTGCGCATGGAAGAGAACGCGCAGCCGAAAGCTGTCTTTGACGCTGTGGAACGGACGGGGATCTTCCCCGGCATGGCGCGCAACACCATCGCCCTGGTCGCCGCCGAACAAGCGCGGCTGGAGCGGGTGGGCATCTTCGGCACACTCTCGATTGGCTTTGTGGCCGCAGCGATTATGGCGATATTGGCGCTGCTGGTCCATGGTTTCGCTGCGCTGAGTGAGCGAGGTTACCAGTTTGGCGTCCTGCGCGCTTTGGGACTGCGCCGCGGACAGGTCCTCACCCAGGTGGGGATGGAATACGCCTTGATCACCGCTTATGGCGCGCTGGGCGGCACATTGATCGGCGCGCTGGCAGCCTTCCTCTTCACGCCCTTCTTCCGCATCACCGGCGCGGCGACGCTTCCCCTGCCGCCGCTCATCCCCTTCATCGCCTGGGATCGCATTGCCGCCCTGGCCGTCCTCTTTACGCTGGGCATGGTGATCGTCGAGATCGTCGTCATTACCCGCAGTTTCCGCCAGCGGGTCTTCACCACGTTGCGAATGGGGAATCCGGGGTAGACGGACGGAGGATGGAGGACGATGGACGTTCGTCCTCCGTCCTGCTTCTGCGGTCTGCGGTCCGTCGTCCGCGGTCCCCTTCAAACGCTTACCAAACGTTTACCAAACAGGTCATCGGCTAGATTGTCCGCAGTGGATATTCCTCCAAACGAAAGGACAATCTCGGATGAGTTCGCTATTCCCTCATTTCCGCCGCAGCGTTTCTCATTTGTTGCTGGCGCTGATCGGCGTGCTGGCGATCACTTCTTTTTCAACGACACAGGCCGCGCCGCGGCAGACGACGATCATTTCGTCGGGCTATATCACCCAAGACACCGAGTGGACAAAGGCCAACGGCCCCTACGAGATCGCCAATGACCTGACCATCAATCCGGGGATCACGTTGACGATCCACGCCGGCGTGGAGGTGCGCTTTCGGGCGAACACGCGGCTGATCGTCAACGGCACGCTGATCGCAGTGGGCACGGCAGGAGAGAAGATCCTCTTCACCGGCGTCAACAAAACGCCCGGCGCGTGGAAGGATATCACCGTGCAGAATGTGGGACAGAACACGGGCAGCGCCACCCTCCACCATGTGATCGTCGAGTATGGCGGCGACCCGATCAAGGCCCCTGGATTGGTGCATGTGCGCGCCGCAGCGCTGGACATGCGCCATAGCACGCTGCGCCACAGTGGACGCGCCGGGCTGATCTTCAGCGGCGTCGAACGCGCCGTCACCGTGCAAGATAGCGAATTCAACAACAACGCCGGCGACGCCGTCCACTTTGTGCTTGCCATTGAATCAGACCCGGTGCTAAAAAATCTCAAGGCCAGCGGCAATGGCGCGGATGGCGTGGTCCTCTATTTTGCCTATTTGGGCAGCTTTGGGGATGGAGAGGGCAGCTACGTCCTCGAAGAGATGGGGCTTCCCTATCTAGTCTCAGGGGATCTGACTGTCTCCAGCGGCAGCACGTTGACCATTGAGCCGGGCGTGGAGATGCGCTTCCAATCCGCTAACAGCGCCGCCGGGGCTTTCTTCGTCAACGGCAACCTGAAGGCGCAGGGAACAGCGCAGTCGAAGATCCGCTTTACGAGTGTAAACCCGACCGTGGGTTCGTGGAAAGGCATCAACCTGACGCTGGTCGACGGCAAGACGGCCCTCTTCGATCATGTGATCGTCGAGTATGGCGGCGTCCCCAACCAGAATGGCGGCAACATGGCGATCAGCAGCGGCGCGGTGACCGTCACCAATACGCTGCTCCAAAACGGGGGATCGCATGGGATCTTTGCATCGGCCAAAGCCAGACTGCATGTCGCCGACAGCGAAGCCCGGGACAACACCGGCGACGCCTTCTATTTTCAGGGTCTGGAAGCGGACGCCACCTTGCGCAATCTCAAAGCCAGCGGCAATGCCAACAATGCAGTGGTCATGCGCGGCGCGCTGAAAAACAAACAGACCTGGGAACCGAGCGGCTTGCCCTACGAGATCGACGATGTGGTGATCGTCGATTGGGACGCCACGCTGACGGTCGATCCTGGGGTGGCGGTGCGCTTCCGCCAGGGTAGTTCGCTGGGCGTCTATGGCTCGTTGATCGCCGTGGGCAGCGCCGACGCGCCCATCACCTTCACCGGCACAAATGCGACGCCGGGCTGGTGGCGGGGGATCGCGATTGGCTCCCAATCTGCGTCTACGCTGCAACATTGCGATGTGGGCTACGGCGGCGGCAACGGCGAGGCGATGATCGGGCTGGGCAGCAACACCATCCTCGTCAGCAATTGCCACATCCACCACAGCGCTGGGGATGCGATCCTGGCGGACTTTGCCAGCCCCACGCTCACAAGTAACCGCTTCGAGGCCAATGTCTTCGGCGTGCGCAACCCATACCCGGCCGAAACCGTCGTTGACGCCCGCCACAATTGGTGGGGCCATGCCAATGGTCCTCGCCATGAAGGCAACCCGAACGGCCAGGGGGATAAAGTCAGCGATGGCGTTCTCTACGATCCCTGGCTGACTGAGCCGGGCGGCGCGCCCAGCAGCGGGTTGAGCGTCTCGGTAATGGGGCCGAAGATCTTCGCGCCCGGCAGCACACAGACCTATGCTATCTTCTATCAAAACGACACGGAGCAGCCGGTGCAGAATGGCATCCTCGTGGTGTCGCTGCCCAGCCACGCCGACTATGAAAACGACAGCGGCGGCGGTATCCTCTACCCGTCACAGAACCAGATCTTTTGGAAGTTGGGGACGCTGGCGGCTGGGGCGACCGGCATGGTCTCGGTGCAGGTTCTCTACGATTGGGGATTGCCCGACGGCGTCAAGGACTCGGTCATCGCCCACCTGGGTGGATCAAACGCGGGTCCTGTGGATTTCGACTTCACGCCCTATTTATCTTATACGCCCAGGACCGTCGTCGCTGAGACGGAGCTGACCCAGGCTCAGGTCAACGCCGAACGCCAGAGCTATCCTGAGGTGGAAGCGCTCTTCGGGCAGGCCATCGCCGAAGGGTCGGTCTTCAGCGTCGCCAGCCGTCTCAACCTCAGCGACGGACAGCAGACGACGCGCTACATTCTGTTGCGCTTCCAACCGCAATTTGTGGCTACGGTGATCTGGCGACATGAAACCAGGGCCGTCGCCCTGGTCATCGATCCGGGTGGACTCACCGTACGTCGCACCGGCGGCGCCATCCGCTATGATCTACAGTTGGGCGGATGGCAGGCGGCTGAGCAGAGCGCAGTGAGCGCGGCGGCTGTCGATTCCATCTGGACCGACTGCATGGAGAAATGCATCATCGAGAAGATCCCCACGCGTATCGCCAAGAAGTTCGTGCCTGGGGTCAGCGCGGTCAACGATGTGATCACTTGCGCCAAAGCCGCCGAAGGCGATGTGCTTGCCATTGTCGATTGCGGCAACACCGTGGCCAAACAGGTGATCAAAAAGGACATCCCCGGCCTGAGCGACGGCATCGATCTGGGGACGTGCAACAGCGATTGTCAAGGCTGCAACGGCGAATGTACCAACCCCAAATGCTACTGCTGCACCGAGGATCGCTATCTGTGCGGCGAGGGCGGCTTCCCCTACTGGGGCGTCCATACTATCGAGAAATATGAGTGCGACACCGAAACGGGCCGTTTCAAACGCTTCTTTGGGATGCTGATCAGTAAAGTGGAAAGGGTATGCGCGACTTGCGAGAAATGCACGTTGAACGGCAACAGCGCTAGCTGTATCACGATCAGCTCGGGGGGGCGCGATTTTGTGGTGAATCCGGTGCTGCCCGCCAGCCTCAATGTCGCCGCGGCCAACCCCGACGGTGAATGCAACGAGTGCCGCGCCGCCAAAGATCCCAACGCCAAGGTTGGCCTTGAGGGGGATCTTGTACCGGGGCAGATCGTCACCTATACCATCACCTATGAGAATGTGGGCGATGGCGAAGCTTACGGCGTCTATATCAAGGATACGCTGAGCGAGCATTTCGACGACAGCACGTTGACGCTCTATGGCAATGCCAGCTATGTGGCCGCCAGCCGCGCCATCTTCTGGGAAGTGGGCACCCTCGACCCCGCCGGGGAACCGGGCGCCACGGGCGTGGTCTCCTTCACCGTGCGGCTCAAGACCGGTCTGCCCAGCGGCACGGTGATCGCCAACGGCGCCACGGTCTACTTCCCCAGCGTGCCAGAGGTAACGCCCACCAACGTGGTCGTCAACACGATCCAGCCGCTGGTCGCCATCCCCCAAACGCTGACCACGCGCACGGGTGAAGCGGTCGCCATCAAACTTGCGGGCAGAGAAGTCGCCGGTCTGCTGCTGACCTTTGCCCTGGTCGAGGAACCGCTCTACGGCGCACTCAGCGGATCGTTGCCCAATCTCGTCTATACCCCGGCGGCAGGCTTCGTCGGCCAGGATCAGTTGCGCTTCACCGTCAACAATGGGACGATGACGAGCCGCCCGGCGCTGGTGATTATCAACGTGCAGCCATCAACGAACGACAAGAACGCGCCTACTGTTACGTGGACATCGCCCACGCACAACGCCGCGGTGGAGGCCATACCCGACGCCCGCTTCATCAGCCCAGGCGGACCGGTCTACGCGCCAATTTTGGTGGTGCAATTCTCAGAGGCGATGGATGGATCAACGCTGACGGCGGCCAGCCTGCACGTCAAAGACGCCAGCAACCGGGCGCTGGCGGCGACGGTCGCCTATGACGCCAAACTCTACCAGGCGGCCATCCTCTTGTTGGAGCCGCTGCAAGCGAACGTCGAATACACCGCCAGCGTGAGTACCGCCGCCAAAGACGCCAACGGCAATCCGCTGGCTGCGGCCCATACCTGGCGCTTCCACACGCAGAAGACATCCTCGCCTGCGAGTACGCTCTTCCTGCCGGTGGTGACGAGATGAGCGAAGGCGGACGCCTTCGCGCTGAGGGGAATGCCGCCCCAGGACGATGACGCGTGATTGAGTTGCTGCCGCCAAAGCCGTCCAGCCCAGGATCGATCCTGGGCTGGACGGCTTTGGTTTGGATGTGTACTGGTCAAAAAAATGGTGAAAATTTGTATTGATCAGGAAGATGATGAAACGTAGATGCGGTTACTTGAAGGTTAAGAATTTATTCTGGTAATCGTAGCCGCTGCTTCTAGCTGCGGTTCTGCTGAGAAGGCGAAGCTGTGCGGCTAAAATCCGACCGCTGCGGTCGGCTCGCACCTACGGCTTACCGGATTATTTTGTTAATCATCAACAAACCGCACGTCTACAGGTGAACGTGCGGTTACTAGCCGCCTACCCTTCCACGAGGACCGGCTCACCCTCGCCCCACACACGGGCAAGGACGGCCCCGATCTTCTGCTCGAAGCGGGTGATCAGTTCTCGGTTGGCGTTGACCAGGGCTTGTTCGGCTTCGATTTCGGCAACGATGGCACGTTGAACTGCCAGGGATGGCAAAGGAATACGGTAACTGCTGAGAGATTTTGCGTTGATATTTGCTTGTCCAATCGCTCGACTGGCAAATTGCTTAATGCCTTGCTGAAAGCTATCTGAGTTCATAAATGCATTGACGAAGAATGGATCTGCCTTATCTGCCAAAATAATGAGCCGAATGAGGTAGGAGGCAAAGCAGTAGTCACCTGGAAGATCGAAGATGCCTGTACGCCCAACATGCTCAATGCTGTTGGTACGATTGAAAAGAATATCACCTCTTGAAAGACGATATTTTTGGAACTCATCAGCGGAGATTTCGGCTCGCTTCATTTCACCGTTGTCAACGCACCTACCTTCAACAATCTCGTTCATGCGGAAGGTTTTGTAGCCAGTAGATTCCATTTTCAGTGGTACTGAAATTCCGTACTGGACTTTCTCGCATAATTCGCCCAACTCCACCATCGGCCACTCAGGATCTATCGGGATGTGGGGACGATAGTGATCGAGGACGGCACGAGCGCCGTCGATGACTTTCTGGTAGCCCTCGATTTCGGCGACGATTTCCTGTTGTACGATCAACGGGGGCAGGGGGATTTTATGTGCTTCGACCACAGTTTTTCTCATTGAGGGTGGTTGTGATTCACTTGCCCAAGTTGAAAGGTCAATGGTCTGAAGAATAGCGAAAAGATATTCAGACAGTAGCTGATCAGATGGGACGATCCCCATCACATTATTATCAAATGCAGCCTCACAAGTAAGTAGTCTTTTCTTATTTGTAGCAATCGCCGCCCCAATCTTTGGGAAGATCACGGTTCCTGCTGGACAGGAGCGAGCACCGAGACGCTGCAAGACCTGATGCGATACAGTGTTGTTCCATTCGACGATCTGCCGTTGGTTTCTTGGTAGGTTCATATCGCTGACCTTGAGGAATGGAATTGGCTGGTTGAGTTTTCCTTGTTCGTCAAGAGGAAAACCAAATCCGCTTCTAACCTCAGAGATCTCGCCGATTCGCACAAATGGAAATGATGAGGTGCGGGTATTCTTTTCCCGATACCGCTCACCACTCAGATTGTAATCCCCGTTCTCGGCAACCTTCTCCTTTGCCACAATCAGCCCCGTGGTCGGCTGCAACTCGTCCACCGGCTCGCCTGAGCGCAAGCGGCGCAGGTAATCGCCCAGTTCGGCGCTCACCTGGGGTAGATCGTCTTTGTCGCTGGGGCGGCGCTGTGCGCCCAGGTCGAAGCCGTCGCTTTCCACCTTGAAAAAGGCAATGTGGTCGCTCTTCTTTGCCAGCGCTTTGTCGAGAAGCAGGATGGAAGTCTTGACGCCGGAATAGGGGTTGAAGACGCCAGCGGGCAGCGAGATGACGGCCACCAGCGAACCATCCACCAGCAGCTTGCGCAGTTGTTTATAGGCGTTCTGGCTCTGGAAGATGACGCCTTCGGGCACGATGACGCCCGCTCTGCCGGTGGGCGTCAGGTGTTCGGCGATGTAATCGACAAAGAGGACTTCGCTGCGCTTGCTCTCCACGGTGAAGCGGTTGTGGGGCCGGATGCCTCCCTTGGGCGACATAAACGGCGGGTTGGCGAGGATGACATCGGCGTATTCGTTCCAGCGCTCCTGGCTGGTGAGGGTGTCGTATTCGTAGATGTGGGGAGCGACAAAGCCATGCAGGTACATGTTGACCAGCGACAGGCGCACCATATCGGGCGAAATGTCGTAGCCCCTGAAGTTGTCGGCCAGCCGTTTGCGCTCATCGGGCGTCAGCGTGCTGTGTCCCCTGGCGTCGGTGTTGGCGGCCAGGATCTGCTTGTAGGATGAAATGAGGAAGCCAGCCGTACCACAGGCCGGATCGAGTACGCTTTCGTTCTTCTTGGGGTCCACGATGCGCACGATGAAATCGATAATGTGGCGGGGCGTGCGGAACTGACCGGCATCCCCCTGCGAGCCAAGCACCGAGAGCAGGTATTCAAAGGCATCGCCCAACCGTTCCGAGTGGTCGTACTCGAACTCGTTGATGATTTTGAGGAAGGCCCGCAACGTCTCTGGGTCACGGTAGGGCAGGTAGGCGTTTTTGAAGATCTCCCGAAAGAGCAGGGGGATGCCAGGATTTTCGGGCATTTTGGCAATGGCTTCGGCGTAGAGGTTGAGCGTTTCGTGACCGCCCAGACCGGCGTGCATGAGCTTGGGCCAGCCGTAACGGGCGAACTCACCGGCGAAGAAGTTGCGCTTGCCGCCCAATTCCTCGCTTTCGGCGTCCATGTCGTCCATGAACTTGTAGATGAGGGCGATGGTGATCTGCTCGACCTGGCTCTTGGGGTCCGGCACTTTGCCCACGAGGATATCACGGGCGGTGTCGATACGGCGTCTGGTTTCGGCGTCTAACATGGGAATCCAATCTACGCTGCGAATTGATTGAGAGAGACGTAATCTTTGACATATTCAGGGATGCGGGTGCGGTACTTGTCCGGCACGGCCCGATAGTCCTTGATGGAAAAGGTGGGGTTGGTCGCCAGATCGGTGTAGCTGCGACTTTCGATACTATGGCGCACCTGATCGCTGGTGATGTATGCCTTGAAGAAGTTTTTGATGGCGGGCATAGCCTCGGCTTCGTCGGGCTTCTCGCTGGCTACAAACTTGTCGAACTCCTCTTCCAGCAGTTCATCTTTGGATTTGAAGCGGGGAATCAGGCCGAAGACCTTCTCCAAAATCTCACGGATGGTGAGGCGACGGTCCACAGAAGCAGCTTTGCGCAGCTTGTCCAGCGTGTAGTATTCATTGGGCTTGTTGAGGACTTCCCGATTGACGTAATCGATGACTCGATCCCATTGGCCTGCTTCCACGGCCTGGGCGATGGTCTCATCCTGGCGCACCGTCTCCCCGAACTTTTCAAAGAACATGCGGTCGATTTTCATGCCATCCACGCCGACCGTCTGTTCTTTCATGGTGGAAAGGATGTCAACGCCCATGTGGTCATAGGCGGCTGTGTAGACGATGCCGTTTTCACCCTCACCGTTGCCGCTGTCCTCTGGTTTGGGCATGGGCAGTTTGAGCACTTCATCGTAATCGAACTCGGTCTCAAAGTATTCGCAGTTGGCGAAGAAATCGAAGAGTTTGAAGGCTCGTTTTTGCGGCTGGGCCACCCCCTCTTTCACCGTATCATCGAATAGCTGTTCAAGGAAATTGTGCTTGCGGGTGCCACGTCCCTTGATCTGAATGAAATCGGTGGGCGAAAAGATAGGCCGGAAGAGACCGAGGTTGAGAATGTCGGGGCAATCGTAGCCGGTGGTCATCATGCCCACGGTGACGCAGACACGGGCCTTGCTGGTCTTGTAGGCGGCGATGAAGTTGGCGGACCCCAGCAGGTTGTTGTTGGTGAAGTTGATGGTGTACTGCTTGGCGTCGGCAATCTGCGAAGTGACCTGCACGGCGAAATCAGACTGGTATTTGCCAGGGAAGATGCGATCCGCCATCTCGTTGAGGATCTGCGTCAATTTGGCTGCATGGTTCTGGCTAACGGCAAAGAGGATCGATTTGCCGATTTCGCCGCTGATGGGGTCACGCAGGGCGTTTTCCAAAAAGGTCTTGCAGAAAATGAGGTTGGTGGCCTGGGAGAAGAAGCGCTTTTCAAACTCACGCTGTCTGAAGGTCGCCTGTTGGTCCTCACCCTCTTCGTCGCTGAAGGTGACGACAAAGCCCTGTTGCGAAAGCAGTTGCGTGGTGACCTCGGTGCGAGCATCGACCACGGTGGGGTTGATCAGGTAGCCATCCCGCACGCCGTCGAGCAGCGAATAGCGGAAGGTGGGCTGTCCACTTTCACAGCCAAAGGTGCGGTAGGTGTCGAGCAGCAGACGGCGCTCTAGCTCTCTGGGGTCGCTGGATAGGCTGTTGGTCTGGTCAAAGCGGCGCAGATAGTCACGAGGGGTGGCCGTTAAGCCCAGCTTGTAGCCGACAAAATAATCGAAGACCGAACGAGCATTGCCGCCGATGGAGCGGTGCGCTTCGTCGGAGATGACCAGATCGAAATCGGTGGGCGAAAAGAGGTGCTGATATTTGTTGTTGAAGAGCAACGATTGCACAGTGGTGACCACGATTTCGGCATGTCGCCAGTCGTCACGGCTCTCTTTATAGATGACAGTCTTGAAATCGGCGGAAAGCAGGTCGGTGAAGGCTTTGCGTCCCTGCTCTTCCAGTTCCAGCCGGTCCACGAGGAAGAGGACTCGGCTGGCATTGCCCGAACGCAGGAAGAGCTTGATAATGGCCGCAGAGGTCAGGGTCTTGCCTGTGCCGGTCGCCATCTCAAAGAGGAAGCGGTCTTTGCCATCCTTGACAGCCCGTTGCAGGGCATGGACAGCGTTTAGCTGATAGGGGCGCAGGAAGCGCAGTTTGTTGGTCTGGATGAAGCCAGGTCGTTCGGCCTCGTTCTTCCACGCCGCTTCAGATGCATAGCCAGGGCGCTGGGTCAGCACTACATAGTCAGCGCCCACGTCTTCTTTGATCAAGCGCTGTGGGTCGGGCGTCACCCGTTGATAGCCCATCACCGAGGTCGGCGTGGGGAAAGCGGTGATGATGTAGGGGTTGCCCCTGTCCAGATCCCAAAAGTAGTGCAGGTTGCCGTTGGAGAGCATGACAAAGCGGCAATTGAGCGAACGGGCATACTTGCGGGCCTGTTCCTTGCCCACCAGGGGATTTTTGTCCTCGGCCTTGGCTTCCAACACGATCAGCGGGAAGCCCTTCTCGTTGAGCAGCAGGAAATCGACAAAGCCTTTGCCTGCTTTCTCAAAGTTATCGCCCAAAGCGTCGAGGTCCGCTGGTTTGAGCTTGACGCTGGGTTCCAGGACGATGTTGGCCGGTCCATTGGCATCGGCAAAGAAACGCCAGCCAGCGGCCTTGAGCAGGTCGTTGATCTTGATGCGTGCGGTGGCTTCGGATTGTGGCACGGGTGCGATTCCTGTGGCTGGGTGGCAGAGCGATTTGTGACTAACGCACCGATGGTATTCAGGCGCATTGAGGGTGGCGCTTGCAACGATGTCGGTGCTAGAGGTTGGGGAAAGTATAGCATTGGGTATGGTGGTGAGACAATTTGATCTCTAAGCTCGTTAGAGCTAATTCCTCACACCTTTTATCTTCGCTGACCAAACCCAACTGGATTGGGCTGTGTTATTGGTAGGTCTGAAACGTCCCATTCTTTCTTTACTCTATCTGAGAATAGCAGATTTTGGGATAGCAATGGATGGCAACATCACGGCCATTGCTATCCCTGTTTGTTCCTACAACAGCGTATCCGCTGGCGAGTGCTGGGCGTGGACTTCGCCCAGATCTTCTTTTATCCAGCCACGAGCTTACAGGTTGTCCACTGCGCCATACTGTTGATGGGCAGCGGCTATGTCCACACCTTCAAGACGAGCGTAGTGTTTGAGGATTTCCAGGCTGCTGTGGCCCATAAGCGCTTGGAGGGCGTAGATGTTCATGCCAGCGGCATTTTCACTTTGTCCATAGGGCTTTCGGGCAATAGTTCTTCCTACACAGCGAAATTGAAGAAAGCGCGCATAGACCGCGCCGCGGCGTGAATGCTTGCGGGTTTCAGCCCTTGCCCTTCCAAATTGACTAGGTAGGAACGAATTAGATGGGGAGTAACATCTTGAAGATTCTCACAGGGGAGATAAGCCAGAAAGCGCCGCAATTGGTTGCGATAGAATTTTACCGATTGCGCGCGAAGTCGGCGCGCTTGGCAGTCCAGCAGGAACGCATCCAACGCTAACCCTAATTTGATGGTCTTTGGGTTTTGAGACATAAGCCCAGTCCGTTAGCCCACAAATGGGAATGGACTGAACCACAAAATAAAGTACCTGCCGAGGATGGCAGGTACAAGATACAGTGTAGAAGGTGACCCACCGAGGACTTGAACCTCGAACCCAGTGATTAAGAGTCACTTGCTCTGCCAATTGAGCTAGTGGGCCATGTGTAGTGGGTGACGCCGCTTGCAACCACAAGATATTGTGTTGTTAATCGAAACTGCGCACCTGCAAAAGTCACCAATCAATCGGTTCTACTGCAATCACGATAGATAACAAAAAACCCGCCAAATTGACGGGTAAGAAGCGGGTGATATGGTAAACTACTCCATAGCCGCCCGATGCTTACTCCATCGGAGCCGGTCAGGGTCTGGTCAGTGTTTCCGCACTGGTCAGGCCCGTTATTTTTTGTTGAAGGGATTATCCCATTTCTTGCGCCTACTCGCTAACCACTGGTCGCCAACTTCGCGAGGAATAACCCAGGTCTTACCGACTTGCGCCGCCTGTATCCGGCCATCTGCGCACAGTCGGCGGATATAGACTTCACTCACGCCCGCCGCGTCTGCCAACTCGGTTACTGACCAGGGGTTAAACGGTTCTGTCACTGTCTACCCTCACAAGTTTGTTTTGTTTCGCTGCGGAAACTATACCACACTTCCCCCCAATTGCATCCTTAAATTTTCGATAACATTTTCGGGGATGGTGAGGATACCACCCATTTTGTGTTACAGCTTGACGCCCTCATTGGCGATACGTGCATCTTCCACATAGCGGCGCGGCATCGCCAGCGAAGACCAACCGCCCGCCTCTTGCAGCCGGAATGGATCTGTACCTTGCTGCGCTGCCCGTGTTGCCCAGTAGTGTCTGCAATCATGGGCAGACAAGCCCGCAACGCCCACAGACTCACCAAGCACCCGTACACGGTCCGTAATCGCCCGTTCGGTCATGCCCGATTCTGTCAGCTTTCCACCCTTGCGACTTCCCCGAAGGAGAGGGCCGAAAGGCGTAGCGTCCCCACTGGTAAGCCAGGCCCGCACAGCGCGCAGGCTATCAGCCGTCAATTTGTGCGTTTGTTCCTTGTCCACCTTTGGCCGATAGAAAGTGAACGTACCTGCTTTCAGGTTGAAATGAGCGACTTCAAGCCCGGCCAGCTCTCCCACTCTCAGGCCGTGGTCTAGCAGTAGGGCCATGATAACGGCATCACGCCGCCCTTGTGGGGTGTCTGGCTGGGCTTTCAGCGCGTCGGCTTGCTCTTTGGTGAGGGAGATAGACGCCGCTTTCTTTGCGCCGGTGCGGGTCTGCTCGCGCCGCTCATCAACCCGTTTCGCCTCTTTGCGACTGTAGCCCGCTACCGTCTTAATCAGCGCATGGTTTTGCGCAGAAAGTACGCCCGCTTTCGTAGCAAGCCCCGCATAGGCTTTCACCGTAGACAGCCGCACATTCACGCTGCCCACTGCGTAGCCCTGGGAAACCTGCCATTCTCGGAACGCTTCAACCAAGCCCCAGGTGACACCCTGCCAGGTTGCCGGACTGCCCATCAAATCATCGGCGGTTGGGCAATCGGTCACGCCGGCCGCACAGAGAAAGTCAGCGAAGAGTCCCAGGTCTGCCCGCTGCCGTCGAATGGTTTCGCCGGACTTGCGCGTCAGGTAATCAGCAAAGACACCGCGCTCTGCATAGCTGTTGGCTATCTGCCCCGCCTGTGCCATCTGCCCTGCTCTTTCAATTGCCGTCGTCTGTGTGGTGGTGGTGAGTGCGGTTGACATTGCGTTTCCCCTGTTTGGTGTAATAGCTTCTGATTTCTTTAAATAATCAGTACCTATATTATACTCCAAAACAGCCGAAACGCATCCTTAAATTTTCGTGCCAAACAAAAAAGGGGCATGGTCAGCACGCGCCAACCCTGCCCCCACCTACTCCAAAGCGCTGAAATCAAAGTCAGCCAAAGGTATCACCCCCTTTCCTTGCGCCGCCGCACTTCTTCCCGGAAACCTTGCCAAAGTTCAGCCTGGCTAATTGGCATATCTCCCAACAGGCCGCTAACTTCTATAGCCAATGCCATGTTCCTAAGCCGCTGCAATTCAACCCACCCATCAAAGAGCCGGTCATAGGTTCGCCAGTGCATCCCCTTTGGCCGTGGTGGTGGTGCGCCTACAATACTTCTATCCGTCGCTTTGAGCTTGCGCCGCAGTCGGTAGAGCCGTCCGTCGATGCTTTCCAACATCGGGTTTCCTGCCATCTGGACCGGATAGGGCAGACGGTAACACAATCGACACAGGAAGCGCCGCCCGCCGTACAGCACGCCACAGCGCCGCCCGCAAGCCGGACATAGCCACCAGGCACGATAGCCGCCTAGCCGCTGCTCTGTGTGGGCAAGCTGTATCAACTCGGTGATGGGTTCCCCATTGTGCTTGTAGTCCAACCGTACGCCCCGCCCAGGTAGCACCGTTAGCCCAATCTCCCCTATCTGCTGCTTGCCCATGTGCCACTGCATAAAACCAGCCGTCAACCGGTCCAGACCGCCGAAAATGCGCCGTGCCGAGTTGATGGACAACGCCAGATAATCCTCTGTTGTCGGTTTGGTGTCCCATCTATGCCAGCGTCCGCGTGCGTCAAATCTCATTTTTCTTCCCCTAAATCATGTGGCAAATACAATTGCCCTCTCTTGAGAAGTTGCAAGCTGTTTCAACTTGCGCCCGTGGGTGAATCGCCGCTACTGGTTGCACGGAATACCTCCCATTTTTTTATTGCTTCCCCGCGCTTTTCTGTACAACTCTTGTCGATAATCATCACCCTTGCACATGTGTGTGTTTTCTCGCTATAGACTTATACAAAACAGGTTGGAACGGTTGGAACGGTTGGAACATTGGTATCAAATTCTTAACATTCGGAATGTCTACACTCCTATCGACATATCCCAAGATTTGTTCCAACCTACCCCCAAAATGTTCCAACCTGTTCCAACCTAAACGTTTAGTAACTCCCCATCGCGTTCCAACCGTTCCAACCTTTGTTCCAACCTAAACGTTTAGGTTGGAACGCGTCTACAGGAGAGAAATTGTGCCGCGTTCCAACCGTTCCAACCTTTTTTCAATTTAGCGGGAAAACGTTTTGAAATATGTTGTGGCTTGTTTTACTGTCCAACAAACGCACAACAAAATGGGTGGTGTCCCCTGCCCCCAATTGCATCACGCCCGCACAGAGTCTATAGAAACATGTGGAACGGTTGGAACGTTGGAACGGTCAGCGTTTGATAATGCCCACGTATCCCCACCGCGGCGCACTGCCGTTTGCGCGCCGCTTCGCTCTAGCCAACCCCAACCGATTCAGCGTACTCGATAGCTGCATTGAAAGCGTCTTTTCGCTGCCCTTCAGGTCTGCGCCTGTGGGTGAACGTAGCACTGTAATAATGTCCGTTGTGTAGGTAAATAAAGTTTCGTTCTCAGGGTCGATTACAAAATGCTCTTGCACGTACCCCGCTAGAATGTCCTCGACTTCGTAGAACTCCACAATCTGCGCATGTACCGCCCGTTCCTCTGCGGATAGCTGCCACGCTTCCCCGCCCTGGTAGAGTGCGAACGCTTGCGCCCATACCTGATTCACGTCAACCGCCGTACTGTATCCCCAATCGATGCTCTCAATTGTCACAGGCCAAAAGCGCCGGTGTCCGGTAGGGTCACTGAGCAACGCCCCGTCAAAGTTCACCGTCCCGATGAAGGACGCAAGAGCCGGTTTTACCAGTGCGTGACGCCCGTATGCGGGTCTGAATGTGGCGTCTTGCTGCGTGATGAACGCTTTCAACGCCTCACGGTCAGATTTGCGCATGGTTGCGCCAAGCTCGGATACTTCCCATATCCAACGCGTGGTGAGGTATCCCAAATAGTCTTTGTCATCTGGCTTAATCGGTCCCTCGAAGTGGAGTTCGGGTAATGGACATAGCCACTTAGCAAAGTAGGATTTCCCCCGTCCCTGCCCGCCATCCAATATCAGCATGGGGTTTTGTACCTTTGATGGATTGTAGACCTTGCCCACAGCGCCAACCAACCAACGTCGGAGGAACGCATGAAAGACGGCGCGCTGCGTACCGTCGCTGTAGAGGATGGGCGCGTGTGCGTCCTGAAAATGGAGTGCCAGCGCGCCGATATGGTCTAGCCCATCCCAGGTCAGCCCCTCAAGATACTCCTTCACCGGATGATAGCGCCGTTGCGCCGCTGCCGTGGTGAAGGCCCGTCGCGCCACGTCTGCGCTTTTCAAGTTCTGCGCGTGGAGCTTAGAGAGGATAACCGATTCTGTTACATCGGTCATTCGTTCCCCGTTCACCTCTACCGTATCGGCTAAATCATTCAAGCGAAACGAATAGCCCAGACGCTCCGCGGCGCGTACATAGTCCGTCCACGTTGCCATCTGATTGAAACCAGCGCCGCCCGATGTAGCCGTGGGTTTCGCTTCCTCAACCGCTGGTTTCAAGTCTTTGGCAATCCAGCCCGCCGCAACCCCCCGCCCGCGCAGGTGAGTACAAAACTCTGCAAGTTCCGCCGCGCCCAGCCCGGCCAGCGTCGAAACCTGTTTCAGCGCGAACATTTCCAACGCGTGCCGGTCATCTTCTACCGCTGCCAGGCCCACCAGCAAATCAGCCAGCGGTGAAAGTTCTTTTTCTTCGTCTGCGCTCTGTGCGTCTGCCGGTTCCTCTGGCATGTGCGCGCCGTTCATGTACTCGTTCACGAAGTCAGTCAGCGGGTCAACGCTGTTATTGCTTACTACTGATTGCGCCGCGACGAGAGCATCCCGCCAAGCCTCAGAATCACCCGGTTCTTTCGCTGTTCGTGGTTTCGCCATGCCCCTATCAATGCCGCTTTTGATTGTCGCTCTTGTCTGCGCTTCTCCATCTTGGGCAACATAACCATTGAAGACCGACGCACTGTATAGAGCATCCTCCAATTCTGTCCGGCTGAAGACGCCCGTATGCAGATAGCCGCCCAATTTGTAAGCCGCCTGATTCAGTCCATTGTTCCGGCGTGACTGTAGCCCCCGCAAGGCGTTGATTTCATCCTCAAAGGCACGTTCCACCCACGGCAGCCGCCCACCGTGCGCGCCGTTGCCATTCACACAAAAATGGGTGGTATCCCCTGCCGGTTGCGCCGCTTTCGGTTGTAGGGTGATGGCGTCGTAGGCAACTATCAGCAGTGAAGCATCAACGGTAGGCGGTGCAACGTCGGGGAAGCGGTCATCCAAGAGGAACTGATAGATTCCGCCGTCCGGGTGAGGTGAGCCAGGCAGAACGGCATAGACTGAAGGCCCGCGCAACTCGATTTGTTCCGCCAATCCATCGATAGCAGGCCGCTCCAATCTGGCTTTCCCGTCAAGGTTCAACCCTGGACAATTCACCCAAACATGATAGCCGGTCAGTCTGCGCCCATACTTGGCAACCGTCGCCGCCTTGCCCGGTGTCCATACCGCCCATTGTTCGTTTATGCCCAGGATGGACAGGAACATGGTCAGCGCCCTGTCATTGATGGGGGAATCAAAATCAACGCACACCAGCCCGTTAGGCCCGCCTAGGCCCGCGATGCCGTCTGCCAGCTTCCACGGCATCGCGCACACGTCGCTTTCTGTCTGGCGTTCCGTCTGCCAGCGCTTCCACGCGTATTTGCCATTGCCGATAGTTACCGGGTGTTTCTGCCTATCTACGGGAAAGACGTTGAACCCCATGCCGTGGAAGCGTAGCGCCTGTTCTGTCAGTGTCTGCGTCTGAATCGCTGTTGCCTGTGTCATCATTCCACCTCAAATAGTGACGGCTGCGCCGCCTTGCGTGCTTGATTCGATTCGTACATCGTTGACGGCGCAATGCCGTTGACCGTCCACCGGTTCATGCTCATTGCTATCTGGTCGCCAAAACCACGGCGAACGGGGAACGCATAGCGCCAAATATCCGCTATCTGTGCTGTGTAAATTGTCGCTGTTTCGGTGTCACGAACACACACAGCCACCGCGCCGGCCCGCTCTGCGTCAACCAGCGTTGACCGGTCAAAGGCGATAGCCGCTGGACTTCTGAGTAAGTGCTTGCTGCCGGTGATGGCCTTGTGGAACGTCTGACCGCGGACATAGCCGATTGGACGGGTACGCCCACGGACAAAAATTGGGGTGTCTGGGGGATGGCGTTGTACATCTCTCTGTGCTATCATGGAGCAACTCCTAATCATTTGTCTGTGCTGAAACTGTGAACGCGCCAACGTTCACAGTTTTGTTTTCAGCGAATGGTTAACGAGTGGATGCAAAGACGCCGCCCGCCTGGACAGCAGACGCGGCGTCTTTGTTTTCCTGGTAGTCGGTCAGTCCCAGCGCGGCGCGCAATAGATAGCGTGCTTGCTCTCTGGGATGACGATAATCTTTCGATGCTTTTTCCCGAAGAGCGTCAAATTCATCTTTCGCAAGTGGAACGGTAATTCGTGTGAATTGGTCCATTTGTTCGTGTCCTTTCACTTGGCGGTTGAACGTATCTACACATTACCACCCCGGCCCGGTGCGGTCGATAGAATGAGTTCACTCTGTAAGTGAAGAAAGTTCACTGTGTTCGTGAATTTTCTCCATACTGCGCTTTGTACAAAGTGTGTTTGTTGTAAACCGTCCCCACAGCTACACCAAGCAGTTGTGCCAAGTGCTTCAGACTTGGACACTTCTTCCGCCCCGCTCGGTAATACCAATCAAAAGTATCATCCCAGGTGGCGCCATTCTGCCCCGGTATAGGTGGTGTAGCGGTTAAGAGTTTGTCACCGTCTGACAACGCCCCCGGCCCCGCCTGGGCAATGGGTACGCCGTAATGGTGATGGTGATGCACTTCAAAATGCGCCACGAACAGCCCCGATTGTGTCCGCTCAGAAGATGGTGCAACCCGCTTGAACAACTCCATCAAAAACGCCGCCCGTTGTTTGTCGGGTAGCCGCTCCGCTTCCGCCGCTGTCCATTCGTGCAACGCTGCCATACGTTCATTGTCTGGTAGCGCCGACAGTTCATCCACCAATTCACGGTGACGAGGTTTCCGCACAATCGCCGCTGAGGACTGCGGATGGCCCATCGGCAGGTGACGAAACGCCGCCGTCTGTTCAGCCATCGCTTCAAGAAATGGATTCCTCGGTAGTAGTGGATGGCGCGTCATCGCCGCTACCGAGTCAAACGCCGCTTGGAATCTAGCCCCCATCGCCGCTACCGAGTCAAACGCCGCTTGGAGACTTCGACTTTGTCTAGCTATGCTGTCAAGCGCTGGTTGTAGACTGCGCAGATAGGAATCCATCACCGTGGGCGGCGGCATCGCTCCGACCGCCGCTGCTATCTGTTCATTCATGCGGTTAAACTCTGATTCTGCCAACCTGCGCAGTCCGACCGCCGCTGCTATCTGTTCATTCATGCGGTTAAACTCTGATTCTGCCAACCTGCGCAGATGGTATGATTGTTGTTGCTCAATCTTCAAAGCCGCCGTTGGGTCAAACTTCGGGTCATTTGCCAACCTGCGCAGGTAGGCCGATTGTTCATCAATCTGCCGCTTTACCTCTTCGTCTCCCATCGTTCCCAATCTCCTTGTGCTTCGATGGGATTTGACGCCTGCACCTGGTAGGGCTACACTATCGCCAGGTAACACAAAGCGGGGACGCACGCCGCCCCGTATCCCATCGAAGACGCTCACCACGCCCCGCAAAGCAGAGGAGAGCGTCTTTTCTTTGTTCAGCATTCTAGCACAATCGTTCGTACTGTGTAGCCCATACCACCCATTTTGTTGTCGCTGCTGTATGCATCACCTTGCGTCATCATCTACATATTACATATACACAGTGTGTATACCCATTATGTGTCCTCTATGTGCTGTTTGTGCGCTTATCTTGCACAGCAGTGAGCAATAAACGATAGCTTGCTGCGTCCAACTGGTACTTGGTCCAGTATGATAGTGCGTGCTGTTTGGTGGGGTAATCATCAATGTTCACTGCCCATTTGCGGGTAGCGGGTTCGTAGACAAACAAGGGAGGGTGCGCCGCTGCGGTCTGCAATTTTGACATGACAAGGGCCAGTACATCGCCCTCAGTGCGACGTAGGCCCCAATCCCGATAAGACCGTCCCCACGGTGTGGGTATCAGCAACACGCCCCCGCCGCGCTCATCAATGTTGCACAGGCCGCCGCCGTCCACCTGATAGCACAGTTCGATTAGATGGGTCACACACTCATTCAACAGTTCGGCACTGGCCGCCATTGCACCCTTCCTTGTCAGTTGCTGGGCAGTCGCCGCCGCCCGTGTCCGGCCCGCCTGTAGCGCCGCCGTGATGATATCGGGCTTACGCTCAATTACCATCCGCTCTATGTACGCCGCCCCGGTCCCGTTCGTGTGGTTCATAGTAGCCCCTCCATAGCTGCCCGATAGAGTAAGAGACCGATACAGACGCCGCCCACAAGCAACAGGAACAGCCCTAAGAGGAGCCGGTCAGCATTCGATAGACGATACTTGGGTTCCTCTATCCCTGCCCGCTGCCATCGATGCGACTGTTCACGGTCCAGAAAATCCCACAATCGTTTTGTTTGGTAGAGTTCCACCCCTTCGGGGGAGCGTAGGACATGGGCAAGATAGGCCACTAGCCAGGTGGCACAGAAACCCGCCCCGTAGGTTATAGCCAGGGTCAATAGGCCCACCGTAGAGCCGGACAGGAACCACGCCGCTATTACGAACAGCACGCCGACAACCAAGCTCAATTGCAGCGTTTCGATACCAAACGCCCGCGCCCTATCCTGATAACTGCCCTCGGTGTGTGATGTAGACCGCGCCGGCGCAGCGGGCAGTGGGGAGATGATGGGCGCGGCATCGTCAAACAAAATGGGTGGTTGCTCTGGCTGCCCAACCTTCACCACTTCGTAACGGCGCGGTATCCCCCTGGAATCAAGCTCCACGGGGATAAGCTCCACCCCTTCACCTGGTCGCACCTGGTCAATCTGCGCTCTCCGTTCCTGTTGCTCTGTTTGTCTGTTCATAGCTGCCCCCATGCCCACAGCGCCGCCAATGCAGCGCCAATCACAAGTAAATTGGATAGCCATCTGGGGAAGCGCATCACCGCCACCACAACGGCGATAAAGAGCATTGTCAGCAACCCCCCGCAGATAATCCCATAATTCACTTGCTCCAACTGCGTCGAAGCGTAGCCATAGGCCGCCCACACTGGCACGAATACCACAGTCAGCACGATAGCCCCTGCCAGGTAGCCAAGCCACCAAAACCGCACATGGGGAGCTTTCGCCCGCTTTGCCTGTCCAACCTCCCCAAACATTGTCAGCACACTGGCGACGCCCATCACCGCAAGCGCCACCCACGCCGGTACAATGCCCATTGCGCTGATACCCACTATCCCCGCAACTATTAACATAAGTTTCATATCGTTTCACCCTTTCTGATAGCCTGTAGCCCACAGGAACGCCGTAGAGCGTTTTCTATGCGCTACAGGTCAAAACATACGCCTACCCCCGTTAAATCGCCCCTATGCCCGTTGTACGGGTTCATCGTCTGCCAGTAGATAGGGAATGGGGTTCTGTCCAAATTCCACCCCAAAGCGGAAGGCATCTTCAGCCACTTGCACCAAAACCGCCGTGATAGCCTCGGTTGCATTCCCGCGCGCTGCGTCTGTGTCCAATGCCGCCAACGCCGCATCAACGGCAGGGTACGCCCGCTGTAATGCGTGTTCATCCAACAGCCCGACAATGTGCCACTGTACATCTTCGTGAAACTCTCTCATTGTTCTTTCCCCCGATACTGTGAAAATGTGGTTGATAGAAAAAAACCGCTTCAATTACTCACACAGCTTCATCGTTTCCCCCTTTCTGAAAATGGTTTCGACATGTTATCTACTACCCCAAATTGGGTATGGGAACGTCTTAGGTCATCATCCACCAACGCCAAATAGCGGTTGATTACTCCCAAGTCGCTGTGCCCTAGCAATCGCTGTAAAGTGACAATATCCATACCGTTTCGGAGTGCATTCACAGCAAAAGCCCGCCTGAATGCGTGCATCCCTGGTTCGGGAATTCCGGCCCGCTGTGCCAGCCGCTTGACAATCTGGCGCAAAGAGGACTTAGCCAGCGCTTCCCCATCCTCTTTCACCCACAGCGCGCCGTCTTCATTAAGCTGTTCCCTATATCGGTAGTAGGCCGCCAGCGCGCGCCGGGTCTTTACGCCAATGAAGACGGCCCGCCCCTTGCCACCCTTGCCGCGCTGAATGATTACTTGCCCAGTCGATAAGTCCACATCACCCACAGTCAGCGCGTGCGCCTCCGCATGGCGTATCCCTGTATCCAAAAGGAAAAGCAAAAACGCCCGGTCACGGTCACCGGTAAAAGTCCTCGGTAACGTCTCTTCAAGCAACCGTTGGAAGTCATCAAAAGAAATGGGAGGTAAGCGCTCTTTCGGCACTTTGGGGGACTGTACCCGCTTCAACGGTTCCCATGTGGGCGCGTCGAATTCCGCCTTGTGCCACAGTAGGAAAGCACGTAGACCGCGGAAGACAGCCGCAACGCCGCCCGCGGAATGTCCCCGCTCATTCAGATGCACAAGGAACAGCCGGATATGAGAAGATGAAACTTGGGAGGTTTGAAAGCCAGCGGAAGCGACAATGCCACTATCAACCAGAAACGCCCGCCAAATTTCAAGCGAGTACTGATAGAAGCGTACTGTCTGCGCTGAAAGATTGCGTGCTTGACGGTCTAGGAGGAACTCATTTAGTTCCCCGTCAAGATGATGGGTCAATGGGTTTTCTGTGTGGAAAAACAAAATGCCACCTGCCTTTCACCACTATATCTAGTGGTTGGGACAGATGGCATTACTCCATACAGTGTAGAAGGTGACCCACCGAGGACTTGAACCTCGAACCCAGTGATTAAGAGTCACTTGCTCTGCCAATTGAGCTAGTGGGCCATGAATTGTTCCAGCATTGTACCTACGGAGAGGCCAAAAGTCAAATTTTGACCACTTTGTATCCTTATGCTCCTTCGGACGGTTTTCGGACGCGGTTCGGACGCATGCTTGCTACACTCCTTGACAAGGGGGAAACGTGAGGAGCGCTGCCTCCGCAATAGCCATTCAATCAACAGTGCAAAGGAACAAAATGTATGCTTTGGAAGCGTAGATTGCAGGCAGTTGTGGTACTGCTGGGCGCATTGCTGGGGTTGATGCTCTATACCTCCCCGGCGCAGGCGCATGATGTGGTCGATGGAGACCGCAATTGGGGTAGCGGGGTGGTGGTCACGCTGACCTATGATCGAGCGCCGAGACCGGGCGAGATCGTCACCATCAACGCCACGGTAGAATCGCTGGTGGCAGCGCCAGAGTTGACGGTGGTTTGGACGCTGCCCGCCGGCGCAGAGTTGATCGGCGGCGGGACCGTGGATCGCTTCACCGATGTGGCGGCGAAGCAGATGTTGTTATCGGTGCGCCAGGTCCGCTTCCCCAGCGAGGGCCTCCATGCGTTGGAGGTAACAGCCGTCGCCCACCCCGCGGCGGAGTTCCAATTGATCGGCGCTCGCACGCTCTACTTCACAGTGAAGGCAGAGGGCGGCGCCGTCTCACAGCGCGATCCAAACCTCGTCAACCCCAAGGGATCGCAGATGCCCACGATTGAGGTGGAGAGCGTAGAGGCGACCAACCGCGCCGCCAACGCCGATCCCTGCTTCACCATTTCGGGCAAGGTGACCCGTCTTGAGCGGGTTCCCGCGCTCATCGGTGATCCGCCGATGTGGGGCTTACAGGACGCCGGGCAGGTGCCCGTCCGCTTTGCCCGCATTGAAATACGAGAGCAAGACACCTTCTTCGACGATTCCTACGGCGAGACCAAGACCGACGCCAACGGCAACTACTCGTTCCCGCAGTTCTGCGACAACGACGGCATCGGCGACGGTCATCTTGAACTTTATGTGCGCCTCTATGCAGATATCTACAGCAACACCACCAGCAATGCGCACAACGTCTCCTACGTCACCGACAGCTCGTGGTGGGACGATCTCTACTATTTCGACAGCGCCTTTATCAACAGCAGCGCTGGGGGCACGTTTACCCGCAATTTCGAGTTGAACACGGTCCAGAGCGGCATCTTTAACATTGCCGACACAATTTTGGACGGCTGGAACTTCTGGCGCGCCAGCGGCGGTCTGGCGGAGGAAGTCAACGACTTCTACGACCACACCACCAAGATCCACTGGGAGATCGATTACCCGGATAGGGGCAGCTACTACAGCCCCAATACGTTGGAGATCACCATTGCCTCTGCTGGCGCCGAAAGCGGAGACCCGGATGAGTGGGACGATCCGGTGATCCTGCATGAATTCAGCCATGCCATTGAAGACAAGTACGCCTGCGACGATTCGCTGGGCGGTCCTCACAACATTGGCGATCTGCTCGACGATGAAGAGTTCGCCTGGTCCGAGGGCTATGGCAACTACTTCCAGAGCGCGGCGCGCAGTTGGCTGGGCAGGGCCAACGCCAACATGTACGTTGATACGGGCAGCGCCGTCTTTAATCTGGAGACCTGGCATACACGGTTGCCAGATCGGCGATCTGTCTTCAACGAAGGCGCCATTGCCGCCATGTTCTGGGATCTCATGGACGGCACCACCGACGATCAGGACCGGGTGGTACACGGTCATCCGATGATCCAGGAAGTCTACACCCATTCCGAATTCGCCAACAATGGCTGGTTTGATGAGGATTGCACCACGGCGGTCTATATGACGGCATGGCAGGCGCTGAATAAACCGGCGAATGCGGACACGGCGGCGGCGGTGGTGCAGAATGTGCAGGATGCCTCGCTGCCCTTTGCGGCGGTGAGCGCAGCGGCAGAGGAGAGCCTGGCCGCTGTGGAGGCAAGCCTGGCTGCCGAAGGTATCTTTTATGGGCCGGTGACAAGCGCAGCCATGAGCGCCAACAAAGCCAGCCCACTCGACTACCAGTGGTGGAGCCACCTGATCCTGGTGACGGATCGCAGCAAGAGTATGGAAGGGGCCAAGTTCAACGCCGTCAAGACGGTGATGAATGAGACGGTGGGCGATATGTCCAGCGATGCCAAGGGGGTGGAGTTCAGCCTCTACACCTTCGACAACGGCTCTTCGCTCAACAACGCCGTGGTCGAGAGCAAATTCTACGCCGATCTGATCACGCCCTCCATCAACGGGTTGACGACCAACAGCGCCGCCGATCCCAATTGCCAGGTGAATTCGTTGCGAGCGCTCTCCAATGCCATCGGCCCCAAGACCAAAGGCAACGCCTGGCTCTTCACCGACGGCGATCCCGCCACGGGCATCGCCGTGGAGACGCTGGTCGGCCAGCTCAACAGCCGCCACATCAAAGGATCGATTGCGCTCTTGGGCGGCTGCGGTTCGGCGCCCGTCACCCCAGTGAACACCAGCGGCGCGGCCAAGAATTACCTGGGCAAGGCGGCCAATGCGTCGCAGCAGGGCGGCATCATCCCCTATCTGCTCACGGCGATTGGCAGCGGCGGGCAGTTCCTCTTTGTGGACCCATCCAAAATCGACGACGCCGCCGAGATCATGCGCGCGCAGTTGAGCCACAGCGCTGGCGCCGGCCGCTGGAGCGACTATGTCAGCACCACGCCCACCTATATCTATGACAACCTCACTTCGTGGGAATACAATTGGATCGACACCAGCCAGGCAGCCGGGGGGAACAATCGCGGCGTCCCCAATCCGCAGGTGAACGTGCCACTGCCCGCACCTTTCCCCTATTACGGGGTCAACCAGACCAGCAGCAATGTGACGCGCTATGGCTACCTGACCTTTGGCGCAACCCCGCAGACTGCGCAGTCGAACAACACGGCCATCCCCAACGCGGCCGTCCCCAACAACGCGCTCTACATCTTCTGGGAGGATCTCTTCTGGAACAATCCGCCCACAGCAGCCGCCGCCGATGCGCCAGACGCTGCGGATGCACTGCGCGTCAACGTCTTCACCCGCCAGGTTGGAGATTGGTACGCAATTGAAACCAACGGCGAAGGGACAGCCGACGGCGAGCCGCGCGCGTTTCAGATCTTGCTCAACAGCAGCACCGGTGAGATCCGCTATCAGTACAAGACGCTGCAAGGCAACAGCGGCGGCGCCACCGTCGGTTTGGAGAACGCAAACGGGACAGCGGCGGTGCAGATAGGTTTTAACGATACCAACGCCGCTAAGGAAAACATGGGCTACAAGTTCGTCCCCGCGCCGGCGCAGCCGAGCAAGACCTTCACCGTGCCGGTGGACAGCCTGACCCCAAGCGTGGGCTTTTTGCTCACCGGCTTCAGCGGCACTTTCGCCCCGCTCGATGTACGCACGCCCAACAATACGCAGATCTCGTGTGGGGACACGGCCAACGTCACCTGCCTCAACCTGGGGTTGGTGCAGTATGTGCAGGTCAAGGTGAACGGTCGCACGGGCAATTGGAAGGCGACGGTCACGCCTGGCGCGAGCAACGCGGGCACTTTCATGTTCAGCGCCATCGGCGCGTCCACGGTCAACCCCACCGTCACAGGCCAGCGCGCCTTCCCCACCGGCAACGCGCAGACCTTCCGCATGATCTTGGGACGCACCGTCGCCGGCAACCAGATGGATGGCTGGTTCACACGCCCCGACGGGACGCCCTTCGGCGCAACTTTCCGCTTCTACGATGACGGCCAGCACAACGATGGCAACGCCGGCGATGGCCGTTTCGGCTCGGATGCCTTTACGCCGCCGACCTCTGGGGTCGCCTATCTCTGGCTCAAGGGGACCATCAACGGCGCTCAGTTTGTGCGCTCGGAACCGATCCCCTTCACCTTCCAACCGTTGGAGGTGACCTCGCTGGGTGATGGCGACAACTATGGCGATGTGACCAAACTTGTCTTCCAGATCAAGAACCTGGATACGGTGGCGCATTGTTACTTCCGCAACGCCATCATCCCACCGGGCTGGACTGCCAATTGGAACAACTTTACCTTTGATGAACTGGTTGGGGGACTCTGCGTCAACGCCGGCGCATCGGTCACGCGCACGCTTGATGTGAAGATGGCGGCTGTTTCACCCAACACGCTGCCCAGCGGGGCCAGCGGCGAGGTGACGGTCATCTTCTACGAGAAGGAAGCCGGGCAGATCAGCGACAGCGCCACCGCCACGGTGACGCGCCGCCGCCAGCCTGCCTCCATTGTGATCAACAACAGATACACGTCCAGCTATCTGCCGCCCACGGGTGTGGCGACGGCGACCCTGCACGCCCAGGTCTTCGACGATCAGGGGGTGAGCGTGGCCGATGGCGTGATCGTCAACTGGAGCAGCACCCTCGGTTCCATGTCGCCCGTAGTCGGGTCTCGCACAGTGGGGTCTGTGTCCGCAGTCACCCCCACCGCAAAGGGACGGTCAGATGCTATCTTCACCGCGGGGACAACGCCGGGGACGGCGCTGGTGACGGTAATGGTCAACAGTTTGGTGGCGACGACGACCATCCCCATCCACGCGGCGCTGGCTGACAGCATCGATCTGGCGTCGGCCAAGTCCACACTGGCCCCGAACGAGAATACGGCTGCGTTGACTGTCACCGTGCGCGATGTGTGGGGCAACCCGGTCGCCAATCAATCGGTGCGGATCGGCGTCTCTGGGGAGAGCGACACGGGGATAATCAACGGCAGCAAGGTTGTCACCGTAACCACCAACGCCAGCGGGCAGATCGCAGCCACGTATACACGCGGCAGCGCTACCGGCCAGATCCGCATTATTGCACAGGCGATGGTTGTTGAGAATGGGCAGACGTATCCCGCCCTTGAAGATCAAGTTGCGATTCAGGTCAATGCAGTGGCGGTTGAGGAGACGAAGATCTACTTACCGGCTGTCACGCGGTAGGGGAGGTATTGGGTATTAGATATGGGTGTCTAGGTAGGGGTTTGGGTGGACGGCTCACAGAATCGTCTACGTAAGCTATTGCTCGTCTGCCGTCCACCCAAACCCTTACCAATCATCAACCCAGTCTGAATACACCCATCAGATATTGGGTATTGGGTGTCGTCCATCCAATACCCAATATCTAACATTCTGAACTGATGTGAATTAGGTACTCAGGTTGCTTTCTTTTTTGTGCGCGTTTGCAGCACGGTGATCACCGCCCTGGCGAGCTGTTGTGTGTCGACAGGCTTGGTTAACCAGGCGCACAGCCCCAGGGCGCTCAAATTCTCCAACTCCTCTTGCATGGGATAGCCCGTCAACAGAATCACAGGTACATTGAGTTTGTGCTGACCGAGCGAGTGTAAGAGAGCGACGCCGCCCATTTTGGGCATCACCACATCGCTGAGGATCAGATCGATGGGATGGTCCGCTTTGAGAAGATAGGCCAACGCGTCTTCACCGTTAGCCGCCTCCTGAATGTGATAGTTCCAAAGGGTCAACAGTTCCACGAGGGCAGTACGCAAAGCCGGGTCATCCTCCACCAGAAGGATGCGCTCCCCCTGTCCGTGCGCCATCTCTGCCAAACCAGAGGCTACCGCCAGATCGTTCCTGCCTACGTCCAGGGCAGGCAGATAGATCAAGAAACTGGCGCCCTTCCCCACCTCGCTTGACACGGCAATATGGCCGTTGTGCTGATGAACGATCCCGTAGACCTGTGGCAACCCTAGCCCTGTGCCTTTGCCCGGCGCTTTGGTGGTGAAGAACGGCTCAAACAGGCGCGCCAGCACCTCAGCGGCCATGCCTACCCCGGTATCGCTCACCAAGATCCGCACCCAGTTTCCGCTCGCCATGCCCGCCAGCGGGGTCTCTTGGTGAGCGACAAACTCCATACGGGTGAGGGCAAAGCGCAGCGTTCCTCCGTTCGGCATGGCGTCGCGAGCATTCAGCGCCAGATTCATGACAATTTGCGCCAGACGTGTAGGATCGGCGCGGATCACATATTCACCAGGCGTGGCTTCGAATGTGATTTCAATGGATTCTGGCAAGGTTCGCCGCAATAGCTTGATCTGTTCCTTAAGCAAGGGGAGCAGATCGAGCGGCTGAAATTCCAGGATCGAACGCCGGCTAAAGTCGAGGATCTGGCCGATCATCTGTGAAGCGTGGAGGGCCTGTTGATAAATCGTCGCCAGCCGCTCGTGATCGCGTTCGGTTAAATGGCTCAACTTTCTCATCATGCCGGCGTACATGACGATCACCGAAAGTGTGTTGTTAAAATCATGGGCGATGCCAGCCGCCAACTGGCCGACTGCCGCCAATCGTTCCTGTCGTTGTAGCTGTTCCGCCACTGTTCGTTCGTGGGTGGCGTCGTAGATGAGCAATACCCAGCCAGCCGGGATAGGTCCTGATTCCACAGGGCGTGAGGTCACTTCATAGATGCGGTTACCGGTATGGACTTCGCGCCAGGCTCGGTCATCAGAAGGCTGGGCAAGCAGGGCAGCCAGCGGTTGATCCCCCAAATGAGTGAGTAGATGGCCCACATTGACGCCGCCCAATTGCGCAATCTGACGGGTCGCCATTGGATTGGCCTGCAAGACGCGTCCTTCGGCATCCAACAGTAGAATCCCTTCGGGCACGCTACGCATGATCTGCGCCATCTGCTCGGCCTGCGCCTGAAGTCGCTTGAGCAGATCTTCGCGCTCGGCTTCTACGCGCTTGCGTTCGCTAATGTCCTGTTTGATGCCCACAAAGTGGGTGATCTGCCCCTCCTCGTTGAAGACGGGGGTGATGGTCTGCTCTTCGGTGTAGAGGCTGCCATCCTTGCGGCGGTTGATCAACTCCCCTCTCCATACCTTCCCAGCCAGAATCGTATCCCAGAGGTCTTTGTAAAACGAGGTCTCCTGCATTCCCGAATAGATGAGTTCACGTGGGGTGGCGCCGATGCTCTCCTCCAGCGTGTATCCGGTCAACTCTGTAAAAGCCGGATTGACCCATTCGATGATGCCCTTTGCATCGGTGAGAACAATGCCATTGGCAGCAGCCTGTACAGCCGCCGACTGTTGACGCAGTTTTTCCAGCATCTGGCGCTGCGCGGTGACATCGCGGGCAATGCCCTCAATTGCAATCAATCGACCTGCTTCGTCAAAAATCGGGACATTGCGCTGTTCCACCCACATCAGACCGCCATCTTTGCGTTGCCAGCGCAGGTTGAGCCGCCCATCCTCCCCTGGACCTGTCTCGATCACGGCGGCGAGAAGCGGTTTGTCGTCTGGGTGGATCAGCTTCATACCCAGGTGGGGATCGGCATAGTGTTCCTCGACAGTATAGCCTGTCATCTTCTCGGCAACGGGGCTGACGTACGAAAAATGGGGCGTGGGCAGAAGGTCATAGCGGTAGATCAGATCCTGGGCGTTCTCGGCCAGGCGGCGGAAGCGCTCTTCGCTGGCGGCCAATGCGTCGCCTGCGGCCTTGCGCTCGCTGATGTCATAGGCGACCACCAGCCGGGCGGCGCGTCCCTCATAGGTCAACTGGTGGGAGGTGATCTCCACGGGGAAGACGGTGCCATCCCGGCGACGATGCCGCCATTCACCGGCATAGTTGAGCGGGCGCGTCGTCGTGGACAGATCTTGATCGAGAAGCGGCAGATCCTCTGTCGGGCGAATGTCACGGATCGTCATCGCCAGAAACGCTTCCCGCGAGTATCCATATTTATCCACTGCGGCATCGTTCACGGCGAGGAAAGCCAGCGTCTCCAAATCGTAGATCCACATGGGGAGCGGGTTATTCTCAAAGATGAGGCGGTAGGTCGCCTCGCTCTCTTCTAGCTCCGTCTGGGTGATCCGATTCTGATGCTCAGCTCTAGCCAAGAGCAGATAGAGCAAGAGGGTACTCAGAGTGACAAAGATTACCCCTTTGTAGGTCTGCCAAAGCGAGTATAAGGGCGGATCCAGGTTTAGGCGAGCCAGAGCCCAATCCGATAGCACGATCCAGAGGCAGCCGAAGAGCGCATAACGCCAGATAGTTCCGATACTGCTGGGGGCAATCAACCGTTGCACACAAGACCTCCTGACCCAGTGATTTCACACCTGTGGATTGGTATCGAGAGCAACATACGAATACTCGATTCAAGAAGATTGATCTAAACTGTAGAAAGACGATTCGTGAGAGGAAAATGCACGGAAATTGTACTGATCAACGACATGGTGGAATCTGTAGGTGCGGGCCGACCGCTGCGGTCGGACTGTAACCGCACCTACGTTTCATCATCTTCCTGATCGATACAGAAACTGCACGGAAATAGTCGATAACGAAACCGACTCGTTGCAGTAGCAGTATACAGTCTTTAGAAATTGGTCCACAAACAGCAAAATCAACTAATAGTTTGAGCGAATATCTTTTCTATCTCAACCAGCGCCCAGAAATATGTACGCCAATCACCGTATCTTTCGCCTGCTTCTACTGCTGATCGTACTCGTGGGCGCGCTGTTGCGGATCTGTGCGATTGGCGAAAAGAGTGTCTGGTTGGATGAAGCCTTTAGCATCTGGGTGGCGAACCACAGCCAGACGGAGGTATGGCGCTGGCTGATGCGCATTGATCAGCACCCGCCGCTTTATTACTCGCTGCTTTCCCTCTGGCAAGCCCTCTTTGGGGATCTACAAGGAGCGGCGCGCCTCTTTTCGGCGCTGTGTGGCATCGTCAGCATCCCCCTCTTCTATGCGGCGGCGCGGCGGTTGACACAAGACGAGATCACCGGGCTGATGGCGGCGACGATCCTGGCGATTTCGCCTTTCCATGTTCGCTATGCGCAAGAGGCGAGGATGTACGGCCTGCTGACGTTGACGGTGGCGGCAGCTTTCTATTGCCTTGTGCGCGTTTTGAGCCAGCCCATCCTCGCCGACCACGAACGCTGGTGGTTGATCCTTCCCCGCCGTTCGATGATCGGGTGGATCGGCTTCACCGTAGCCCAGGCTGCCACAATGCTCACCCACAACACCGCGACTGTCTTCTTCCCGCTGGCGGTAAACCTGCCAATCCTGGGCTTCTGGCTTTTCAGGCGAGGATGCGCGGTATCCCTGCCCGCGCTGGAAAGCCCATCCTTTCTGCGCTTCTGGCTGCAAACCCAAGGGCTGGCGATCCTGCTCTGGTCACCGTGGGCAGCGCCCTTTGTATTCCAATCGCTCAAGGTGGATGAGGAATTCTGGTTGCTGCCGCCCACGGCAACGGAGATCTGGAATGCGTGGCAAACCTTTAATTTCGCCCACCTGCCTGGGGACTTTCCGCTAATGCCCGTGTGGATGGGGATCTACGGGGGATTGGCGCTGTTCGGCCTCTTTCGGCTGCGTCACAAACCACTTTGGCTTTTGCTGCTGCTATCGCTCGCCTTGACGCCGATTGCGGGGGAATTGTTGGTCAGTCTGCGCCGTCCTATCTTCTACGACCGCACGCTGATATGGACGACGCTGCCCTACTATCTGCTCATTGCTATCGGCATTCGAGGATTGGCGCTGCCCAAGATCCGCTGGTTCACACAGGCGGCTGCGCTTGTGATGATGGCGGTTCTCAGCGGATTTTCGCTCTACAATTACTACGTCCATTTTGAAAAAGAGGATTGGTCAAGTGCGGCTGCTTACGTGGCCGCACGGGCAGAGCCGGACGATCTGCTCGTTTTCCACGCCACGTGGGTGCAGATCCCCTTTGAGTACTACTTCCGCCATTACAATTTGGATCTGGAACTGCGCGGCGCGCCGGTGGATCTTTTTGATCGGGGAGTGCTGGAGCCGAAGATGACCAACGCGGATCTATCTAATCTGCGCGATCTAGTACAGGGGAGACCACGAGTGTGGCTGATCTACGCTCACGATTGGTACACTGACCCGGAGGGATTGATCCCACGCCAACTGGCTACAGAGATGTGTCGCCTTGAAGAGCGCCACTTTGTTGGACTCCGCATCGCCGAGTTTGTGGAGCGCGGACAAGTTGACCCCGAATTTTTGTGTCTATCTCACAACCCATTACAGCAGCACAGGCAAGGAGTCGATTCCACGCAGGGCAACGTCACGCCGCCAGATTAAAGGCGAGGATTCGTCCAGCCGCAGCGCTGGGAAGCGACGCAGCAGCGCATTCAACGCGGCGGGGACCTCCAATCGGGCCAGCGGCGCGCCCAAACAGAAGTGGATGCCGTAGCCGAAGCCCACATGACGGTTGTCGGCGCGCCCGAAATCGAGCCGATCCGGGTGGGGGAATTGGGCAGGGTCACGGTTGGCTGCGCCGATCATGGGCAGGAGCAGATCACCGGCGCGGATGGTTTGCCCGCCGATCTCCATATCCGCTTTGGCCAGCCGCCATCCCCGTGGCACGGGCGTGTCATAGCGCAGCAATTCCTCCATGGCAGGCAGGGAGAGCGCCGGATTTTCCCTCAGTTGAGCCAGTTGCTCAGGATGGCGCAGCAGCGCCAGCAACCCATTGCCGATCAGGTTGGTGGTGGTCTCGTGGCCGGCCACAAAGAGGGTGACACAGGTAGCGAGCAGTTCCCCTTCGCTCAACTGCTCATCCGCGCCAGCGTGGACGAGCAGGCTGATCAGGTCCTCGCGCGGATCGCGGCGACGCTGGGCCGCCAGATCCGAGATGTAGGCGCGGATCTCGGCCAGGCTGGTTAAGGCCGCGTCGACGGCGTCGAGACTGGTGCGTCCGCCCGCGGCGAAGAGACGGTTGATTCCCAGCGCCCAATCGCGGAAGAGATCGCGATCCTCAGCGGGCGCGCCGATCATCTCCAGCACCACAATCGCCGGCAGCGGGTAGGCCAGATCGTGGATCACGTCCATGCTGTCGGCGCGCTGGCACTGGTCGAGCATACTTTCCACCAATTGCGCAATGCGCGGGCGCAACGACTCCAGATGGCGCGGGGTGAAATAGCGGTTGAGCAATGTGCGCAGCCGCGTATGGTCCGGCGGATCGGCGTGGGCCAGGCCGACCTGGTAGTGGCGTTCCAACAGAGCGGCGCGGCGGCGATCCGCTGCGGGCAATTGGGCCAGCAGATAGGTGATGCGCCCGGCGCTGGAAAAGCGCGCCGGGTCGCGCAGCACTGCCACCACATCGGCGTAGCGCGTCAGCACCCAGCCACCCCACGCCTCGCTCCAATAGACGGGCGCTTCCATTCGCAACCGCGCCAAGACAGGATAGGGATCGACAAAGTAGTCGGGTGAGGTCAGTAGAGGGTCAAGGGAGTTAATCGTAGGCGGAATCTCGCTCTCCATTGTATCTGACAACTTAACGACCACCAAACCCTGTCATGGCGATGCCCTGGACGAAATAGCGCTGGGCAAAGAGGAAGACGATGATCATGGGCAATACCATAATCGTGCTGGCGGCGAAGACGACTTCCCAGTTTTGCACGTAAGCGCTGTTATAGGCAGCCAATCCCACGGCTAGCGGCCATTTCTGCATCGAGCGGATGTAGATCAGCGGGTTCATATAGTCGTTGTAGTGCTGGAGCATGGAAAAGACGGCGACGGTTGCGATCACCGGTTTTGAGAGCGGCATGAGGATCTGGGCCAAAATGCGCCAGCGTCCGGCGCCGTCAATGGCGGCGGCGTCCTCTAGCTCCAGCGGGATGCCGCGGAAGAATTGGTGCATCAAAAAGACATAAAGCCCGCTAATCCCCGTCCAATACGGGAGAGTGAGCGGCAAGAATGTGTCCACCCAGGTGGCTGATCCTTGAAAGCCAAAGGCGGGCAGACTGCGGAAGATCACAAAGCGCGGCACCAGCGTAATCGCGTCGGGCAGCATCATCGTGGAAAGCATGAGCGCAAACCAAAAACGGCGTCCCGGCCACTTAATGCGCGCAAACGAGTAGGCCACCATCGCCGAAGAGAGGACAGTGCCGATCACGGCGAAGAAGACGATGATCAACGTGTTGCGGATGAAGGTTGTCAGGGGCAGCAGTTCAAAGGCCCGTGCATAGTTGCGCCACTGCGGCGTACTCGGAAACCATTGGATGGGATGGGCGAAAATTTCCGTGGATGCCTTGAGCGACGAGGAGATCATCCAAATGGTGGGCACCAAAAAGCTGACGACCAGAAAGGTCATCAAGATTTGGAGAAAGACCAGCCACGCCCGATCCAATAATTTCTGGCGGCTCAATCTCTTTGCTGTTCGACCCGCGTAGGCGGCATCCTGTTCGACCTGGAGTTGTGTCTGCACGGTCGATTCTCCTTCTCAATGGATTCTGGCCGCAGCCCTAATCTTCGTAATAGACCCAGCGTTTGGAAATGTAAAACTGGGCAATGGTGAAGCCCATAATAATAATGAAGAACTCCCAAGCCAGGGCCGAGGCGTAGCCCATGTTGAAATTCACAAACCCCTGACGATAAATATAGAGGACAGAAAAGAGTGTGGCGTTTTCGGGGCCGCCCTGGGTCATGATCATCGCTGGGACGAAGGTCTGGAATGAGTTGATGATGGCGATCACCATGTTGTAGAAAATCAGCGGCGTCATCAAGGGGATGGTGACATGCAGCAAGCGGCGGAAGGAACCGGCGCCGTCAAGGCTGGCCGCTTCGTTCAACGATTCGGGTATGCTGCCCAACCCGGCGATGAAGATCACCATCTGCCGTCCAATCATCCAAAAGGACATGAAGATAAAGGCCGGTTTCGCCAATTCAGGGCGAAAGAGCCAGGCGCGCGGTTCGATCCCAAACCAGCCGAGTACTTCATTCAAAATGCCAAACTCAGGGTGGAAAACCCGCTGCCAGACCACAGCGCTCGCCACCAACGGTACGATGATGGGCATGTAGAAGCCGGCGCGGTAGAAATCGCGAAAGCGGATGCGCTGTGTCAGAGCCAACGCCAGGGTGAAGGAGATAATCAGTTGAATGGGTACAGCGATGAAGGTGTAATAGGCGCTGTTGTAGAGGCTCAGGTTGGCGAGCGGATCTTGGAAGAGCCGTATAATGTTGTCAAGCCCGACAAACCGCGGCGGCGATAGCAGATCCCAACGCATAAAGGCCAGGTAGATCGAGTAGATCATGGGGAAGGCGACGAAGAGGCTGAAGCCCAGGATAAAGGGCGAGGCAAAGAGATAGCCATCCAGCCATTCGCGCAATTGGCGGCGGCCCATCCAGCGTCGAGGCGGCGATTGAGTGGTCACAGCCATACTATCCTCCCGGAGTGGAGAGTGGAGAGAGAAGAAGAGAGGGAGAGAAGAAGAGAGGGAGAGAAGAAGAGAGGGAGAGAAGAAGAGAGGAAGAGAAGAGCCATCTCTCTTTCCTCTTTTTCCCTTTTTCTCTTCTTCTCTTCTTCTCTTTACTGGTTCGCCCAATAGTCGTCGAGCAGAGCCTGCACACCCGCATTGACGGTGGGCAGAACGTCTGCGGCGGTGGCGCTGTTGTTGTTGAGCCGGTCCCAGCCTTGGGGTCTGACCACTTCGTTCCACATGCGCGTGCGCGAGACGCCGCCGATCACGTCCACCTCGGAGCGGCGGATCGCTTCAACGAAGGCAGCGCCGTTTTGGACGCCGAAGCGTTCGGCAATGGCGGGCACCCAGAAGCTCTCGATCAGGGATAGATCATTGGGGATCCGCCCGGTGATCGTGGAATAAATCCTGTTGCCATCCGCGCCGCCCATGTAGCTGACAAAGCCCCAGGCGGCATCGGCGCGGTTGGTCCTGGGCACGGCGACGCCTTCGGCCCAACCGCGATGGGGTCGTTCGCTGTCCTGTTGTTGTGGCATCAAGACCACGTCGAACTCAATTTGCTGGCCGGATTCGCGCAGCGCCGGGCTGTTGAGTTGGGTGAAGAACCAGGGACCTTCGTACTTCATAGCGGCGTTGCCGGTCTGGATAGTATTGGCGCCGGTATCGGTGTCGGCGGGCAGCGGTGCGACCCCCATGTTGTAGATCACGTCCTGAGCGACGATCTGAACCACCTCAGCGATCTCCGGTTGATCGAACATGGCCTGGCGCGGATCCACCAATTCATCGAATTCCTGCACACCCGTGCCGCGGATCCAATGGATATCGCGCACCCAGTTGCCATTGGCCTGGTAGCCGTAGCGTCTTCGATCACCGCTGGTGTCCGTAATGGCTTCGGCCTTGGCCAGGAAATCCTCAAAGGTCCAGTCGTCGGTGGGCAGATCGACGCCCGCTTCCTCAAAGAGTTTCGGCACGTAGAACATGACCATGGTAGCGATTTGCAGCGGCAGCAGATAGCGACTGCCGTTGCGACGGGTGGAGACCTCTAGACTCTGGACGCCTTCAGGGTATGGGCCGGTTAAGCCGCTCTGTTCGATGTAGTCATCCAGAGGGGCTAATAGATCGCGGTCAGCGTAGGGTTGCCACTCCCATCCCTGAAACGATGCAATATGCGGGGCTGCGCCGCCTGCAAACTGCGTCTGTAGCGCCGCGTAGTAGTCACTGCCGCCGCTCCCTGGGGGTGTGGGCGAGACGTTGATGGTGACATTGGGGTTCATCTCGGTGTAATTGCGCGAGAGTTCCTCCCACGCCGGAAGATCGGTCTGATCACCCCAGGCGAAGAAATCAAGCGTGATGGCTTCTTGAGCTGGAGCCGCCGGCGCAGCGCCGCTGCCAGCTTGTGGGGCTGGGGCGGGAGCCGCAGGGCAACCGGCAAGCAAGAGAGCAGCACTACTCCCCCCTAAAACCTGCAAAAAGGCACGTCGAGACAGTCTTTTGCCGTTCATGTGTGTTTCTCCTGATGGTAAATGGAAGAAGATAGGATCCCAGAAGAAGGCATCATCGTTGTGAGCATTCTTCTCAAGTAAGTCGTTGGTTGCGGATTGCTGCGTCAGGTCAGGTCCAATACGGGCAAATCGGCCAGTCGGGCAAAGGCGCGTAAGGCAGAGCGATAGTCCCCGTAGACGAGGCAGAGATGATGCTCCAACCCTTCCGCCATGATGGTGTCGAGGACCTGGAGTACCGGGCGATCAAAGCGGACAACGCCGCTGGTGCCACTAAAGCTGGGCGGCGCTGCGATCATCTCGCCGCCGCCGATGACCAATTGATATCCGCTCTGCGGCGTGTGGTGAAGGCGGGCCAGCGTCACCCGTCCTGGCTTCAGCGTGAATTGGAAGAGCAAGGGCAGCCGCCGGTTGCTGTGGATCGTCCCTTCGATGGGTTGACCCGGATCGGCCATGGAAATGGGCGCCAGGCCACAGTGCCAAAGGACGGCGCTATCGCTTTCGGCGTCCACATTAACAAGATCGGTGATGAAGGGTTGCGAGTCGCTAATGGCCTGGAGCATCACCAGCGTCAGCGTGCCGTTAATATCCGCCTCACAGCTACACGGGATCGCTTCTTCAGTGAGCATACTCATGGCCCCGCAGGCGGCGCAACCCAATTCGGTGAAAAATTCCGGCCAACAGCGGACAGCGATCCCGTCTAATTTGTCGGCTTGAGCGCGGTCACGCAGAGCAGTGTAGACGCCGGCCGTTCCTGCAGTGGCGGCGGTGTTGAGTTCATCCAAATTGGGGACAAAGACAGCGACTCGATCCACAAATTCCTGGCAGCGTTCAGTGCTGACGTCCGCCGCGGCCTGTAAAGTTTCGCCTAGCGCCAGCGGAACGACTTGAACGCCAAAGCGAGACGCCAATTCGGCGGCATCAAAATGGCAGGTGTCGAATCCAGTTGGCGGCTCACCCACCAGCCCGATCCGGCTTCCACGCAGAAGACGCTGTGTGCGTCCAGCGCGTGCGACTTGCTCAATTCGATCCAGGGCTTGGGGGGCGTCAGCAGGCAACAACAGGTAGTCGTAGGCGATGTTTCGTCGCTTCAGTGCATGAGCAGCTAGATTAATACCACAAAGGCTATTCAGGCGCAAACGTCCCCCACTGCGATCCTCGGGGACAGCCCAAAGGAGCAGGGGTAATGCTCGATCTTGCACCACCTCAGCCAGGGTCACGGCCATGGAACTATCGGCAAATGAAGCCTGCAATAAGATCAGCAGATCGAACTGGGTGTTTTGTAGTTCGGTCTTGGCTTCCTCAACGCCGGCCGCATCTATGATCAACTTTGCGCCTGTTCCAACCACACGATACCCAGTCCATTGCAATTGGGTATAGACAGTATCGGCCACCGATTGGGCCAGCAGTACATCAAAGGTCGGGCGAGCGATAGAGACGAGGGCAATCGAAAGTTCTGGATTCATAAGGGCTATTCCCAGTGGCGTGAATATAAGAATGGTGATAGGTGACTGGGGATAAGTAACTGGGCTTCGTTGGACACTCTAATGCCGCATACACAGCGGCGTAAGCCCTTGCCAGTATACATGATTAAGAAATCGGTTTCAATCGGTTTTTAAAACTGTACAGGTCACGTAGGGGCATGCGTGGGGCGGAAGTACCTATCGCTTTATTGGCGAGCGCTCATTGCGCACCACGCATGCCCTTACCTGTATAATTACTTTTAAGAAACAAGATCAAGCAAGGGGGTTACGTTACCCGATCAATTCTTCGAGGACCAACGCCACGCCGTCCTCGTCGTTGGAGAGGGTAATTCGGTCGGCAACATCCTTCACTGCGGGGACGGCGTTATCCATGGCAACGCCGAGACCGGCCTCGGCTACCATCTCCACATCGTTGACGTCATCGCCAAAGGCAACCACGTTCGCCATGGAAAGCCCCCATTGTTCGAGCAGATGGCGCAGGGCGCGCTCCTTTGAGGAAAGACAGGGCATGATCTGGGCAACGTTATACTTTTCCGACAGGAGCACACGCGCCGAAGCGGGGAGCGCCGCCAGCAGCGGTTCGATCTGCCGGTAGTGATCCATGGTGAGGATCACTTTGGCCGACGGCTGATTGGCAACCGAGAGCAGATCAACCACATGGCGCGCGCCAGGCCGATCCAGCGGTTGGTTGATGTAGAGAACATCGCCGATTTCGATGCCAATGCGCACATCGGGGCCCGCCGCCAGGATCGCTTCGACAATCAGGCGTGTATCCTCCCCGCTGATCAGATCTTCGTAGAGTACCGTCTCGCCGTGGTGGATTACCGCGCCGTTGTAGCAGATCCAGGGCAGGTGGTGCAACTTGTCAGGGATCCGGCGCGTCATGCGCGGCGGGCGTCCGGTGGCGATGATCACATGTCCGCCCCGATCTTCCCAGGCGTGGAGCGCGTCTAGAGTGCGCTCCGAGATCGTGCCATCACTGCGCACAATCGTGTCGTCGAGATCCACAGCCGCCACCGATATCCTAGACGAATTCCCATTCAAAGGTGAAAGCATCAACGTCCTCCCATCCCCGACAGCGTGATGCCTTTGACGAACCAGTTCTGCGCCAGCACATAGATGATCAGCACTGGCAGCAACGCCACCACCGCGCCGGCCATGAGCAATCCCCACGCTGTGCTGTATTGCCCCTGGAACGAGGCCAGACCAATGGGGATGGTGCGCATGTTCACCGAGGCGGTGATGACCAGCGGCCAGAGGAAATCGTTCCATGAACCCTGAAAGTTGAAAATAGCCAGCGTCGCCAGCACCGGTCCGCTGAGGGGGATGCTGATCTGCCACCAGATGCGGAAACTCGACGCGCCATCCATGCGCGCGGCCTCGTCGATCTCCAGCGGGATGCTGCGAAAATATTGGCGCAGCAAAAAGGTGCTGAAGACGCTAAAGGCCGAGGGGATGATCAGCGCGGCGTAGGTGTTGTACCAACCCAGCGAACGGACGATCAAAAAATTCGGGATCATCGTCACCTGAAAAGGGATCATCAGCGTGGCTAGATAGAGCAGAAAAAGTCCATCCCTGCCGCGGAAGCGCAGCCGGGCGAAGGCGAAGGCCGCCAGCGACGCCACCAAAATCTGGAGCAGCGTGGATGCGACAGCGACCACAAAGCTGTTGAGATAGTAGCGCCCAAATGGAGCCACACGAAAGGTCTCGATATAGTTGTTCACCGTGAACCGATCCAGGCTGAAGTCCCGCGAGAGCATCGCCTCGGTGGGTACGAGCGAAAAGAGGAGCATCACCAAAAAGGGCGTCACCATTACCACGCTGCCCAAGAGCAGCGCGATCTGCAAGAGCATCCGCTTGCCGAAACCGGGACGCGTCCTGAACGAACGCTGATTGGTGAAGATCGGGGGGGAGCCTGTTTGTACGGCCATGCTATTCCGTTTCGTAATAGACCCAGCGTCGCTGCATACGATTTTGGATCACCGTGAAGATAAAAATAAAGAGGAAGAGGAACCAGGCAATCGCCGACGCCTTGCCCATGCGCGTGAATTCAAAGGCGTTTTGATAGATGTATTGGACAATCGGCATGGACGATTGAGCCGGCCCGCCCCGTGTCATGACGAAGGGTTCGGTGAAAAGTTGAAAGGCGCCGATCATCTGAAAGACCATCAAAAAAAAGGTGGTCGGGCTGATCAGCGGCGCCGTCACATGGCGGAAGCGCTGCCAGCCGGTAGCGCCGTCGGTCTCGGCGGCGTCGTAGAGTTCGCCTGGAACCCCTTGCAAGGCCGCCAAATAGATCACCATCGTGAATCCGGTATTCTTCCACAAGGTCAATATTACCACCGACCATTTGGAATACTGGGTGCTGTTGAGCCAATCTGGCGGGCGCAAGGGCAGACCAGTCAGATTGGCGCTCCAATAGGTGAGGTCGGCCAGTGGGCCGTTATTGCTGAGGAGCAGCCGGAAGACAATCGCTCCGGCCACAATCGTCGTCACCACTGGCATAAAGTAGATGAGCCGGTAGATCATGCGCCCGCGGATGGCCTGGTTGAGCGCTACAGCCATAAGCAGCCCCAATGCCAGTTGCAGGGGCACAATGGTGACAACGTAAAAGGCGGTGTTGTAGAAGGTCTTCCAAAAAATGGGGTCGCGCCAGAGGGCTTGATAATTGGTCAACCCGATGAAGCCGCGCCAGCCGGTCATGCCCCAATCCGAAAAGCTGATGCCCAGAGAGATGATCACCGCCAGCAGCACAAAGATGGAAAAGCCGATGAAACTGGGCAAGAGGAAGAGGTAGCCTTCCCATTGCTGATCGGGTCGATAGCGCTGCCACCAGCGGACCTGCACAGGCTGCGGCGCGCCGATGGGCGTCGATAACGATGGTTGTTCACGTATTGCCATGATTGTCTACCCAGCGGAAGAGAGAGGGAGGGAAGAAAGGAGGGAGCGATAATGGGATGATGCTTCCCAGTCACCAATCCTTAGTGATCCACCAAAATTATTTTGTCGGATGTTCAGTAGGGGCGCTGCTTGCTGCGCCTGGAGCAAATCGGGCGCAGCAAGCAGCGCCCCTACTCAAACAATTTGGTTTGGCAGACTACTAGTCCCCAATCTCCACTTTCCCAAAAGGACAAGGTGATCGGGCGAACCGTTTCGCCTGATCACCTTGCCCCCTCACATGCCCACCAAAACTTACTTAGGATAGCCGTTGGATGCCAGGAAGTCGTTCACCTGCTGGCAGACCTGGGGTAGCAGATCCGCCGCAGCGGCTTCGCCCACCCAGATGCGTTCCATTGCCGGGTTGATGATCGAACCGCTCAACTCGCCCCATTCGGGGAAGTAGCCGAAAGCGCCCACTTCAGCGGCCTCAGCTTCGGTGATAAAGGCCTGGCGATTGGACGGCTTCTGGGTCTCGTCCATAAAGGCGTCGGACTCAGCCACCGGGCGCAGTGCAGGGAAGATCTCGCCCGCTTCGGTGTAGACCTGCTGGCCGCCGTCCGCGCTCTGCAGCCACTGTAAGAAGGTCCAGGCTGCATCCTTGTTATCGCTGGCCGCGCTCATCACCCAGGCTGCGCCGCCTGCGCCATTGGATCGCTTGCCGCCATCGGGGATCGGAACCGCGGCCACATCGTAGTTCATGTCCGCGGCGTTGAAGGCCGAAACGCGGCTGCTGTTCTGCACGATCATCGCTGCCTGTCCGCTCTGGAAGACAGCGGCGTCGCCGCCCGCCTGGCTCAGTTCTGCGCTGCGCATGGCGAAGCCGTCGTTCATCAGGTTGGCGATGAACTCAATCGCCTCGATAGCTTCGGGTTGATCCAATCGGCACTCGCTGGGGTTACGCATGTCGTTGAGGATCTGGGCGTTGTTCTGGCCGATGAACTTGGGATACTTGCCGCCTTCCATCGCCAAACCATAGCGTTCCACCTGACCGCTGGCGTTGCGCACCGTCAACTGCTCGATAGCGCTCTGCCAGTCGTCCCAGGTCCACGTCTCGTCGGGATAGTCGAGACCGGCCTCGTTGAAGATGTCGATGTTGTAGTAGAGGACGTTGGTCTCAATGTCGCGCGGGAAGCCGTAGACGTTTCCTTCGTACATGGCAGATTCGAGCAGCGCCGGCCAATAATCGTTCAGATCATAGCCCGAGGACTCAATATAAGGATCAAGATTTTCCAGTACACCCTGCGCAGCATATTGGGGGGTGGGCCACAGAAAGGCCACATCGGGGATCACGCTCGAATCGCCGCTGGCCCAGAGCGTCTGCATCTTGGTGAAGTAATCGCTCCACGGCTCGCTCATCAACTCAATTTGGATGTCGGGATGTTCGGCCATAAAAGCGTCTGCTACGCGTTGATGGCTGGCGATCTCGGCAGGGCTGCCCCACATGGCCCAAGTGATCGTCGCCCCATCGGCGCCAGGAGCCGTGGGCGCCGCGCCAGTGCCTGTGGTCGGGGCTGCGGGCAGAGCGCAGGCCGAAAGCAGCAGCGCCAGCGCTGCCACCAACACCATTGTCACACGATTTCGATGGTTCATCATAGTTTCCTCCGTTGTGTCAAGATGGTTTATGATATCGCAGTTGATGCTTTTCAGGTCCAACCGGGACAATTCCAATTGTAGCCAAAAATCGGCAAAGTGTACAGAACTGGACGAGGAATCATGATCAAAGCAGTTATCTTCGATGTGGGCGGGGTCTTGATCCGCACGACCGATCCCCAGCCACGGCGAACGCTGGAAGAGCGACTCGGTTTGCCGGAGGGCGGGGCAGAACTGCTCGTCTTCAACAGCGAGATGGGCCGCGCCGCGCAGATGGGTCAGATCACATCGCTGGACCATTGGCAGTGGGTCGCCGAGCAGTTGAATTTAGATGCTGACGTGCTGCTCCAATTTCAACATGAATTCTTCGGCGGCGACTATCTCGATCGCGATCTGATCGCCTTCATCCGCAAGTTGCGCCCGGCCTACCGCACCGCCATCATCAGCAACTATATGGACGAATTGACCCGGCTGTTGGGCGAGGTCCATTGCATTGCCGACGCCTTTGATCTGATCGTGATCTCCTCATCGGAAAAGATCATGAAGCCAGATCCAATCATCTTCGAGCGGACACTGCAACGGCTGAACCTCGCGCCCCAAGAGACCATCTTCGTTGATGACTTCCCCCACAATGTGGAGGGCGCTCGCGCCGTGGGCATGAACGCCATCCACTTTACGCCGGGCATAGATTTGGTGGCGGAACTGGCGCGGTGGGGAGTGGTGATTGGTGATCGGGGACTGGGGATCGGGGACTAAAGTGGCTTGTCCGGTATGGAAACCGAACCTACGAGCAAAAGAACTAGGTGAAGACGGTGTATACGAATATGCCGATGATGCCTAGCAAAGTGAGAATCATTCCACCCAATCGGGTCGAGAGAAGATAGAGATCAGATGGTGCAGTGGCATCCGATGATTTCCAACTTTCAGCAACATACCAGATTAGCGCGGGCTTGATAATCATCAACAAGCCCACGACAACAAAAAGTATAAAAAGTAGAATCACGCTGCTCTCTTTCCTAGTCCCCAGTCCCCAATCCCCAATCCCCAATCCCTACTTCTTTATACACCGCCAACATGCGATCCACGATCTGCGGCCAACTGAATTGCTGGGCGTAGCGCTGGGCCTGCAGGCCGAGTTGCTGGCGGTGTGGTTCATCGGTGAGGAGGTGGAGAATGCGCTCGGCCAGGGCTTCGGGCGTGCGCGACGGAACGAGATAGCCGTTGAGTCCATCCTGCACCAGATGGACGAGACCGCCGACCCGCGAGGCGATCACGGGCGTACCCATCGCCATCGCTTCGAGACCAACCATACCGAAGCTCTCGTAGTGGGAAGGCATAATCACCATGTCGGCGGCGGCGTAGTAAGCAGGCAGGATCTCCTGATCCTTAGCGCCCAAAAAGGTGACAAGAGTCCGCAGATCCAATTCACGGTGGATCGTCTGCAAGCGCAGCATTTCAGCGTCCAACTCTTCGGCAACCGGATCGCCGCCAATGATCGCCACATGTACATCTTTCAAAGCGGTGGGCGCCTGCTCGCGCAGGATGGCAATGGCTCGCAGCAAGGAATCGATCCCTTTAAGCGGCTCGATCCGCCCGACGAAGAGGATGATACGACAGCGCGGGGTGAAGCCAATCGTAACCCTTGCCACCTCAATCGGCATCGGCTCAAACCGACTGAGATCGACGCCAGGCGGGATCACGCTGATCTTGCGGGCGTCGGCGCCATAGAGTTCCACCAGTTGCGTTTCCTCGGCGGGGGTAGCCGCGATCAAACGGTTGGCCTTGTGGGCGACATAGGTTTCCCCGGCAATGCGTTCATGCGAGGCAAGCTCGCTGCGTTCCTGGGCGATCTGATTTTTCATGTGGCCCAAGGTATGGTACATATGCAGCCAGGGAAGATCCCATTGATGGCACAAGTAATTGCCCACGAGACCGGAAAGCCAATAGTGGCTGTGGATCAGATCGTAACGCCGACGGTATGCCGCTGCCAGTTGATAGGCGCAACTGGCAAAATCACCCAAATACGGTATAATCTCGTCGGTAGAGAGTCCCTGCATCGGCCCCGCAGGGACATGGATCACGCGCAAACCGGCGACCTCATCCTCGCGAATTGGGGGCAGATCAGGGCTATCGACACGGGTGAAGACATCAACTTCCACGCCTCGGCGCGCCAACTCACGGCCAAAATCTCGGATATAGACATTCATACCGCCCGTCTTCTTGGCCCCTAACGTTGCCAACGGACTGGTATGCACACTGATCAGAGCGATGCGCTTGTGATTGGTCATTTGCCACTTGCCATCTGCAACCCTGCGAACTGCACCGTTCCGCATTCCACATTCATCATTCCACACTTGGAAAGTACCCTATGCCAACCCATTTTTCTGCAATCTACCTCTCTCCTCACCTGGATGATGTGACGCTTTCGTGCGGCGCGCAGATCTATGATCTGACGCGGGCTGGCGAGAATGTGCTAATCGTTTCGGTGATGGCAGGTGATCCACCCCAGGCTGTTTCTGACTACGCGCAAAGCCTCCACGACCGTTGGGAACTATTGGTGGATGCAAGCGCCGCTCGCCGCGCTGAGGATCTAGATGCATGCCGTATCTTGGGGGCAGAGGCGCTGCATTGGTCGATCCCCGACTGTATCTATCGCAGCAATCCAGCGACAGGCGATCCGCTCTACCTTTCGGATGCGGACATCTTCAGCGATGTCCACCCAGCGGAGGAGCCTCTGATCGAGCAGATCGCGGCGTTTCTCGTTGCGCTGCCTACCGCCGAAAGAATCTTTGCCCCACTCACCATCGGCCACCATGTGGATCATCTGTTGGTGCGCGCCGCCGCTGAACGGATCTATTTACCCAATCTTTTCTACTATGAAGATTATCCCTATGCCCAGGAAAGCGCAAAGCGAGACCGCACCCTCTCCATTGAACCTCGACCGCTTTCCCCTTCTATTATCCCTGTCAGCGCGGAGGCGCGCCGCGCCAAGATCGCGGCTATCCTCGCCTACCGATCCCAGTTAAGCACCTTTTGGACGGACAACGCGGATTTGGAACAGCAGGTCTTCGGCTATCTCGACGCCGTCGGCGGCGAACGTGTGTGGAGGTTGATCAACGCGAGGGAGTAATTGCCTCTTTGCGTCTTGCGTTAATATTCTCCCTCTGGGCCTCTGCTCCGCTCCGTTTCTACATTAAGTCTTTGCTCTGCCTTTGCGTTGAATTGCTTCGTCCACGCGGAATTTTGTGATGTCGCGGATCAGATCCAACGGCATGGGTTGATCCAGCGGGAATTGCACCGATCCTTTGGCGCCTTTGTATTGGGACAATCTCTCTTGAAACGCCTCTATGCCAGTGGGTGTGGGATAGAAACCGATATGGTTTTTGAATGCGGCAAAGTGGACGAGGTTGCCGTGAAGATAGAAAGTGGGCATCTGGTAGCTTATCTTCTCCTCAGCATCCGGGACGACTTCTCGGATCGCAGCGCGGATCTCTTGCAGGATGGTCTGGATCTCTGTGGGGAAGGTGGCGATGTACTCGTCGATTGTGGTGAAACCGGTTGGGGGCTTGGCCATGGGATCTCCTCATTGTTGGCGATGGCGTGGCTGGTTGCCTGTCATCCGCTCGTTATAGAGATAGCAAGGGATACAGTGCGGATTACCCTGCTTTATTCTCTTCACCGGTTTGACAATGACAACCAAAATGGCTAGGATAGCTCTTATTGTAACGTATAACCAGTTCATTTTTCATAGAAATGTATTGATCAGGAAGATGATGAAACGTAGGTGCGGTTGCGGGCCGACCGCTGCGGTCGGCCCGCACCTACAGATTCCACCATGTCGTTGGTCAGTACACATTTTTCATAGAAAGGAGGTACGTAAGATGACAAGCTTCAACACTCTATCCCGCTTACAGGGCTATGCACGATTCCATTGTCTCTACGCGCCTCCGGGTGAGAATGTATAAAGCGGTCAAAGCTTTATACGACTAAAGGGACTCTGGTCGCAGGCATCTGCCCTGTGACCTTTTTATTTTTCGGTCATGGGATAGCTTTGGCTTGCCTGTGACTTTTTCTTGTTCCGAGACGGCCATGGGTGAATCTGCCCGTGGCCGTTTTCTGTATGAAAGGGTATCGGTGACAATCTCAATCACCAATCCCTGCCATGAAGATAAACCACGGATTCAAATTTTTATTCACTGTGGCGCACTACCTTGCATGAATAACGAATCACCATTCCCTTCTTCAAGTTCGGGAGAACTCAGTGAACGCACGCAACAAAAAATTCATCTCTTACTACAAACCGTACCTGGGCCTGTTTGCAGCGGACATGGCCTGCGCCTTTCTGGTTTCGCTCATCACGCTCACGATTCCGCTCTGCATTCGTTACATTACCAAGAATGTACTCGAAGATGATCTGGCGCAAGCGCTCCCGCAGATCTACGGCATGGGCGCGGTGATGGTAGGGCTAATCGCCGTACATACGCTGTGCAACATCTTCGTCGATTACCAGGGGCATTTGATGGGCGCACGCATGGAAAGCGACATACGTCAGGAGCTTTTTGAACACTACCAGAAGCTTTCGTTCCGCTTCTACGATGAGCAGAAGACCGGCCAGTTGATGACGCGGCTGACCAACGATTCGTTCGATCTTTCGGAACTCTATCACCACGGCCCTGAGGATGTGGTGATTTCGCTGCTCAGCTTTGTGGGCGCGTTCATCATTTTGGTCAACATCAACGCCTGGCTCACTGTGATTGTGATGCTTTTTTTGCCACTGATGGTCGTCTTTTCGATCTACTTCAACCGGCGCATGAAGCGCGCTCTGCGTCTGAGCAAAGACAGGATCGGCGATATCAACGCCCAGGTGGAAGACACACTGGCCGGCATCCGTACGGTAAAGTCGTTCACCAACGAAGCTGTGGAACAGGCGAAGTTCGCCTACGAGAATCAGCGCTTTGTGGACAGTCGGGGCGCTGGCTATCAGAGCGAGGCCTATTTCTACAGCGGACTGATCGCCTTCACCAATTTGATGACCGTGGCGGTGGTGGTCTTTGGCGGCGTCGCCATTGTCAACGCGACGCTGGATGTGGCCGATCTGCTCACCTTCCTGCTCTACATCGGCATCCTCATTGAGCCGATCAAACGCTTCGCCAATTTCACCCGGCTCTATCAGGAGGGCATAACTGGTTTCGAGCGCATTGTGGAGATGCTGGAAATCGAGCCGGACGTGGAGGACGCGCCCGGCGCGCTGGAACTCAACCACGTTGAGGGGAAGATCGCTTTCAAACAGGTCAGCTTCCGCTATCGCAATGAGTACAACGACGTGCTGAAAAATGTCTCGCTGGAGATAGGCGCAGGCGAGTACGTGGCGCTGGTGGGGGCTTCGGGTGTGGGCAAAACAACGCTCTGTTCGCTGATCCCCCGCTTCTATGAGATTTGCGACGGCGAGATCCTGATCGACGGCGTCTCGATTCGCCAGATCTCACTGCGCTCGTTGCGCAGACAGATTGGCGTCGTGCAGCAGGATGTCTACCTCTTCGCCGGCAGCGTAGCCGATAACATTCGCTACGGAAAACCCGGTGCCAGCGATGCTGAAATCATCGAAGCCGCCAAAAAGGCTAACGCCCACGATTTCATCATGGCGTTGCCCCACGGCTATGCCACCGACATTGGCGAACGAGGGGTGAAGCTATCGGGAGGGCAGAAGCAGCGATTGAGCATCGCCCGCGTCTTCCTCAAGGATCCGCCCATCCTCATCTTCGACGAAGCCACCAGCGCACTGGACAACGAGAGCGAACGGGCTGTGCGCGATTCCTTAGAGAAGTTGACCCACAGCCGCACCACACTGGTCATTGCCCATCGGCTGTCTACGATCCGCAACGCGCAGCGGATCATCGTCCTTACGGGCAACGGTATCGATGAAATGGGCACACACGAAGAACTGATTACACGAAATGGCGCTTATGCAAATCTCTACAATATGCAACTGACGCTCTAAGAATATGACGTGGGACAGCCCTGCAAAATCCCTATGTCAGGCTGATTTCTTTGTCGAGGGTCGTGGGCGTTTGGTCCTGGGCTCTTTGAATGGGACCAGATGAATCAATGTTCGGAGTGCGTTGTTCACAGCTTCGGCATCAGGAAAATATTCACGTACGTCCGGATCGAGAGTCACAGTACCTTCTGGACGAGTAATGTGTTGCACCATCGTCGTCCCATCCGCGCGCTGAATTTTGATCGTATAACCTTCGCGGAGCTTCTGGTAGTATTTGCCTCGTACTCCAGTGCGGTCAGAAAAATCGTATTCTGGCCGCATATCCTCGTCGAACGATTTGGATTCTTCTACTTCATTGCTCATATATTCTGCGCTCTGCTCGTGTTGCTTTCCGGCAACTAATTAGCCGAATCGTATCATGATGATCCGTATGGACAACCAGCAAGATCGGTCCATTATCAGATTGACCAATGCTGATAAATCGATCCTCAACATCGGAATGCTCATCATCGGGGAATGTAATGAGATATGGATCACTGAAGATGGTAACTGCCTCTTCAAAGCTGACGCGGTGTTTACGTACGTTTTGCTCTGCCTTCACCTCATCCCAGCCGAAGACGAAATCCATGATCTGCACTCCGCATCGTTAAGAACACAATCGCAGGGTAGCATAGTTGGTCATCAGGTGCAAGCAGATCAAGAAGTGTTCGGGAGTGCCTGCGGAAACTAGCGATCAAATCTGCATCGAAGAAAACCGATACATCGGGCGATGATGAATCAGGCTGATTCATCATCGCCGGTTGGCTGGACAAGATCCCAGAGGTTGCCATAGAGATCGGCGAAGACGGCCACCGTCCCGTAGGATTCCTCCTTGGGTGGGCGCACAAAGTGGATACCGGCATCGATCATCGCGTTGTAGTCGCGCCAGAAATCGTCGGTATGGAGAAAGAGGAAGACCCGTCCGCCCGTCTGGTTGCCGATGGCGGCGACTTGCTCTGGCGTGGTGGCGCGGCCCAAGAGCAGCGAGACGCTGCCTTCACCAGGCGGTGTGATCACCACCCAGCGCTTGTCCTGTACAGGCTGGTAGGTATCTTCAACGAGGCGGAAATGCAGCTTGTCGCAGAAGAAGCGGATGGCTTCGTCGTAGTCGCGCACAACAAGGGTTACGAGGGCGATGGATTGGCGCATGGAAACTCTTTATCTTGGGTGATCAAAGTGGCTTTGCCATTTTCATCAGATGATGCTGGATTGCGCGCCGGAAGAATAGTGAGATGATCCACAACAGCGGACGGGTGAAGCTACTTTTCGGGAAGAGTTGAAATGTCCGTGTAGCGTGGGTGGCGTTGCCCTGAGCGACAAAGGTCCACTCTTCGAGGAAATGGGTGGCCAGGTTGCTCAACGGTGGCGAAAATTCATGCAGTTGCATGCTGATCTTGTGGTCGGGGTCCCACTCGTAGAATTCCTCGACATGGGTGGAGCCATCGCGGTTGCGGACGCGTACCCGCGAGCCGATCATGGTCTCGGTGCGGACCTCGTACTCGGCGCGCTCGATCCCCGGCAGTGGGCCATAGCCGTCGAACTCCGACCAGCGCTCCATGTTAGCGATCTCAGATGCAATCTCCATCCCCGACTTGGGGATGGTCCGCTGGCAGGAAAAGACGATTGGTTGCATGGCAAAACCATTCAGTGGTGTGAAAAGATGGTCACGACACGACAATTTGATCGATCTGGCTGGCGCTGACATTCCAATTCACCGTGACAGTAGTATAGGCATAATAGGCCGGGGTAAAATTTTTAGCAGGGTTTTGCAGAAAGCCAATCTTGGGTGATGTTAGGGTGTCAGTAACCAGCCCTAAAAAGTAGGAGTTCTGGCTCCCATTGGCAACGCTCCACTCTTTGTCGGTAAAGGAGATGCCGCCGCGCTCTTTCGCCAATCCTTTGACCTCGATCAAACTGCTCCCCTGCTCAGAGATCACCTCAAAGTCGAAGCCCACGCCCTCATCGCGCCGATCTTGAAATTCACCTGCAAACGGTGTCAAACCGGCGCGGAATTTGGCGATGAAGACTTCCTCGGCCATGCGTCCCGTTGGGCCACGCGGCGTGTAGCGGATCTCCCGTTGGATCGCCTCCTCTTGGGCAGTATCGGCCCTTTCGATCTCCGCAAGCGTCGCCTGCAACGTTGACGCAATCGTTGTGGCTTTCCCTGGATCGACGATGTCCCGTACGATCACGGTGATGGCATTTTCGCTCAACGCATCGAAGGCTTCCATCACTTTGGCGCGGGTGGGGCGTATGCCACGGCGATACCATCCCTTCCGGTTGTTGTCGTAGAACGGATCGAACTCATCCCGCCAATTCTTGACTGAATTCGGCTTCACCCCAAGGAGAGATCCTACAGAATCAAACGCCTGCCGATACGTTCGATAGCCCAGATTGGCAAGACCGCTTTCGCCATATTTGGAGAGGTAGAAGGCGACGATTATAGCTAACTCGTTTTCAGGCTTCATCGGCACTCCTCAGTAGGGACAGTTCAATCGCCTAATCGCTGAATCTCAAACCGGCCCCCCGCCCGCGCGGATAACGATATCGTTGATCTCCGCCTCGCGTGCGGACTGGGGTTTCGCCGCCAGCAGTTGATCGAAGAGGGGAAGCTGCCCGGTTTTGACGGCGTTGTAGGCGTAGACATACATGGCCGCGGACCAGGCCTGTTTGCCAAAACCCATGGGGTGTCCGCTATCGCCGTGCAGCCACTCGTTGAATTCCCACTCGCCGTCGATGCCGTCGTGATTGGCTTCGGCCAGCGAGTGCAGTTGCCGTTCCGCTTCCCTCATCCAGCCGTGACGCACCAGCGCCGCCACATGGAAGCCGCCGATCATGGGCCAGATGCCGCCGTTGTGGTATTGGTGGGGCAAATTGAGGTTGCGGCTGCGATAGTAATCGCGCCAGCCCGGTTCGCCCGGATAAATAGGGGGATAGATGGCTTTGGTGGGGTAGGGTTCGGCCATGCCCACCTGCTTCATGTAGCGCAAATGTGTTCGGTGCGGTGGCCGTCCGCCACACCCGTGAGGATGGCGAGCAGATTGGCAAGGCTGTCACACCAATCCCCATATTCGCGGAAGGCGACCCAGGGCAAATAGAAGGGCCGGCTGGAGATCGTGCCCATGTTGTGATAGAGCATGAACCATTCCAGCCGCATATTTTTGAGCCGGTCCAGGTGTTCGGCGAAGTGTTCAGATACCCAACAGCGGTCGATCCACATGAGCAGGTTGATGCGTTCGTGGACGCCAGCCGCGTCCACGCGCGGACGGTGGCGCTTCTCTTCTTCGCCCAGAGCGCGGCTTAACTCCTCGTGGGCGAGCAGCGCCGCGTAGTAGAGCACATTGTCGTAGAGGACGTTGTAGCGCACGGCCAGCAGATCCATCCAATCCCCCGCTTCGGGGATCTCCAACAGGCCGCACTCGTTCATATCCTGATAGTCGAGCCAGACCAACGCCCTATCCAGCGAGGACCAATGCCGGCGCAGGAAGTCGAGATCGCCGCTGAGATGATAGTGCAGATAATGGCCGATGATGTACCACAGATTGGAATCGACAGCCCCTGCATTTTCAGTGCTGATATAGCCGGTGTCCGGGTTGACATTGAGTTGGATCAGCCCCAGGCGAGATTGATGGGCGGCCATTGTTTCGAGCGCAGCCCGCCCCGCCCCAATCAACTGCGGATCGCCCGTGGCGGCGATGCCTATAAAGATCACCACACTGTCGCGCGACCAGATCTGCGGATAGCCCGCGGTCAGCGCCGACGCCCGATACCCCGACAGCACCGCGCACGCACGCACAATCTCCAACGCTTGCGCATAGGCTTCATCGATTAACTTGCATTCATTGCTCATGGCGCGACCTCTACTCTATGCGCAAGGCGACCGCAGGCGAGCGGCGACGGACGGCACACAACAGCCAATATCCAATACCTGATTCCCAGTCTCCAGTCCCCAATCTCTTCAAAAATGGATGCACAGCCAGCATTGAGTCTTTGGTTACTCACGTATTCGAATCTGTCTCTCTTCCACAATCCAAAGCGTTCCGACCAATCGTTCAGTATCAAATTTCGGCAAAGTCTGCTGAAACACTTTTAGCACCTAGGGCTTATCCTGACGGCTAAGACGCAACACAACAATGCCGCTGTATTCTTTTGGCGGATATGAGCGGATATCAGCAAAATCGACATCAAGTGTGACAATGGCACGTCCTTCGGCGCGATAGACTGCAGCGATGGTGGAATCCGTAGAACCTAACATTGACTGTTCAGCTAGAGCCAGCGCATCATGCCCAACTTGTCGCAGTAACAGAGCAATTTCACCAGGGAGATTTTCATCGGTCTTAAACTTCATAGACGACTTCCTCAACTATGCCGCCATCAGGATGATGCGTTCTCTTGCCAAATCAGCGGCATAGGCAATGCATGCCTGAATCGCCTCTTTGGTCAGGGAAGGATAGCTGTCTAGAATTTCGTCTATAGACAGTCCAGCGGCGAGATTATCCAACACCACGGAAACCATGATCCGCGTTCCTGCCACACAAGCCTTGCCATGACAGATGTCAGGATCTGCCGTAATATGGTGACGCCAGTCCATAGGGCGGGTTGCCTTTCTCAACATTTCCCAGTTGGGTAACACTTTTCGGCAAGGTTCACTGAGTGAGTCTAGCATCTTTACAATTGAATGAGCAATGATGTGGTAGAAGGCATAGGGCGAGAGCCAACGCAGGGACTGAGTCGGCGAGAAAGAGTATGAACAGAGGGACGTGTCTAGGCGGCGGGATAACCGAGTAATTCAAGCCAGTCATCGGATGCGGTGTGGATGCCCGCCATCTGATAGGGACTGGTGTCTCGGCGCTTGCCCCGCTGGTAGATGCGCATGTTGTGCCAGAGTGTGAACAGGTTGAGATAGGTCTGCAAGGTCTCTGCGCTGGCAAAGGAGCGGCGGTTGTGCAGGAACTGCTTGAGCAGCCCGTTCACGTTCTCGATCAGGCTGCTGGTGCGGCAGGCGCCATCGAGCAAGGTCATCAGGCGCTGGGCCAGTTGGGTCAAGATGGGGCACTCTGCCAAAGCGAGTTGCAGAGCCTGCTGGGCCTGTTGGGTGGCGTTGCGCAGGTGGTTGTGACCGCTAACGAGTGCCTGCTGCAAGCGCCAGACCCGTGCCACACTGCGCAGGAACTGAGTCTGCGCCTGGTCTATAGGCAGGCTCTGTGCCAGTTCTTGGCGGTAGGCGGTCAGGGCGGCGTCCAACCAGTCGAGATAGGTCAGCAACTCGGTCTGACAACGACGCAAGGAGCGAACCCAGGAGGCGACCCGCTCGTGGTCAATCTGCTCGAGTGCGGTCAAGCATTGCTCCAGCAACCAGCCATTGATGGTGCGGTCTCGAATCTCACCGCTGCGCATGTCCACGACCTCCAGGGCATCACACAGATGACCAAACCAGGTGGTGAATGCAGCATGTTGGGCGTAGAGACCCTCCTCTTTGGCGACAGCCGGTATGTACTTCTGCTCAAAAAAGGCACTATCCCACTGCTTGAGCAGCTTCTCTTCCAGATGGATGACCTGCCGAGTGGCTTGAATGGCATCCCGTTCCAGGTCCGTTTGGCGTTGGACGCCGTCGCGCTGGATGTGCCAGATATCCTTCTGGACATCTACGTTCAGTCCAGCTTCTTGCTGGGAGGCGGGATACATCCGAGCCATATCCTCCACCAAGCCGCCGAGGGTCACGCCCCGGTCTTGGGTCATGAGCAAGACAGCGCCCCAGGTCTCGGCCTGACGGTCTGGGGTCACCACGGCTTGCAGAATCACCGTGCTGACCGGGTCGATGACCAGCAGCAGCGGCTGCTCGTTGAAGAAGGTCTCGTCCCGTGCTGCGATGACTGTCCCCAGCGGAGAGGTGTCGATCTCGGCCAATACAGCACCGGCCCGCTGACCCGCCTCTGTCATCAGTTCGCTTAGCCAGCCGATGCTGTGACTATCATCCAGCGCTTCTGCCAGCATCTGCTGTATGGGCCGCAACGCCATTTTGCCCGGAAACGCCGCCGTCAACACTGTGCGCGCCACTCGTTCGGGGGAGACGATGATCTGCTTTCCTCTCTCCCTATCCGGCAAAGATCCCACCGCCTGCACCGCCGGCAGCAGCAATCGTTCGCGCGTGCGCTCTGTCAGCGCATATAGGGCAGGGCGAGAGAGCAGAAACACGTCAGCCATCCAGGTTGCGATCCCCCACGGGCGTCGTTCTTTGGGCAGACACATCACCGCCGTCATGAACAGAATGTCCGCTAGACCCAGATGGGGTAGCTTTGGCGCCAATGCGCTGGCCTCCCCGCCGCCTAAAAGTTGATACATCCCTTCTATCGGCTGCGGCCACTGACTGTCGGTTTCTTTCTCTTGCAAGTACAATGCCATGGGAAGATTCTCCTTGATTGTCTATAGAATTGTTGCCTATACAATCTACGAGAATCTTCCTGCTCATTCAATTGTTAATGTACATATGGCTCAAAATGAACCATGCCCACTTTTCCTGTAAAGACTATACAGGGATTGTCTGGGGCGTAACACTGTCCACCGAAATATGCGTCAGGGAATACAACGTCTCCGCAATCGTATCGCCGGTAGTGATACAGCCGAGAATATCCGGTGAATAAGCGGAATCATTATCCTCACCTTTTTCAATCACGATCAAGCATTTTGCGTCTCCGTCCATTGATACAGTGTAACGTTTGGTTCTGGCTTGTCAACAATGGAGATCGGGACCTCTGTGTCCACCCGGTTGGGCGGACACGAGGAGCGCCCCTAGATTAGATCTGCCCCAAAATGTTCAACCGCAACAGCTTGACGAGGATCTGCTCAACGATCTCATCCACGGTTTGCAGATCGGACTCGATCAAAATGTCCGGCTGGGGCGGCTCTTCGTAGGGAGCGGAGATGCCGGTGAATTCCGCGATCTCGCCGCGCAGGGCCTTGGCGTAGAGTCCTTTGGGATCGCGGCGTTTGAGGACTTCGAGATCGCATTTGATATAGATTTCGAGGAAACGGCCTTCGGGCAGCAAGGAACGGGCAAAGTCGCGCTCGGATTGATAGGGCGAGATAAAGCTGGCGAGGATCAGATTGCCGTGGGCAAAAGCCAGTTTCGCCACTTCGGCGGCGCGGCGGATGTTCTCTTTACGGTCCTCAGGCGCGAAGCCAAGATCGCCGTTAAGACCGTGGCGCAGGTTGTCGCCGTCGAGGAAGAAGGTGTGGCAACCCAGGGCGAAGAGACGCCGCTCCAACGCCTTGGCGATGGTCGATTTGCCCGACCCCGAAAGACCGGTGAACCAGAGGACCGCGGCCTTGTGCCCGTTGAGCTCCTCGCGCATGAGCCGGGTGATGCCGGTCTGCTCCCAGACCACATTGGCCGAACGCTGGCGCGCCGCCTCTGTTCCCTCCGCATCCACCAGATCGCCCACCTCGCGCGAGGCCGAGCGGATCATGCCCGCGGCGACGGTGTTGTTGGTGGCTGGGTCCACGAGGATGAAACTGCCCGTGCTGCGGTTGACCTGATAGGGATCGAAGAAGAGCGGATGGGTGGTGGTGAGCTGCACGCGTCCGATCTCGTTGAGCGCCAATGTGCGCGCCGGTTCGCGGTGCATGGTATCTACGTCGATCTTGTAGTTCAACTCGGAAACGAAGGTGCGCACGCTGCGCGTGGTGTGGATCAGCCAATAGGCGCTGTCGGGATCGAGCGGTTCCTCGTTCATCCAGCAGATAGTGGCGTCGAGCTGGCTGCTTTTTTCGGGCAGATTGCGCTTGCGTACGATCATATCCCCGCGAGAGATGTCGATCTCATCCTCCAGCGTGAGGATCACTGATTCGCCCACACTGGCCTCTTCCAATTCACCGTCATAGGTGACGATGGCGCGCACACGGCTGCTGTGGCCGGACGGTAAGGCCACCACCTCTTCCCCTGGCGCGATGCGCCCGGATGCGATCTGCCCGGCGAAGCCGCGGAAGTTCTGGTTGGGGCGGATCACCGTCTGCACGGGGAAGCGGAAATCGGTGATGTTGCGGCTGGTGCCGACGTTGACCGTCTCCAAATGGTGGAGCAGGGTAGCGCCGTCGTACCAGGGCATGTTGGGACTTTTGTCCACCACGTTGTCCCCCTTCAGCGCCGAGAGGGGGATGAAGACCATGTCGTGGACGTTGAGTTTGGCGGCGAAGGCTTTGTAGTCGTCCACAATGCGCTGATAGCTCTTTTGATCGTAATCAACAAGATCCATTTTGTTGATGGCGACGACGAGGTGGGGGATCTGCAACAGCGCGGCCAAAAAGCCATGTCGCTTGGACTGGGTGACCACGCCTTTGCGGGCGTCGATGAGGATGATCGCCAGTTCCGCCGTGGACGCGCCGGTGACCATGTTGCGCGTGTATTGGATGTGTCCTGGCGTGTCGGCGATGATGAACTTGCGTTTGGGCGTGGCAAAGTAGCGATAGGCCACGTCGATGGTGATCCCCTGCTCGCGCTCGGCGCGCAG
>JAHBVG010000001.1 GCA_019637695.1 Caldilineaceae bacterium | reverse complement strand
AGACGACCGAGACATGGACCTACACCTGTAGCACAGCTCTGGCGGTGGACACGACCAACACCGCCACGGTCACGGGACGCGATCCGCTGGGCAACACGCACAACGCCAGCGACAGCGCGGTTGTGGACGTGATCAACCCGGCCATCGCCGTGCGCAAGGATGCCTCCGCGCCGGTGGTGATCAGCGGCGCAACGGTGACCTACACCATCGTCGTCACCAATGCGGGGGATGTACCCCTGTCCAACGTGGTGGTTCAGGATAGCCTGTGCAGCCCGCTCGCGTTTGTGGGCGGCGACGCCAACGGCGATTTGCGGCTCGATCTCTCCGAAAGTTGGATCTACCGCTGCGCCAGACCCATAACTGAGGACACGACCAACACGGCGACCGCGACTGCCGTCGATCCGCTGGGTGGACCGGTGAATGCCCAAGATAGCGCGGTCGTTGACGCCATCCACCCGGCGCTGGCCTTGCACAAGAGCGCCAGCCCCACACTCCTGCTGGCGGGTCAGGTGGTGACCTATTCCTACACCTTGACCAACCCCGGCGATGTGCCCATCAGCAATGTGACGCTGACCGATGACAAATGCAGTCCGGTGACGCAGGTCGGCGGCGACGCCAACGGCAACAATCAACTTGAGCCGTCCGAAACGTGGACCTACACCTGCGCCGTCTCCGTGGCGGTAGACACGACCAACATCGCCACCGCCACCGGCAGCGATCCGCTGGGCAACACGTTGACCGTCAGCGACACCGCCGTCGTGGATGTCATTGCGCCGGCCATCGCCCTGGACAAGACCGGCTCGAAGGCGACGGTGCAGCCCGGCGAAACGGTGATCTACACCTTCACCGTCACCAACCCGGGCGATGTGCCGTTGAGCAATGTCACCCTCACCGATGACAAGTGCAGCCCTGTCACCTTTGTGGGCGGGGATGTGAACAGCGACAACCTCCTCGACCTCGCCGAAAGCTGGGTCTACCGCTGTAGCGCGGCGATCACGGTCAATACGGTCAACGTTGCCACCGTCACCGCGCAGGACCCGTTGGGCAATGCGTTGAGCGCCCAGGATAGCTTCCGCGTGCAGATCGGTCGGCTCTACCTGCCCATTGTCTCCAATCCATCGCGGGCTGTCCCCTGCCCACCGCCCGACGGTTGCCCCATCCCCGGTGTGAGCCATCTGAAGGGGTTGGCCGTGCATGAAGGGCGCAACCTGCTCTACATCACCAGCCGCGACAACGATCGGCTGCTCGTCGTCGATCCCTATGACAACCGGGTGGTGGCGCAGGCGGCCACTGGCGACGAACCGTGGAGCGTCGTCGTGGACGAAGGCGACGGCCTGATCTATGTGAGCAATTACGCCAGCGGCGATGTCTGGGTCTATGATGTGGCGACGCTGGCTGTGCTGGCCAAGATCCCCGTGGGCGGGCATCCGGCGTTGATGGCCGTGCTGCCGGATATTGATGTCGTCTTCGTGGTGGTGCGCGATGGCAGCCGGGTCGCCGTGATCGAGGGGCGGGGCAAGATCGCCGATCTGGAATCGGGCGGATCTGCGCCCTATGGTATTGCCGCCGATCCGGTGAACAATCGCTTCTTCGTGGCCCATCGAGATTCGGGCCACGTTGTCTCGTTCAGCAAGGTCAACGGCGTATGGCAGCGGCAGGCGGGTCCGCTGTTGGAGGATGGTCGCTCGATCTTCGACCTGGCCTACAATCCGGCCAATAATAAGCTCTACATGGTCTATGTTGACCAGAATGGATCGTGGTTCATCGATGTATGGAAGCCAGAGAGCGGCTCGTCGTGGGGGCAGATCCGTACCGGCATCCCTGTGGGCAGCGGCGGAGATCGGGGATCCCCGCTGGTGGGCGGCACCGGCATTGAAGTCAACCGTCGGGACGGACGGCTCTATAACGTCAACACCGGCGCGGCCAATCTCAGCGTCCTTGATGGCGAGACCAACGGCGTCATCGATACCATTGGCCTGGGCGCGGATCCCTTCGCCATCGCCATCAACGGCGCCACGGGGACGGTCTTCGTGGGGCTGAGGGAGAGTGGTCGGTTGGTGAAGATTGAGGAGTAGTGCGTGGTCCACAAGCCCCACTATCTTCGATCCCCATTCCCCACCATTGGCGTATTGGCCGGCTGGCAATACTATTGGACAGCCACGCCGCGCAGCTATCTCGATCCTATCTTTCGCGGCATTCGCGCGGCGGCGCAGCGCTTGAACTGCAACCTGCTTTTGGGCTGTGGCATGGGCACCGCGGACCAGGCGGATGGGTCGGTGCGGCCCGCCTGGCCCCTGCCTATGGACAACGCCGATTTCGTCCCCATTGGCGCGTGGAACACCGACGGCCTGATCGTGATCAATCCGCTCCACGCCGCCGAGCGCTCAGCCCATATTCAACAACTGCGCGCCGAGGGTCACCCGCTGATCTTCGTGGGATCGGGCGAGGATGGCCCCGCGATTGTGGCCGACAACGAACACGGCATCGACGACGCCCTGCGCCATCTGGTCGATCACGGTCACCGCGCCATTGCCTTCATCGCTGGCAACCCGGCGGACATGGCCGGCGATACCGGCGCACGTCTGCGCGCGTATCGCAATGGCGTCGCCGCCTACGGGTTGGTGAACGACGAACGGCTGATCGTTTTTGGCAACCATGTGGTGGACGGGGGACGCCGCGCCATGGGGGAACTGCTAACCGGCGATCTGCCCTTCAGCGCGGTGGTGGCGAGCAACGACGAATCGGCCCACGGCGCTATTCAGGCGTTGCTCGCCGCCGGTCGCTGCATCCCCGAGGACGTAGCCATCATCGGCTTTGATGATCGACCCGAAAGCGCCGTGCTGCAACCAGCGTTGACCAGCGTGCAGATCCCGCTTTTCAAAATGGGCTACCTGGCGGTGGAACATCTGCTGCGACACCTGCGCGCAGAAGATGTCGGCGCGCAAACGGTCAACGCACCGACGCGGCTGATGCTCCGCCAATCCTGTGGCTGTGGTCACAGCGCAACCGTGGCCGATGTCTTCGATCTGGGGAGTCGCCGCGCCGAAACCATGAGCAACGCGTCCGCCCCGTTGACAGAGCAAATGACCCAGGCTGTGATCGCCGAAGCGCAGGGTCTGGCCCGCGCCGAGGTGGAAGATCTCTGCGCGGCGTTGACCGCCGCCTTTACCCACAGCGTTGACACTGGCGATCCCGCCCACTTTCGGACCGAGTTGGCCGCTGTCCTTGACCGCGCCGCGACCAGCGGCGACGATGTCCACCTCTGGCAGGTGGCGATCTCGGTGCTGCGGAGCGAATTGCCGCCCGCCCCGCGCCAAGAAGCCGAAGCCTTGTTGGACGAAGCCCGCGTCTTGATCAGCGCGGCCATGCGCCAGCAGCACCGCCAAACCGTGGTCGATCAACGGTGGACGAGCAACCACGTTGGGCGGTTGACGGCGCGCCTGCTCACCGCGCTGGATGAGGCGCAGGTCTACGCGACCCTGGCCCGCTACCTGCCCGAAATGGCGATCCACACGGCATGGCTGGCCCTGTTCGAGGGCGATGATGATGATCCGGTGGCGTGGGTGCGTATCCACGATGTGATCTCGCCGGCGCATGCCGTCTTGCGCAGCCAGAGCCGCGCCTTCCCGCCCGCCGAGTGGATCACTGCGGACAGACCCTTCAGCCTGGCCCTGCTCCCGTTGAGCGGACAACAGGGCGGCGCCGGCTTTGTCGCCTTCGACACGGTTCACCTTGATTTCCTGGGGGCGATTGCCCAGCAGATGAGCGCCGCGCTCAACACCGCGCAACTTTACCGCGCCGCCACCGAAGGTCGGCGTCTGGCCGAGGAAGCGAGCCAGATCAAGAGCCGCTTCCTTTCCACGGTGAGCCACGAACTGCGCACGCCGCTCAACCTGATTGTGGGTCTGAGCGGTCTGTTGCTGCAAGAGAGCGAATCGAGCGCAGCGGAGCCACACTGGCCCGCTCCAATCCAGCAGGGCATCGAACGCATTCAGGCCAACGCCCGCCACCTGGGACGGCTAATCGACGATGTACTCGACCTGGCCAGCAGCGACGCCGGTCAACTGCGCCTTTCGTTCGCGTTTGTGGATCTGGGCGAGACGTTAGCTCTGCTCGCCGAAACTGGCCGCCAACTGGCCGCGGAGAAGGGGCTATCCTGGCGGGCGGTGTTGCCCGCGGATGGTCCGTGGGTGTGGGCAGATCGCACACGGCTGCACCAGATCGCGCTCAACCTGATCAGCAACGCCGTCAAGTTCACCGCGCAGGGCACGGTGAGCCTGCACGCCGAGGTCGATCCTGGGCAGGTGACGGTGCGGGTGCGCGACACCGGGTTGGGTCTGCCCGCCGCCGAACAAGAGGCTATTTTTGAGGAGTTCCACCGTTCGCAGCGCAGCGTGGGGCGCGGCTATGGCGGCATTGGCCTGGGGCTGGCGATCTGCAAGCGGTTGGTGGAGATGCACGGCGGCAGCATCGGCGTCCAATCGAGCGGCGTTGAAGGCGCGGGATCGGAATTCTACTTTACGTTGCCCACGGTCCCCGCGCCGCCGATGCAGCCATCGCTGGCGACGCCCGAACCGTCGACGGCGCGGCGTGTGCTGGTCCTCTCGGCAGGGATCGAGGACGAAGGGTTGCGCGGCCATCTGCAACGGCGCGGGCTGCACGCCGACGTATTCCCCATCCACGAGGACGCCGCCTGGCTTTCCACGCTGATGCGCGACGGCTACACCGGCGTTGTCCTCGACGTGAGCGGGGGATCGCAACAGGGCTGGCAAGCGCTCAAGGTACTCAAGAGCCACCCGGCTACGCAACGGGTTCCCGCCTTTTTCTACGCCGCCGAGGCGGGCAACGGCGGCGTCCTCGAACTGGACTACCTGACCAAACCCATTGAAGTGGATCAATTGACCCGCGCCCTCGATCAATATTGGGGCGGCGATGACGCGCATACCTATCTGGTGGTGGACGACGACCCGCAGACGCTCGATCTGCACACCCGCATTATCCGTTTGCAGGCGACGGGTCATCGCGTCCTCAGCGCGCGCAATGGGCGCGAGGCTTTGGCGATCCTCGGCCAGATCGACGTGGATCTGGTCCTGCTCGACTTGATGATGCCCGACGTGGACGGCTTCGAGGTCCTCGCCGCCATGCGCGCGGACAGACGCACGCGTACCATCCCCGTGATCGTGGTGACGGGGCAGACGCTGGGCGAAGACGAGATGACGCGGCTCAACGGCGGCGTCGCCACCATCCTGCGCAAAGGACTCTTCGATCTCAACGAAACCCTGGCCCATCTCGACGATGCCCTGGCGCGCAAGCACAAGTTGAGCCACGACGCCCAGCGGCTGGTGCGCCGGGCCATGGCCTACATCCACGAACACTACGCCGACCCCATCACCCGCCAGGATCTGGCGTACTATGTGGGGTTGAGCGAGGACTATCTCACCTATTGCTTCCGCCAGGAGACCAGCCTCACGCCGGTGGCCTATCTCAACCGTTACCGCGTCGGCCAGGCCAAGATGCTGCTCACCGAAACCGACCATAGCATCACCGACATTGCCCTGGCCGTGGGCTTCTCGAACAGCGGCTACTTCAGCCGTGTCTTCCGCCGCGAAACCGGCCTCTCCCCGGACGCGTATCGGCGGCAGTAACCGCACGACCTCCGGTTAACCAAGCTCGTGCGGTTACAAACCGCACCTGGTATCATGGAATTGAGCAAGAAAGAGACTACAATAGCCCCAATACCCAATACCCAATACCCAATCTCCATGAATCGTACATGCGTTTCGCGCTTTTGGACATGCTGTCAGCGCGTCGATCCGTTATGATCAACGTTGGATGTGATCCCCATGATTCCGCACATCGTCTTGATGTCCCCATCGCTTGACACAGGAAGCTTGTAACTTACCCGTTTCTTCTATCACAGGAGGATCTATGAGGAACTATCGACTCTTTTTGCTTGCGCCGGCGGCAATTTTGCTGGCGCTACTCTTGACGGTACAGATGATGGGCGCGCTGCGCACGGCCCAGGCCGCGCCCGAAAGCATGGCCCGATCCCTGGCCCTATCCGCAGGCATGGTGGCGGATTTTGAAGGCGGCGTGCCGGGGACATGGTTCCAATACGGGGATGGTGGCGCCGTGGTCAACGCCGCCGTGACCACCGTTGCCGACACCGATCCCCTGGCTTTGCCCGGCCAAATCGGCGCCAATGATATCCTCTCGGTCACGGCCAATGTCCCCACGTGGGCTGGTTTTGGCGCGGGTCTGGCGCCCGTGCAGGACTGGAGCGACTATGACGCCGTTAGCTTTTGGTTCTATGGCGAAAATTCAGGCACAACCCATGAGTTTGAACTTCAGACGGCGCAGGGCGATGATCGCCGCGTCAGCTTTGTGGATGATTCCACCGGCTGGCGGCAGCTCATTTTCCCCTTCCACACTTTCGGCGCAGGGGGCGCATATAATCTATCCCAGGTTGATAACTGGGTCTTTGTGCTGGATGGCACAATTGGATCGTTGAAGCTGGATAACATCCAGCTTGTCAATTTGCAACCCTTCGCCGATTTTGAGGGGAACGTCCCCGCGGGCTGGTTTCAGTATGGGGATGGGGGCGCGGTGGTGAACCCAGCCGTGATCACCGTCGCCGATACCGACTCCCTGGCCTTGCCCGGTCAGGTCGGCGCCAACGACATCCTCTCGGTCACGGCCAACGTCCCCACCTGGGCTGGTTTTGGCGCGGCGCTCAACCCTGTGGCGGATTGGAGCGACATGCAGGGGGTCAGCTTCTGGTTCTACGGCGGAAATTCGGCCACAACCCACGAGTTTGAACTTCAGACGGTGCAGGGCGATGACCGCCGCGTCAGCTTTGTGGATGATTTCACGGGCTGGCGGCTCCTCACCTTCCCCTTCGCTACCTTTGGGGCGACCCCCTATGATGTCTCTCAGGTGGACAACTGGGTCTTTGTGCTGGATGGGACGGTAGGCACTTTCTACCTGGACCACCTGAGCGTCTTTGGCGATGCTGGCAATGTGACCCAGCGCGCACAGTTTAATCCCAACAGCTACTCCGTTGCGGAGGGCAACCCTGTCACCCTGACCGTGAGCCTCAATGTGATCAGCAGCGTCCCCGTCAGCGTGGACTACGCCACCGTGAACGACAGCGCCGTGGCAAGCAGTGACTTCACCGCTGTGAGCGGCACGTTGACCATCCCCGCGGGTGAGAACAGCGGCGAGATTGTGCTGGTGACGACCGACGATGGGGAGGTCGAAGGGCCAGAGCGCTTCTTCGTCGTTCTCTCCAACCCGGTCAGCGTCACATTGGCAAGCCAGATCACAGCTACCGTCACCATCCGCGACAACGACCAGCCGACGCCCGCAGACTGTGATCAAAGCGTGATCGTGGACAATTACGAGTTCGCTGGTGCGCTGCCCGCAGGGACGGACAACAACAACAATGAAATCGGCTTCGTCACCTGGAGAGCGCCGGGCGCGTCTTCGTCCATCACGTTGACTGTGCCGGCCATGCAGGTCCCCGATGCGGCGGCGGGCAACCAGGTACTCCAATTGAATCTCAACCTGGGGGTGGGGCAGTGGGGCGGCTTCACCCACGCCTTCGAGAACGAGACAGTGGACACCTGGGTCAGCCAGGATTGGAGCCGCCGCGAAGGTGTCTGTTTCTGGCTCTACGGCAACAACACTGGCAGCACACTCTTTGTTGACATTCAGGACAACCGCACACCCGGATCCACCAAAGACGACGCCGAACGCTGGAGCGTAAACATCCCCGACGACTTCAGCGGCTGGCAGTTCTTCAAAATCCCCTTCAGCCAGTTCAACCGCAAGGATATTGGCAACGGTGCGCCCTTTGACGGCTTCGGCAAGACCGAGGTTTGGGGCTACGCCCTGGGCGGCTCCAACACCATCGCCAACAAGAGCTACTACATCGACGACTTCATGCTCTACGGCAATGTGGAAGGCGGCGAAGAGAGTCTGCGACTTGCCTTCAGCCGGGCCGAATACACCGTGATCGAAGGCAGCAGCGCCGTGATGACCGTCAGCCTGAACATGACAAGCACGCAGCCGGTCACCGTCACCTATGCCAGCCTGGAAGGACAGGCCACGCCCGGTCGCGATTATACACCGGTGAGCGGCACGCTGGTCTTCGCCCCTGGCGTCACCGCGCGGACCATCACGGTCCCCACGTTGGATGACGACAAACATGAATACGAAGAGCGGGTGATGGTCAACCTCTACGACGTGGATGGGGCCGAGTTCGCCTTCCAGCGCCGCGCCATGCTGACCATTGTGGACAACGACGCCGCCGATCCCAACGCCCAGGATGACTTCGAGGGTTCGCATCCCTTCATGGCTACAACCGGCGTCGCACTCTCCATCACCGAACTGGCCGAGGGGAGCGCCAACGCCCTGCCCGGTCAAGTGGGCTACGAACAGGTGCTCACCGTCCAATACAATGATGCAGCGGCCACACCCAACCGCATCTACCGCACCTTTGCCGAAGCGCGGGATTGGAGTGCTGCCGACGGCCTCACCTTCTGGTACTTCGGCAACAACAGCGGCAAAACCGTCAGCGTGGATCTGTGGGACAACCAGATTGTGACCACCGAAGCGCTGACCTCCACCCAGTGGACACTGCGCTGGTCCGACGAGTTTACCGGCACAGCAGGGACACGGCCCAACCCCAACAAGTGGAAGCACGAGAAGGGCGACGGCGCACTCAACGGCATCCCCGGCTGGGGCAACAGCGAATTCCAATATTATACCGATGATCCGGCCAACGCTTCGCTCGACGGCAGCGGCAACCTGCGTCTGCGCCTGAGCGCAGTCAACACCGACACCACCAATCTGGTCTGCTACTATGGACCGTGCCGCTACACCTCGGCGCGCTTGATCACCCAGGATCGGGCGGACTTCCAATACGGGCGCATCGAGGCGCGCATCAAACTGCCGCCCACGGATCAATCGGGGGTGTGGCCGGCCTTCTGGGCGCTGGGCAGCGACATCCGCGAAGTGGGCTGGCCGCAGTCGGGCGAGATCGACATAATGGAATACGTCAGCCGTGTGCCCAACGAGATCTTCGGCACCATCCACGGCCCCGGCTATTCGGGCGGCGCGTCCTATGGGGATACCATCAACATCCCCAACCTCACCGCTGACTTCCACACCTACAGCGTCGAGTGGCGACCGAATCACATCGTCTGGTACGTGGACGGCGTCAAGTATCACGAAGCGCGCAACACCGACGCCTTCCTCAGCGGCAAGGAATGGGTCTTCAACCATCCCTTCTTCCTGCTGCTCAACGTGGCGATTGGCGGCAACTTCGGCGGCGCTATCTCGCCTCAGTTGACGCTGCCGCAGGATACGCTGGTTGACTACGTGCGGGTTTACAGGACGCCGCTGGCGGCGGAACACTTCGAGGCGACCTTCGTGGACAATTTCAGCGGCTGGCGGCAGATCAGCGTGCCGTTCCGCAACTTTGTGCGCAGCGCCGATCAACCCGCCGGCGCGCCGGACGACGGACTCACGCTCACCAGCGTCAACGGCTACGGCTTCCGCTTCCCCAGCGGCGAAGGCGTGGCGGCGCAGGCCACTGTCACCACCCACATCGATCAGGTGAAGCTGGTCACCTTTGCCAGCGAGTTGCACATGCCGCTTATCTTCCGGTAGACGATGCGCTTGTGGGGGTGGAGATTGAAACATTGTGCGCGATAGACTTATCGCACTAGAAATACAAACGCCCCAGCTAACCGGGGCGTTTGTATTTCTAAATTTATTCAGCTTGAGCAGAGGCGAGATTAATTGCCGTACTCCGCCAATACATCACTGATGAAACCCTGGGCAGCAGGAATGTCTGTGCGGAAGTTGAAGTCGTTGCCCACACAGTTTCCGTTCTTGGCCCAACCGAAAGAGGTTACAGCAACGAGGATATTGGTATCCTTGTAAAAGGTGGGGCCACCGCTGTCGCCATAACAGGTGCCGCCCCCGATGCCGGGGTTGTTGGAGAATTTGGCGCTCTGTGAACCTTTGCCGCTGAGATAACTCTTCGTCTCAAGGAGACGAACGTTTCCCTTGTAACGCGCATAGTCGTCCATCTCAAAGGGAGGCAATGTTCCCTGGCGACCATAGCCCACTGCTTTGAAGTCCTGTTTGTCGCGGCCGCGCAGATTTTCCAAGAAGCCCAGTTCAGGAAGGGTAGCGAAGCCATTGGAGGGGTAGTACGGTGCAGCCAGAATGACCACCCCAATGTCGTAGGTGTTGGGGAAATCGGCATAATTGGCCCATTGCGGATGTGGAATGACGGTCTCTGTTGCAAGCCATTCCCCATTAAGCCAATCCCATACAGATGTATAATTGCCGATACCAGCAAGGGCATCCTCTTCGAAGCGGACGTAAGTAAGATTATTAATCGCTTCCCCAGCGACACAGTGGCCGGCGGTCAACATGACACGTGGCGCAATCATTGTCCCGGTACAACTGTAAAAACCGACGCCGTCCTGGATGAAGAGGAGTGTGCCCACGTTGGGATGCTCATCGTTGTCTGGTTGGCCCCAGGTAATCGCGCTGGCCGTGCCGACAACGGCAACGGTCAAAATCAAAGCGAGAATGACGACTTTCAGCCTCTTTTGCATCTCTTTGCTCCTTTGCCATGACAAGAATGTTGTAGAAAAAGATGTGGAAAAACAGCATAGGGCTACGATAAATATTAGGAGGAATCCTAAAGCAACCGTAAGGATGGGCAGTCTACAATGGTCGCATTGATTTGTCAAAGCAGATGAAATACAGCCGAACGCGTAAAGGGAGACGCGGGCTTGATCGAGTTGACCGGTGGGCGATTGGGGGGTGAAGATGCGTAATGCGTAATTGGGAGATGTTGGTTTTAGATTGGGGTATTGGTTGGGCGGCAGTCCCCAGGAGTGCGGTTACGGTTTCCTGGAGATCGCTGTTTCCTTTGGGAGGCTGATGCGTAATGCGCAATTCGTGGACGGGCGTTGGGTTCGTGATTGAGGAGTCGGGTGGGCGGCAGTCTCCCGGGGGCTATTGTTCTTTTTTGGTCAGTGAGAGGCAGGTTTTAGAGCGATATCAAGCTGGTTGGCAAGGCAGATTGTCTATTGTATAATCGGCGCAACTTGAGTTAGTGTCCTCGAATTTTCTTCGTACTCGTCTTTCATACTAAGTTTGAAAGTGGCACATTATGTCACTGTCAAGATATTGGTCAAACCTTAATACCTCCAATGATAAAAACGAAGAATGACCAGCACAACTAGAAGAATTCAAAAGCATAAACAGGGTAGAAAGACTCTGTCTGGACTATTCACTTCTGCTGCCCATGTCCAGGTAATTCACTATTCGTGTGAGAGCTTTTATGACCGAACTGGGGGAAATTCGCCACGAATCACGTCAATTGCAGTACGCAATCTTGCAACTGAAAATACACGTTCATTTTCGATCCATGCGAAGGCAGAAGTACATCGTTTAAGCGGGAACGCATTAATTGAGCAGTATGACAAGCTAGAGAAACTGATGCTTGATGATTATTTTGAATTCGTTAGCAGTCAAGTAAATAGCATTTGGCTCCACTGGAATATGCGCGACATCGTATACGGCTTCCAAGCGATTGAACACAGATATGAAGTTCTGGGCGGTACTCGAGTTGTAATTCCAGATAACAACAAGGTAGATCTGTCTAGTCTCTTAGTCGATATCTACGGTCCATACTACATTGGACAACCCAGATTAGCCAGCCTTATAGGAAAAAATAGAATCAACGACAAAGACTTTTTGGCAGGAGCAGAAGAAGCTGTCGCGTTTGAGCGGCACGAATACTTCAAGATGCATCTTTCAACTTTACGCAAAGTACAGGTGATTGCACAAATAGCTGAACTTGCATACGAAGGACGTCTCAAAACCGATATGTCACTTACAGACATTTATGGTCTGAATCCAGAGGCCGTAGGTGAATTTCTCAAAGATCACTGGTTGATTAGCATTATTACCTTTGTTGTTGCAATAGCGAGTTTGGTAGTTTCGCTTTTAAACTGATTGTTTAGTGCAACAACCGCACTTCAGCGTTCTAGCCCAGTTTAACGACTTGACACGACAATCAGCGCAGGTCTTCCACCAGAGGTAACACATAACAGAGAATCGCAGAAGCAAAAGCAAGGTGGCGAAGGGTAAGTGTATCAGGAATGTGATACACTTGACATGTATCCGCAGCATTATAGAACCTCAAGCATATGAATAAAAAGAAGTTGCTTGAAAAGATTCTGTCCGGCTCAAGAAACATCCGTTGCAAGGATTTTGTTGTGTTGGTTGAGGCCTTTGGCTTCGAGCTATCGCGTATTCGTGGAAGTCATCATATCTTCGAACATCCATCCGTTCCTGAAATTCTGACCCTGCAAAATAGCAATAGGTGAAACCATACCAACTGCGGCAGTTCTTACAGCTTGTAGAGCAGTATAGTTTGGAACTTGAGGACTAACATGCGAGACTACTTCATCAGCATTTTCTACTCCGAAGAGGATGGCGGCTACATCGCCGATATTCCCGATCTCCGATTCTGTTCTGCCTTTGGGGAAACGCCCGAAGAAGCCTTGCGCGAAGTGCAGTTGGCGAAGGAAGCCTGGCTGGAGGCAGCGCGCGCCAGTGGCAAACCCATTCCTGCCCCTAAATATCGACCTGCAATTTACACTCTTCAATCCCCTTTAGAAGTTCACACCGCCTGAAGCGACTTCCGCGCAGAAGTCGACGCCTTGGTCCTCGTTCATCGATCGATGCACCGATGATTGCCTATGGAGCATCGCTCACGCCAGAATCGAGCCAGATCCGTGGAATTGTCGCATACATTCGTTCACATCATTCACGCTCCCCGCAGACTTCGGCGATACTGCGCTCTCTCCGACAAGCTGCTAGGAATTGTCAAAGCGGAAGACTACCTTTCTTCCCCACGGGTGATCCATCTCATCTTCTGCGTATCCGCTTCTGCTGTAGCCGTCGACGACCCTCCGCCAAAATGTGATGGCTCGCGCATGATTGGGATAGGTGACGATCTCCCACTTCCCTTTATGCATGGCGAATCCATCAACCGCAGCCTTTTCTCCAATGCCGTTCCCCCGGTACGCGTGTAATACAAAGAACTCATGCACCACGAAGTCGGCCTCTATGCCTTGCGGAAGACGTGAGCGTGCTGCAACCAGGTTGAACCCAGCCGGAGATCCGTTGACGAGAATGAGGTAGGGGAATAGCGATTGCGGATCGTTCCACCAACCACTCAACGACTCAACATGCTCCGCCAATGTGATCACACTGTCATCCACACCGAAAAGGCCGTGCCGATTGGGCTTGCTTGCGTCAAATTCAGAGATATCATGTTGATAGAGGGGCCACAAGTTCTTGATGATGTGAGCATCCTGGTGTGTAGACAACTTGAGTTCGATATTCATTCTCTGAATCCTCTTGGGTGAGGGTAGCGGCAAAAGCTGAATTCCGTATAGCAGTCCAGTCAGTGCGGGGAGTGGAATAAATTCAGTTTAACATGGAATTTACACCGCCACCAAAGATATTGAACTAAACTTACTTTGCCCTTTTGACAAAAACAACTCCTCCGCATATCATTGCCCACAATATATGAATGACCATTCATTCAAAGGAATCTATATTCACAAATATTAATAATGGCTCACTCTCGACCATCAATCACGCGTCACGTATCACTCATCATCACGCACAGGACACACCCATGACCGATCCCATCCAACAAGCGCTCATCGCCGCCCGCAAGAATCAGATCCTCGACGCCGCGGCGATTGTCTTTGCTGAGAAAGGGTTCCACCCGACGACGATCCGCGATATTGCCCGGCAGGCCGGCATCGCCGACGGCACCATTTACAACTATTTCGAGAACAAGTCGATGCTGCTCTTGGGCATCTTCGAGCGCATGCGCGAGAGCATCCTCGCTGAGCAGACGATGCCCGCGCCCGATGAAGTCGACACGCGCGCCTTTGTGCGCGCCTTTGTACAGCAGCCGTTGACCGGCCTGAGGGAAGACAACTTCGCGCTCTTTCGCATTGTCCTTTCGGAGATGATGGTCAACGACGAGTTGCGCACGCGCTACTATGAGCAGATCATGGCGCCGACGCTGGCCATAGCAGAAAGCTATCTGCAAGCTCAGGTGGACCAGGGCCGGCTCCACATCCCCGATGTCGGCCTCACCGTGCGCGCCATCTCCGCCATGATCCTGGGGCTGATGATCGAATACACGCTGGGCGACAGCGCGCTCAGCGCCCAATGGGATCAACTTCCTGACACATTGACCGATCTGATTTTGAACGGCATTTACAACCCATCCTGACTTTGATCCACGAAGGCACACGAACAAACACAAAGCATTGCTCTGCTCTTCATGTATCTTTGTATGGCCTCGATCCATTTCGGGTTAACAACCAAGGAACAAACCACATGAAAATTTCCGTTGTCGCCTCTGGCACCCGCGGGGATGTACAGCCCTATCTCGCCCTGAGCAAAGGATTGCAGGAGGCCGGCTACAACGTGCGGCTGCTCGCCAGCGAGAATTTTGAAGCCCTAATCACTGGCGCAGGCGTTCCATTTGGTTCAATGGGCATGGGCGCAGAGGAACGCATCCAGAGTGAGGAATGGCGCAAGGCCATCGAAGGGGGAAACTTCTTCACCGTACTGGGTAAAATGCAGGCGGAGGTGAAGAACGCCGCCGCCGACCTGGCCCCCAAACTTCCCCCGCTGTTGGAAGGCAGCGATCTGATCATCACCGGCATGGCCGGATTGGGCGGCGTCTTCTCGATTGCCGCCCACTATAAGATCCCCGTGATTCAGGCGTACGTGGTGCCTTTTACACCAACACAGGAATTTTCCACGCCGCTGGTTCCAAGCCTTCCACTAGGAAAGCTGCTCAACCGCTTCTCCTACCATGTGACCCATCAACTCTTCTGGCAGAGTACCAAAGCCAGCGATGCCGAAACGCGCAGGCTGTTGGGGATGCCCAAACCGCCCTTGTGGGGACCCTTCCGCGATCTGGCGCGCAGCCAGCCCCCAACCCTCTACGGCTACAGCGCCCACGTCCTGCCCCGTCCACAAGACTGGGGAGCGCAGGCCCATGTGACAGGCTATTGGTTCCTCGACGAAGGGGAGGACTGGCAGCCGCCCGCCGATCTGATGGCTTTCCTCGACGCGGGCGATCCGCCGGTTTACATCGGCTTTGGCAGCATGGGCAGCCGCAATCCTGAGGAGGCAGGGCGCATCACGTTGGACGCGTTGGCGCGTTCGAGGCAGCGCGGCGTCATCGCCTCGGGCTGGGGCGGACTCAAACCAACGGATCTCCCCGACACAGTGCATCTGATCTCGTCGCTGCCGCATAGCTGGCTCTTCCCGCGCATGGCCGCCGTCGTCCACCACGGCGGCGCGGGGACCACCGCCGCCGGCCTGCGCGCGGGTGTGCCCTCCATTGTGACGCCCTTCGGCATGGATCAACCCTTCTGGGGGCGTCGCATCGCCGACCTGGGCGTGGGACCGCAGCCGATTCCACGCAAACGGCTCACCGGTGAACGGCTGGGTGACGCCATCACCGAAGCCGTCTCCAATCCATCCATGCGTCGCCTCGCTGCCGATCTGGGTGAAAAGATCCGCAGCGAGGATGGCGTAGGCAACGCGGTGGCGGTGGTGGCGCGTGGATGGTAGCACGCCCAAGCAGGCAGAACGGACTACGCACTATCCGTCGCCTCATACCTCCCCGACCAGATAGGCCTTTCGCCTGTCTTCGGGAAACTTTTCAATTGCGTAGCGCAACATCGTGCGCGGCATGGTCTGGTAAGTCTGGGCCAGGAAAGCCTCTTCCACCGCCAGATCGCGGTTGCCCACTTCGCGTAGCATCCAGCCCACGGCCTTGTGGATCAGATCCTCGCGGTCGTGAAGGAGGATGCGGGCCAGGCGCAGGGTATCGTCGAACTCGCCCAGTTTGATAAAGTGCTGGGTCGCCATAATGGCAATGCGTCGCTCCCATAGCGAGCTGGAACGAGCCAACTCATCGAGGATGGCGCGGGGTTTATCCACAAGGAAGGCGCCCACGATCTGCGGCGCGGAGCTATCGACCAGATCCCAGTTGTTGATGAATTGAGTGTTGCGCAGGTAGAGATCGTAGATGGCCTGACGATCCGCTTGCCTGCGCCCGTACTGTCGCACGAGGATCAGCAGTGCCGTCAGCCGATCCTCGTGGAAGGGGGAGTGGAGCAGCCGCTCGGTCTCGTCCAGGGGCAGGCGATCAAAACGCTGCGCCACCTTCCGCTGTACCGGCACGCGGATGCCGCGGAAGCGATCCCCTTCGCCGTACTCGCCAGGACCACTCTTGAAGAAGCGCTGGGAATGCTCAGCAATGGACGGATCCGCCAGTTCGGCGAGGGCTTGTTGGACGGTTTCGGCGTTCATCACTTTATCTAATGCTCATGCTGATAATGATGCGCCAGCAGATCCGCGCCGAAATCGTCCGCCGGATCGCGCCAGACCGAGTGGATGTGGTTGGCGTCGTTCTGCGTGTTGTCGTACTCCACAAGGAAGCGCACACCCTGCAACCGATAGTAGTGGGGCTGGTAGCGTTCAATGCCACCCGCCCAGGCAAAATGGACCTGGCTCAGTCCGCGCTGTTGGAGTGCTTGCCATTCGATGTCGGCCAGTTCGTCGGGCATTCGGTGGATGTACTCGCGGATCAAGGTTTCTAAAATTTCGCGCTGCCCCCCGTTCATGGCCGTGGCGGGGACTCCCTTGGGTGTCGACGTGTAGCGCAGCCTCTCTACTTGGGCAGGGGTGATGCCGGTCTGGCGCATCCATTCGGCGATCTCGTGCGGGTCTTCAACGTCGAGCGCGTTTTCCACCACATAAGGGCGGTTGCTCATAACGATGTCCATGGGGGCGACGGGCGCGAGGATAGCAGAAGCGCGCTGTTCCTCATCCAACGTGTGGAGCAATTCGCGCGCCAGATCCTCAATGCCGATGAGCGGGCGCAGGGTGGCGACGCCGCCCAGCGGAGCCTCCGCCGGGTTGGCCCCAAAAAAGGTGGGCGTGGGGGCGATGATCTGCCCTTTGGCGATGGTGTAGTTGAGCGAGATATGATGGCCCTCGAAGCGCCATCCCCAGGGATGTTCGGCGTGGGGTTCACCGAAGATGCTGAGATAATAGAGCATGGGATCGCGGCCAGGTAAGGGACGCTGCCACCCTTCCTTGGCGTCGAGCGCCGTCTCCAACCCCATAATTGTGGACGCGGTGACAAAACCGGCGCGGCTCAACCCCGTCGCCACCACCCGGAAGGCCAACTGCTGCTGGTCGCGCGTCATCTCGGTCAGCGGCAGCCCGGCGCGGGGAATGGGCGTAAAATGCCAGTTGGTGCGCTCGCGCTCGTCGTCAAAGGCTATCAGCGCCTTGCGCCGTTGATCCGCCGTGAGCGCGGCCACAAAATTCGTCACCGCTTCGCCCATTTTCGCTGCCACTGTACGCGCTTCTGTGCGCGCTTCTGTGCGCGCTTCTGTGCGCATTTGCTTATCCATTGTGGTCCCTTCCTGATTGACTGACAAAAGCAAGAGAGACGAGACTTTCCAAAGGGCTATATCTTTCTATTATATGATACGTTGATAGACTCGCTTGGGCAACTCACTTAGCAATCATGATCGGTTTGCTGCTGAATCTGGCCGATAGGGACGCCACATATCCATCGGGACGCCCAGAGACGTTTTTTGAACGCAATCTCGTCCATGCCCAACATCCGTATGCAGTGGTCCTAAAATCCGTGTTTACAAGAATTTGGTTAAACGCGCCACCGACTCTACATGATGGGTTTGCGGGAACATGTCCAGCGGCTGGATCGGGCCGAGGACGTAGCCCCCATCGGCGAGGATGCGCGCATCGCGGGCCAGCGTCGCCGGGTCGCAGGAGACGTAGACGATCTGCGGCGGACGCAGGGCGAGGATGCGCTCCAATGCTCCGCGATCCACGCCCGCCCGCGGCGGATCGACGATCACGGCATCCCAGCGCCCATCGGCAATTTGGGGGCGGGCGAGCGCTTCTTCCACAGCGGCGGTGAGGATCGTCGTTTCGGCCATATGGGGATGATCCGCGCGCAGGGCGGCGAGATTGGCGGCGGCGTCTGCGGTGGCGGATGAACTGAACTCGACGCCGGTGATGTGGGCGGCGCGCAGACTCAAGGGCAGGGTGAAGAGACCGACGCCGCAGTAGAGATCGAGGACGCGCTCATTTCCACGCAGATCGAGCTGGGCCAGCACTTCGTCTACGAGGCGAGCGGCGATGAGGGTGTTGACCTGAAAAAAGGAGTCGGGCGAGACGGTGTAGCGGAAATCGCCCACACGCAGGGTGGACGCGTCGGGCCGCAACTCCCAATCGCCATCACCGGGGGGAAGGCCAATTCGTGAGATTTCGTGCAGACGCTGGTTGAGATCCGCTTCGAGGATTGGGCAATCGTCCACCTCCACCACAGCGTGGGATTGGGCGGCGCGATAGCCAGGGCGGTTGCGCGGGGAACGGGCCAGCCGGGCGCGGTTGCGGTATCCGTACGGCGACGGGCTGGGGATGCAGGGCAGCACCTGTGCATCCGCAAATCTGCCGATGCGGGTGAACTGCTCCGCCACAATGGCCTCTTTGTAGAGCAACTGCGCGCCGTATTCGATCTGCTGCCACTGGCAGCCGCCGCAGATCCCAAAGTAGCGGCAGACCGGTTCAACGCGGTGAGGGGCTGCGCGCAGAATATCCACAATTTCGGCGCGGGCAAAGCGTTTTTTTTGCAACGTGATCCGCGCCTGCACCCGTTCGCCGGGCACGCCAAAGGGGACGAAGATCACCATACCTTCATGGCGGGCCAGCGCTTCGCCGCCCGGCGTCATCGTTTCCAATTCCAACTCAAGGATGGGAACAGTGTGTTCCATTTTCCCCTCTGCTGTCTGCTGCCAAATGTCTGAATTATACACCCTGCCACAAAATGCCAATCTATTTGGGACGAATTTGTCACGCGGGGACAGTAAAATAGAAGCAGATGCCTATCCTCCGAGGGCTCTCTTTCGTCATCCCAACAACAGGAAAGGAGAGTTTGTTATGCCATACGCTAAAGCTGGTGATGTTTCGATCTACTACGAGGTTCACGGGGAAAGCGGGACGCCGATGATCCTGATTGGCGGCTACGGCGGGGATATCGCCGGATGGTCGCCGGAATTTGTGGAAAAGCTCGCGACCGAACATCGGGTGATCCTCTTCGACAACCGGGGGACTGGTCATTCGGACAAGCCGGACATCCCCTACAGCATGAAGATGTTTGCAGCGGACACGGTGGCGGTATTGGATGCGCTGGAGATCGAACAGGCCCACGTGTTGGGCGTTTCCATGGGCGGCATGATCGCCCAACATATCGGCCTCAACTATCCCGAACGGGTGCGCAGTCTGATCCTGGCCTGCACAACAGCGGCAGCGGTGGAAGCTACACATGGGGTTCCGCCGACTCCTGAGATTATGGAAGAGTTGACCAAGCCGCCAGTCAGCGACCGGGCGGAGCACATCCGCAACGGCTGGCGATTCAACTTCACCGAGCGTTTTATAACGACTCATGCAGATTTTCTAGAACGTCGTCTTCAGGCCAAGCTCAATTACCCAGCACTGCCTCCTCATACTCAGCACCGTCAATTTCAGGCGATTGTTACGACACATGACACCTACGACCGTTTACCAGAGCTTCAATGTCCGGTGTTGATCCAGGTTGGCAGCGAGGATCGCTTACTCCCGCCCGTCAACTCACGCATCATTGCCAGCCGTATTCCCCAGGCGCGGCTGATCGAGTACACGGACGTGGGGCATGGCTTTATCGAGGAGGCTACCGAGCAGGTGACAGCAGATATGCTGTCCTTTATGCGGGAAGTCGAGGGGATCAGGAGTCAAGTCGAAGATCGGCAAACTTCGCCCGTTTGAAGAAGCGGCGATAAGCGCGGACTTCCGCCAGTTGTTCGTCCAATTGGGCCTGAAGGATCTGACGCTCAGTCTCATCGGGGCGATTGCCGTTGCCAGCGGCGATGCGCACGACATCACCGCCTTCCCATTCCATCACTTGGATCAGATTCTTCATCTCCAGCCAGAGCAGGCTGTGGCGGATCACGGCTTCGGTGGAACCGATGCGCGCAGCCATACGATCGATGGTCACGCGGCAATCCTGCGAGAGCGCGTACTTCGCCATCCCCGCCACGGCCTTGAGGACGCCGTCGAGCGAGTCGTCGGCGGTATCCTGGCCGATGAGGTAGATGGCGGAAGGATTCAACGTTTCCACAAGCCAACCCGTCAGCTCTTGCGAAGGTGGGCTGCTCCACAGCACAAGGGGGCGGCCCGCTTTGGCCTGATGGGCATCGAGCCGGGAGCGGAAGGGGAGATCGCCCAGCGCGGTGCCTTCGGCCAGCCAGAAAGCGTCCGCGGGTAGATCGGCGGGATTGACCGTCTCCTGGCGCAGATCGTGGATGGGCAACCGTTTGGGCTTGACTTCCACCACGTCGATGCGATCCACCTCGGCGGGGCGGCTGGCGACGTATCCTAGTTGCAGCGAACGCTCACCCTTGTATTCGTTAATGCTGAGGCTGTAGGCGAAGTCGATGGCGCCGTCGGGGAGTTCCACATCCGCGCCGCGGAACCAGATCACGGGCTGTTTGCTGCCCTTACTATCCTCAAGCAACAGCTTGCGATGGGTTCCATCTTTGCCGATGCGGCGGTCGTCAACGACGGCGAGGCGGCGGCTCATGAAGATGGGCTTGGGGTTGCCGTTGCCGAAAGGAGCCAGCCGGTCGATCTGTTCCACGAGCGAGAGACTGAGATCCCCAAAGGGAACTTCGGCGTCGATGCGCAGCCCGTCGGGGCCAGCGTCGATGCGGTGATGTTCGATCTGGCGGCTCAGTTCGCGGCGGAAGCGATCCACGTTGTCAGCGGGCAAGGATAGCCCCGCCGCGCCGGGATGGCCGCCGAATCCAATCAGCAGATCGGCGCAGGCGGCGATGGACGCGCCAATGTCCACACCGGGGGTGCTGCGCGCGCTGCCGCGGGCGGGTTCGCCGGGCGGGTTGAGCAAGAGTACCGCGGGTTTGTTGAACTCCTCGACAATGCGCGAGGCGACGATGCCCACGATCCCGGCGTGCCATTGGGGATGGGCGAGGACAATGGCGTTGAAATCCAAATATTGGGGATTGCGATTGATAATTTCTAGCGCGGTGCTGCTGATCTGGCTGGTGAGCAGGCGGCGCTGGTTGTTGAGCCGTTCCATGCGCGCGGCCAGTTCCCCGGCGCGGATGGGATCGCGGGTGGTGAGCAGTTCCACGGCGACGGTGGCATCTTCGAGGCGGCCCAATGCGTTCATGCGCGGGCCGAGTTGAAAGCCAATGTCCTCGGCGCTGAGGATCTCTGGGTTGATGCGTGCATTGTACATCAGCGCCTGAAGCCCTGTGCGCTGCGTGCGGCGCAGCTTGTCCAATCCTAATTGGAGCAGATAGCGGGCGTCGTTGACCTGTTCCGCCACGTCGGCGACGATCCCCAATGCCACCAAATCGAGGAATTTTTCCTCTTCGCCGCCGCGATCCGACAGTTCGTAGAGGCGCTGCACCAGTTTATAGGCCACCCCCACGCCGGGCAATGTGCGCAGCGGATCGTCGACACGCTGAAATTTAGGATTCACAATAGCATCGGCGCGGCGCACACTCTCCTGCCCCGCCGCCTCAACCGGGTCGCCGCAGGGTGGATCGATCCCCAGTTCGCAGTCGGCAAACTCGGCGGTCAGATCGTGGTGATCGGTGATGACGACGGTCAGCCCGTGATTCTTAGCCATGCCCACACCGGGGCCTTCGGCGATGCCGGTGTCGCAGGTCAGCAGCACCGTGGGCGGGAAGGCGGGATCGCTCAGGTATTCGCGAAGTTTCTCCACGCGTATGCCGTGGCTTTCGCTGAAGCGATTGGGTACATGAAAGCGCACATCCTCGTCGCGTCCTAAGTTGCGCAGCGCCGCCACCAGGAGCGAGGTGCTGGTCTGGCCGTCCACGTCAAAATCGCCCCAAACCAGGATCTTCTCCTCGCTGCGGATGGCGTCGTGGAGCAGTCGCGCCGCCCGATCCAGTCCGACGAGCGCGGATGGCTCTGCTGGCCGGTAATGTTCAATGTCGAGGAAGGGGAGAGCCTTATCGGGCGTGTCCAAACCGCGTTGGGCGAGCAACTGGGGCACCAGGGGGTGCCCCCCCACGGCAGCGCGCAGTTCGGTGGATGGATCCACTTTGGGGACGAGGAGCCAGGGTCGGGACATGGTTACTGCTCCTCTTGGAGCCAGTTTGCCACGGTCAAGCCCGTGATCCGCTGGAAGTGAGATGTGTTGTTGGTGATCAACGTTAAGTTATGCGTTTGCGCCGTCGCGGCAATCAGAATATCGGCATCGTTGATGAGTGCCCCGCGCTGGTACAGATCGGCATAGATCGAGGCAGCCTGTTGCACAACAGCATCATTAAGCGGAAAAATCTGGCTGGTTGTACAAAATTGCTCAAACCGTTCAATCTGCACCGTGGCATTCTTAGCCAAAAGTCCTCGCAGAATTTCATAGCGGGTGATCAGCAAAAACGAGAAGCGCTTGTGAACTTTCAGATAGACTGCGGCATTTTTGAGCGCGACAGGTTGTCGACGCATGATCAACGATAGGATATCCGTGTCAAGTAATGCAGGGGTGTTCATTCCGTGTTATTTCGGTCTGCAAAGAAAGGGGAGCGATCGAGGACAGCTTCTTCAATTTCTTCGATTTCCGGTTCGGACAAACCATCATAGATATGGGTCAGCAACAACAGAGGATCTTCCTCCTCTACGGTTTCGACCGTCAGAATGACTTCTTGTCCTTCAGATAGGGAGAGATCTTCAGTTGCCTTGATCCGAAAAACACCTTTTTCGTAAATCGCCTCAAGTACTTTGATTGTCATTTTTAGACTCCCTAAAACGCCAACTCTTCGACTTCGTCGAGTGTGAATTCCAGCGCTTTGTCAAGATCGACGGCGAAGAAGTCGCCGATCTCGGCGTGCCCGTCCAGAGGACCGGCGACCTCGCCGCGGTCACAGCGGCTGCGGTAGACGCAGTAGGCGCAGAGGCGCTGGCGGTTTTCCTCGGTATCGGGGGCCAGGGGGAAGTCCGCTTCAACGCTGCCACTCAAGATCTCGGCCAGCATCCCTTGCAAACGGGTGCGGCTGGCGGCGTGTTGATCCGCGCTGTAGCGGAAGATTTGCGGGCTGTCGGGCGCGGCAGTGAACCAGTAGATCATCTCGATCTGCTCCGGCTCCACCGGTCCCCAGGGCAGGGCAACGCTGGCTTCGACCAACACAAAGGGATAGACGAGGGTCTGCAAACGCCATTGTAATGTGTTGCGGCGGGTGGGGTAGCGGTTTGTCTTCCAATCGACGATAACGACGCGCCCGCCTCGTTCGGCGGCGATGAGATCGTATTGGGCGGCCAGGCGGAACTGCCCTTGTGAGTTGCCAAAGGGGATGCTCAACACACGTTCCACTTCGAGATGATCGGTGGGCAGTTGCGCCGGTCGATGGCGTCGGTAGGCGTCGAACCATCCATCCAATGGAGCGCGCAGCCGCGCCGCCAGGATGTCAGGATCGAGTCCATTCTCGGCGCGCTGGATCACCTGATGAAAGGCGGAACCAGCGCGCATCTGCTCTTCGTACTCGTGGACAGGGCCGGCTTCCACGGCGGGCCAGGGCAGGCGCTGCACATAGGCCAGCCAGAAGCGGCGAGCGCAATCGGCATAGGCTTGCAGGCTGGATTGGCTAAAGGCGAAGGTGTTGGGTAGGGTGAGGAACATAATCAACACTCCTTCGCTGGTAGTCGCAGGTGACAGAGAATACGACTTTCAAACACATTTGCCATTCATCTTCTCTACGCCACCTGCTCTCTACGCAACAAGGGCTGTATCCCCATAAAGTTAGCAAAGAAGGCAATGAAGACCGCTAACATTAGACCAACAATACCGCCCAGGGCGGTGGCCATCACCAAACTCAGCCTTTCCATTGGCTCAAGTGGGGGCAGGGCGGGGGTGGCAAAGCGCACTTCGCTGTTGGCGCCGGTCCCTGCCAGTTTGAGTTCGGCATTTTTGTTGTCCAGCGTGGTCAGTGTTTTGAGGGTGAGATCGCGAGCGCGGGTCAGTTGGTCGCGGCGGGTCACTTCTTTCTCTCGTTGCGCCTGTAAAATCTGAATTTCGCTTTCAAGGGAGTCAATGGCCTTGGTGAGCGGCGCGGCGGCGGCAGTGTAGGCGGGAAGATCCTCTAGCCCTTGCAGTTGCAAGAGCTCCTGTGCTCGTTCAGCGCCTAAAAGGGAGAGACCATTGGCTTCTGTAATCTCTTCAGTCAATGCCGAGAGCTCGCCGACGGTAAAGAGGTCGGGGTATTGGTCACGAATTATCTGCGCCAGCGGTGTGGTTTCTGATACCACGGTTGAGGCCATGGCCAGGGCGCTCAGGCCGAAGAGTTCCTCATAGCGCGCCTGAATCGCCTCGGCGAGGGGTGTTGTGTCTGAAATCACACTGGAAATTGTGGGCAATGCGCCCACGCCAAAGAGTTCCTCATATCGGGCGAGGATGGCCTGAGAGAGTTCACTGTCATCGTACATACCCACGCCTGCTTCCGCCAATGCACCCACCCCAAAGAGTTCCTCGTAGCGAGCCTGGATCGCCGCTGCCAATGGCGTTGTGTCTGAAATCACACTGGAAGCAGAAGCCAACGTGCCCACGCCAAAGAGTTCCTCGTAGCGGGTGAGGATGGCCTGGGAGAGTTCGCTCTCGTCAAGTATGCCTGCACTGACATCAGCCAATGCCCCTACGCTGAAGAGTTCCTCGTAGCGGGCGAGGATAGACTGAGAGAGAGGCGTTGTATCTGAATAGACTGCAGACGAACTGGCTAGCACGCCAACGTCAAAGAGCTCCTGGTACTTGGTAAGCACGGTGTCTAGCAGTTCGCTTTCCTGCCATAGACTATCACCAGCAGTCGCCAGGGCGCTCACTGAAAAGAGTTCTTCGTATTTGGCTAGAATCGCCTGGGAGAGTGTTGTGTTGTCCACACTGTCGGCGGCCTGGGCTAAATCGCCTACAGCGAAGAGATCCAGATACTTTTCCTGTAAGGCGGCATAGAGAGGATCGTCCTCAGGCCGTTCTGCGCTCAACAGGTTGTAGGCTTCATTGTTGAAGACTACCTGCGACTGGGTATCGATGCTGTTGGTCAATTCCTCAATTCGCTCATCTAGCACCTTAAGTAAGGCATCCAGATCGGCCACTTGTGCGTCGGCACCAATGTTGAGTGAATTTAGATCGCCCAATAAGAGTTGCAGTTCGGCAGGCGCGCCCACGGCTGTGCCGTAGACTTCAGATTTAAGCAGCAACAGCGCCAGACTATTGGTGGCGGCGCTGGCGTCGCCGCCAGTGGCTGCCTGGGCCCGCAGGGCACGGGCGTCGGCCATCAATCGTTCCAACTTGAGTTTGGTGTCGTAGGTCTGGGTCAGCGTTTGCAGTCTGGCGTTGACCTGTTCGTTGAAAATGGCCAGTTTGGCGCTCGTATCGGCATTGGCATAGGCGTCGAAAATGCGCCCCTTGGCATCCTGTTCTTGCGCCAGGGCTTTCAGACGGTTCTCGATCTCGGTATTGACATATTGGGCAAAGAGCCGGGCGCGTCCCTCCTGTTCCTTCTGCGCAGCGGTCAGTCGATTACTCACCAGTGAATCAACATACTGGTTGAAGATACTATGCCGAATTTCTTGATCCCTGGCAAAAGCCACCGTCTGGTTATTGATCTGAGCATCGGCGTATTGAGTAAAGAGTTGACGGCGGGCAGTCTGGTCCTTAGAGAGCGCCAGCAGTTGGTTTTCGAGTTGGGCGTCGGTATATTGGCCGAAAAGTTGTCGGCGGGCAGTCTGATCTTTCGAGAGCGCCAGCAACAGATTGTCAATCTCGATCTGCACGGCCTGGTCGAAGAGTTGGCGGCGGGCGGTCTGATCCATTGTCAACGCTAACGACTGATTCTCAAGTTGAGCGTCGGTGTATTGGCCGAAGAGTTGACGACGGGCAGTCTGATCCTTCGAGAGCGCCAGCAACAGATTGTCAATCTCGGCCTGAACGGCCTGGTCGAAGAGTTGGCGACGGGCGGCCTGATCTCTAGACAAAGCCAGCAGTTGGTTCTCAAGTTGAGCGTCGGTGTATTGGCCGAAGAGTTGGCGACGGGCGGTCTGATCCTTCGAGAGCGCCAGCAATAGATTGTCGATCTCGATTTGAACAGCCTGGTCAAAGAGTTGACGGCGGGCGGCCTGATCCTTTTGGAAGGCTGACAGCCGGTTATTGAACTCAGTATCGATCAGAGTCGAGATCAGCGTACGCTTGGCCTCTTGCTCTTTGTTAAATGCCAAAAGTCGATTACTGGCGAGGGCGTTGATATAGGCGGAGATGATCTGGCGACGGGCCTGCAATTCCTCAGTGACGATGGTATTGATGGCTGTCTGTTTGCCTACCTGCAAGCTGTTGATGATCTCTTTTTTCTCGGCAATCAGCCGATCTAGACGCGCAACATCGTTCTGGGAAATGAACGCTTCGAGTTGACTTTGCGAGTCGTCAAAAGCGATCTGCGCCTCGCTCAGTTCATTCTGGACCGAAGCCAACAATTCATCGGGTAGTTGACCATAGAGCTGGTTCACCTGCGTCACATAGGCGTAAGCCCAGTTGTTGGCAATGGCCGCCGCCAGCTCAGGGCTATCCGCTCTGGCGGTAATCTGAATCAGATCGCTCTCGCCGGAGACACCTTCCCGTTTTACGATTTTGGCGTCGATCCGGCGTAGCAGACGGGATGGGTTGCGCTGCTCCTCGCTCAACAGCGGAGCCAGGGATTCGGCCACGCTCTCTGCCACTGCCCCGTTGTAGACCAACCCTACCAGAGCCGCTCGTCGTGTACCTACCAACAAGTCAGCGCGCGCCGCCGATGTCATATTCTGTTCTGAGAGATTGGTTTGAAAGCGCTCGTCAAAGGTGATATTACTGGTAGTGCGAGCAATCGCCACCGTCGCTGAGGACTCGTACACAGGATCTTGAAGGAAGCGCAGACCGATCACTGCGCCGGCAGCGAGGACAGCCGTCAAAATAGAAAGGGTCAGGATCTCGCGCCACCACGCCACCAGCACCCAGATATATTGGCGCAGGTCAATTTCATCATCGCCTGACCAGGCTTCTGGCGCAGGCAAAGAACGATCATCAATCTGTGGGTTACTGACTGCCATTTATCAATTCCTTTGAGGGGCATATTTGAAACACTGCTGAAGCATAGTACAACAATCAGCCAGTTTATTTCTCTTCTATACCCTGGGGAGTGGTTCGCAGAGGGGGTAAAAGAGTTACACTGAACAAGGCAGCAACATTGCTAATTCTAATTTAATTTATCAGATTTACGCGCTATCTTATATGGAGATAAGTAAGTTTGGCAAATTGACTTGCTTACAATCTCTATTACAAAATAGCAATTTCTCTACACTTGAATGTCGATATATTTAACTCTACTCTTGAATCAACGCAAGAACAATGAATTCACTACGCTAAAATGCCTATATTTTCAATAAAATAAAGCATCCTTAATGAGAATCCTTAACGATTTCGTAGGGTGTGATAGGGCGAACGTAGGAATAATCAACACAGAGCCGGAAACTTGTCTATGGAGTCACCTTAACACGTATGGCGGTTGAGCGATGAGTCAAGCCATGCTATTCTAGCAGAGTAGCAGGTTTTCAGGTTAAGCAAATGACAATCAATTATACATAACCTAACACCCTTGAACTATACTATGGACAAGGATTCACATATGGCAATAACCCCTGTTTCTTCATTCTATCGCCTCCTCTTGACGCTGCTGGCGGCGCTGCTGCTCGGATCATTCGTGCAGGCGCAGGAGGTGACGCGCCCGATCTTGAGTTGTGCGTTGATACCTGAAACGATTGCCACTTCAGGAGAGGCGCTGTTCACGCTTCGGTTGCGCAATGTTCAGACAGCCCTTGATCTTGAACAATTGGCCTTAACCATTGACTATACCAATCCGAATTTGATCACAACGCCCACGGTTGATTCCTGGCAATCAACCGCTCTATTGACCCTCGATTTTGCGCAGACAACGAGTTTTCCGGGGCAGATTCAATTCCGCGCCAACCGGATCGACAGCGCCGTCTTTTCTGCTGTGGATGGCGTGCTGGCAGGCGTACGCATCCAGACACTAGACACACCTGCCCTCATTTCATTTACGCTCTCGGCTGCGAGTTTGAGACGAACTGATGGCGCCGAAATCGAGATCGCAGTAGAGCCGACCTGCTTCCTCGCCATTGGGGATGTAGAACTGCCTACACCGACGGCTACGTTGACAGTGGATTCACCTGTTCCCACACCCGTGGAGACGCCAACCGAAACATTGACACCTACCCCAACGGAAACGCCGACAGAGACGCCGACAGAGATCCCGGCGGTCGTAGTGACGCCCACCCCCCGCCTTGAGGATCTACAATCTCCGCTGGCAACGCCGACACCGTTTGTCGATGCGCCCGGGTTGGTCCAAACGCCAGACATTGCGTTGACTTTGACCGCTGAGGCGCAGGCCATCCTGCTTGAAGGTGATCTATGGGAGCCAGCCATCGAGACGCCGATCCCTCCGCTGCCTTCGGGATCGCTGCTGACGCCCACCGCCACCCGACCGCCCCTGGAAGTCCTTTCCCCGCCGCGATTGGAAGATGCAATCTTGTCAGCGACAGGGGAAGTTGTGGCGATTGCCGCCGCCCTGGAAGGGATCGCTCAACCCGCCAGCGTCGGGACCGTTCAGCGTGAGTCATTGAGCGTACTTGCCGTCGAGAGCGTCCAACAGCCGCCAGCGGGGATTGTCTTCGAGCGTAGCCCCTTGTTGCTCAGAATGGGGTGGACAACATTCATGGCTGCGGTGATACTCATCCTTACATCGCTATGGCTGCGACGTGAGCGATAAACGAAAGCATTCATTTTTCTTTGGTAGTTGGATCTCCTATCGTGTACACTGTTCACCATGCCAGATTTCCAAGTAGAGACTTATTCGCATAACTACACAGAAGGGATAGATCCCCATGCACATTCATCGATTGGGAAGGACGATTGGGCTTGTCGTCGTGCTGATGGCGCTGCTCGTGATTTCAGCTTGTACGATGCCGACCTTGCCTGTGCCTGTGGCGCCTGTCGTCGAGGAAGATAGCACACCCGTTGCTGCCGCCGAACCCGCGCCCGCCGCCATCTATGAGGGTATGCCCGTCGGCTTTACTGCGGAAGGGTTCCCCTATCGCGGCAACCCTGATGCGCCCATTACCGTCTACGAATTCAGCGATTACGAATGTCCTTTCTGTGCCCGCCATGTGATCCAAACCGAACCTGCCCTAAAAGATAATTATGTAGCCGAAGGCGACGTAAGGTTCGTCTTCCGCGACTTTCCACTAGAGACGCTGCACCCCAATGCGATCCCAGCAGCGGTGGCGGCCAATTGTGTCGCCGAGCAGGGGATCGTCCACTATTGGCAGATGCACCGGCTGCTCTTCCGCGCCCAACAAGAGTGGTCGCGCTCTGCCAATCCCGACTCTGTCTTTGCTCGGCTGGCTGAGGAAGCTGGCGCAGATCCTGATCTCTATGCAGCCTGCCTGGCCGAAACAGCCGACGTGAAGGAAGCCGCTGTGCGTGAGAGCGTCGCCGAGGCGCAGTCGCTGGGCTTTAGCGGCACACCCAGCTTCGTCTTTGTCAACGAGGAGAGCGGAGAAGCGTTTAGGTTGGTCGGCGCGCAGCCCTACAACATCTTTTCTGACTATATTGACACAATGCTTGCCGGCGGCGCGCCGGTAGATCCTGCTGCGGCCCAACAGCAACAACAGGGCGAACCGCAGATCCCTTATTGGGCGCAAGAAGAGGGGTTATCGCCTGATCCCGACAACCCTGGCTTCACCGTGGCCGGTGACTTCTGGCGGGGCAACCCTGATGCGCCGCTGGTGGTGGTCGAGTTTAGCGATTTCCAATGTCCATTCTGCCGTCAACATGCTCTCAATACGCAGCCGGTGTTGGATGAACAGTTTATCGATCCTGGCGATGTGATGTGGGTTTTCAAACACTTCCCTGTGGAACAGAGCCATCCCCAGGCTGTGGCTGCCGCCGGCGCTGCCCAATGTGCAGGATATCAGGGGCAGTTCTGGGAGATGCACCATCTTCTCTTTGAGCGCACAGAGGAATGGGGCAGCAGCGCTACCGTTGACGCCGGCCTGACCTCGCTGGCCGAGGATCTTGGCCTGGATATGGCCCAGTTTGAAACCTGTATGGAAGCCCAAGAAACATACCAGGCGATCTTAAGCGATTTAACCGATGGTTCACCCTTTGTTCGCGGCACGCCAACCTTCGTCGTCCTCTACGGGGATCAGGGACGTCTCATCCCTGGCGCGCTGCCTGCCGATCAATTCAGCGCCGCCCTCACCGAATTGCTCGCTGAAGCGAGAGAGTAGGGAGTGGTGATAGGTGATAGGTGACTGGGGATTGGAAGTCCGCCATGGATGCCCAGTCCCCAGTCACCTATCACCTATCACCCTCTTTCTTCGGAACCCCCTCCTTTTCTCATGCGTTATCCTCTACCAGTGGCGGTCTCTGCGGTCTACCTCCGTCATCTTGACATAATCACATGGATAGTTTGAAACACTTTTCCGTTGTGTTACAATGCACTACGTTCGCGCCCTAATGACGTTTTGTCGAGTATAGACTGTGTAGATTGGATCGTTGAGAGGAATGGTTTTGAAAAACGCAGCTGCCGGACTTCTGGCGATTGTGCTGGTGGTGATGATGGCCTACGCCTCGACAGCGGCGCCCTCTTTGCAGATCGAACCACCGACCGGCCCAGCGACGAAATCTATCGACGTAGTGGTGGTGCTCGACGACTCCGGGAGCATGGTCACCTGCTGGCCCTGGCCCCAACAAGGGACACCCTTCGGGCCGCCCTGCCGCGCGCCGAGTGTCAATGAACCAAGCGATCCTGAAGATCTGCGCTACTCGGCGGCGCGTCTGTTGGTCCATCTGGCCGATAGCGCGGACCGCCTCGCCGTGATCCGCTTTGATAGTGGCGTCGAGGGGGTGGGCGTGCTGGGCGAGTTGCAAGAAGCGGGCAGCGCCGAGCGCCGTCGCATCCTCGCCTCGTCGCTACAGCCGCCCACTGATTATTTGAGACGCGGCTATACCCGGCTCGATCTCGGTTTAGAAGCCGCCATGCGCATCCTCGCAAACAATCGGCAACCCAATCGCAGCCAATACGTGTTGCTGCTCACCGATGGCGAACCCACTTCTCCCGCCAACGCCGCCGGTCAAGAAGGACGCTTCGCCCAGTATCTCGCACAACTGCGCGCCGATGGCGTCCTCGTCTTCCCCGTTGTGCTTTGTAATCCAACCGATGGCTGCTCAGGTGACTTTTTGAGCGGACAGTTCGGCGCGGATGTGCGCGAGGCGCAAACGGCCCCCGATCTGCTGCGCGTCTTCAGCGAGATCTTCGCTTCGATGAAGCCAGATCGTTCGGTGGTAACAGCGCGCAACACCAGTGGATATCTCTCGTTCAACACCCGCACCGTACAGGATGTAGGACAGCTTGCCTTTGTCAGCCCGCGGGCATCTATCAGCAGTGTGCGCCGCGATGATAGCCCTGTGGTCACCCAAAGCCTGCTCGAAGACGATAATATTGATCTCAACGCCGTCAGTGGGGACGTACCTGCCGGCGCCTGGATCGTCGAGACTGCCGATCCCAGCGCGTTTGCCGTGGTGCAGGCCGACAGCTACCCTGAATTGATCTTTCCGCCGCCCAGTGTACCCAACAGCCCAGCCTCGGTCCGGTATTATCCGGCGGGCAGCGCCCCCATGATCGTGGCACGCGGCGCCGGTCCTGCTGCCGGAGAGCCGATTTTGCTCGATGGGCAGACGGCGATCCCAACGTTTGGCGGCAACAGCGCCCTGGCAGCCATGCCCCTGCCATCCGGCACAACCAATGTCGTACTCCAACTCGGCGAGGATAGGACGCCCTTCCAGTTGCGCAGAAGCTTCACATTAGCATCCCGCGCCGATCTGCCGCGCGCCGAAGTCTTCTCCCCTTCGACCGCCAATCCAGGGTTGTTGGAGGATGGACGCATCCGACTGGAAGTTGGCTTTGGCCCTGGCGTGTCCATTGGCGGACTCCAGGCGACCGTCTACGTTTCGGACATCACAGTGGACGACGCCGGGCAACCTGTCTACTCAGCCATCATGAGCTGTGTGGATCGCATCTGCGCCAATGAAGGTTTCTCACCTGCCGACGGACGCAATTACAGCATCCGCTTTCTGCTCAGCGCCGTGGCTGGCGATCTCCATTTTGGTGATTGGATCGAGACCGCCCTGAATGTGGAACCGGCGGTCTATTTGCGCGGACTGCCCGATAGCCTCGATCTAGGCCAGATGCCCGCCGATGGCTGGGCGGTTTCGATCCTGGCGGGGACGACCCAGGCCATTGGTACGATCAACGGTACGCTGACCCTGACCCGCGCCGACACGGGCGAAGCGGCCACAGAGGCGACGCTGCGCTTTTCTGAAGAGGTGGATGAAAACGAGGCGCGGCCTGCTACCTTCCGCGTGGACGGGCTGGATCGATTGCGCCCAGGCCAGTATACGGGCGAAATTGTGCTGACTGTTATGAACCCTGCCGGTCGCCCCATGGATGTGAAGATCCGCCCGGCGCCGGTGCTGCCGGTGACGTTGATCGTAGAGCGATCCGCCGCGCGTATGAGCAGCCAGATCGTCGATTTCGGCGAAACCATCTTTGAAACTTCCCCCAATTTCCGTGTGGATCAGGAAACGCTGCTGCCGCTTACCTTTGAACGGGGCAGGTCCTTCCGCGTCAGCGCAGCGCTGGCCGAGAGTTCCTGCGCAGGGTTGACGGTGACTTCGGGGGAACTCCAGCCGCAAGGGGACGGCTACGCGCTGCCCGTCCGATTGCGCAGCAGTGGCTCGGTGGAACCGGGTGCGTGCAATGGGCAGATCCGGTTGAGCGGGCCAAACGAGGATTTCGACATCTTCCCATCCCAGATCGATTACCGGCTGCGCATCCGTAACCTGGCGTGGACAGTGGCCGGCGCGCTCAATTTTGGCGATCTCAACCGGGCCGGGGAACGATCCACGCAGACGTTGCTCATCCGCTTTGACGGCGCCACGCCCTTTACACTCAAAATGCTCGATCTCAGCGCATCGGGGGAAGCCGACGCGGGCGCAGCGGATCTCAACCAGAACTTTGTCGAGATGTTGCCCGTTGAGGTGACAGGCGAACCCAACGCCAACGGTTTTTACGAAGTACCGATTACACTGGTCGCCAATCGTTCGATCCCCCTCGACCCGTTGCGGGGGACCTTTTATATTGGCGATCTCGTTTTGGGGATCGAGGGACTGCCCAATGAAACCCGCACGGTGGACATCGGCTTCCGCAGCCCGACGCCTTTCCAGCGCTATGTGGCGTGGTGGCTGCTGCCGATTTACAGTTTACCGCTGCTGCTCTGTTCGGGTCCGCTGACGCTGCTGGTTCTGCTGATCATTTTGGCGCGGGTGCGCAACAGCGGCTACAGCGACGACGAAGAGGAACCGGTGGTGACGCTGCCCACGCCTACCTTCAGCGCCGAGGCAGAATCCGCCTTTGTCACGCCCTCGTTTGACACAGCATCTGCGCGCCAGGCCGACGGCGGATCTTCGTGGGGCAGCCAGTGGGGCGAGATCGATTGGGGCGGCTCGCCGGCCAACACAACCGCCAACGCCACCCCATCCACCAACCGCAACAGCCCCGCGCAGGATGACGCGTGGTCATCGCGGTGGTGAGGGGAAGGTATTAGATATTGGTAATTAGAGATTGGTGCGTAGTGCGTAGACGATTGTCACCTGCAACTTGCCACCATTTTTGCCTTTTACCCTTTGCCTTTTGCCTTCTTTTCTGCGCCCGCTTGAATTTGGCGATTCTCCCGCTTTAGGGTGAAATAAGCAGCTTACGAATATTACCCACAGGGTTGATTGGGAAAGTTTTATGAACGAAAACGGTACATATTTGAACGGGACACCACTGATCGGCGAAAAGGCGACCATCTACCCTACCCTGGTGGTGGGGGTGGGCGGGATGGGCACGAACACCGTGCGCGCCGTCAAACGCCGTCTGCGTAAAGTCTGGGGCGGCGACACACTGCCCGGTATGGTCCAACTGCTGGCGCTGGACACGGAACCGCTGGTCAACCGGCTCGATCAGGAGCCGCTCTATGCCGACGAGTTCGCCTACATGGGCAAGTTCGACGCCACCCGCCTCGTGGACAATTTGGACAACCACCCGGAGATCGCGCGCTGGTGGAACTATCCGTCGATCCCGTTGGGCTATATCCACAACGGGGCCAAACAGCTTCGCCCGATTGGACGGCTCTCGTTCTTCCGTAACTATGTCACCTTTAAGCGGCTGTTGGAGACCAAATACGCCTCGCTGGATAAGATCCGCGATATGGAGATGGCGCAGAACCGCGGCTTCCCTGTCATGGGGAACTATCAACTGGTCTATGTGGTGGGCAGCCTCTGCGGCGGCACCGGGTCGGGGATGTTTATGGATGTGGCGCATCGTGTGCGCGCATTGGTGCGCAGCAACGCCCGCGTCGTGGGGATCTTCTACCTGCCCGACGTACTCGAAGAGGAGATCACCAGCGATCTACAGCGCCGACGCATTAAGGCCAACGCCTACGCCGCGCTCAAGGAACTCAACTACTTCCAAGAGACGCAGACCTTCCAGGAGCTATACCCCAGCGAGCAGCGCGCCCTGCCCGATACGCCTTACGCGCCCTTCGATTTCATCTTTTTGGTCGGGCGCACCAACCGCGAAGGACGCAGCCTGGCGCGCAAATCCGACGCGGAAAACCTGGCCGCGCACCTGATCCAACTCACCGCCATCAGCCACCTCAGCAGCGAGATCCTGGGGTTGGAGGTGAACGTTGTACGCGAGCGTATGGCCAATCCTAACCTGCCCGCCGGTGAAGTGGTGGGCGAACGGCGCACAAAATCGGGCCATTTTCTCGTTTACAGCAGCTTCGCGGCATCGGCGATTGTGGCCCCCGATGAATTGCTCACCCAATTCTGGCAGCGCGCCTTCCTCACGGATGTGATCCGCCGCTTTGCCGCCGGGCCGAGTTTGCAAGATCCGCGCCAGCCTATCTCCACCAGCGAACGCCAGCGTGTAATGACGATCTGGCAGACCTTGTTGGCCGAAATGCGTTCGCGCTATCTCGCCCTCAACAACGACCGCCTGGAGGAGATCATCGCCGAGATCGAGGAGGGGCGCGGGGCGTGGCTCTCCTTCCGCGAACTGGCCGAACGCGCCTTCCGCCAGGCCATTGTCGAGACCGGTCTGCGCGGGGCGATTGCCCTTTCCGAGTTGATCGGACCCAACAACCCTGCCGCCGCGCCTATGGAATCGTTGCACCGCCAGCGTCTCTTCCTGCTCGACAACCAGCCTGTGGGCGAAGAGGATCGGGCGCGCTGGCGATCCTTGCTGGCGCAGGAAGGCGGCGCCGGGGAACGGGTGAATCAGTTAGCGGGCGGCTTTGGCGATCTGCTGCTCTCCGCCTTCAGCCCACGTCAGGCGCGCGAACGGGCGCGCGATCTTGCCACGCGCAAGGCCCGCGCCCGTCTTTATCAGCGCCGCGACGCCACCGAGCGTATGATGGTGGACGAGCTGGGCCATTTCGCCACACGGATGCGCGAGGTCTTCCGCAACCAGTTGACCAACGCCGCGCAGGCGCTGGTGCGCGCCAATAATGAAGCCAGCGCCATGGCGGATCGCATCGACCCGCGCATCCCCGATGGCACGCTGACCACCAGCACTTATTATGAATTGGAGACGGGCGCGATTGGCCGCGATTATCTGCAACATTTCTACAAACGCGCCGCCGGGGCCGTCCACGCCGAGGATTGGCAGATGCTGCTGGGCCGGCTGCTTGATGGGCTGCTGACGCAGAGCAATCCGCTCAGCGCCGAGCAGATGTTGGAGATCCTCAACACCAGTGTCTATGAGGATACGGGGCTGATTGGCCGTGTGCGCAAACTGGTGGACATCCGCCACATTATTGGTGTGCAGCACGGCGAAGAGGTGAGCGCGTCGCGTCCGCTGCCCAACAACCGCATTCACCAATGGCTGGATCGGCTCAACCCCTACATCCGCTGGGATTCGGATCGCTTCAGCTTCCACGACGCCGATCTGGAACACATTCGTCTGGCGGCGACGCCGGGCAGCCGCGCCGACGATCAGGATATGGCGATTGCGATGGTCGGGCAAGAGGACATCAAGTGGGTCCCCACCGGCGATGTCAGCCGCATGGACGCCGTCTGGATCGTCCACGGGCTGCCGGTCACCTTGTTGGAGCGGCTCGACGAGTTCCGCGCCCAATACGAAAACATGCAGGATTTCCCCGTTACCGAGGAATTCCACTTGAACCCGCATTGGGTCAACCTGCCGGAGATCACGCCGGAGATGCCGCCGTCCCATGTCAGCAATACGCGCATCACCGGCACGAATTACCAAAACTGGAGTTCATCTGGACGACGGTAACATTTAGGCCATTTCACAAAAATCATGATCCACGAAGGCACACGAAGAGACACAAAGTTTTTCTCTGATCTTCGTGTCCATTGGTGTGTCTTCGTGGATCAATTTAAATCTTGGAATGGCCTTATCGTAACCTTTGAGGATAGCATGAAAAAGATCCAGCAATTTACGGCGATTATCGAAAAAGAAGACGATTGGTACGTTGCCCTTTGCCCCGAATTGGATATTGCCAGCCAGGGTGAAACCGTTGAGGAAGCGCGCCATAACCTGATCGAAGCGCTTGAACTCTTCTTCGAGACGGCATCGCCTTCGGAGATCCGTGAACGGCTGGCTTCCGAAGTCTTTATCACGCAAGTGGGAGTTCCAGTTGCCTAAGCTCCAGATACTCTCTGCGGATGAGATCTGCAAAATTTTGGAGGCTCATGGATTTGCCGAAGTACGACGACGCGGCAGCCATATCATTATGCAACGTCAACTTGAAGGATCGACCATCACCGTCCCTGTACCAAATCACAAAGAGGTGCGAGCCGGGACATTGCGTTCGATCATCCGGCAATCTGGGCTACCACGAATACTATTTGAAGTTGAATAAACGTTGATGATTACGGGTGCGACACGAAGCCGGGCGGCGATACTCTGTTTTGGCGGGTGGGGCTTGCAGACAATGCTCCACTTGCAGCCGCGCATACAATCGATTCAGGATCAACGCCGGGCGCGCAAGGTGCAGGGGCCGGATCTGACGCAGGTGACGCAGTTCGCCGCGCTCCTTGCGGAAGGGACGCTCGCCCCAGATGGGCATGTTCCGCTGCATTTACGCAAGCTGCGCGCGCAGACGCCCTTGCCTCCCTTCTATTTGGAGCGACTGTTGGAACGGCTGGACGCGCGCCACCAACAGGATCTGCGCGGCGACGGCTGGATGATTGGAAGCGGGCATCGTATGTTCGGCGTAGCGGGAACTCCTCTTGCGACTGTGGATAGTGAGCGTCGCGCCCGCCAACTTTTGGAGGCTGCCGCGCCAGTTTTGCAGCCGTTGAACCAACAGATCCCCACCTTTGTTGAGTATAAAAATGGGCGCGGCGAAGAGGATACGATCCCAGCCCGCCGCGCCGATGTCTTTCGGACCGGGCTGAGCCAAGGGATCGAGATGGCGCGCCTCTTGGATGCGCATTTGATCGCGCCCATTCGCCATGACAACCTGGCGCCGGGCGATCCCTTTGTGCAGACGACGCTCTACGTGGTAGCGCCGCTCTTTGAGCCGCTGGCTTCGGCTTTGATCTGGCCTACACTCGTCCATCTGCTCAACTATCTGGGCGAGCGCCACATTTCGCAGATCGTCGGCATCTTCGCCACGGGCAGCTACGCTGGGGACAGCAATCGCGCCATTGAGGACGCCGTCTCGTTTGCGTCCATCGCCGAGTTGGAAGCGCTCACCGATCTGCACCCTGCGGCCCAATCTGCGGTGGAACCGTTGGTGCGCGGCGAAGGATTCCCGGCGTTGCCCGGTCAGTGCGGTCTGCTCGAAAGCTGGGTGGGCCGCTCGCTGTTGGATCGCATCTACCTGGTGGATCGGGAAAAGAGCAACCAGGGGCTTGTACGCAACAGTTACGAGTTGAGCGTCCTTGTGGGCAACGCCCTAGAGGCGATGATCACCACCGATGGCAATCAGCATGTGGAAGAGCAGTTGGGCATTGATCTGCGCAACGCCCACGAGCGCCCCTACAGTTTGATGGGCGCAGCGGGCGACTATGTGCCGCTGGATTACATCTTCAGCGCCGTTCACCAACAAGAGGAAAAACGGCTGATCCGAGAAGTGATCTTGAATGCAGAAGATCCCGTGGGCAATCCCGCGCAAGAAGCTGAGGCGGCGTCCTTGATCGATCTGGGCATCACCCAGGATCAGGTCATCGCCCAGTTGATCGCGCAGATGCCCGATCTCTTCCTCAATGTGACGCCGCATGGGCTGGACGAGTTGGCGATCCATCCTAATTTTGTGCTGCCGCCGTCTATTGCCGCCGAGTTGCGCCCTCTCTCCCCCGCCGGGTGGCTTGCCGCCTTTGAGGATCGTTTGCAGACGGTGACCCAACAGTTCGACCGGCTGGTTGGCGCTTCCGCTCTGGATTATGCCTGGGGATTGGGCGCTTTACACCCGAACGGGTTGCCCAAAAATAAAAATGACAAACGGGTGCTGCCCGCCGCGGCGCTCTACATGCGCCGCACCTTCGTCGAGCTGCTGGCTGAATCGCCGACAGGCTTGCGCCAGGCGCAGAGTCGATTGGCGATCTGGCAGGCCGAGTTGGAAGAGGCGCGCCAGCGGGTGACGATCCTTACGCCGGGGCAGCGCAACCTGGCTACGGCGCAACGTCAACTTGCCCTGCGTCAGTGGCGCGCTCACTATGAGGGTAATGTGCTCAAGGAGCCCTCGCTGGGGCGGACATTGCTGCGATCCTCGCTGTTGGTGCTGGCCGTGCTGATCGTGGCGATTGGCTATTTGATCGCCTTCAACCGTCCTTTTGATCTGATCGTGGATGGCGGCACGCTGTTGGGGATCTTCCTGGGCGCGTACGTAGGCGGCGCCATGAGCTATCGGCGGCGACTGACGCGGATCCAGCGGCTGCGGCGCGAGCGGTTGGCGTTGGCCCAAGCTGAGTTGACCTCTCAACTTCAGGAACGGGTACAGCAGGGATTGTTGCGCGCCTATGATCATCTGGCGCAGATGTTGCGCGAGATGGCGCGCGCGCTCGAAGATACGAACGAGTCGCTCAACCAGTGGACGGTGGATGATGGTATCCCCACGCCTGTGGCCTATGCCGCCACCCATCTCTACGGTCCGCGCGTGAGCGACCGGCTATGGGAACTCTGCCGCAGCCATCTGCGCGCCCAACAAGATCGGGAAGGACGGCGCAGCGAGGAACGGTTGCGCTCATCCTGGCGTTCGGTGGCGTGGCGGCGCAAGCTCGAAGGATTGCTGCTCGAAGAAGAGGATCGGCGTCCGCTCTCGGCAGCCATGCAGGATCTGCTGCGCGAAAGCGTGCAGGCGACGATCTCGGATCTCAGCGCAGCCTCGGCTCAGGCCGTACGCGATGAATTGGTGCGCGAACTGGCGCAGATCTGCAATCTGGAACATCTGCTCTGGCGCGATGGATCTGCCCCCCATCATACAAACGGCGCACAGGGGACCAGCAAACAGAACTTGATCCACCGTTATTTGGAAGCGCTGTGGAGCCACGCCAAGCCCGCCGCTAACTACGATGTGGCCGACCGGCTCGCCGCCCATGGCATCCCCGTGGATTTTGCCGCGGTCTGGGGTAGCGCAGAGAGCGACCTCTCCGAAACCACACTGCGCGAGTTCCGCTCGACGCTGTTGCCCACGGACGATCCCTTCCGCCTCAACTTTGTGCGCACCGTCCACGGCCTTACCCTGGAGGATCTGGGCAGCATCCGCCGTTATTACATGGAGATGATGATGTTGAATGACGCCAACTTGGATCAACTCGCCCTGGTGGATCGCCAGCGCCGGCTGCTCTACGGGGTGGAAGAAGATGCTTCCGAAGAAGCGCGCGAACGGGTGAGAGGTTGATATCGAGGGAAGATAGCAATCTCTAGCCAATCCCCGACCGCCGTGCCGCTCTTTTCAATCGTCCCTGCGGGCAATTCCAGCACCCGTTTTGCGCCCCGGTAGATCCCACCGATCCGCCAGGGGCGCAATTCTTTGTCCAGGCCGACGACTCGGTTGTCGCGATCCAAATAGATCACGTCAATGGGGATCGACATAAAGCAGCAGTGGATGCTGCTGCACGGAGAGATGAGCAGTCCATCGCCAACGTCCAACTCTTTTCGTCCGATCAGCCCCTTGCCCCGGCTCCAAAACGTGTCCGCCACGCTCCCCATCGTCACCAGATCGATCCGGCGCTGAATGTTGTGGACTAGCAAGTTTTTCTTGGTCATGTGGACTCCAGATTAGATATTGGGTATTGGGTATTGGATATTGGTGGTTGCAGGTTTGTAAGTTGCAGGTGACAATCGTTCACGCACTACTGTTGTCAGTCATGAATTGATTGAAACAGGGTAGGGGCGCTGCTTGCTGCGCCCTCTGCACACCAGGCGCAGCAAGCAGCGCCCCTACCCCTCAATTTATGCTTGACGCTACCCAATACCCAATATCCAATATCCAATACCCACTCCTCTCACCGGTGCCGTCGCAACCCGCTGGTAAAGAGATCCGGCGGCAAGTTGACCTGATCCGCTTTCATACGATCCAAGACTTTGGGGCGTATGCCGGTGGGGCGCAATTGGCCGACGATCTTGCCCTTGTCGTCCACCCCTTCTTCCTCAAACTTGAAAATATCCTGCGAGAGGATCGTCTCCCCTTCCATGCCGAGGACCTCGGTACAGTGGGTGATGCGGCGGCTGCCATCGCGCATCCGTTCCACGTGGACGATGAGATCCACGGCGGCGGCGATCTGCTGGCGAATAGCCCGCAGCGGCAACTCCATCCCAGCCATGAGGACCATCGTTTCCAGGCGGCTCAGCGTGTCGCGCGGGGAATTGCTGTGCGCCGTGGACATGGATCCATCGTGGCCGGTGTTCATAGCCTGGAGCATGTCGAAGGCTTCGCCGCCGCGGCACTCGCCGATCACCAACCGGTCGGGGCGCATACGCAAGCTGTTGATCACCAGATCGTGGATGCGGATGGCGCCTTTGCCCTCAATATTGGGCGGGCGCGTCTCCAGGCGAACAACGTGATCCTGGCGCAGTTGAAGCTCGGCGCTATCTTCAATGGTGACAATGCGATCCGTGCTGGGGATAAAACTACTCAGCACGTTGAGCAGGGTGGTCTTCCCCGAACCGGTGCCGCCGCTCACAATAATGTTGAGGTGCGAGACCACCGCAGCTTCGACGAATTTGGCGAATTCCTCGGTAAAGCTGCCAAAGCGGATCAGATCCTGCACAGAGAGCGGCTTTTTGCTGAATTTGCGGATGGTGATGCTGGGTCCGTCAATAGCCAGCGGCGGGATGATGGCGTTGACGCGGCTGCCATCGGGGAGGCGGGCATCGACCATCGGGCTGCTTTCGTCCACACGGCGGCCCAACGGGGCGAGGATGCGCTCGATAATGCGCAGCACATGGGCGTTATCTTGAAATTTGACGTCGCTGAGTACCAGTTTGCCGCCCCGTTCAATGTAGATCTGATAAGGGCCGTTGACCATCAGCTCGGAGATGCTGTCGTCGTCGAGCAAGGGTTGGATCGGACCATAGCCGAGGATGTCGGCCAGGATCAGCTCGAAGATGCTCTGGCGTTCAGCGCGGCTCAGGACGAGACCCGCTTCGGTGATCGCTCTGGCAAAGATAGGCTCGATGAGGATGCGACCATCCTCCAGGCTAATGCGTTCGGTGTGCAGGGTGGCGTCGCGGATCAATTCTTGCTGCACACGATCGCGCAGGATCACGAACGAGGATGGAACTTCTTTCTCGCGACCGTTGGCGCGCATCGCCCCGTTGGGCGAATTCTCCGGCGGGCGGAGGGGCGGCGCGACCGACGGCGCCGGTGACGTCGGTGGGCGCAACGGGGAGACGGTCTCATAAGCAGGGGGAACCGCTCCCATTCGTTTTATTGGCTGTGCAGCATTACGGTTAAAAAGTCCCATGCCAGTGGTGTTTACTCTTTGCTGGTATACTTGGCCGGGTCGAAGAGTGGCGCTCGATCTTTGCCATCGTTGAGTTGAGGGATTTCGCGTTTTGGCACGATCCAAAGCGGATCCCAATCGTTCCACTCGTTATTGCTCAAATTGCGCTGATTGGCTCCATTCACGTTCATCGCCCAGATCTGCGCTCGCCCCGAAATGCGGTTGCTCCAAAAGGCAATCGTCTGTCCATCCGGGCTGAAGGTGGGGTGCTTGTCCCATTCCCAATCGTTGTTGGTCAGGCGGATCGGCTGCACGTAACCGCTGGCGTTATAGTCGCCAAAGCGGATCAGAAAGATCTCGTCGCCCCACAGCCCCCAATTGCCGTCGGTGGGTCCTGCGCCGCGCTGCGAGGTGAAGACGATGCTCTGTCCGTCGGGCGAAAAGGATGGCTGATAGTTGATGCCGCTGTTATTGAGCAGTTCGACGCGGGCTTCCAACCAGTGGGGCGGCACGTCATAGCGCCACATGTAGAGCGCCACCGACGCGCCGCTGCCGTCATCCTCGACCCAGATGCGTCGTTGATTGTCGGGTGACCAGGTGACCTGTTGGCGCAGATGATCGTACAACTTGGTGGGGTCCACAACCGGCTGTTGATCGCTGCCGTCGGGGCGCATCACCCACAGCCCACTGCGCGAACCAGGACGATCGCTGTTGAAGGCGATCCAGCCCACGAATTGATCCAGCGGCGAGGGCGTGGGTTCGATCATCTTGAGGATCGCATCCAGCGGATCAGGGGTGGGCGTGGGCGTGGGTGTAGGCGTGGGTGTGGGCGTGGGCATGAGCATCAACTCGATGGAACGCGCCTTCAGCCGCGCCTGCAACGCCCCTTCCACAGGCAGCGAGGCGGCGGCGTTGTATTGCGTCAGGGCGGCGAAGAGATTGCCCGCGGCTTCTAATTGCCCGCCGTAGCCCATGCGCGATTGAAACAGCGCAGATCGGCCATCCCCGCCCAGCAGATTCGGATCATTGGCGTAGAGCGTCACCAAGAGCGGCGTGGATTGGTTGTAGCGCTCCTCGGACATGAAGTTGCGCGCCTGCTGATATTGGTTCAACATCCCCAGCCCTGCCTGCGCTGCCATATCGCGTGGACGCAGCCCCAGCGCCCGCCGGTAGAGATCCGCTGTCTGCTCCAATTCGCTGTTGTTGAGACCAGCCGTCTTCATTTTCTGACCGGCCATTTGCATATAGCTGTCGAATAAATGCTGTTCCACCGTGGTCGAACGATAGGATAGATGCTGTTGGCGGATCAAGTTATAAAGGAGGATGGCGTCCGCCCAGCGACCGTGCAGATACGCCTCCTCAGCTTCGAGGAAGATCTCCTGCACTTGCAGCGTTTGCAGGATCTGCGCGATGCGATCCTGAACGTCCCGGTAGGTTGGATCCTTGTCGCGCAGGGCTTGGAAGATCGCCAGCGCCGGCGCCAGATCGCCCGCTTCCAATCGATTGGCGGCTTCGCGATAATCGTCCGCCAGTGCGATCTGGCGTTGAGCTTCGGTCAGCCCGCGCAGCGCCTCCTCGTTTTGTGGCGCCATTTGCAAAGCGCGCTCAAACGAAAGGACAGCGTCAGCGTAGATCGCCTGCCCTAGTTGACGTTGCGCCAGGCTCAACGTTTGTGTCAACATCGTCTGTTGGCGACGCAGCAGACTCGCCGGCTCCACCCACCGTTGATAGGCCATCCACCCGCCCGCCAACACGGCCAGCACCAGCAGCGTCACCGCGGTGATAGTCAGCCGCCGCCGGTGGAGGATGGCTACCATCAGGGGCGAGAGACCAGAAACCGGCTTTTGATCCAGCCCGACTTTGATCTGCGCGCTCTCGATCAACTGTTGGATCTCAGCCTGATCGGGGTACTCTTGCTGCAACTCGTGCAACATCTCCAGCGCCGGCTTCCACGCCCCATTTTGGACATGGCGAGAGGCTTGTTGGTAGCGGGGATCTTGCCAGGCGGAAGTATTCAGTGCCATAGGTCATCCTCAGGTTGCAGGTTTGCAGGTTGCAGAGAAACACAATTCTCAACTTGAAACTTATAGGGCTGAGATAGCGCGTAGTGCGTGAATAGTAACGGACTACGCACTACGCTTTGACGGCAGGTTTGCAGATGGCATCCGTTTAGAAGTTCGCCATCGATTCCATGATCAAGGGGATAGCCGGCCCTAAGATGATGGCGAAGAGCGCTGGAAAGATGAAGATGGTGATAATGGGCAACATCTTCAGCGGCATCTTATTGGCTTTCTCCTCGGCTCGCTGTCGCCGCCGCATGCGCATCTGCGCGCTCTGGGTGTGCAGAATGTCGGCAATCGAGATCCCCAGGCTGTCGGCCTGCACGAGGACGGCGACAAACGAGCGCAACTCGGCGACATCGTTGCGCTCGGCCATGTTGCGCAGGGCGTCGCTGCGCCGCACGCCCATGTTCATTTCGTTGACCGTCCGCTCAAATTCCTGGGTCAGCGCATTGTGCCAGCGATCCGAGAGGCGCAACATAGCCATGTCGAAACCCAGCCCCGCATCCACCATTGTCGTCAGCATATCCAACGCATTTGGCAGCGCCTTCATGATCTCTTCCTGCCGTTTGGAGATCTGATTTTTGAGCCAGTAATTCGGGATATAGAGACCCACCCCGCCGCCGACAATGCTAAACATGATCGCCGAAAAGCTCGGCAACTGGGTGACATTGAAGAGGTAGAAACCAGTCAATAACCCCAGGACGATGCCGGCCAGCATCTTCATCCCCAACAGATCGATGACGGCGAGATTGTGCGGATTCCCGGCCAATAACAACTGACGGCGGAGAAGTTCCAGATTACTGCCGGGCGTCAACCGCCCCAGCACCGCCAGCAAGGAATGGCCCATGGGCTTGAGGATACGCTGGTTGAAGCTCTCTGATTCGGTTTCCAACTCGCCCTGGTGGGTGCTTTCGGCCAGTTTGCGCAACCGTCTCTGCAATTCCTGGTGCTGATACTCGCGGAACAAACCAAACCCCACCAGGAAGCAGGCAAGGCCGATCAAGACGGCGACAAGCACCATGCGGGTTTCGTTGCGTTGCAGCGTGGCTATCCCCATCTGCAAAATAGCCATCAGTTGCTCCAGGATCATCTCCATTGCACTTTCCCTATCAGACCTCAATACTGTTGACCATGCGGTTCATCATGAACAGGCCCATGACAATGCTGATCCCTGCAAATACGAGGATCAAAAACCAGGGGAACGCAAAGAGCCGCATCATGTACGTAGGGTTGATCAGCATCAAGATCACCCCCAGGATAACGGGCATCGCCGCCAGCATATAGCCTGTGCCGCGCTGCATCCCCGTGATCGAGCGGATCTGCCCCTGGATCTCGATCCGCTCGCGGATGGTGGCGGCAATCTGGGCGAGGATGTCGCCCAGGTTTCCGCCGACTTCGTTCTGCACCTGGATGGCAGCGACCACCATCTCCAGATCGCTGCTTTCCATGCGTTCCACCAGATTGCCCAGGGCTTTGGTCGAGGGGATGCCAAAGGCGATCTCCTGGGTCACCCGCTCGTATTCCTCGCGGCTGGGGCTGGGCATCTCCTGTGCAACCAGACGCAGCGATTGCATCATTCCATAACCGGAGCGCAAACTGCCCACAAGCAGGTTGAGTACATCGGGCAATTGTTCTTGAAATTTTGCCAGCCGCTGCTCTTTCTTGCGTTTGAGCCAGATCGAAGGGGCAAACGCCATGATCAACGCCAATCCTACCCCGCTGAGGACATTGCGTCCGATCATCCACCCCACAAGGAAGAGAAAGGTGATCAACGCCCCGTTGATCGACAGGAACTCCACGGCTGTGAGCTTGACGCCCGCCTGAAAGAGCGCCACGTTGAGGCCCGCCCCCCAGCGCCCTTTGGTAATCTGAGCATTGACGCGGTGCTTGAGCGCGTTGCGCGACGATTTATCCGCTGGATCGTGATGGGTGACAAGCCGATCCTCCATGAGGCCATCCGGCCCAAGCGTGAGGTAGATCCCCGCAAAGATAGCCAGGATCGAGATTATGACAATAAGACCGATGAAGAGAGGCAAGGCTGTTCTCCTCCTGTCGCCTGTTACCAGGCCAGGCGCTGACCATACCAGGCGAGGATCTGTGAACCATGTAAAAGGGCGACCGCTGCGCCCAGGCTGAGATAAGGCGCGTAAGCCAGCATCCCCTTACGGCTGACTCGCCCGTTCGCCATCAGGATCGACGCGCCGACGCCGCCGGCGATGATGCCAATCACCAGGGCGACAAGCACCTGGGGGAAACCGGCGATCATGCCGATCACCGCGGCGAGCTTGACATCCCCAGCGCCGATAGCGCCGCGCCGGATCAAGTTGACGGCAAAGAAGAGGATGGCCCCACCCAATCCGCTCAGGGCTGCGCCGCCCAGCGCCAACGGCGATTGGAAGGCGGCCAGGATCAGCGCCGCCAACGCCGTCGGCGCCAGCACAATGTTGAGGACACGTCGATGTTCGAGATCAATCGTGGCGATCAACAAGAAGAGGGGCAGATAGACGTAGAGAAGCAGGCCGCTGTCAAACCGTATCTCCTCGATCAACAGGCCCGACTGTCTGCCCACATAAAGGAAGATCCCCACAGAGGCCGCCATCACCATCCACCAGCGCACCCTCCCCATGCGCGGCCTCACTTTGTCCTGCCGCCAATAGGGCAAGATATCGGCCAGCCAGTTGATAAGGCCGCCACAGAGCAGACCGGCAGCCATTTGCACCACAATCGGCGTAAAGGGGGCGCTCATATTCATGATCAGGCGACGCCCCCTTGAATGATGGTCGTCAGCCGTCCGAGCAGTCCTTTTTGCGGTTGGGCGGCTGCCTTTTTGGCTGGGATAAGCTGCCGGGCCAGTTTTTCAATGCGGCGGGCGACGGCGCTGCCGGGGTCGCTGGTCATCAAAGGAATGCCTCGGTTGAGCGAATAGGTGATCAGCCCGCTATCCTCGGGGATGGCGACCAGCACCTGGGTGTTCAAATGGCGGCTAATGTCCTCGGTGGGGATGCCGCCCTTGACCCCCTCCCGATTGACGATCAAAAAGAGTTTCTGACGGGGGAAGTCGTTGGCGTCCGCCGCTTTTAAGAAGAGCGAAGTCCGCTGCAAGGCTGTCATTTCGGGGGTGACAACGAGCAGAACCTTATCGGCCAGGCTCAGGGCGACACTTGTCTGCTCATCGTTAATGGCGCCGCCGTCTACGACGGTATATTCATATTCACCCTGAATGTAGGCGAGCATCTTCTCGAAGTTGTCGATGCGGGCGCCATAGTTTTCTTCCACGTTGCGGCTGCTGACGAGGACATGGACGCCGCTCTTGTGTTCCGTCATCATGCCTTTGATGAGATCAATGTCCATCCCCATCCCCTGGGCGAGGACGTCGCTGGCCGTAAACTGCGCCTGAAGGTTGAGGACAGTCTCCAAATCGCCCAGGCAACCGTGCCCATCGACAAGGGCAACTTTGGCGTTGGTCTTCTGGCGGAGCATAAGCGCCAGGTTGACAGCCAGCATGGTACAGCCTGCCCCTCCTTTGGGGCTGAGCAACAGGATAATCTGGTTGCGCGGGGTTGCGGCAGATCCCTTGCTGATCAGGCTATCCTGGCGCAGGCTCTCGATTTCGACAAGTTGGTTCAGCGTCGAAAAGAGTTCAGATTCGTTGAGCGGTTTGAGGGTGAAGGCGCGGGCGCCGGCCAACATGGCATCGCGCACATAGGTCACCGCTTTTTCGTCGGCCAGGGCCACAATGGGCAGATGCGGCGATTGGACAGCCAACTTGCGGATAGCGTCGAGCGGGCTTAGATCCCTGAACTGGTCATCGATGATGATCAGCTTGAACGCATCCTGGGCCAAGATTTTGTGGGCATCCTGGAAGTTGCTGGCAAAGCGGATCGTGTACCGCTTCTCGGCGGCAAAAATGTGTTGCAACCGGCTCACGTTCTCAGCGCCATCGGTCAGGATTAGAACAGAAATCAGGTCCATCTGTTTCGTAGCCATAGCCATTCCTTCGCAAACTTTGGACTCATAGGTCCGGTTTCGATACCGGACAAGTCACTATACCGGACAGGTCACTTGGGAAACGTGACCTACTGTTCACCCTGATCCGCGTCGAGGGCTTCATCGTCTGCGGCGTTTTGTTGTACAGTGTTCAGCGTAAAGTTGAATTCATCCCCAGGGGTAGCGCTGGCCGCCGATCCACTGCCGGCGGCGATCTCCCCGCCTGGGGGGATCTGTAACTGGAAGCGGTCGATGAGATAGCGGGCATCCACGGGCAAAACCGGGGAGAGCGCTTCGTTGCCGGGCGCCCGCAAGAAGAAGTCCATGGGCGCGCCTGTGTCGATGAGATGTTTCAGCACCAGCGCGTCCTGGGGCGAAACCGCCAACAGGATGGCGTCTGGGCGCAGCATGGCGCTGCCTTCATCGGTAGGAGGCTGGCGACGCAGCAATGCTTTCACTTCCAAATTTTGCAGGCTGAGGAAGGTGGTCACCGGCGATTCTTCGGGCTTCTCCTCTTCAGATTGGTTAAAGTCGATGGCGACGGTATAGGCGATATCCAGCCGGTTGCCCACGGCCAACATCCCCACCTGCCCTAACATGGCCGTGGCGGGGATGGCGATCAGCACTTGATCGGGGCTGATGCGGTAGATCACCGGCGCGTTGGCGTCGGTGGGGCTGAGCAATCGGTGCTGCAAGAGGATCTCGCCGGCAACCAGGGGTGTATCGGAGAATTTGGTGAGTACCTCCGCCGTGGAGCGCAGATAGCCTTCGGGCACGAGCGTGGCCGGGATCTGTTGCAATTTCACCATGGATTCGTCGAGCAACCGGCGCGGGGGAATGTTCTGCGCCGCCACCAGCACCTGAATCGTCGGCACATCTTCGAGCCGAGAGAGCGTCGCGCTCTGGGTCGCTTCGTTCACCGTCCGAAATGTCAACAAGCCAGCGATAAGCGCCAACAACACCCCTGCCGAGAGCCAGATCCATCCGCGCCGTTGTGCCACAAGATCACCTCAATCCGCCATCGATCAATAATTGTCTATTAAGAATTTAGCGCGCAGGGTTGCCAAGCTCAATAGTACTTCTGTTGTGTATGAGGGTATGACAACGAATTAGAGGAGGGGGCGAATGGGGAGATTGCAGAAAAGAATAGAACGCAGATGACGCAGATTTTCAAGATCAACGCAGATCGGAAAGGCTGACAACATTTCGATCTGCGACAAACCTGCGTGCATCTGCGGCATCTGCGTTCTATTTCTGGCGGCTAAACTTTTGTAATGCAACAAACAGAGAGCCACAAGGCTCTCTGTTTGTTGAAAGCTATTCAATTTAAGTGGCCTGTGGCGGGTTCCAACATACACAACTCAACCGCCGCCACCACCATCACCTGCACCGCTACCCCCCACGGTATCAGCAATATTTTGGAAGATGTCTCCTAATTGACCGCCTAATGCAGTTAGTGCTCCAATTGCTAAAAGCGCAACCAACGCAAGGATCAACCCATACTCGGCCATGCCCTGGCCTTCTTCAGACGAAAAAGCGTTGCGTACATAGAGATAAGCCAATGCCAGCGTGTTCACAGTAACCTCCTGAAAGTTGATAGAAATAGTGGCGAAAACGTCTTTCTCCAGGTGGCTGGTCTTACTTGGTTTAGCACTGCGAACCAGCCGCTCTTGATGGTTTCAGTGTAGAACGACATTTGGCTGTCAACAATGGTACTCTCTTCCCGCTTAATCCTATATTGCTTTCAAATGGAATCGATCAGTGAAACTGTTCCACCTCGGTGGAGCCGACCAGCGCGGCCGTGGACGCGCTGCCGCCGGTGGCGCACATCAGCACCTGATCGAAGTAGCCGGCGCCCACTTCGCGCTGATGTTTGGCAGCGGTATAGCCCTGGGCCTCGGCGGCGAATTCGGCCTCTTGTAGCTCCACATAGGCGGGCATCCCCTCTGCGCAGTAGCGTCGGGCCAGGTGAAAGGTCTGATAATTGATCGTGTGCCAGCCGGCCAGGGTGATGAACTGGAATTTGTAGCCCATCGCCCCCAGCTCCCGTTGGAAGCGGGCAATGTCGGCGTCGGATAGGTTCTTCTTCCAGTTGAACGAGGGCGAGCAGTTGTAGGCCAGCAGCTTGCCGGGGAAGTGCCGGTGGACGCCCTCGGCAAAGGCGCGCGCCTCCTTCAGGCTCGGCGTCTTTGTCTCGCACCAGATCAGATCGGCGTAGGGCGCATAGCTGAGGGCGCGACCCAGCGCCACTTCCATGCCGTTGCGCACGTAATAGTAGCCTTCGGCTGTGCGTTCGCCCGTGACATAGGGGCGATCGCGTTCGTCGATGTCGCTGGTGAGGAGCGTGGCGTCGAGCGAATCGGTGCGGGCGATGACCAGCGTGGGCGCGTCGAGTACATCCGCAGCGAGACGGGCCGCCTGCAACGTATTGATGAACGCCGAGGTGGGGACCAATACCTTGCCGCCCATGTGTCCACACTTTTTGGCCGACGCCAGTTGATCCTCAAAGTGGACGCCCGCCGCGCCCGCCTCGATCATGCCCTTCATCAATTCGAAGGCGTTAAGCGGGCCGCCAAACCCGGCCTCGGCGTCGGCGATAATGGGCAGATAATAGTGGCTGCCGTCCCGCCCATCCAATCGCTCGATCTGATCGGCGCGCATGAGGGCGTTGTTGATCCTTTGGACGAGTTGGGGCGCGCTGTTGGCCGGGTAGAGGCTTTGATCCGGGTAGGTCTGCGCGGCGGCATTGGCGTCCCCCGCCACCTGCCAGCCGCTCAAATAGATCGCCTCCAGCCCGGCCTTCGCCATCTGCACCGCCTGCGCGCCGGTCATGGCGCCGAAGGTGTTGACGTAGGGTCGAGTGTGCAGCAGATCCCAAAGGCGGATGGCCCCATGCCGGGCCAGTGAATGCTCGATGGGCAGCGAAGGACGCAGGGCGATCACATCTTCGGGCGAGTAACGCCGCTGAATCCCCATCCACCGCTCATTTTGCGCCCACCCCGCAGCCAAATTCTGCGCCTGCGTGTGGAAGATCCCATTCAGTTGAGAGCCGTTCTGTTTCATCATATCTCCTCGTTGCTGTAGGGGTGGAAACGGAGGTCCACCCCTACCCATATGGCACGTGCCCCCAGCATAGGACCGATCCCCGCCGCCGTCCACACACCGAGGGGTAGGCTGATCCCACATAAACGGGTAGGCGCGCCGCAACGATAGGCGCGCCGCAACGGTAGGCGCGCCGCAACGATAGGCGCGCCGCGTCATGGAACTGGCTGACAACTCCATCACAGCAGGGGGACGGCAAGATAGGGGCATGAACGTCCAGCCCACAACCGATCCCAACCCGGCGACGCCTTCGATCCTTGAAGTGAACGAGCAGCAGTTGGGGCGCATTGTCCTCGACATCCACGATGGACCGGTGCAGTATCTTTACACCGCGCTCACCCTGCTCGAACCGTTGGCGCAGGAATGCGAAGACGACGGCGATCGCGCCCAATTGGCGCGCGTCCGCAACCTGATCCAATCCGCGCTGTACGAGATCCGCGCCTGCATCGGTAACATTCAACCGCCGGAGTTTGAGCAGCGCGGGCTGGGCAGCATCATCAACGGTCTCGCCATCCAGCACGAGGAGCAGACCGGCAATCGGGTGGATCTGGCGGTGGGCGCGCTGCCGGAGCCGATCCCCCTGGCCGTGAAGATCGGCCTCTACCGGGTGTTGCAAGAGGCGCTCGCCAACAGCTATAGACATTCGGGCGCGACGGTGCATTTTGTGCGGCTCTGGGCCGAGGAGGGGCGCATCCACATGCAGGTGATGGACGAAGGGCAGGGCTTCACGCCGCCCAATCGGGAGCAGGCCGGGGAGCGCACAAGAGCGGGGATGGGGCTGCGCGGCATGCAGGATCGCATTGCCCTGCTGCGTGGAGCGTTCCGGGTGAGCAGCCAGCCCGGACAGGGAACGACGATCAACGTCTGGGTGCCGTGCGATGGGTGAACGAATTTGCGTTGTCCTGGCCGACGATCACGCGCTGGTACTCGAAGGGCTACGCGGCCTGTTGGAACGCCAGCCCGATATGGCGTTGGTGGGCGCTGTCTCGAATGGCGAGGATCTGCTCGACCTGCTGGCTACCGAACGGGTGGATGTGGTGGTACTTGATCTGCTGATGCCCTATCACGGTCTGCAAGTGCTGGCCGAGATCCGACGGCGGCAGATCCCTGTGCGCGTCCTCGTGCTGACCGCGTTCTGTGACGGCGAGAGCATCCAGGCTGCGCTGGAGCAGGACGCGGAAGGCATCGCCCTTAAGACTGAACTCCCCAGCCAGACCATCGAGGCGATCCGCCAGGTGATGCGCGGACAGTTGGTCTATCCACGGGCGGCGCAACGCTGGCTGGCCGCCCGTCCTTCCGCGTCCGTCGGTCCCCTGGCCGAGCTTTCCGAACGCGAAGAGGATGTACTATCCCTCATCGCCGACGGCTGCACCAATCATGAGATCGCCGCCCAGCTCTCGATCAGCGAGAACACTGTTCGCTATCACCTCAAAAACATCTTCGGCAAACTGGGCGTCACCAACCGTACTGAGGCCGCAGGGATCTTTTTGAAGACGAAGGTAGTGCGCAGTGCGTAGCGCGTCGAGCAGAGGCGCAGGTTGCAGGTTTGCAAGTGGCAGAGCAACTACTAAGCCTTGCTCTAGCCAGGTCCGTGACCTGGCGACGGGTCACGGACCCGCCTGGAGCAACGGGCTTGTAGTTACATGGCAGATGACAATCGCTTACGCACTACGCACTGCGTTATTTACTGTTCGATCTCAGCGAAGAGAAGACCGGCGAAATTTTCGATCTCAGCGATCTGCTCATCGGTTGCTTCTTCATCGCCAGCGCCAGAGAAGACAATACGGATGGTCATGGCGTCGGCCACCGCCGGATCGGTCTGCTCATACTCGAAGGGGGCCAGGCTATCGACCCAACCGAAGATCTGTTCCAGTTGTTCGGCGTCCAGGCGGACACGCCCCAGATCCTCGGGTTGCTGCGCCGCGCAAGAACTGGCAGAGGCGATCCCCGTGACATAGACTGTCAGATCGTCGCAAAAACCGGCAATGCCGCCCTCACGGTGCCAGGCGAAGACCAATCCCCAGCTTGCGCCAGAGCGACCGGCCTCAGCTTCCAACCGCGCCAACTGCGCCCACTCGGCGATCATGCGCTGCTGGGCAGCGGTGACTTCCTCGTCGCCTTCGCCGCTGAAGATCACATGACCCGCAGGGGTATCGACCTCAAACGAAGCAAAGGCGCTGCGGAACTCTTCCAGGTCATCCATGCGTTCGGGCATCCCAAAGTGGCCGCCCATGAGCGGGCCGCCACAAAGACCGAAGGCCACGCCCTCGGTCCCAATCTGGGCGACTGTGCAAAGCTGATCCGCGGGCGCTCTCCACTCGACCACAGTCTCGCCGATCTGCGCTTCGGGGGCGGATTCCAGGCGGATCACGCTTGCATCCTGATTCGTGCGGAAGACATACTCATCGCCGTTGACCGCCAACACGATGCGATAGCCGAAGACAATTGCCAGGGTACACGCCTCATTTTCGGCGGCTAACCCCAGGCAGCCGCCGGGCCACTCGTTCTCTTCTACAGCCACAATTTCGATTTCGTCAAAGTTGGCGTGCAGTTGCTGCATGAGCATCTGTCGCACGACCATCGCCGGTTCAACCTCAGCCGAGCCGTTGCCAGCCATGCCATCCTCGGCGCGGATCACTGCGCCGCTCAGGTCAGTGCGATAAGCGTACTCTTCACCATCCACGGCCACCACGACCCGATAACCGGGTGTGATCACCTGCGCGCACATCTCATCCGGCCCGGCCAGGCCCAGACAGGCATCCGGCCACTCGACTGTCTCGACGGAGATGATCTCGACGGCGTCGGCGTCAACGCCATGATCCTGAGCGGCCTGCTCGCGTACCGCCGCCACGGCAGGCTCATCGTCCATAGCCATCTCTACCTCGGCGCGGATGACATCAGCGGTGAGATCGGTGCGATAGGCGAATTCCTCGCCATTCACCTCAACCACAACGCGATAGCCAGGCGTGATTACAAAGGCGCAGATCTCCGCTGGCCCACCCAGGCCCAGACAAGAATCCGTCCACTCTTCACGCTCAACAGAGATGATTTCAACATCATCAACGTCAACCTGCTGATCCTGTGCAGCCTGCTCGCTCACGCGCCCGACAACCTGCGCCTCTTCGGGGGAGAGGGTCAGATCTTCCATCGGCATTGTGGGACCAGTGATCTCCACACCCGCCACGGTGAACCAGGCTTCTACCAATCCTGGCAGCACCGACACACAGCCCGACAGCAGCAACGACGCCGCCAGGGCTACGATTAATAGATACTTCTGTTTCATAATTTTGAACTACCTTTCTAAAGTTTGGGGGAATTGTTGTTCTTTCTTTCGTGTACGGCTTGCTTTGACAATCACGAGAGAACCCTTCCGGTTGCCCTGAAAGCCGCACGCGAATGTAGACGAAGCAATCCCCCCAAATGTTCAATTTTCGGCGGGCTTTTTTTGATTGTTTTTTGTGCCGCGGCATCGACCCGCACATCCATTTCATCTGCCCGCAGCAGATCGAAGAAGCGCTCTCGTCGGGACTCACCATCATGCTCGGCAGCGGCACAGGACCGATCACGGGCGCAAACGCCACCACCTGCGACCCCAGCGTGTGGAACATCCATCGTATGTTGGAGGCCGCCGAAATACAATTTGCATACAATCATAGACACTTCACTTTTTGCCCATGAAAGATTCAGCAGACGGCCAGGAACGTATCCCGGTGGACTCGTTCGACAGATCGGAAACTTCGCGCAGTGAACACGCCTACGAATGGCTGCACCAGCGTATCTTCTCCGGCGACATCCCACCGGGGACGGTGCTGCGAGAGGTGCAACTGGCCCAGGAAGCTGGCGTCAGCCGCACGCCCATCCGCGATGGGCTATTGCGCCTGGCCGAAATAGGACTCGTGAAACGTTATGCCAACCGTGGAACCGTCGTCGTTGAGATGCGCTTCAGTTCCAATGGCGCACCGACTGCACCGACGGTGTCATTGTGCAGCGCCAACTCTTCGCCGATCTAGCCTACGCCAAGATGAAGGATGAAGCGCTCACACCGCTTCCGCTGCCCGATTCAAAGCCTTCTACGACGACACCGACGCCCTGCTCACCTCGTTCATCGCACACGTGCGCGATGGCGCTGAACTCGAATGCAGCGGACTCAACCACCTGCGCACCCTCGCCCTCTGCTTCGCCGCCATCGAAAGCAGCGACACCGGCAAGACAGTGGAGATGGGCGAGTTCTACGCGCGGCGCGGCATTGAATAGATGCTTGGATTCGGTTGACGGAGTGCAGGGGCAAACCTATAATGAAGCCCAGTGTTGCTCCTATCAACGACGAGAAAGGTGGATACCCCCGATGTCATACACAACAATTATCTCGACGGCGGACCTGGCCGATCATTTGGACGATCCTCAGTGGGCCGTTGTCGATTGCCGGTTTTCGCTTCAAGAACCCGAACTGGGCCGCCGCGCCTACGAGGAAGCGCACATCCCCGGCGCGGTCTACGCCCACCTCAACGAAGATCTCTCCGGCCCGATTGAGCCGGGCAAGACCAGCCGCCATCCCTTGCCAGAGGTGGCCGCGTTTGTGGAGACGGTCTCCGGTTGGGGCATTGACGCCGAAACGCAGGTGGTGGTCTACGACGACTGGGGCGGCGCCATTGCGGCCCGCCTCTGGTGGATGCTGCGCTGGCTCGGTCACGAGCATGTGGCTGTCCTCGACGGCGGCTGGCCGGCATGGACAGGCGAGGATCGGCCCTCGCGCGGCGGCGTGGAGAGTCGCCCTCGCGCCGAGTTTGTCGCCCGTCCTCGGCCTGAACTGTTGGCCGACGCTGAGGAGGTGGCGCGCAACATAGAGAGCGGCGAGTTCCTATTGGTCGACGCCCGCGCTCCCGAACGCTACTATGGCATGAACGAGACCCACGATCCGATTGCTGGTCACATTCCACGGGCGCGCAACTATTTCTACGCCCAAAATCTGCACGAAGGACGCTTCCTGCCGGCGGAAGAACTCAAACGGCTCTATGGTCCGCTCATCGGCGCGCGTCCTTCGCAGCAAGTTGTCTTCTACTGTGGGTCGGGCGTCACCGCCACCCACAACGCCCTGGCTATGCTCTACGCTGGCATGGGCGAATCGCGCATCTACCCCGGCTCGTGGAGCGAGTGGATCACCGACAACACACGTCCCATCGCCACACAGGAGGATGATCCCGCGTAAGGGGAGTTTTAATGCATAGGAGCGGAGAGGCAGAGACGCAGAGAAAGAGGGAAGAAATGAATTTCGTCGTACATCAACCGGAGAATTGCCCATGTCCTATTTGATTTTGACCGAGACCCAATTGCCGCCGCAAATGCTGGAAATGATCGGCGATCTCTGCCGCGTGGAACTCTGGCGCGGCATGGAGACCGATCCGGCGCTGCTGGCCGAGGCCGAGGGCTTCCTCACCTACGGCCATCCCCACATTGGCGGCGCGGAGATGGACCGTATGCCCAACCTGCGCATCATCAGCAACTTCGGCGTGGGCGTGGATCACATCGACCTCCACGCCGCGCGGGAACGGGGCATCCCCGTGGGCAACACGCCCGGTTTTGTGGACAACGCCACCGCAGACATGACCTTCGCCCTGCTTATGGCGATTGCGCGCAATGTGGCGATCGGCGACCGTTACGCCCATAGCCCCGAATTCACCGCTTACGATCCCAGCATTCTCCACGGCCACGAGGTCTACGGCTCGACGCTGGGGATCATCGGCATGGGCGCCATTGGCAAACAGGTGGCGCGGCGGGCGAGCGGCTTCGATATGACCATCCTCTACCACAACCGCAACCGCAATCTCGACGCCGAGGCGGAAACCGGCGCCACCTACGCCGCCCTGCCCGACCTGCTGGCCCAGGCGGACTTTGTGACGCTCAACGTGCCGCTGACGCCAGAGACGCGCAGCCTGATCGGGCGCGATCAACTGCGCCAGATGAAGCCCACCGCCTATCTCATCAACCTGGCCCGCGGCGGTGTGGTGGATCACGACGCGCTGCTCGAAGCGCTCACCGCAAAGTGGATCGCCGGCGCTGCCCTCGACGTCACCGAACCGGAGCCGCTGCCGCGGGATCATCCACTATTGGCGTTGCCCAACCTGATCATCGCCCCGCACCTGGGCAGCGCCACCCGCCAGACCCGCATCGGCATGGCCCAGCGCACAGTGGACAATTTGCTCGCAGGGCTGCATGGTCAGCCGTTGTTGAGCCGGGTTGCGTGAAAGTTAGGGATCGGGGACTGGGGATTGAGATCGTGTCGATCTTCTGAAATCGCCTAATCGCCTAATCCCCAATCCCCAGTCACAAATCACCAATGACTCTCGAACGTCCACTCACCCCCACCATCCTCGCGCTGCGCCAGTTTTTGGTGATCGCGGATTGCCCCGAAGCGTGGAAGGCGTATGATCTCTACCTTTTCCGCGACGGGGATCTGGTCTTCTACGTTGGGCGCTCGCAGACGGCCTTCACGCGGGTGTGGACCCATCTCATTGATGGCTTCAAGGGACGGTCGCTGATCGGGCGCTTTATTCTCATGAACTGGCCGCGGGCGCTGCACTTCACCGTCGAGTTGATGGGTTCGCAGGATCTACAATTTGCAACGCTTGGCCATAGCGTCGAAGCAGCCGAGGCTGCGTTGATCGAGCAGTACGCGCCCTGTCTCAACGAGATGCTCAACCGGCTGCCGACGCCGCTGCCTGCCTGTTACAACCCGCCTACCGCCAAAGGTCGCCGTCCGCGCAGCCCCAATCGCATGATCCACGATGCCGAACAGGCAAACCGCTGGGCCGACCGCCAACGGTATAGCAATGAAGAGAGGTGATCCTTGTCATTTTGGGATGAACTACGCAACCCGTCATCTGAATTCAGCGTCATGCCCTTCTGGTTTTGGAACGACGATCTCGACGAAGCAGAGATCGTGCGCCAGATCGGCGACTTTCAAGATCACGGCGCCCACGGCTTTGTGATCCATCCACGCGTGGGGCTGCCCCGCACGCTAGGGTGGATGTCCGACGAACTGCTCCATTTTTACGACATTGCCATCGCCGAGGCCGAACGCCGCGGCATGGTTGTCATTCTCTACGACGAGGGCATGTACCCGTCGGGATCGTCCGCAGGGCAGGTGGTGGCCGAAAATCCCCGCTTTCAAACTCGCTGTTTAGATAAGATCGATCTTGCCGCGGGCGAGGATCTGCCGCCGCTTCCACCAGACCAAACGTTGGCCGCCGTGGTAGAACGGGGCAACGGCGCGCGCATGGCCGTCATCGACCGCCCGTTGGACGCCTTCATCCGCGGCATCCACTACATCGGCGACGGCCCCGCCGAGGACGAGCCGCCCGCCGGAGATCTGCTCAACCCGGACGCTGTGGCCAGCTTCATTCGTCACGTCTACGACAGCTTTGCCGCCCGGTTTTCACAGTATTTCGGCAAGACCGTCATGGCGATCTTTACAGATGAACCCAGCCCGGTGGGGCGTCCGCGCGAACGGGGCGTCATTGCGGGGACGACGGGCATCCTCGAACACGTCAATCGCATCCTCGGCTACGATTTTACACCGCGCCTACCCGCGCTCTGGTACGATGACGAAGTTGATGCCGTCCGCTATCGCCGCGATTATGAGCGCGCCGTCGCTCTGCGCATGGAAGAGACATGGTATCGTCAACTCTTTGAGTGGTGCGAGGGCCACGGTCTGCCCCTCACCGGCCACCCCGCCCGCGGGGATGACATCGGCGCCGAGCGTTACTTTCACATCCCCGGCCAGGATCTGGTCTGGCGTTGGGTGCTGCCCGACGAGCCGTCCGCGTTGGAAGGGGAACAAGCCACACAGGGCAAGTGCAGCTCCTCGGCCATGATCCACCTGGGGCGACGGCGCAACACCAACGAATGCTGCGGCGCGTACGGCCATGAGCTGACCTGGGCCGAGATGAACTGGCTGGCCGATTGGTGCTTCGTGCGCGGCGTCAACCAGATCATCCCCCACGCCTTTTACTATTCCGTGCGCGGCATCCGTCGCGACGAACGCCCGCCCGATGTCGGCCCCAACAGCCCGTGGTGGGATCGCTTCCCCCAATACGCTGACCGCTGCCGCCGTCTCTCGTGGCTCAACACCGACGCCGCGCACGTCTGCCAGATCGCCATCCTCGGCGCAGCGGACTATCTGCCCTGGGAACCGGCCAAAGTTTGCTTCCAACATCAGCGCGATTTTAACTATCTCGAAGAGCGCCACCTATGGGAAGATGCCATTGTGGATGAGGATGGCGTCGATCTTGTGGGTATCCACTACGCCGCCGTGATCATAGCCCACGAGCCCGATCCGCGCGCCATCCCTGCGCTGGATCGATTGGCGCAGGCCGGGCGGCTGATCCACTTTCCCGCTGACGATCTCATCGAGCGGATCGACGCCCTCACCTGGCCCGATGTGATCGTCGATCCGCCGTCGCCCGCGCTGCGCGTGCGCCACATCATCAAGAACGGCTATCAGATCTACCTCCTCTTCAACGAGGAGCGCGCGCCGCTGACCGTGCGCGCCACACTCAGCGCCGACGGTCGCCCCATCCGCTTCGACGCGGCGACGGGGGAGGCCACAGCGGCGGATTTGGACCATCTTTCGCTCGCTGGCTATGAACTAGCTGTGTTTGTATTGGAATAGCAATCGCCACAGCCGTAACGTGATCCGCGATCAGGTGTAACTTTTCGCCCCCTCGACAATAGTATAGCTATGAACGACGCGCCGCTGGGCTTCCACGAACTCTATGCTCGGTACGCCGCCGATGTACGCCGCTTTGCTTTCTGGCTCTGCGGCGACGGCGACGAAGCCGACGACATCACCGCGGAGACCTTTGTGCGCGTTTGGGCGGGTTTTGATCGGGTGCGCATGGCGACGGTCAAGGGCTACCTCTTCACAATTGCGCGCAATCTCTATTTACAGGCGCGCAAGCAGGCGCAGCGGCAGGTGGAACTTAGCGACGAGCTGACTTCGACCAGTCCATCACCGACGGAGATCAACGAACAGCGCACGGAACTGGCGCGTGTGATCTGCGTTCTGCAAACGCTTCCTGAGATCGACCGCGTCGCCCTGATCCTGCGTGTGGAAGAGGATCTGCCCTACGAGGAGATCGCCGCCATCCTCGACATTTCTGTTGCCGCAGCCAAAGTCAAAGTTCACCGCGCTCGGCTCAAACTGGCCGCGCAACGTGAGTAAGGAACATAGCCATGAAAATTACCCGTGATGTGATCACCGATCTGCTGCCTTTGTACCTAGCCGGTGAAGCCAGCGACGACACCAACGCGCTGGTCGAGGCTTTCCTGGCCCAGGATGACGAGTTCGCCCAGATGGTACAGCGGCAAGGAGATCTCAAACTACCCAAACTCGACAACGGTTCAACCAATCAGGAGGACGAGATGAAAGCATTACAGACCACTCAAACTTTGCTGCGGCGCCGTGCGCTCTATATGGCATCCGCAATCTTTTTCAGCGGCATGACAGTCTCCTTCACTTTTGGCGCAGAGGGCGTGCGCTGGATCTGGGCCGACGCCCCATACATGGCGCTGGTCATGGCGGCGGTGGGGCTGATTGGCTGGGCGGGGTACGCCGTCACCTCGCGTCGGCTGCGCGCTACCCAATTGTGATCCATTCGCCCAATGGCGCGTTTTGGTGGATAATGAACAACTCAACTGCAAAAACGGAGTTTTTCGTGGCATTGACTTGAGTTCTCAGGAGAGCATCGTCATCAAAAACTCGGTCTTTTGCCCTTTTCGCAGCGGAACCATGAACGGAACCTGTTCACAAAGGAAGGTAGAGGATCGATGAAGATTGCCATTCTTTCAGACATCCACGGCAACCGGCTGGCGTTGGACGCAGTGCTGGCGGACATTGAAGCCCACGGCGGCGTGGACGCAACCTGGATTTTGGGCGATCTCTGCGCGCTGGGACCGCAGCCGCTGCTGGCGCTGGAGCAGATTCGCGCCATCCCCAACCAGCGGATCGTGCGCGGCAACACGGATCGTTACCTGCTCACAGGCGATCTGCCGTTTGCGAACCTTGAAGAGCGCGTGGGGGATCTCCACAAGGTCCAGATTTATGTAGAAATCGTCGCCTCGCTGGCGTGGACCGCTGGGGCAGTGACCACCACCGGCTGGCTGCCCTTTCTGCACCAGATTCCATTGGAACAGCGAGTGGATCTACTCGACGGCGCACAAGTACTCCTCGTCCACGCCTCGCCGGGGACCGATACTGGCGATGGCGTGACGATGGAAACGCCCGAAGCGGAGATGCGTGAACTTTTTCATGGCTGCACAGCGGATCTTGTTTTCGTCGGCCACACCCATGTTCCGGTGGATCGGACCGTCGAATTGGAGAACGGTCACCGCGTGCGCGTGGTCAATCCGGCCAGCGTCTCCAATCCGCGCGTGCCCAGCCTCAACGCTAGCTACGGTATCCTCAGCGCGGACGAAAGCGGCTACCTCTATGAACGCCGCGAAGTCCCGTGGGATCGGCAGGCCATCCTCGATCTCATGGATGCGATCCGCTTCCCCGGCGCGGAGCATGTAGCAGAGTTTTTACGCGGCGACAATGTGTCGTAAATCCGATGAGATTAGGCGATTGGGCGATTAGGGGATTGCAGAGGCTTGACGCACTCCCAGTCACCTATCACCAATCCCCCAATCTCTAATCTCCAATCTCCCAAAGGACAAACTCATGCCCGAATCTCAACCTCTTCTCCGCCACGTCGTCCTCTTCAAGTTCAAAGAGGGGACCACGCCCGAACAGATCACGGAGATCGAAAACGCCTTCCGCGGTCTGCCCGCCAAGATCGACGCCATCCACGATTTCGAGTGGGGGGTCGATGTTAGCATCGAAGGCCGCGCCGATGGCTACACCCACTGCTTCTTCGTCACCTTCAAAGATGAGGATGCCCGCGCTGTCTACCTGCCTCACCCCGACCACAAGGCATTCGGCGCTGTGCTGCGTCCGCATGTGGAGAAGGTGCTGGTACTCGATTATTGGGTGAAGAATGGATAGGTGACAGATGACAGGTGACTGGGATTGTGTCGAATTTCTGAAATCGCTTAGTCGCCGAATGTCGTGTTGAAAGCGACTGGGCGATTATGAGATTGGGGATGCTGTACGCGATCCCCAGTCACTAATCCCCAGTCACTCTCTCTCGATCCAAATCCGCGCCGTTAACCGATCCTCTCCCCCCGCGGGGACAGTCGCCACGTCCTCAGCGGCGCGGGCGGTTTCCACGCAGACCATGCCCCTGTATTCGTCGTCGCCAAAGTCGGGGAGGCGGGCCGCGCCGCTGCTCCACGGGTTCCATACCACGGTGGTGTGAGAGTTGCTCTTGCCAATGTGGATGCGCCGTCCCAACCCAGGATCGTCGATGACGCACTCGGTGTCGGTGTCGAGATAGATGCGGTCGGTTGGTCCGCTGATCTGGATCGGGCCGCGCTGCGTCTTGCGGGCAAAGCTCTCAGTCTTGTCGAGGTAATCCCCATCCGCCAGCCCGTGGATAGCAATCTCGGTAGAGTCGCCCACGGTGAAGTAGCTGTGCAGCGCGCCGGTGTAGGTGAACGCCTCTTCGCCGGGATTGTGGCTGATTAACTCGACGGTCAACGTCGTCCCCACGGTCGCCCGCAGCCGCAACTCGAAACGATGGGGCCAGAGCGCCAGCGTCTCCTCATTGCTTTCGATCCCCAGTTCGATCTGCGTTTCGCCATTCGCCAAATTGCGCGTATCCGTCACGGACCAGAGCGCAGTGCGCACGAATCCGTGGGATGGTTTGCTGCTGTCGGTGGGATGACCGGCGAACCAGGGCCAGCAGACCGGGATGCCGCCGCGGATCGCCTTGCCCACGGCGAAATTGCTCTCCCGGCTCATCCACAGGACCGGCTCCTCGCCGTGCGGTTGAAATGAGAGGATATGCGCGCCCAGCAGGCAGATCTCGGCGCGGGCGTGCCGGTTGTGGATGCGCGCCGTGGGCAGATCCCCAGGACCGGCCACAAAGGAGAGGGCGTCGGCCAGGGCGAAGCGTTGATTGAGTCTCTGCAAAGAGTGATTCATCGATTTTCTCCTCAAGTGTTGCCCCTTTGCGTTAACCTTTTACTCTGCGATGATCTTATCGAATATTGCCGGGTCAATGTTGCCGCCACAAACGACGACGGCGACGGTCTGACCCTGCCAGCGCTGGGGACGTATTAACAGCGCAGCGATGGCGACCCCGGCAGACCCTTCGATCACTTCGCCGTGCGTCTGATACACAAGACGGACGGCGTCGGCGATCTCGCGCTCCCCCACCAGCATCCACTCGTCTACAAATTGCTGGCAGGCGGCAAAGGTGATTGCCCCTTCCTCAATGCCGCCGGCAGTGCCGTCGGAGAGGGTGGGTAGCGTCTCCATCTCTACGATCTGCCCCTGGCGCACCGATTCGGCCATCACCGGCGAGTTGATGGGCAGACAGCCAATGATCTGAATTTCCGGCTTCATGGCTTTGAGATAACTGGCCATGCCGCCGATCAGTCCGCCGCCGCCCACCGAGATGAAAACAGCGTCGAGGGTGGGGCGCTGGCGCAGCAATTCCACGCCGATGGTCCCCTGCCCGGCCATCACCTGCGCATCGTTATAGGGCGAGATGTAGGGCCATCCCTCATGTTCCCCCACCTGCCGCGCCGTGATCTCGGCGTTGACAGCGTCCCCGGACACGAAGCGCAGATCCACGGGGAAGCGACGCAGCTTTTCCACCTTCTGCGGCGACGCGCTCTCCGGCAGGTAAATGGTGGCGTCCACGCCCAGTTGGGCGGATGCATGGGCGACAGCCAATCCGTGGTTGCCCGTCGACGCAGTGACCACGCCGCGGGCGCGTTCCTCGTCGCTCAGGCTGAGGATCTTGTTGGTGGCGCCGCGCAGCTTGAACGATCCGGTGTGCTGTCGGTTCTCCAATTTGAGATAGACGCTGGCCGTCGTGCGCAGGCTCAGCGCCGGCGATGGGATCAGCGGCGTCTCCACCACATGGGGGCGGATGCGCTCCGCTGCGATCTGGATTTCATCAAACAGGGTTGGCATGGCTGGATTTCTAGGGTGAGGTCAATCGGCGATTGTCCCCGCATTCTACCATAGATCCATTTTACCGGGATCTCTGCACCTGCCGGGTTTTCTGTAACCCGGCGGGTCTAGTAGCAAAAACCTGCCGGGTTGCAGAAAACCCGGCAGGTTACCAGACCGAAAACCCGGCAGGTTTCTGCTACATCTTTCGGAAATCTATCCCTCTACGGTACACTAAAGAGAGTCGTCCGCTATTGCTGCGGATGGATCTTTCGCCGTAAATTCTACTGGGGAACTTCGCCTCTATGCCGCATTCCGCTGGAACCGCCACAACTCCGATCTTCGTCCGCGACCGCTTCACCTGGCTGGCCTATGGGATGCTGGCCTATTTCGCCTATTTGCAGGCAGCGCTGGGACCGGCCATCCCCTTCCTGCGCCAGGAATTGAATTTGAGCTACACGGTGGCCGGGTTCCACGCGTCGGCCATGGCGCTGGGGATGATCGTCTCCGGCTTGAGCGCAGATCGGGCGGCGGCGCGCTGGGGACGGCGCCCGATCTTCTGGATTGGCGGCGCGGGGATGGCGATGGGGGCGATCCTTTTAACCTTTGCGAATAGATCGATCTTCACCGTATTGGGCGCAGGGTTGATGGGCGCGCTGGGCGGGATGCTGATCGTCACCCTCCAATCCGGGCTGTCGGATCGACATGGCGAACGCAGGGCAACGGCCTTCACCGAGTCGAACGTAGTGGCGAGTATGGGCGCGCTGGCCGCGCCGTCGCTCATCGGTGCATTTCAGGCAGCGACGCTGGGATGGCGTTGGGCGCTGCTCGTAATGGTGCTGGGCTGGGTCGTGGCTTTCTTCCAATTTCGGCGCGTCCTCATCCCCGAGCGCGAGGATCACTCGTCGCACGCCGCGGGGAAGACCTCTACAAGAGCAGCGCAACGACTCCCCGCTCAATTTTGGCTGCTGTGGGGCGTCATCTTCACAGCGGTGGCGATGGAATGGTGCATGGGTTTTTGGGGCGCAGCCTTTATGCAGAGTTCCACCGGGCTGACCCCAACCGGCGCATCGGCGGCCATGAGCATCTTCTTTGGGGCGATTGTGATTGGGCGTTTCATGGGCAGCCGGTTGACCCGCCGCTACGAAAGTATGTCGATGCTGCTGACCGCGCTGCTGCTGGTAGGGATCGGCTTTCCTTTCTTTTGGCTATCGCCATCCATCCCGCTCGCGTTGGGTGGACTCTTTGTCACCGGGCTGGGGGTCGCCAACCTCTTCCCATTGACGTTGGCGGCTGCCGTCAGTGTTGCCAGCCACAGGGCTGATACTGTCAGCGCGCGCATTTCCTTAGCCGCAGGCGTGGCGATCTTCCTGGCCCCACAGATCCTCGGCGCGCTGGCTGATCAGGTGGGCATTCAATGGGCGTATGGCGTCGTGCCGATCCTCTTGGCCGCGGCCATCGCCATCACCCTGATGGCCCGCCGCGCCATCCACCGCAGATAGGATAAGTGGATACACGGAATTGCGCTTACATTGTGGTATCTTAAGACGATGAGAGCCCTATAACGCAGAGACGCAGAGCGGCAGAGGCGCAGAGAGAAGAGGTGAGGAGATTGAGCGTTAAGAAAATAGCTTGTGATGTAGGCGCGTGCTTTCAGCCGCACAGTTTCATCTTCGAGAAAAACCGCAGCTAGTGGCGTGTCAGCCATGAATTGATTGAAACAGGGTACGGGCGCAGCAAGCGGCGCCCTCTCTGCACACCAGGCGCAGCAAGCCGCGCCCGTACCCCTCAATTTTATGCTTGACGATACACTAGCAGCGGCTATGTTTACTACCGCTGCTTTGCACCTTTGCATCTTTGCGTTAAATCTGATCATATCGGAAACCAATTTACTTTGAGGAAGACACATCAGCGATGAACGGTTCGACGATTCTTGTGATCAACTGTGGCAGTTCGTCCATCAAATTTGCCTTAATCGACACAGGCGCGGACACCCAACTGGTAAGCGGATGGGCCGAGCGGCTGGGCCAGCCAGAGGCGCAACTGGGGTGGAAGACAGAGGATGCCCGCGGCAGCCAACCCATCGCCAGGGCAGATCACCGGGGGGCGATGGAGGCGATCATCGACCGATTGGAAGAGATCGTGGGCAGCCGCTACGGGGGGACGCTGACTGCACAATTGGCAGGGATCGGCCATCGCGTCGTCCACGGTGGGGAATCGTTCACCCGGTCTACAGCCATCACCTCTGCGGTGCTGGCCGAGATCGAAAGGGTGAGCCATCTAGCCCCGCTGCACAACCCGGCCAACGTCCTCGGCATCAAAACCGCGCAGGCTTTGTTCCCTCATCTGGCACAGGTGGCGGTCTTTGATACGGCCTTCCATCAGACGCTGCCGGAACATGCCTATCTTTACGCCCTCCCCTATGAACTCTACGAGCAACATGGCGTGCGCCGCTATGGATTTCACGGAACGAGCCATCGCTACGTCACCCGCCGCGCCGCGCAGATGCTCGACCGCCCTGACGCGGATCTCGCCCTGATCAGCGCGCACCTGGGCAACGGATGCAGCGCCGCCGCTGTCCTCAACGGGCGCAGTGTGGACACAACGATGGGGCTGACCCCGCTGGAGGGCCTGGTCATGGGGACGCGCAGCGGCGACGTCGATCCCAGTTTGCACGAGTTTTTGAGCAATCAATTGGGCATCGGTCTGGCCGACGTTACCAATCTGCTGAACAAAAAAAGTGGACTGCTCGGCCTTTCGGGGTTGAACAATGACATGCGGGCGCTGGAGGCTGCATCTGCCGCTGGCGACCATCGGGCGCAGCTTGCCATCGACGTCTTCTGCTACCGGCTAGCCAAGTACCTAGCCGCGTTGGCAGTGCCGTTGGGCCGCATCGATGCTATGATTTTCACGGGTGGGATCGGCGAAAATTCCGCCCTGGTGCGCGCCAAAACGCTGGATCATCTCGCCATCCTCGGCTTCCGCGTGGATGCAGAGCGCAACGCCGGGCATGGACGCCAGAGCAACGGCGCCATCACACAGGATGGCTCGACCCTGGCGCTGGTCGTGCCCACCAACGAAGAAGCTATGATCGCCGCCGATACCATTGAACTCGTTCGGCAAGGAATCGCAGAAGGATAAGCTTATGACAACTGCCAAACACACTCTTTACATTGCCCCCACCGGCCCAGGCGTGGGCCTGACTTCAGTTTCATTGGGCATGGTACGCGCTCTGGATCGGGTGGGGCTGCGCGTCTGTTTTTACAAACCGATTGCCCAACCCAGCAGCGGACAATCTGGGCCAGAGCGCTCCACTTACTTCGTCCGCAAGACCACACCGCTGACGCCGCCCATCCCCATTGACATTCGCCACGCCCAACAGTTGTTCAGCGAAGGCCAAAAGGAACAACTCATGGAAGAGATCGTCGGCGCCTATCAAGAGGCTGCCGCCAACGCCGACGTGGTGATCGTGGAGGGGCTTGTCCCCACCGGCTCTGAGACCTACGCCGATCAGTTGAACGCCGACATTGCGCGTACGCTCGACGCCGAGGTGATCCTCGTGACCTCGGCGAATGGTCAAAAACCAGAAGAAATTGCCAACCGTATCGAACTGGCAGCGCGCGTCTTCGGCGGCATCAACGACGCTAAAGTCATGGGCTGTATTGTCAACAAAGTCCATGTGCCCAAGATAGCCGGTATCGCCGTTAAACCTGACATCATGCCCGAAATCGAAGAACTTAAACTGGGCATGAACGGCTACAGCGAGGATATTTCATCAGCCTGCCCGGTCTTCCCCAACAGCACTTTCCACGTGATTGGCTGCATCCCCTGGAAGCAGGAATTGGTGGCCCCGCGCACTAGCGACATCGCCGACTACCTGGGGGCCAGGATCCTCAACCGTGGGCAGATGCAACATCGCCGCATTACCAAGATCGCCATCGGCGCCCGCACTGCCGCCAACATGAGCAGCGCGCTGCGGCCTGGCATTTTGATTGTGACCCCTGGCGACCGCGACGATGTGATTTTGGCGACCTGCATGGCTGCGCTCAACGGCGTTCCTGTGCCTGCGCTGTTGCTCACCAGCGGCATTTACCCCGATCCGAGGGTGATGGATCTATGCGAACGGGCTTTCGATACAGGGCTTCCGCTGCTGCTCGTGGAGGATGATACCTATCTGACTGCGACCCAATTGCAAGCCTTCAACCCCGAAGTGCCGCTCGACGATCTGGAACGGGTGGAATGGGTGATGGAATTTGTCGCCCGCCATCTGGACATCGGCTGGCTGCAAGAACGCATCAGCGTTACCCGTGAACCGCGCATGTCGCCAGCCGCCTTCCGCTACCGGATTACCCAGCGGGCGCGTGAGGTCAACCGCCGCATTGTGCTGCCCGAAGGGGATGAACCGCGCACCGTGCGCGCCGCCGCGTACTGCCAGGAACGAAGATTGGCCCAATGCGTCATGATCGGCAAACCGCACGAGATCGAACGAGTGGCCGAGGCGCAAGGGGTGACGCTGCCCTCTTCAATCGAGATCATTGACCCCGATGCTGTGCGCTATCGCTATGTTTCGCCGCTGGTTGAGCTGCGCAAGCACAAGGGATTGACCCCGCCGATGGCCGAACAATATTTGGAAGATCATGTAGTGCTGGCGACGATGATGCTGGCCCAGGGCGAGGTGGATGGGCTGGTCTCTGGCGCAGTCCACACCACGGCGAACACAGTGCGACCGGCGCTCCAATTGATCAAGACCAGCCCCGACGCCAGGATCGTATCCTCGATCTTCTTCATGCTGCTGCCCGAACAGGTGCTGGTCTACGGCGATTGCGCCATCAATCCCAATCCCAACGCCGAGGAGCTGGCTGATATCGCCATCCAGAGCGCCAATACAGCCATCGCCTTTGGGATCACCCCGCGCATTGCCATGATCAGCTACAGCACAGGGACCTCTGGCGAGGGCAGCGATGTGGAAAAGGTGCGCGAAGCCACGCAGATCGCCCGCTCCCTGCGCCCGGATCTACTCATCGATGGTCCGCTGCAATATGACGCCGCCGCCATTGAATCAGTCGCTAGAAGCAAGGCGCCCGGTAGCCCCGTGGCCGGACGCGCCACAGTTTACATCTTCCCTGATCTCAATACAGGCAATACCACCTACAAAGCTGTACAGCGCAGCGCCAATGTCATCAGCATCGGCCCAGTACTCCAGGGCTTGCGCAAGCCAGTGAATGATCTCTCGCGTGGCGCGCTGGTAGACGATATTATTTATACAATCGCCGTCACCGCCATTCAAGCGGAGCAGGCTGTCCAGAGTTTGCAGGTTGCGCAACTGGCCTGAGCAAGTTCTGACAGCGTTTATCGTGGCGTATTGCATTTTTCAAAAATGCAATACGCCATTTTGCGTATATGGGTGAATCACCTACCCCCCAATAGGGAATATCCTACCCCTTCCCCTTCTTCGGCAATGGTAAGATAACCACACATTATCGATTCGCGTAACTACTAAGCCCCATGCTCCAGGCGGGTCCGTGACCCGCCACCAGGTCACTGAACTGGCTAGAGCAGGGCTTAGTAGTTATCAATTCGCAGTATTCTCTGCTTGATCAAAGGAGGAAATTTTATGCTGGCAGCGATCCGCCCCACGATTCGCACGATCAGCCCTGTTTTTTCAATGAAACCATTGCCACGTACGATGATGGCGGCTGTGATCGACAGTCCACGAAAAGTCTATCTGAAAGAAGTTGCCCTGCCCTGGCCCAAAGCAGGTGAGGTTTTGATCCAGATTGAGGGGTGCGGCGTTTGCCCTTGCGATCTGCCTGTTTGGGAAGGTCACGGCCGCACCGAGTATCCTCTCACCCCAGGTCATCCTGGGCACGAAGGATGGGGTTGGGTCGCCGCTGTGGGTCCAGATGTGACCAATGTGCTGGTAGGGGATCGGGTAGCAACGCTTTCGCAAGGCGCTTTCGCCGAATATGTCCTTGCCAACAGCGAAGAGGTGGCGCGATTGCCAGCAAGTTTGGGCACAATCCCCTTTCCTAGCGCGATTTTGAGCCAGGCCATGAATGTCTTTCAGCGTTCACGGGTAAGGGACGGCGACAGGGTAGCGGTGGTGGGCGTCGGCATCCTTGGCGCACTGCTCACCAATCTGGCAGCATCGGCTGGCGCCGAGGTCATCGCCCTCTCGCGCCGCCCGTTCACGCTGGATCTGGCTCGTTTTCTGGGTGCAGCGCATACGCTTTCCTTAACCGCAGATCCTGAGCAGATTATTGATTATGTAGAATCGGTGACCGGAGGTAAGCGTTGTAAAGTCGTTTTTGAAGCGGTAGGCAAGCAGACGCCGTTGAATTTGGCGACTGAATTGACAGCGTTCAACGGGCAGCTCATCATTGCTGGCTATCATCAGGATGGATTGCGACAGATCAATTTGCAGATGTGGCATCAGCGCGGATTGGAAGTAATCAACGCCCATACACGCAACCCGCAGATGCAATTGGAAGGGTTAGAGTTAGCGGTTGAGGCGGCGACGGCTGGCAAGCTTGACCCGGCGAGCATCTGTACACATATCTTCGGCCTTGCCGAATTGGGCGACGCCCTCGCCATGACCAGACAGCGCCCAGACGGGTTCCTCAAGGCCATGATCATGCTGTGAGAATGACGGCAGGCAGACCGCAGCACCCAATATCTAATATCCGATACTCGCTCTCGTTTTAAGTAGGGGAAGGTTAAATTTAGAGCCCGAATTTGCTGATCCCCCAAGGCAAAGGAGGCCAACTCAAATGGAACTTACCATTGCGCTCGGCGCAGGTGCAACAGCGACCGTGATCTTCTTTTCAGTCTCCGCTGTTCTCCATCGTAATCGATTGGTGAACTGGCTGCACCACCGGCTAGACTCGGATTGATGGATGAGCAAGGTTAGCGATCCGCGAAAAGCAAATGCCCCTGGAACCTCAGGTTCCAGGGGCATTTGCTTTTCCTCGTCATTCCTCCCCAATCGAGTGCGTCCCAGTTTGCTGGCGCTCAGGTCGGGTCCGTGACCGGCGCGGAGCATTCTCACCCCAAATTCAGACGCACCTCTCCAATCGACTTGAAGTGTTTTTTTGATTCACCAGAGGTATAATAGATAACTTCCATGTTGCCATTTCGATTTATACAACTCAAGTTGGCTGATCTCTCCACACCCAGGAAAGGGAGCGTTATCCTATGCGCTGGAAAAACACGTCAACCCACTATGGCGCCGTCACCAAGATGTTTCATTGGCTGGTCTTTCTGATCTTTGCCAATCAGTACATCGTCGCCTTCGCCATGTTGGGCATTGAGCAGCACGAGACCGCGCTGGGTGGCTTTCGCCAGGGCACGCTCTACAACTGGCACAAATCCATCGGGCTGATCGCGCTGCTGGTAATCCTCTTCCGTTACACCTGGCGCAAGACGACACGCCTGCCCAATTGGGCGGAAACACTCACGCGGACCGAACGGCGTATCATCCACTGGTATGAGCGCATCCTCTACATCGCCATGTTCATCATGCCCATTAGCGGCTATCTCTACGTCATGGCTGGGAACTATGGCGTCCATTTCTTCAGCCGGGTCCATCTGCCCAACCCCATCCCCCAATCTGAGATCCTGGCCGCCCTTGCCCGCTGGACCCACATCGGCACGGCGTGGCTCATTCTGATCGTGTTGGCCGTGCATGTGGGGTTGGTTCTCAAACACCAATTGATCCAGCGCGATGGGCTGCTGCGCCGGATGTTGCCGTTTGTGTGATAGTGGGAGGATCCCCATCAAACAGAGGAGAGATTTGTGATCACGCGATCCCGTTTGTGCCGAACGCTGTTTCCGCTCGCTCTTTTTTTTATTCTACCAGGCGTGATCATCGCTTTGGGCTGGGCTTCCCTTCAAACCAGCGATGCGGTGACAGCAGCCTGGAAACGTGCGCAGCAGATTGGTTCTTATCGATTTAGCACCGATATTGTGCAAACGGTCGATCCCCTGCCCACCCTTGCCAATGTAGGGCGACAGAGCCGCGAGGAGCGTATCTACCTGGAAGGAGAGAGTGATCTGGATCATCAGACTCTCTCTTTGAAATTATGGTCTCAGGGAGGGAGCCTTGTGGGCAACAGCGGCGTCGAGGTGCGTGTGGCAGATGGCAAAACCCAGGTGCGCCAGGGGATGGGCGATTGGGAGGCCGCTAGTGATTTCACCAGTTTGGTTGCGCCGGGCGCAGATTTTATGGCCTACCTGGCTTCGATTGAAGAGGTGAGCGAGGGCGCTGCCGAAGAGCGCATGGGGATCTCCTTTACCCGCTATCGATTCAGCCTCAACGGTCCTGCCTTTGCCGCCTATGTGCGTGATCAGCTACAGCGCGCCTATCTAGAGCAGGGAAAATTGCCCCCTGGCGTTACCCTGGAAGCATCCGATTATTACGCGCAGATGAACGGACAGGGTGAACTCTGGATCGGCGAGGATGGGTTGCCCTTGCGACAGATCCTCGATCTGCGCTTTCCTCCCCAGAACGACGAGCGCGTTCACGCGCACATCACTGTCGATTTTTCCAACTTTGGCAAGGCCTCGGCTGGTCCGGCCTCTTTATGGGCCGCCACGCAATTATGGCTCGGCGGGCATATACCTTATCTACCTGTGCTGCTTGTAATTGTCGGCCTGTGTACACTGCTGATCTGCTATCGCCGCACCGCTTTGCTCATGCGCGCCGCGCCACTTACCCTCTGTGCGATCCTCGTGGTGGAGCCGCTGCTGGGTAATCTCCCCATGCTGCGCTTCCTGGATCGCCAGACTGCTGAGGCTGCCGCTAGCCAACTCGAAGAGCAGCAGAGTGAGATGGAGCGCACAGTCCACGCCCTCAGCGCCAGCCGTAACTTCGATCCCCACGCCGATCCCCTTCAAGCGCAGAGCGCAAATCCGTACATGAACAGCGCCGAGGTCGATACAGATGGCGACGGCCTTAGCGATTTTCAGGAATCGATTATCGCCACCAACCCGCTCCTGGCCGATACCGACGGCGATGGCATCAACGACGGCGACGAGGTAAAAGGATTCAATCTGGGCGGCGTCATCTGGCGCACAGACCCACTGGAGATCGACAGCAACGGAGATCGTATCTCCGACGGTCAAGAGTGGCAGACCGATCTGAACGGGGATGGATGGCCCGACGATACCGACGGCGACGGTGCGCCCAATCTCTTTGACGACGACGACGATAACGACGGTGTTCCCGATGCCGAAGACCTTTCTCCGCTGACGGTTCTGCGAGGAAGCAATGGCAACGCTGCATTTGCAGAGACACAGCCCTTCTCCTTCACCCTCAACGGTCTGCAAGCGGGCGTCCTCACCCTGGTCGATCTGCAACTACGCCCTACCGATCCAGATCACCTCTGGTACGCCTACAATCTTCTGGATTGGCCCTATGACACCGATGGTCAATTCCAGGATTGGGACAGAGGCGTTGGAGGGATCAACGATCTGCGGCTGTTGCCCATGTTGGAGATCCGCATCCCCAGCACCACGAACACTAATCTGCCCGCTCAGGCAGAGTTGACGCCCTTCAATATCTTCAGCACCGAGCTGACTAGCGACGGCACACCAGGCAGCCCCATCGTCGGCAAGCTGCTCTATGTGCCGCTCAACATTGTTACCGACCGCGCCACTCAGGCTCGCGTTGCCTTTACGGCACGTATTCCCTATTTGCCCGCTGCTGCATGGGGTGCGCCCCACGAAGTGCGCATGGTCTGGGTAGTGCAGATGATGCTGGACAGTTGCCGCCGCAGCCAATGGGGTGTTTGCTCTGATTTCGCTTTCCGTAACCAACCGACCGTGGTACAAACCTACCCCGATAGCTGGACGCTCACCGGCTTCAGCCTGCGCGAGGATCACGGCGTGGAGACTGCTATTGTCTACGAAGATCCTGGAGTGGACAATAATCTACATGACGATACTGCGCTGTGGGCGCTTAGCGCCGGGTTGGAGCGCACCTTCCTGGCCGGGCGCGACGCCGACGGCAACGGCCAGCGCGATCTCACGGTGGCCGAGATCGCTCGCCGTTTTGATCGCGACACCAATAGCACTGTCTCGCTCGATCAGCGCTGGAATCTCTCCAATACCCTGCAAGTGGAGCGGTTGAGCTACGCTTCTCTTGACCTGGCCGTCGCCACCACGGTAATGACCACCACAAAAGCGCTGCTCGGTCGCATCTTCTCTCCCCGCTGGTCTGCCTCCCAACCGCTGACCCCGACCCTCACCTATCTGCGCGAAGAAAGCTATCGTAGCCTGAGTCTGGACGAACTGGGCAAAGGCACAGGGTATGCCACCTTTGCCCAGGGACGATTGACCTTGAACCTGGCCCCATCCGGCCAGCCTGCCGTGGAAAAGGATGTGCTGGCCTGGATGCAGTGGAGGCCCTATTGCGCCCAGGTTGGGGCAGGCGGTGCGCCGATCTGGCAGGATTGTCCGCTGGATGGCTATTGGGATGAACTGGCGCGGCGCTATGGGGAGATCTCCACAGAGCCGGGCGATAGCGCCGACATCACGACCGGACGGCTGACTCTGGGACAGATCTACTATCTGGCCCTGGCGAGCGGCACCGGTCAGGTGGTACAGAGCGGCGTCAATATTCTCTTTGACCCTGCCACGGTCTGGACAGATCTGGAAGCGCGCACCGCGTTCAGCGCCATCAGCGCCTCCCGTTCGATCCTGGCGTCGGTGGCGCGCTACGTCATTCTGATCTGGTTTGTCGATCCGGTCGCGGTCCTGGCCTCCATCGGCGTTACCGTGAACGACGTGAGCCGCGCATCGGCCAATCGCATTGTCTTCAATCCACAGGTTTCCGCCGCCGTCTCGCGCTATCACCAGAGCAGTTCCACGGCAGGGAAGCTGGCCGTCGTGGGCAAGGTAACGCTGATCATCGCTGCCATTGCCGTGGGTCTGCTCGCCAGGGCTGTCTGGCCGGGCGAACTGGCCGCGCGCATTGTCTCCAACGTGGTGGCATTGGGGCTGACGCTCTATATGAGCATGATTCAACCGCTGATGCTCGCTGTGAAATGGGCCAATTTGCTCGTGCGCCAGGGCATCGCCCTCAGCCTGAGCAGCGCCTATCTGCGCGTGCTGCGCGGCAATGCCGCGTTGGGGGGCAGCGCCAAAATGGCTGGTGCGGTGGGCGCGGTGGTGGGAATCGTCGTGGCCTGGGGCTTTTTCATCGATGGCTGGGTCAAGAGCGGGGCGTCGGCGGGCAGTCCGGCCATCAACCGCGCCTTCTTTCAGACCGTCGCTGCCACCCTCTACCTGATTGCGCTGGCCGTCCTCTCTACCACAGTGATCGGCGGTATCCTTGTCGCCTTGCTCACCATTATCGATGTACTCATCTCCTTCATCTGTATTGGCGCGGGCGTAGACGAGGGAAACTGTTTCAGCATCAGCGCGCTGATCATCGGAGGCGTCACCGATACCTTCTACGCCTACGAATTGATGATCGACACCGACCGTCAGGATCTGGTGATCGCCGGTCCGCCCGACATTCGGCTGGCGAATAGCCCGCGCGGCTTTGTCGAGGACAATCCCCTTTCGCTCTCTTTATCCTTCACCACCACCGCCGTCCACAAAGGACCGCGCACCCTACTGGCGAACAGCTATCTGTGGATGTACAGCGAGGAGAGTATGCGCGACACCACAGTTCGCCATCGGATCACAGTCGAACCGCGCCCTGATCTGGTACAGGTCAACACCGGGCAGATGAACAACGAATGGCGCGACGTGAAACAATACGGCACATGGACGTTCAACAAGGCGCTCTACGGGGGATATGCAACGACCAACCAGGGAGTAGACAATGTCACTCTCGCCGCCGGGTTGGATCGTCCCTTTGAGTTTTACGTCAACACGGGCTACGCGCTGCCGGCCCTGGAATGTTGGACGCTCTGGCTTGTTTTTGTACCCATCCCCATCTGTAACCGCCGCGATCATCAGGGAACGACGAGCAACCGGGTGAGCGATATCCGCTTCGACATTCTGCCCGCAACTGTGGACGGCTTCATGGCCCTGGCCGATGCGCCCGGTGGCGGCGCCCGGCTGGCCTGGGATCAGCGCTTCCCCGCGGTCAACGACGCCGACAATGATGGTCTGCCCACCGCCATCGATCCCAATGATCGACGCTCAGATAGCGACGGCGACGGTCTCAGCGACCAGTTTGAACTCAGCCGCCGCCAGCTTGGCGCACGCTTTAACCCCCTGGCCTGGGATAGCGACGGCGACGGCCTCACCGATGCCCAGGAAGCTAGACTGGGCACCGACCCGGCGCGCGCCGATACGGACGGTGATGGCCTGAGCGACGCCGAGGAAGTCTACCATCAGGTCTATGCCCTGGTGGATGGTCGCGTGCAGCCCACGGCGCAATGGCGCGGCGGTTGGACTGTCACCGTTGACGGATTGAGTGTGCGTGCGGTCTCAAATCCCCTCTCTGCGGACAGCGACGGCGACGGCCTCAGCGACCGCCTGGAGCGGGATCTGGCTCTGTCGCCCAACCCTGCGGCGCGCGTCGACGGCGAGGGACGACCCTACCATCCGCTCTCACCTAACGGCAATCCGCTGGCAGTGCGCGTCAGCAGCAACGCACCCAGAGAGTATGTGCGGCCCGGCCAATCCCTGGTCTATACCACCACATTAAGCAGCAGCGGTGTGGCCTTTGAGGATGCTTCTTTCACCATCACCCACAGCGGCGCTGCCCTCCCTGCGCCCCAGGGTTCGCCACGGTATATACGCTTCGACGGTCAGCCGCAGGCGTCGACGGCGATTACGCTTGCAGTCAACGCCAACGCCAGCGGACAGGCTGTGCTGACCAGCGCCGGGTTCGCCCGGCTGACTTCCCAAATCGCAGGCTGGGCGTGGATGGCCGCCAGCCAGGGAGAGATCGCGGTGGCCGAGAGCCAGAAGAATCTACCCTCGCTGGCCGCCGATCCGTTACAGCCGGATCGCTATCACCTCTCTTTTCTCACCAGGCGGGTCAATGGAAGTGATGAGCAGAACGCCAGTCTGCTCTATTTCGTCACCGATGCCGCGGCGGACTATTTTGGCCGCGCGGTCAACCAGTATAGCCGCAGCGAGGATCCTCCCAACGTAGCCTGTCTTGCCAGCGGTGAATGCCTGTTTGTGCGCAGCCAGCAAATGGGCAGCGATCCCAGCAAAGTTCTCGGCGCGATCCAGAGAGGCAATACCTTTGGCGGCGCAGGCTTCCAGATCTTCGCGCCGGCGGGCGCGCACGATTACGCGCCGGTGGTCGCCGCCAACGGTGAAGACTTCCTGGTTGTGTGGGAACGGTTCACCTACAGCGTGCAGAGCTTGAACAACAATAGCTTCCAGATCCAGGTAGTCTCCACGCTTCTCGCCCAGCGAGTGGACAAATTGGGCGGCCACCTAGGGACGCCGGTCTCATGGGCCAGCGCTGAATTGCCGCCACTCGTCCGCCCAACCAATACCCTGTCCACAGCCGAAATCGACGATCTGCGTCGCACGCAAGGAGTGGATTTGGAAGTGATCGAGGTGGACAGCGGTTATCGCCTGCTCTGGAAGCGCCGCGGTACACAGGACCTATGGGGACGCGACAGCGTCGCCGCCAATCCTGCCGTGCCCACAGGCGCAGCCGTCCGCCTGGCGGAGAATCTGACGCCCACCGCCTATCGCCCGGCCATTGCCTATGATCCGATCCATCGCCGCGCCCTGCGCCTCGATTATATCGATTTAGGGGATGCGCTGGGCATGGTTGGGTATCTGATGGATGGGCTGGAACAGGGGCGGCAGATCCACACCTCCTTCCCCATCGACAAGCGCATTCGGGTCCTCTGGCGCGCCGACGCAGGCGCGTGGATCGTAGCGGCCCCCACCTTCGGCAATGGTCTGATGGTGATGGCGCTGGACGCTGACGCCCAGCCATTGATCGACGGCAACCCTGAACATTCGCTCACCTTTACCCGCGCCGTAGATGATGCGCCCGCCCTGGCTTTGGCCTGTCCCTCGCCGGCGTGGACGGAGAGGCTCGTCCTCGATCTGCCTTTTGATGAATTGCCCGGCGCAACCACTCTGCGCGATGGTTCGAGCAATGGTTACAACGTATTATGCGACACTGATCAGTGCCCCATGCCGGGGACGACGCCGGGAGCGCCCTCTCCGCGCGTTTCACCCTACGCCCTCACCTTTGACGGTGTAGACGACGCCCTGCGTCTGCCGCGCATGGTCTCGGCAGATTTTACCGTTGCCCTTTGGTTCAAGACCACGCAGGTAGCGGGAAACGAGGACGCCTGGTACAACGGCATGGGGCTGGTCGACGCCGAAGTGACCGGAGTCCAAGATGATTTCGGCCTTTCTGTGGGCAACGGTCGCCTGATGTTCGGCATTGGCAAGCCCGACTCTACCTTCCACGGTGACTTTGTGGCCGATGGCCAATGGCATTTTGTTGTGGCGACGCGCCAACGACTTTCCGGCGCAGTGGCCCTCTACCTTGACGGTGTGCGCGTCGACGTTGGTTCTGCCTCGTCCGCCTTTCTGACAGCACCCGCGGAAATCCGCATCGGCAGCTTGCAGACTGGGATCAACTTCTTCCAGGGCGACATTGACCAGGTGCAGATCTACGAGGTGGCGTTGAGCGAAAATCAGGCGCTGGCGCTTTACCATCGGGGCCGGCTGCCCAATTTCTGCCTGACAGCGGCCGCGGCTGGCGATGCAGTCGCCTATACTCGCTTCGGGCTGGAGCCGATCCAGTCTGGCAATTCGTTGACACCCATGGCCAGCGCCACCTTGACGCTGACTGTGGACAGCACACCGCCCACCTCCCAAATTCGGTCGCTGGGTGAAGGAAGCTACATCAAAGCAGGCAACACCGCGCAGACCTTGATCCTGGCTGGCGAGGCAAGTGATGCCGGCTCCGGCGTGGGCGAGGTGGCGGTGAGCGTCAACGCCGGTACATTTACAGCGGCAGAGGGCACAGCGACCTGGGTCTATGCATTAACCGTACCCGCAGAGGGCGCATACACAATCCGTAGCCGCGCCCGAGATCTCGTGGGCAACCAGGAGACGCCTGGGAGCGGTGTCACCCTGGTTGCCGACGGGACGCCGCCACAGATGACTGTCGATGCCCTGGCCAATCCATTGCGGCCTAAACGCAGCGCAAGCGGCCAATGGCTTGTGCAGTTGACCGGCCAGATCCTCGATCCGCCGATTGGGGCGCGACCTGGCAGCGGCGTAGCCGCAGAGAGCGCCGAACTGTTGCTCACGCGCATGGGTGAAAGCGCCATCTCGCCCACCCGCTGGCAAGGGGTGGTGATTTCGGGAACAACCTGGTCAATCGAGTATCTACTGCCCAAGCAGATGGTCAAGGCCACAGGCGCGTATGAGATCCGCGTGCGCGCCGCCGACAAGGTGGGCAATCGTCTCGACCCGGCCACGGACGCGGCCAGATCGACCCTCGCCAGCGCCACGGTAGCCTTGACGCTGGATAGCGACGCTCCAGAGGCCCTGCTCGTTGCGCCGTTAACCAACCAAAACGTGATCACAGGCAGCCTTGTTTTCAGCGGAATCCTCAGCGATACCACTGGCGTCGCCGCAGCGCACGCCGCCTTTGTCCCCATCGATCAGTTGGCGGTACTCTCGGATACGGTCCTATCGCTGGCGCTGGACGAACCATCCGGCGCGCTCTGGTTTGCCGACCATACATTGCAACAGAACCATGCAGTCTGTCTGGGATCGCCCTGCCCGCTGGCAGGGGAAGCGGGGCGGATCGACGGTGCCGTGCGCTTCCGCGCAGGCGAGTCGCTCCAGATCGAAGACAACTCGAGTCTTCATTTTGACGCGGCGACGAGTTTCGGTCTGCAAGTCTGGATCAAGACGGATGCCATGTCGGGCACGGTCCTCCACAAGGGAGCGCTGAAATTGCGCTTGCAGGCCGGACGGGTTGCGGTTGATCTCAACGGCGTCACCGTCAGCGGCGGTCCGGCCCTCAACGATAGCCATTGGCATCACATCGTGGCTACAGTGGATCGGACGACGGGGCGGGCGCGGCTCTATATCGATGGCATGCTACACGCCGATCTCGCCGTCGCCGGGGATTTCACCAGCGCGGATGCCCTCGTCATCGGCGCAGGGTTCGACGGCTGGCTGGACGCGCTGTTGCTGATCCGCCGCAGCCTCTCGTCTGAGGAAGTAGATAGCCTCTTCGCGTCCGCCGATACTCCCCGTCGCAACGTCCGCCTGACCCAATCCGGCGTGGGCGTTTTGTCCACAACATGGAGCATGACGGTCCCCCAAAACATAGAGGGGTTCCATCAGATCGATCTCTATACGGTTGATACGCTGGGCAATCGCCGCCTGGTGGCAGGTCTCTGGCGCGGGATCATCGATACCCGCGCTCCCACCGTCAACCTGAGTGTCGAACCCTCTGGCGCATTTTATCGCGATCCTGTAGATGATAGACCCAAGTATGAGGTGCGCTATGCCATCAGCGCCGAAGATCTCCACCTTAGCGAGAGGGGCTTTGTTACTCCCTGTGGGGGAATTGCGCAGGGGGAGCGCGGCTATCTCGATACAGCATGGCTGCGTATGCTTTTCCCCGATCTGACCATGCGCAACCGGCTCAGTCTCCAATGTCGTCGCTGGGAAGCCGCCTACGAACCCGAAAGCGCAGCGACAGCCTGCGATCTCTACGGCAACTGCACAACGGCGCGGTTCACGCCGACGGGCGCGCCGCCCCCGGTCGACGATGGCTTGCCCAGGGCGCTTTCCGTCGCCCCGCAGGATGGCGCAATTGTCCCGGCTACCCCTGGTTCAACGGGGCGAACAACGGCGGCGATGCTGCCGGTGACGGTAGCCGCGTCCTCAGCGCAACCGCTGCGCGAGGTGACGATTCTCCTCAACGGCGCGTCGGTGCAGACGCTCTCGTTTGCCCAGAGCGAGGATATACGCCGCCTGCTGCGGGTAGTCCCTGTGGGAATGGCGGGCGAAGGGGAACACTCCCTGAGTTTCCGAACCGTGGATTGGGCGGGCAGTACGCAGACATCGCCGCACCCGATCCGCTTCACCGTGGACACGCAGCCGCCTCTGTTGACGCTGGCAACGATGACGCTCCAGGCCGAGGATACGCTGGCACCCGGCAGCGGCGTTGTTCGCTTCAGTGGAACTGTCAGCGATACCGTGGGCGTCTCGACTGTGCAGGTACGGGTGGGCAACGGCGCATTTGAGGATGTTACGCTACACCCCAACGGTGAGTGGAGTACACTCCAGTGGATGGGGAGCAATATCTATTCGGGCACGCTGCCCGTGACCGTGCGGGCGCTGGATCTCGCCGGCCAGAGTACGCAGGTGAGCCGGGGCATCGTTGTAGATATTCCTGTGCCGCCAGGGGTGACGCCCGATCCATTGCCTGCTCTTCAGATCTTCCTGCCGCTGTTGAGCCGGAATCCAACCGATCCCACCCAGCAGCCGCAGGAAAGTACGGAGATCTATCTCCCTTCGGTGACACGGTGAGTGGACGGTGAAGCAGACCTGCCAGGTTTTCTGAAACCTGGCAGGTCTCTAGAGACGCTAACCTGGTACGTAAGTCACACTGTTTTTCAGAGACTGTTCAGAATTTCTTCGGGGTTAACACCCAATTCGCGTAGCCTGGCGGCAAGCAATTCGGCGCGCTGGCGTTCCTGTTCGGCGCGCTGGCGTTCCTGTTCAGCGCGTTGGCGTTCCTGTTCGGCGCGCTGCTGTTCGTGCGCTTTGGCCTCGGGGCCGGTCGCCAGGAGCGCACCACTGGAATCCACCCAACGCAGCCAGAGACCCTCCATACCTCCATAGATACCCTGCCAGAGTGTCAACCCCAGATCGACTTCGGCCAGCCAGCGCTCGTCGGTCTCAACAAAACGTGCGCCCTGGCGCACAAAGGTGCGTAACGGCTCGTGGCTCAGTTCCGCTTCGGGGTCGTAGACAATGTAATAGGAGACTCCCAGCCGCGCATAGTCGAGGAGTTTGTTACTCAATTCGCCGCCTTTGCGGTTGGAGACGATTTCAATGACCACTTCGGGCGGTTTGCCGTAGAGCCAGATAAAATAGCTGCGATGCTCCTTGAGCGTCGGCTCATCTGGCAACGTGACATCCAGGCTTAAAAGCAAGTCTGGCACCAGGGGCGGCAGATAGTTGGTGGCATAGAGCGCCACATTGCCCATGGCGACGAAAGTGCGGCCGTTACCCGGCCCCTCCCAGGAAGTGTAGAGCGTCTCACGCAGCAGGGCTATCTGGCGCTCGGAAAAAATATTGTCCACAGGTGTGTCATCCTCTGTGACAAGATGAGAGATATCCGGTGCTGGGATCACAAGTTCGTCATCTATCGGATCCAGGACTGGTGTTTCAGACATGAGAACTCCTTCAAACTCTCCGAAAGCAGGCGTCTGTCGATACCCGTCGTTCTTATGGTCATTGGGTAGTGCTGGCCCAATCATACACTCCCCTGGCAGGGCGGTCAAGGGAGTGGGAAGGGTTCGGTGCGTATCAAATTTGGGGTGAGAATGCTCCTCGCCGGTCCGTGACCGGCGGCGGCCGGGTCACGCACCCGACCTGAGCGTCCCCATCTGGGACACACCTGGGGTTTGCGGAGAATTTGCCAGATGGCGGCGTTCTGTGATATAAAGACGTGTACTCTTCATACAATCCGCCCCCGTAGCTCAGTGGATAGAGCGTTGGCCTCCGGAGCCAGAAGCACAGGTTCGAGTCCTGTCGGGGGTACACAAAAGAGGAACGCCGCCCAGATGGGCGGCGTTCCTCTTTATGGAAGAGACATATCAGCCAGGAGTGCCGTCCTTGCGAACACCTTCGCTGTCCAGAGAACCGCGCCTGGCGAATTCCCCAGTCTTCTCTCCACAGAGCAATTCCGTTGTCCACAGGATAGCGCATCGGGCTTTGGCTCGCTGTTGATACGTACATGGCTGATCTGTGCAGTACCGCACAACTCAACATTCGTGTACCTTTGTGTGTCTTTGTGGTTCATTTCAATTGGGTGTGTTCAAATCCAGTTGGGACGCGGAGTAAGCACACCTTCGTGCGACCGGGACGGTACGTGGGCGGGCCTATTCCGCTTCAAACCATTTTGAACACACCCATTTCAATTGGAAGCCAGGATTCTTGCGCAATTTAGTTCGATGGCGTACAATTCGGCCTGTGACCATCAATTGCCACTGGACGGTTCCATGAGTCATCATCCTGATTCTTCTGTTCACGAAAAGTTTTTGCGCGCCATCACCGGTCTTGGCGTCAGCCAGATGCACGGTGTTGAACTTCTGCGCCTGATTAAAATGGCGGCCAGCGCCTATGATGCGGCCCTGGCGGAGCGCATGCGCAAGGAGGATCTCTCGGCCCCGCGCTGGCGCATTCTCTTGCGCCTCTGGGGTGAAGAAGAGGCGGGCTGCCCATCCCTTTCCCCCACCCAACTGAGCCAGGCCCAAAAACTGAGCAAAAACACTGTCAGCGCGCATCTGCGCTCGCTGGAAGAACAGGAGCTGATCGAGCGCGAGTTGGACGCCGAGGATCTGCGCCAGTTCAAGATCCGCCTCACCGCGCGCGGACGCGATCTGGTGCGCCAGATCACGCCTGGACACATGCTCTTTCTCAACGATCTCACCGTCGATCTGTCGCCACACGAGATCGAATCGCTTCAAATCTTGCTGCAAAAGCTACACGGCTCGCTGATCCGACACGCCAATCTGGAAGGTTGTGCCGCGGACGCGACCGAACGAACCGCTGAAACGTAATGGGCGCTATCGTTCGGGTAACATTGGGCGTACCACCGATGCCCACAACCGCTGACCCATCATGCACTGTCCTTCGCTATCCCAAAGGAGGCTGCCTTGTTTAGAGGACGATCAAACCAATCCGGCGCGGATCCAAAATCGCGGCCCACTATGCGCGATCTGGGGCGGGCTATGCGCTATTTGGGACGTTACCGGCGCACCACGGTTCTGGCGTATGTCTCGCTGCTGATCAGTATTGGCGCGCAATTGGTGGTTCCCCAATTGGTGCAAAATGTGATCGACGCCGTAACGCAAGGATTGGTCGCCCAGCAGGCCCAATCGCTCCCCGCAGAAGCGCAGACGGCCATTGCCAGCCGCATGGAGATGTCCGCTGAACAATTGCGGACAGTAGCCGCCAACCCCGAAACGCCGATCTATTGGGCGTTGGTCTTTATTCTGATCTTTTCGCTTGCGCGCGGACTCTTTGCCTTCGCTCAATCGTTCATGGGGCAGAAGGTGAGCCAGGATTTAGCCTTTGAGTTCCGCAACGAGCTTTTCGCCAAGATCCAGCGCCTCTCCTTTAGCTATCACGACCGCAACCGCACCGGCCAACTCATGATCCGCGCCACCGACGATGTGGAAAAAGTGCGTATTTTCATCGGCCAGGGGTTGTTGATGACGGTGCAGGCGCTGGTGCTGTTGGTTGGCTCTCTGGCGATCCTGCTCTGGACCAATTGGTCTTTGACGCTGGCAATTTTACCGGTGCTGCCCATCGCGCTTGTCATGTTTATGATCTTCGGCAGCGTGGCCCAGCCGCTCTTCGTCGCCGTCCAGCGCAAACTCTCGGCGCTCAACGACATCCTTCAAGAAAATTTGGCGGGCGTCAAGGTGGTCAAAGCCTTCCGTCGCGAGGAAGAGGAATTCAAACGCTTTGACAAATCTGCCGAGGACTTCATGCAAGAGCAGATCCGTGTCTCTAAAATCTTCAGTTTCCTTTTCCCAGTCGTCTTTTTGATCGCAAACCTGGGGCAGGCGGCGGTACTCTACTTTGGCGGTGTACAGATCATCGGCGGCACGTTGACCATCGGCGAGTGGCAGAAATTCAGCCTCTACCTCATCTATGTCTTCTTTCCCATTGGGCAACTTGGTTTCATCATCAGCCAGATGAGCCAGGCGTCGGCCAGCGCCAGCCGCATCTTTGAGATCATCGACGCCAAAAACGATGTGACGGACAAACCAAACGCCGTTTCTTTGCCCGATGTCGAGGGGTCTGTCCGCTTTGAGGATGTGACTTTCCGCTATTTTAACAGCACGGAACCGGTGCTGAACCATGTCTCGTTGGAGGCCAAACCGGGTGAAACCGTGGCGTTGTTAGGCTCCACCGGCAGCGGCAAGACGACGATCATCAATCTGATCCCGCGCTTCTACGATGTATCCGAGGGCCGCGTGGTTGTGGACGGTCACGATGTGCGCGAGGTGACGCTGGAAAGCCTGCGCCGCCAGATTGGCATCGTGCTGCAAGAAACGAACCTCTTCACTGGAACTATCCGCGATAACATCGCCTTTGGCCGGCCCGACGCCAGCGACGAAGAGGTGATCGCCGCTGCCCAGGCCGCCGCCGCCCATGATTTCATTCTCAGCTTTCCCGATGGTTACCAGACCCCGGTAGGGGAACGGGGCACGACGCTTTCCGGCGGGCAAAAGCAGCGCATCGCCATCGCCCGCGCCCTGCTCACCGATCCGCGTATTCTAATTTTGGATGATTCGACAAGTTCGGTGGATGTGGGCACCGAGACTTTGATCCAAAAGGCGCTGGATCGTCTGATGCGAGGACGCACCAGTTTTGTGATTGCTCAGCGCATTAGCACCGTCCTCAACGCGGATCAGATCCTTGTGCTGGACAAAGGCGAAATCGCGGCCCAGGGCACCCACGCTGATCTCATGGAAAACAGCCCAATCTACGCCGAGATCTACCGCAGCCAGTTGGTAGAGGATGCCGATGTTGAGGAAGAAGTTGTGGAGGTAGTGCGTAGTGCGTAGTGCGAGTTGCGAATTGCGAGTTGCGAACTCTGCTCTTCGCTTCTTCACTTTTTCGCTTCTTCTTATCACCTAACTCATCAGGAGTAACCATACTATGTTCGGTGGTCATGATCGTCTGTTACAGCAGGAAGCCCGCAAAGCGGTGAGTGTGGGGGCAACCCTTCGTCGCCTGAGTAGATATTTCAAGCCCTATTGGTGGACCCTTTCCCTGGTGGGCGTCTTAATGGTGATCAATACCTACACCCAGGTGATCGGTCCTGAGTTGATCGGCCAGGCTGTGGACTGCTTCCTGACGCCCGCTGTAGCCAGTGAAGCCGCTGGCGCCCTTAGCGCCGACTTTGCGATTCCGCTCTCCCAGGGTGAACTCACCCCGGCAGAGAGCGGATGCTGGTTTGCAGACTTGCCCGCCAATGCCCCCCGCCAGGATCTACTCGACGGGCTGGTACGCCTTGTCCTCATTGTGACGGGGCTCTACATCCTCGGCTCAGTCACCGGCGGCTTGATGTTCTTCGGCATGACCTGGAGCGGACAGCATGTGCTGCGCGCCCTGCGCGTCAACCTGTTTGACCACATGCAGAAGCTCTCGCTTGGCTTTTATAGTCGCAACGAGACAGGCAACCTGATGAGCCGCATTACCAATGACACAGATACGCTACAGCAGGTGCTGACCTTTGCGCTGATCCAGGTTTTGGGCGGCGTCTTGCTCATCGTCTGGATTGCGTACAACATGCTGGCGCTCAACTGGATCTATGCGCTCTTGAGCCTGAGCATCGTGCCGGTGATGGCCTATGCCACGATCTGGTTCAGCGCGCAGGCGCGCCGCGCCTTCCGCCAGACGCGTCAGGCCATCGGCGATGTCAACGCCGAGTTGGAAGAGAGCATCACCGGGGTGCGCGAGTCGCAGGCATTCAGCCGCGAAGAGGCCAACATCGAGAGCTTCCGCGCCAGCAATGCCATTAACCGCGATGCCAATGTCAAGGCAGTCGCCTACACATCTGCGCTCGCCCCAACGCTAGAATCGCTGGGATTTGTCGCCATTGCGATTGTCGTGGGGGTGGGTGGCGTTCTCATGCTGCGCGGGCAGAATCTGGCCGGTTCGGCGGTGACCCTGGGCTTGATCATCACCTTCCTGGGCTATGTGCAGCGCTTCAACCAGCCCATCGCCCAGATCAGCGTGCTGTGGGCCAATCTCCAAAGCGCCATCGCCGGCGCCGAACGCATCTTCGAGCTGATGGACGAGATCCCCGAAGTGCAGGAGAAGGTGAACGCCCAGACCATGCCGCCGATTAAGGGGCATGTGGTCTTCGATAATGTGTGGGCCGAGTACAAAACCGGGGAACCAGTCCTGCGCGGGATCGATTTGGAGGCCAAACCAGGCCAGACCGTTGCCATCGTCGGGCCGACCGGCGCTGGCAAGACGACGATCATCAATCTGATCCCCAGATTTTGGGACGTGACAGACGGCAGTGTGCGCATCGACGGCATGGATGTGCGCGACGCCACGTTGACCAGTCTGCGCAGCCAGATTGGGATTGTGCTGCAAGATTCGTTCCTCTTCAGCACAACGGTGATGGAGAATATCCGTTTTAGCCGGCCCAGCGCCAGCGATGAAGAGGTGATGGCCGCTGCGCAACTGGCGCAGGCCCACGAGTTCATTGAGCGGCTGCCCGAAGGATACAAGACGGTGCTGGGCGAGCGCGGCAGCGGGCTCAGTCAGGGCCAGCGTCAATTGCTCTCGATTGCCCGCGCCGCTCTTGCCGATCCCCACGTGCTGATCCTCGACGAGGCGACCAGCAGCGTGGATACACGCACCGAGCGCAAGATCCAAACGGCGTTGGAAACGTTGATGGAAGGGCGCACCAGTTTTGTGATCGCCCACCGGCTCAGCACCATCCGCAAAGCGGATCAGCTATTGGTGGTGAACGCAGGCGAGATCATCGAGCGGGGAACCCATGAGGAACTACTGACAGCACGCGGCTTCTATTACAATCTTTACATGAGTCAGTTCCGAGCGATGGAGCCGACGATCATCGCCCTCAATGGCAGCGATCCTGAGAAGATCCACATCGACGAGAGGTAGGGCAGTCAGCCACCCACATCATTGGGCTGCAAGCGCTCAAGCGGTACGATGGCGAGTTGATGGTTATGATGCTGCACGCGTTTTCCAAGGATTAATCACTGTGATACCTGCATTCTTGAAATCTTCATCGTTTCTCGTCACCAATGCGTAATTACCCTCGAGAGCAATAGCCGCTAAGAGGGAGTCAATTGCTGGCAGTGGCTTCCCCTCGTTTTCTAATCGGCCAATCAGTGTACCCCACATGAGCATGACCTCGGCTGTCACCTCGGCAATCTTCCCTTGAAAGCGAATAAGCAAGTCGTTCTCAAGCCATACAGTCAAATCCTCGCGCCGCTTTGATATGGGGAGCTTTTCAATACCTTTACGTATTTCACCAATGGTGATGACACTGATATAGACCGACATGGGATCGAGCTGATCAATCCAATCGACGACATCTTGGTTTGGTTGTTTACTGATGAGTTCCGAAATGATGTTGGTGTCGAGGAGATATCTCATATAGAAATATCGTCACGTACACGACTTGTGTCCCGCTGCAAGTTGAGATTCGCTTCTGCGAGCGGAGAATGGCGAAAAAAGTCGGACAGCTTTTGTTGGGTCAGCATGAGTTTGCGGTATTCAGCATAGGAAAGAACAATGACCGCTTCAACACCCCGCTTCGTAATCACTTGCGGGCCTTGTGTAAGGGCTTCTTCGACCACTTCACTGAACTTATTCTTCGCCTCTTGGAGTTGCCAGATACGCACCATACTTGACCTCCTGTCTAGACTGTCTAGATTATAGATGGGGAGATACGGGTTGTCAAGAGTGAAGGCGTTGGCCTATAGCCAATATAGGAATATGACTCGTGGCTGAGAAAAACGCCTCGACCGCGCTTGAGACCACATCCGCATATGAGAGAGGAATGTATTTACTGGAATGTCTGCGCTCGGATCAAGGACATCGACTTCGGCAATCATCTGCCCGATCCGTTAGGGGCGTTGCGCCCTCCGCGTTCCATCCTCACTCCGCCCGCAATTGCAACCAGACCATCGACAAGAGCATGGCGATGAAGACCACAGGGATGACGCCCCAGGGGTAGAGGGTGATCTGTAGCCATGTGCTGCCAGGAACCAATCCCAGCCCGTAGAAAATATAGGCCACCCACCCGATCAACAGCGCCCAGAGCAGCCGATAGACGAGCATTGCCCGTGGCATGACCCGCACCAATACCACCAACAGCAGCCCCAGCATCACCAATTGGGTCATAAACGCCAGCCCCAGGGTAAGCAGGTTCACCCTCACCACAGGCCCCAGGAAGGGGTTGGGGGCAGTTAGCAACGCCACCGATGGCGCAGCGGCGGCCTCATTATCCGTTACACGCGCTGCTTCGTTGCTGGCAATCGCAACACTAACCGACTCTAGAATAGGTTCAGGCGTGGGGGTAGGCATCACAAATTCAATCGATGCCGTCTGGTTTTCCCCTTGCGTACTCACCAGGATCAAAGTACTCACTGTCGCTTCCACGCTGCTGGCCGAGATCCGCAATGTACCGCTCCGCTCTAAGGGGACGGCAAGCCGCGCCCTGCCGTCGCGTGTGCGCGACGGATCCACAGGCAGCGCCAATTCTTCGCCCTCGTAGATCAGCCGGAAGTTCACAAGCGTCCCATCGGGGACGGGGTTGCGGTTGTGGTCGAGGATAACGCCGGTCTCGACAGCGATCACATCGCCCATCGCCAGATCCGCCTGGATGCGCTCTGCCGCTGCGCCGCCCTGCGCCGCGCTGGATGTCACCGTATCATTCAGCAGGTGAAGTTCAATTGTCTGGTTCGGATCAGGCTCCAGCCGCTCGAAGAGATTGCTGTAGCGGGTCCCCGGTACGTTGACGGGCGGCGATCCTGGGGCCTGGATGGCGCGGAAGATCGTGCGCACCGCCGCTTCGAGGAAGGGCTGGGTTTTGCTGTAAATGCCCAGGTAGACCGTCAATTTGCTGATCTCGGTGGAATCGAGGAAATAGGGCGCGTTGAGCGCCAGCACAACAATGCGCTTGCTGCGCAGTCGATCACTGCGTAGGCGCAGGAACTGCTTTACGGCGTCACTGCTTTGATAGCGAGCCACATCCACATCCAACATGGCGAAGATCAGCCAATCTGCCTGCTCAATGGCTTGCTCCATCATCTGCGCTTCTTCCGCCGAAGCCGTATCGTTAAGCAGCGCGTTGAGTTGTTCAAAGGTCAGGCTTTGCAACTGTTCAGGCAACAATTGGCCGGTGGCGTCTGGCCCATAAAGTCGCAGCATTACCCCTTGCAAAGCGTCAGGGGCAATCGCAAATTGCGCAGCACAGTCGGCGCACTCTTGGTAGGTGCGGCTATCCGAAATGATCAGAATCTTCTCATCGGTCTGCGGCGCGGGCGGCAGTGGATCGGCGAGCAGATCTGGATCTGGGTAGAGGATCGTTACCGCTTCGCGCGCCACCGCGCTGACAAGATTCTGCGCTTCTTCGCGCGCCGCCCCACCAAAGACGCGTAGGGATCGCATGTTGGTCAAGACCTGCACCAACGGCACTTCAGGAGAGGACGCCGTCAGATCTGGGCTTTCCGCTGGAGTGGTGTAGAGACGCAATTTGAGGCGCAGAATGCGGGCGAGCGAGCTATCCACACGAGCGGCAAAATCAGGGTCGCTTGTGTAACGCTCACGGAAGAAGAGTACCGTCTCGCGGATATTGTCGCGGGCTTCTTCCCAATCCCCTGTTAACGAAAAATTGGAAAGGTAGAGCAGATCATTGCCGGCCAAAAACGCTTCCAGCGCGATCCGTTTGCGTGGGAAGTCCTGAAGGGTGGGATCATAGTAGCGACGGATGGAAGAAACGCCCAGCGCATCGCTCATCACCACGCCGCCGCCCTGTCGCCACACAGCAAATTCCTCCAACGCCAGGATCGTCCCCAGTTCTTTGGCAAGGCTGATCGGAGGCGTGCGTTCCCGGCTGCCCTGAAAACTACTGTAGCGGACATGGCCGGACATCAGCCCATCGGTGGCGGCAGGGTCGCCATCCACGCGCAGCAGCGAAGAGGGGCGCTGTGTGACGCTGGCGAAGGGCAGCAATTCGATGTGGCGCAACTCTTGCAGGCTCTTTTGGATCGTCGCAACCTCTTCGTCGGGGCGACGGTCGCTGCCGCCCTGACCGGGGAAATGCCCGGCAATCGTCGCTACCCGTCCCCCACCGCCTGTATGGACACCGCGCACATAGGATTGGCCTAGTTTGCCCACCCAATAGGAATCGCCGCCGAACGTGTAGATCCCCAGGCCGCCCACCGGTTCGGGCCGCGGCTGATCGAGTACATCCAAATTAGGACCCAGCAACAAGTTGACGCCCACAGCGGCCAACTCGCGGCCCACGATCCCGCCGATGGCCTCGGCGTATTCCGTCTTCCAACTGGCGCCGATAGCCATGTGCGGCGGCAATGTTGTGAATCCCGAACGCATGGACGTACTCGGCGCGCCATCCCCATCCTGTTCGACGCCGATGAAGAGTGGAAGATCAGGGCTTACCTGTTGCAACAGGTTGAAGCGGAGGGTATTCGGGCGCGCGAGCAAGAGTTCCGGCGGATCGAGCGCCTGATCGGCGGGCAGGGAAATATTGTAGGCCAGGGCCTGGAGTTGATTGGTCAACGCTGCGATCTGGCGCGGCGCGTTCGGATCCTGATTGCTGAAGTTGCCGTTTTGAGGGCTGAGGACAACGCCGCCAATCCGGTAGTTCTGGATCAATTCGGCAATATCGTTGTCAATGTCAACGCTGCTGCCCTGAAAATCGATGATGAACAATTGCCCAACCCGATCCGCTACGCTCATCTGGGCGATCATCTCTTCGATCTGCCGATCAAAGATCTGGTCAACGCCAGGTGTGGGGCTGGGGGTTGGCGACGGCTGCGGCGTAACAGTCAGCGCTTCAATGGCCGCGGCTGTAGCCGTCGCTTTTGCCCAGATGGTAGCAGTAATTGAAACCGTAGCAGGTGTAATTGTCACCAATGCGTTGGTGGGCGTCAATGTCGGCGCCAGCGTAGGTGACGAGACAGGGGATTGGGCAGTTGGCTGTGCAGGTGATGAGGCCGGCGATGGGGTGGCAGTTGCCGAATCGATCTCGTCTTGGGCGTACAGTAGAGGTTGCCATCTTGCGCCCAGACTGAGTACGGCGACAAAGATCGTGGTCCAAAGCAGGGGAAACAAGAGGCGGGCAAGCCAATGGGGGACACGTCCACCACGGGCGAAACGCGCGCTTCCTTCCCCATAATTTGATTTGCTTGGCTTCATGAGATCCATAATGGAGCAATCAAACAGCAAACACGAAACTGTAGGCGAGCATCCCCACCTGCGAGCATTGTACTTAGCGCGCGCTCTTCCGTCAATTAAGGCGCTTTGTTGCGTAGTGCGTGTTCAGAATTGCGAGGGGCGAGTTGCGAGGGGCGAATTGCAACCTGCCACTTGCAAACCTGCAAACTTGCATCGTCTCAACCACTTTTGCCCTTTGCCTTCCCATCCTCTCTGGGCTACCTGCTATCTGCTACCTGCTTCTCACTCTGGTAAATAGCGAACTATTTGGACAAAATGGTTGAATGGGGGTATACTATGTGTTGGTGATGGAACTTATGTTCTGTGTTGCAAGGACAGCGATAGCTTGGAAATCATCCAGAACTTAGGGAGAGTGTGAACGATGCCACCGTTTAAGGTCATCAGCGAATTCCAACCGACAGGCGATCAGCCACAAGCAATTGAAAAGCTTTCCCAGGGGATTGAAAGTGGATTCCGTCACCAGGTGTTGCTGGGGGTGACGGGTTCGGGCAAGACCTTTACCATGGCCAAGGTGATCGAACAGGTGCAGCGCACCACGTTGATCATCGCCCACAATAAGACATTGGCCGCCCAACTTTATAGCGAGATGCGCGAGTTCCTGCCTGAGAACGCAGTTGAATATTTTGTCTCTTACTACGATTACTATCAGCCCGAGGCTTACATCCCGCGCAGCGACACGTACATCGAAAAGGATGCGCAGATCAACGATGAGATCGACCGGCTGCGGCTGGCGGCAACCAGCGCGCTCTTCAGCCGTCGCGATGTTGTCATTGTGGCGTCGGTCTCGTGTATCTATGGTCTGGGCAGCCCACAGGATTACGGCCAGAATGTGTTGGTGATGAAGGTGGGGGATCTTGTGCGTCGCAACCAATTGCTGCGCCATCTGGTGGATATCTACTATGAGCGCAACGACAACACACTCCAGCGTTCCAAGTTCCGCGTGCGCGGGGATGTGCTAGAGGTGCAGCCAGCTTACAGCGATTTTGCCTATCGTGTCAGTTTCTTCGGCGATGAGATCGAACGCATCACCGAGATCGACACGTTGACGGGTGAGATCCTGGCCGATCATGGGCAGATCGAGATCTACCCGGCCAAACATTTCATCACCCCGCAAGAGAAACTATCCGAGGCCATTGAGGACATTGAGGCCGAGATGGTCGAACAAGTTGCCACGTTTGAAGGACAGGGCAAATTGCTAGAGGCGCAACGCATCGGTCAGCGTACCCGCTACGATCTGGAAATGCTGCGCGAGATCGGCTACTGCAACGGCGTCGAGAATTACAGCCGCCATCTGGCGCGGCGCCCTGCCGGCAGCCGCCCGTGGACACTGCTCGACTACTTCCCTGCGGATTGGCTTGTCATCATCGACGAGAGCCACATGACCATCCCCCAAATCCGGGGCATGTACGCCGGGGATCGCTCGCGCAAAGAGGTCTTGGTGGGCCACGGGTTCCGCCTGCCCAGCGCCATGGATAACCGTCCGCTCACCTTTGAGGAGTTTGAGGCGACGGTGAAGCAGGCTATCTACGTCAGCGCCACGCCGAGCGGCTACGAGATGCAACATGCCGATCAGGTGGTGGAACAGATCATCCGCCCGACGGGTCTCATCGATCCGGTGGTGGATGTGCGGCCCAGCAAGGGGCAGATCGATGATCTGCTGCGTGAGGTGCAGTCGCGGGTGGCTAAAGGCCAACGCGCCCTCATCACTACGCTTACCAAGCGCATGTCCGAAGATCTGACTGAATATCTGGCTGAGCTGGGCGTAAAGGTGCAATATCTCCACAGTGAGATCGAGACCCTCGAACGCGTCGAGATCCTGCGCGATCTGCGCTTAGGGGTCTTTGACGTGGTGGTGGGCATCAACCTGCTGCGCGAAGGATTGGATCTGCCGGAAGTGACGTTGGTAGCGATCCTCGACGCGGATAAAGAGGGCTTCTTGCGCAGTGAGTCAGCGCTGATCCAGACGATTGGCCGCGCTGCCCGCCATTTGGAGGGCAAGGCGATCCTCTACGCTGACAAGATGACCGACGCCATGCGCGCCGCCATCGACGAGACCAACCGCCGTCGTTCGATCCAGGAAGCCTTCAATCGCGAACATGGCATCGAGCCGCGCAGCATCGTCAAGGGCATCCGCGACCTAACGGATCGGGTGCGTGTCCTGGCTGAGGATAAAGCTGAATACGCCAGCGCCGATGGCGATCAGACACCGCGACTCGATCCGATCCTGTTGCCGCGCGATGAACTTGCCAAATTGATCAAGAGCATTGAGAAAGAGATGAAAGAAGCGGCCAAAGATCTCGAATTTGAGCGCGCCGCTCGTCTGCGCGATCAGTTGATCGAACTGCGTCAACTGGAAGTGGAGAAGATCGGTGTGCGGTGAGAAAAGAAGAGAGGGATTGAAAAAGGGAAATAGGGAAGAGGCGACAGAGGGAATACGAAAGTCTCTCCTTCCCTTCTTCACTTCTTCCCTTCTTCTTCCGCTTCCGCCGTCGGCAGTGTGAAAAAGAAGGTTGATCCCTGGCCCAGTGCGGTGTTGACCCAGAGTTCGCCGCCATGTTTTTGGACGAGAGACTGGGCCAGGGGCAGTCCTAAGCCCATGCCATCTTGCGCACGGTTAAGATGGTTGTCGAGTTGAGCAAAGCGCTCGAAGATCGTCTCCATCTGGCTCGGATCGATTCCAGGGCCTGTGTCGGAGATGGCAATTTGGACCATGCGCTTCTCCGCCAATAGCGTAGCCCAAAGGGTAATGCGTCCCCCTTCTGGGGTAAATTTGATGGCATTGTTGATCAAATTGTCGAGGATACGGTGGATCTCGATGGCGTCGCAAGTCACATAAAGTGGACGGCAAGCCGGTTCAAAGGTGATGACCAACCCTTTGGTCAGCGCCCATTCTCTGTGTTCGCTAAGTACCTTATCGACGATTTCAGTCACATCTTTTTGGCTCAGTACAAGCTGTGTGCGACCGGTCTCCAGGTTGTACATCGACGTGATATTGTTGACCATCTTCACCAATTGGCCGGTTGCCCGTTCGATCTGTTCCAGCCGCTCCATCGTCTCTAAATCCGTGGGCGGATCTCGCTGTTCCAGGCTGTCGCGCAGCAGCATGGCGTAGCCGCTGACCAAATTGAGCGGCGTGCGCAACTCGTGGCTGACCAGGGCGATGAACTGAGATTTACGTTGTTCTAACTTGCGCAGCTCGGTCAGGCTCGACTGCCGTTCCCCCAGGAGCCGCGCATTTTGGATGGCAATGGCTGCCTGGCTGGCGAAGAGCAAGAGCGTGGAGACATCCTCGCTGTCGAATTCATCGTCGTACTGTTGATTGACAACCTCCAGCGCGCCGATGACCTGATCCTGTGCGATTAGAGGGACGGCGATCAACGAGCGGGTTTTGAGGCTTACACTTTCGCTGATGCCGGGGTAGAAGTGGGCGTTCTGGCGCACGTTGTTGTTGACCAATGGCTGGCGTGTCAGCACGACCGAACCGGCAATGCTCCCCTGTAAAGGGACGCTCAACTGGCGTAGCAGTTCGCGATCCGATTCCGAAAGGCCATATGCTGCCGCAAACCGTAGGCTCTCTGCATCGGGCTGCAACAACAAAATGGAACTACTCTGGGCTGTGGCAATGCTTGCGGCGGCGCTGGCTACTTTGTTGAGGAGAATCGCCAGATCCAATTCGGCGCTTAGATCCTGGGCTAACTCGGTCAGCGCTGTGCGGGCAGCCAGCAGATACTGATTTTTTAGGATCGAATCGAGCAGCAGGACGAGGTCGGTCATCACCTGCACATCTGTGGCGTCAAAGGGAACGTCTGGCGTACTACAAAGCTCTAACATCGCCATTACCTTGCGATGGCGACGTAGCGGAACCAGCAACCGTTGATTCCCTTCTAATTGCACGATCTCGCCGCCCAGGCTGGCCTGCTCGATCTGGGAGAGCGCAACACTCGCCAACCGCGGCATAAATGCGTTTGGGGTGGGGCTTAAATAGCAGGTGTAAGGTTGATAGTGGGCCGATTCGCCCAACTGCTGCGATCCGGGATCTGCCTCGGTGCGCAGGTAGACCATCCCAGCCGCAGCGCCAGTGAGCGCCGCCGCCAGCCGCCCTGCTTCTAGTAGTAGCGGAAGCTTTTGGGTATACTGCCCAGCCTGGATCGCAAGCCGGAGCAGGGCTTGTTGGGAATCGTTCTGGCGATGCAGAGCAGCCTCATCGAGTTGACGAAAACTGGCTAATGACACCAATATTTGTTCCTATCTATAAGATCACAGGTAAGATCAGCGGTTGGCGCGAAGCAGCCGCTGGGGAAAATCGTGACGACAGACCTGACAAGAGAATTGTACAATGACGTTATTACCTGAAACCATAGGCAATGTGCGGGAAGTTGATATTACCAACGAGATGCAGAGCGCCTATCTCGACTACGCCATGAGCGTAATCGTCAGCCGCGCCTTGCCCGATGTGCGCGATGGGTTGAAACCGGTCCACCGCCGCATCCTCTACGCCATGTATGACATGGGGCTGACGGGCGACAAACCCTATAAAAAGAGCGCCCGCATCGTTGGTGAAGTGTTGGGTAAATATCACCCCCACGGCGATACCGCTGTCTACGACGCTATGGTGCGTATGGCCCAGGATTTCAGCCTGCGCTACCCCCTGGTGGATGGGCAAGGGAACTTCGGCTCGGTGGATGGCGACAACGCCGCCGCCATGCGCTATACCGAAGCCCGCCTCGCCGCCATCAGCGATTTGGTGTTGGCCGATCTCGACAAAGAGACCGTCGAGTGGACCGACAATTTTGATAACACGCTCAAGGAACCGCAGATCCTGCCTTCGACGCTGCCCAATCTGTTGATCAACGGCGCCAGCGGCATCGCTGTGGGGATGTCCACCAACGTGCCGCCCCACAACCTGGGCGAGATCGTTGATGCGCTGGTCTATGTCCTCGACAACTTCACGCGCGTGGACGAAATCAGCGTCGAAGAGTTGCTCAAGTTCGTCAAAGGGCCAGATTTCCCCACGGGCGGTATTGTCTTCCGCTACCGTGAGGATCGTCGCGGCCTGGAAACCACCGACGTGATCACCCAGGGCTACGCCACCGGCCGCGCCCGGCTGATCATCCAGGCCAAGGCCCACTTTGAGGAGATGAGCCGCGGACGCACGCGCATCATCGTCACCGAACTGCCTTACCAGACCAACAAGACCAATCTGCTGGAACGGATCGCGTTTTTGGTGCGCGATGGCAAAATCGATGGCATCACCGACATGCGCGACGAATCGGATCGGGCAGGGATGCGCATTGTCTTCGAGTTGAACCGCAACGCCGACGCCAAGACAGTGCTGGCCGACCTCTTCAAATATACGCCCATGCAGCAGACCTTCGGCACTTCGATGCTGGCGCTGGTGGATGGCGAACCGCGCACACTTAGCCTGAAACGGATGCTCCAACTCTTCATCGAGCATCGCCAGGAGGTGATCCGCCGTCGATCTGAGTTCGATCTGGCGCGGGCCAGGGAACGGGCGCACATTGTGGAAGGGCTGCTGCGCGCGCTCGACATTATGGACGAGGTGATCGACACCATCCGCCGCAGCCAGCGCGTGGATACGGCGCGTGCCAATCTCATGCGCAATTTCAACTTTAGCGAAGTGCAGGCTCAGGCGATCCTCGATATGCCGCTCAAACGGCTGGCCGCTCTGGAACGCAAACGTCTGCAAGACGAATACGACGAACTGTTGACGCGCATCGCCTATTTAGAGGATCTGCTGACCAACCCGGCCAAGATCCTTGCGGTAATCCGCGAGGAATTGCTGAAAATTCGTGCGCAATACGCTGATGCGCGCCGCACCCAAATTGTGGATCGAATCAAGGGTACGCTCACCGCCACCGATCTGTTGCCCGATCAGAAGGTGCTGGTTTCGGTGGGGGCGAACGGTGATGTACGACGCCAGGCGTTGGCCAACATCAACAAGACGAATCTACGCCAGAGCGCACGGGATAGCGCCGTGGCGCTACTCACGGCCAATACGCAGGATTTCCTCTATGTTTTCGATAGAAAGGGAAGCTGCAACCGCGTCCCCATCCACGAGTTGCCGCAAGACGAGACCAAACACCTGGCTGAATTGACAAATTACAGCCGTCGCGATCGGATCGTGGCCGCAGTGGCTTTGCCCCGGCTCACCGTTGAGGACGCCGCCGGCTATCTCTTCCTTGTGACGAGAGGGGGGGCTGTCAAACGGGTGGCGTTGGCTGATTTTGTGGCTGCGGCAGTAAACAACCCCGAAGTAATCCGCGTCGACGAAAAGGACGAACTGGGGTGGGTCTTCCCCACACCGGGCGGGCAGGAAGTGATATTGGTGGCGGCGGGCGGTCGTTCGATCCGCTTTGGCGAGGAGGAGGTGCGCAGTATGGGGCTGGCCGCTGGCGGCGTTGCCGGTATGAAGTTGGGCAAGGGTGAAAAGGTTGTCTATGCTGGCGTCATGGATGGCATGGGCGAATTGCTGACAGTGACGGCAAATGGGTTCACCAAACGCACGCCCATGAGCGAGTACAGCTCGCAAGGGCGCAACGGTAGCGGCATCATTGCCCACAAAACGGACAAACGCACCGGCGACCTGATCGACGCGCTGGTGATCAACGCCGAGCGCCGCGATCTCGTGGTTTTCATCACCGATAAAGGCATCGCCAAACCGGTGGAGCTGAGTGAGATCCCGTCGTCAGGGCGCAGCACGCTGGGGCAAACGCTCAAATCGCTCGCCCGTGGGGATCAAATCGTCGCCGTGAAAGTGGTCGAGGGAATCCCTGGCTTTGTCGGCGATGAAACCCTGGCGCCGCCATCGATCAAAGCGAATGGGAAACCGTCCAGAGCAGAAGCGCCGACAGTAAAAAGCCATCCACCCGCCTCGCCAGCCAAGATCGAGCCGCTGCCGAAAAAACGCGCCGCGCCCACAGCACGCCCGAAGACGCCACGCGCCACAACGCCCAAAGCGACGGTTCCCCTGAAAAAGGTGGAAGGGGTAGAGACACCCACCCATGGTCGCAAAACAAAAGTAGAGGAAAAGGTTATCGCCGATCCTAAACCGGCGACGCAGCGCAAAGGATCGGCCAAACCTGCGCCCATGCCTGTAGAGGAGGATAAGGCTGTGCCTGAGTCCAAACCAGCAACACGGCGTCGCAAAGCCGTGGATGCAGCGACGCCTGTAGCGGTGGAAGCGCACCCCATCCAACCAGCATTGATCCCAGAGGAAGCGGCAGCAGAGGGTCGGGACGAAACCACTGTCAAGACGGCTCCCAAGAGCCGTTCCTCAAAGGGAGCGCGCCCGCAGAATAGCAAAAGCAAGGTTGAGCGGGTGAGCAGCGTCACCAAGAGTCAGAAGAAGAAGTAATCGCCTCGAAAATCTACTCGGCTGGGACGCGGAGTGCGCACGCCTTCGTGCGACCGGGACGGCACGTGGGCGTGCCTACTCCGCTTCAACCCATTTTGAACACACCCGTTACGTTTATGCATTCGTAAGCCATCCTACGCGAAATTTTGAGACAGGCCCTTAAAATGGGCGCGACCAATGGCCCAGGGTTCTTCTATGCATAGCTTCCGTTCGATTATCTTAACGATTCTGCTTGTGGTGATGGCAGTCCAAATGGTTTTGCCCATTTACAGCCATCACTGGTTCAACGCGGCTGTGCGACGCACGCATACAGTTCTCGAAGTCGGACAGCGTCCCCACGCTGCGATCCAGTCGAGGATGATTCCGCAAGGACAGACTGTTCTACCGGGTGCAGATCTCGCCAGAAGGACATCTGCGCCTGCGGCCAAGCCCATACTCCTTGTCATCGCCAATGCAATGGGGGAATCGTCCCTGTTGCTGGGTCTACAATACATCTGGGCGAGGAACGAGAGCCTTTTCGAACTCTTTGCTCCTCGCCGTTCAGTCTTTCACATAGCCCCGCCTGCGTACCGAAACATTCATCTCCCCCCTGAACGGATCCCTCCAAAGTAGGCGTATTCTCTGATCAAAGTTGGCTCGTCCTTGTAGAAATGCCATTGTTGCGCGCCATACATGACGGCTTGCGCTTGACCGAAGCGCTTATCCCTCGCGCCTGACGCACTAGAACCAAGTCTTTCCCCAGGAGGGAATCTGATGGTAAAAAGAATCATCTTCAGCTTATTTGTGCTGCTGTTGGGCAGCATTCTGATCTTACGCACACAACCGTTCACCCTGGCCGCGCCTGATTTTCATGGATCCACGCCGACGCCCGCTGCTGAGGAAGAGACGACCATGTCGGAGCCAACGGTCCACGATCTGCTGGCACGCGTCGAAGCATTGGAGGCGCAGATCGCCGTGCTGGCCGGCCAAACGCCCTCCGCTGCACAGGTCAACCAGGTGACCACGGCTGTCTATCTCCTTGACAACGCCGGTCTTCACGATCTAGATGTGCGTCTCAACGAGGAAGGGTTGATCCAGCCCTATGATCGCGGACGCGTGGTGCGCATTGGCCGCCTGCTTTCGACGGTGGATTGGCCGCATGAGTTGGCCGACGACGCCGAAACGTTGATCTCGATCCTTACCGATCTATCCGCAGCGCTGGGCGACGACGATATCGAAACAGCGGCGCCGCTGGCATTGGACGCCCACGAACTGGGCCATGATCTTTCGCACGCGGCCGAACATTGGCTGCGCGGAGCATCAACGGCCTACACTGCACATGACGCCCCTGGGCAGCTCTTCCGCGTTACAGCGGCGGTCTATCTGCTCGACAACGCTGGTTTCCACGATCTAGATGTGCGTCTCAACGAGGAAGGGTTGATCCAGCCCTACGACAGCGGACGCGTAACGCGCATTGGCCGCCTGCTTTCGACGGTGGATTGGCCGGATGAGATGGGCGAGGACGCGGCAACGTTAATCGATCTTCTCACCGATCTGGCAGCGGCGCTGGGCGACGATGATCTCGAAACAGCGGCGCCGTTGGCGCTGGACGCCCACGAACTGGGCCACGATCTCTCCCATGCGGCCGAGCATTGGCTGGGTGGAATGCAGGGTGATCCGCATGAATATGACGATGACGATGATCACGAACAGAGCGAAGAGCCTGACGAGAGTGGAGGGTAAGGACGACCTATGCGACGACTCACACAGATCGCTCTGATCTTGCTGGTGGCGTTGGCGGTAGTCGGGTTGCAGACGTTCATCGTCCGCGCCCATGCGGACTATGAACGTTCCGATCCAGCGGCGGGCGCAACCCTGACCGAAGCGCCGACCCAGGTACAGATCTGGTTCACCCAGGATCTCTTTCGCCGCCAGGGCGAGAACCACATTGAAGTTCACGCCGCCGACGGTACTCGCGTAGATCTCGACGATGCCGCCATCGCCGACGACGACAGGCGCACGATGACCGTCTCACTCGCTCCCGATCTGCCTGATGGGATCTACACTGTGCATTGGCGTGCGCTCTCGGCGGACGACGGTCACCCGGGCGAAGGAGAGTTCACTTTCGCCGTTGGGGATGCGATAATTGCACCGACAGAAAACGCCCACGCTGCGCACGATCATGGGCAGGCTGCCGCCACGCCGGCAGCCACGGCAGAAGCCGCAGAGACGCCAGTCGAAGAGGTAGGGGCAACGCCAACGCCCATCCCCACCCCGCCAGCGGGAGCGACCGGCGCGCTGCCCTGTGCGGGCAGTTCGGCGTTGATCATCTTTGTATTAGGCGCGGTCCTTATGGGGCGGCGACGAAGTGAGCGATGATGATGAAAAGCTTATGGCGTCGAAGACGATCATGGCCCGCGATAGGGATAGGGCTGGCGATGGTGCTGTTGGCGCTGTTCACATTGGCGTCGCTGGCGCAGGCGCACGCGATCCTGATCCGGTCGATCCCGGAGGCTGACGCCGAATTGAGCGCGCCGCCCGCCACCATCGAACTCTGGTTCAGCGAGCCGCTGGAAGCGCGTTTCAGCAGCGTGATCCTCCTCGATTCCACCGGCGCAGAGATCCCCGCTGGCGCGTCGATGGTCCACACCGACGATCCTACACACATGACGCTGCCGTTAGGCGATCTGCCGGCGGGGATCTACACGGTGGTCTGGCGCACGCTCTCCAGCGTGGACGGCCATGAGTGGGTGGGATCGTTCCCTATCACCATCCTCAACGCGGACGGTTCGCGTCCCAGCGCAACCGCCGTCGCTGTGGATGGAGCGCGGCGCGGGGATTTGCCCACACCGCTCGAAGCGACAGCGCGCTGGATTTCGCTATCGGGCGCGCTGCTTCTCTTTGGGGGGACGCTCTTCTGGGCAATGGTACTCTGGCCCTTCTGGCGGCGGATGGACAATGGCATTCCATCCCCAGGGCGGCAATTGTTGGAAAGTGTGAGCAGACGATCCCTGAGCGCGACGCTGACATTGGGCGCAGTCGCCCTGATCTCAGGCGGCTGGCTGCAAATCGGTATCCAGACGATCTCGATGGGTGGTTTCGATCATCTGCCCGCGCTGGCGCTGGAGACCCGCCCCGGCAATTTGCTCCTTTTCCGTCATCTGCTGGTCGGGGTATCGCTGCTCGTGATCCTCTCGGCGCTGATCGAAAGGGGACGGCGACTGTGGACGCTCGCCGCTGGGATCTACACGGTGATCTTGCTGGCGTTGGTGATCATGTTGATGGTGCAGACGCCTCGCCCGATCACACTTTCGGTCTTCGGGCTGGGGATCTTGGGGCTGGGCTTTGTCCTCGCGCAGAGGCGGAACGCGACCCTACGCGCATCATCGCTTACCGTGTGGATGCTCTTGATCGTGAGCGGCGTGGCGCTGGCGACCTTCTCGTTGGGTAGCCATGCGGCGGCGGTAGCGGGGAGCGGCTGGGCTATCCTCGGCGATTGGATTCATTTGGCGGCGGCGGCGGCGTGGCTGGGCGGTCTGCTGCTGCTGGCCGTCCTCCTGTGGGTGGCGCGTACAAGGTTTGCATCGCTCGATGCCGTCGCGCTGGGCGGGATCGTGCGCGGCTTCTCTCTCCTGGCCGGGGCGTCGGTCTTCGTGCTGGCTGTGACCGGTCTCTTTAGCAGTGTCGTGCAACTCCCTGCTCTCAACCTCCTGTGGACAACGCCATACGGCTGGGTGTTGCTGACCAAACTCGCTCTCGTCGCCCTGGCTTTGGGGATCGGTCTGCTCAACAATCGATTGATCCACCGCAATTCGGCCGCGCAGACGCCGATCCCGTTTGGCCGTTTTCTGCGTCAACTGCTCAGCGAGTCGGCGGTGGGCATCGTCATTGTGATCGTGGTCGCCGTCCTTGTGCAGACGCCGGTTCCCCAGGTGGAAGCTGTGGTCGCGCCTGCTACGATGACATCTTTCAATGACATTGTCCTGGCCGATGATCTGTTGATCCATGTGCAGGTTTCCCCCAATCAGGTGGGCAACAACCGCTATTGGACGCACCTCTACCATTCGGATGGCTCACCCATCGGTGAAGTGCAACTGGTGCGCTTCCTCTTCATTCATCAGGAAGCGGACCTGGGCCAATCGCGCATCGATCTTGAACCGATGGGGCGCGATACCTTCGCCGCCGAAGGCGCATATCTCAACCGCGCCGGCCCGTGGGATCTCTCGATCTACGTGCGCCGCCGCGGCATGGACGATCTGCTGACCAATCTGACTGTCAATGTCCCCGCGCCGGTCGGTTCCACGCAAGATCGTAACCCCTGGCAGAATCCCGTTTCCAGTTTTCCCACTGGGGTGGTAGTGGGCGGGCTGCTGGTGAGCCTGGGCCTGATCCCGCTGCTCTGGTGGCGTCCCCTACGGCGGAATCGACGGGTGGCCTACCCTGCATTGGCGACGGTGGGCGCTCTTTGCTTCGTCGCCGGGATCACGCTGGGCTATACGGCCATCTCCACAGAAGCGAGTTCACCCGATCTGGCCGGTCCACCGCTGCCCGTCACCGAAGCATCCATTGCCAGCGGCGGCGATCTCTACCGTAGCCGCTGCGCCGACTGCCACGGCCTCTATGGATTGGGCAATGGACCCGCGGCGGCGGGGCTGCCCGTGCCGCCCGCAGTGTTGATCTTCCACGTCCCCGAACATGATGACGCCGAACTCTACGCCTTCATCCACAACGGTTTCCCCAACCTGGGCATGCCTGCCTTTGGCGAACAACTCAGCCGCGAGGAGATCTGGCAGATCGTCCACTATCTGCGCGACCAGTTTGGTCCTATGGTGAGCGGTGGGTAGCGGATGGCGGACCGCAGACGACTTCTGCCACTTGCCCCTTGCAACCTGCGGTTTCAATTGACGCAACCAATCTCTAAGGTTAAGATACTTTGTATTATCAAGCACTCCATAAATGAAGTCATTGAGTTGTCCTAACAACGTCGTCCGCCGTCTGCGGTCCGCCGTCATTGCTCAAATGAACGACTTTGAAATTCTATTGACAGAGAAGAGGCATTGCATCCCTATGAACGATGAGTTATTGAGAGAGCTTCAGACCACCCAACAGGAGATGGAGCCGAAGGTAAAGGCGATGAGCAGCGCCAGCAGCGCGCTGAAGCAGGCGATCCGCCTGGCGAGCCAGGAGAAAGCTGACGCGCTGCCCATGCAGAAGGCACTGGCTAAGTTGGAACAATCCCTGGCCCTAGTGGATGCACAAGGGTTGCACGCCAACGGTTTGCAGAGCGCGACCCAGGCTTTCGCCGCGGAGACAAGCCGAGCCCTGGATGCGCTGGCCTATGAGTTCGCCCGCGATCTCAAGGAGACCTTTGAGGCGCGCGGCGAACGTGTGGAAGGCCGCCCGCCCACGCTGGTCGTGGAACCGTTGGTGTTGCAGATCGACATCAACGCCCGCAAAGCGCAGTGGTTCTACGGCAAAGAGGCGTTGACCCGTCCGCTGGCGCTTTCGTTGGGAGCGATTGTCTCGGCCTACGATCAGCAGCGCAAGCAGATCGTCGGGCGCAGGATCGCGACCGACGCTTTTCTGCGCGAACTCCATGCCGCGTGGATTGGGTTGCTTCAGGAGAAATCGCGCCGCCGCATCAACATTGTGGAAGCGTACAGCAAACTGGTACTTAACCGGCAGAGCGCCCGCTTTTGGAATGCACCCTCGCGCAGCACCTTCAAGGATTACGAGCGTCCCTTCTTCGTGCGCGATCTTGTGCTGGCGCGCGACGCCGATCCCACCGTGGAAGTGGATGGGCAACGGTTGGGGCTGCGATTAGGCGTCGCCACCAAAAGCCAGACCGAGAGTACCACGCGCAGTATTTGGATTCCTACAAGTGCGCTGGACGGCGATTATTATTCAGAAGTCACCTTTGAGGAAGTCTGATCCTTGGCGCAATACAACGAGTTAACCACGCCCATTGACCGGGTTAGCAAGTTGCTCTTCCGCAAGTACGCCGATCTGCTGCTGCGGTTGACCTTTCCCAATCAACCGGTGCGGCTGATCAGCGTGGAGGAGAACGTCGAGATCAACCTCCCCACCCGTCCTGTGGACACGGTGATGATCATCTCTACCGAAGAGCAGGGCCGAGAGGTGGAGCAGGCATTGCATGTTGAATACTACGCCCGTCATCGTGCCGACGTGCCGCGCACGCTCTTCGTCTACTCTGGGGAACTGACCGACCGCATGGGTATGGAGGTGATTACCGTCGTGGTATACTCAGAGCGGAGAGAGGTAGAGCGCCGACCTGCACCTGAGTATGTCGTCCAGGTGGACGGGCGGGTGATGAATCGGTTCACGTACACTGACATTTGGATCCAGGATTACGAAGCGCAGATCCGCTCTGGTGAATTGGCGCCGCTGGCGCCTTATCTGCTCGAAATTGTGCCATCGCCCACTGTCGAAACGCTGGAAACAGCGAAAGCGTTGGCGCAAACAGAGCCACAACTGGAACGGCGGACATTGCTGCTTTCCCTGGTAGCGCTGCTGGCCGGTCGCTATTTCGACAAAGAATTTGTGCGCGAGATGTTCCGCAAGGAGATCGATATGATGCAGACAAACACGTTCTTTGATGAGTGGTTGGAAGAAGCAGAGCAGCGCGGCATTGAAAAAGGCCGCCAAGAAGGCCGCCAAGAAGGTCGCCAAGAGGGTCGCCAAGAGGGCCGTCAAGAAGGCCGTCAAGAAGGCCGCCAGGAAGAAGCCCAGGCGTTGCTTCTGAGCCTGCTGGAACATCGCTTCGAGGCCGTACCGGTACGGTTGGTGTTGCAGATTCAGTCTCTCTCGCTTGAGGAGCTAAACCGGCTCTTTGAACTCTCCTTAACGGCGACATCACTCCAAGAAGTGGAACAGGCTGCAAACGATGGCAAGTAACGGTAACGAAACGGCTACACTTTCGCGTCCACTAGCGCGTCACATTGTGGAAGTGCTGGGCAGTACAGGCACGCCGCCAGCACGAGGCGTCCACCATTTCAATGTGGGCAACCTTTCGCTGCTCAACGCGTTGGATGACTACTATCTTTCCTCCTACCTTCAGGATGGCGGCGGCGCCTACAAGATGGTGGTGGGCGATTATGGCAGCGGCAAATCGCACTTCCTCTATTGCCTGCGCGATCGGGCGTGGAGCCGAGGATTTGCCGTCGCTAAAGTGGATCTCAGCCCGGTGGAGACGCCCTACAACGATCAGCGGCTGGTCTATGCGGCTGTGGCGCGCAACCTGATCTGGCATGAAGAGGACGAATCGATCAGCGATGAGCAGGGACTGACCCGCTTTTTAGAGGGCACGCTGCGCCGCTTTGTGGGCGGGGATCTCAGCCTGGAGACTGCCAGTCATCCTAATTACACCGGCCTCGTGGATACGCTGGAAGCGACGCCCATCGACAGCCTGGCCTACAAAAACGCCATCCTCGCCTACTTCGAGGCGCTGATTCGCGAACAGGAAGAACGCCAAGATTCGCTCACGCGCTGGCTGATGGGCTCCGCCACCACGCCCGACGATACCAAGATTCTGCGCGAGGTGGGCGTCACTGGCAAGATCACACGGCCCAATGCCTTCCGCATGTTGCGCTCGCTGGTGCAGACCATCCGCGCCCTCTCCTACGGCGGCTTGATCCTTCTCTTCGACGAAGTAGATCGCATGGCGAGCATCGGCGGCGCTGCCGAAAAACTGGCGACCGACAACCTGCGCGAGGTGATCGACCGCACCCGCGAGGATCTGCCCGGCGCCATGTTCATCTACGCCGTGCCGCCCCAATTCATCAACGACGTGGTGCCGCGCTATCCGGCCCTACAACAGCGTGTGCGCGCGCCGGGTCGCTTTTCCCGATCCAACCACTTTAGCCCGCAGATCAGCCTCGAACACCTGGATCTTGACGAGAACGATCTGATGCTGGCGATTGGCGAAAAGCTGATCCCCATTTACGAGATGGCCTTTGAGACGGCGTTAGATCACCAGATCCAGCACGCCAATGCGGTGATCCTGGCTAACGTGGCGCGCGATGTCTTTTTGGATGTCAGCCACCGCCGCCTCTTTGTCAAGTCCTTTGTGAGCGAACTGGCGCGCCAACATGCCGGCGAAGAGCATCTCCTCACCGAAGGCGAATCTGTCGCTATCATCCGCGGCCAGGTGGACATGCTGAGCGGCGGCGAGACGCCGCCCTATTGAATGGGTGTACTGATGAAAATGCGCAGACTGCCGACCTGGCGCGAAATGCACATGGATACGTCGCCGGAGATCGAGGCAATGCAGTTCAAGTTTTACCGGGAAGCGCCGACATGGCGAAAGATGGAGATGATGGCGGGACTTCATCGGATGGCGCGCACGTTGGCAATGAGCGGCTTGCGGCGAAGACACCCAGAGGCAACAGAGGTAGAACTGCGCCGTCGCCTTGCTGAGATGCTACTTGGCCCAGAACTGGCTGCCCACATATCTGCTGGCGACAATCTATCTGAACAGGCGCAAAATGAATGACCTATTGCTACAAGAAGTGGCTCTGCTCGTCATTGAGGCTTTGGAAGATGTCGGCGCACCGTATTGTGTCGGTGGTTCCTTGGCAAGCGTACTTGCGGACATGGGCCGCCGAACTGAATGTCTCCGATCTGCTGGAGCAGGCCCTGATTGAAGCAACACGTGAAGAGTAACTTTTTATGATTGGTGAAACCGTCGAACATCCGCAATATGGGCGAGGACAGGTGATTGCGCAGTATCGCAACGGCGCTGAGTGGTTGGTGCGCTTTGAGAACGGCCTGCGCTTTCGTCGCCCGCGCCAGGAGTTCAACGGTCAGCATCCAGAGGAGAAACCATTGATCGCTGCCGCCCCTTCCTATGCGCCCATCCCCATGCCGCCGACCCAATGGGACGCGCGCCAGTTGATCGAGGTGCTGCGCGTGGGTGTAGCGCCAGCCCAGCATATCCGCGAGTTGACCATCGGCCTGGAAAAGGAGCGGGCCAGCCTGAGCGAGGGATTGGTGCAGGCGCACAGCGGAGGAGGAGCGGTGCGCGCCATTATCGGCGAGTATGGGTATGGCAAGAGCCACATTGTCGAGTTGACGGCGCGCGAGGCGTTGGATCGACGCTTTCTGGTCGCCGCCACCAGCCTCGATCTGCTCGAACTACCCCCACACCGCGCCTTTGACATCTACGGTAGCCTCATGCGTAATCTGCGCTACCCCGACAGCGACGAACGCGGATTGGGACCTTTGCTTGAAGAGATCGCCTCTGTGCCACGGCTGCGAGAAACGTTGAAGGATCTTGCCTCGGTGGAAGACGATCCACTGACGGTGACGGCGACGGCGCTCAGCAAGATTACCTCCTCGCGACAGCGGACTGCCTGGGAGAACTGGCTGATGGGCGGTCGCCGCGTCACGTTGATGAACCGGGCCACGCCGCGCGGCATCCGCTTCCCCAGCATCTATCGGGTGGGGAACAACGCTCGCCAGATCGCCTATCTGCTCAGCGGCGTCAGCGTGCTGGCGCGGCTGGCCGGCTACAGTGGACTCTGCATTCTCATCGACGAAGCCGAAAGTTACTCCCTACTCAACGCCTATCAACGGCCCAAGGCCAGCCTCTTCTTCAGCGGTGTCATCCATGCCGCGCTGGGCGAGGATGGCTCGCAGGTCAACGGCGCCGATCTGCCCCAACATCGCTTTCGCGACTACCCGCTCTCCTATGGGGATCGCCAATCGCTCTTCTTTCTCTTCACCGTCACCCGCAGCGACAACCGCATGCCGCTAGAAGATTGGCTGGGCGAAGATCAGATCCTCGAACTCGATCCGCACCATTCGCCCCAGGAGATCGGCCACTTCCTTGAAGGGGTGATGAATTACCACGCCCAGGCGTACGGCTACGAAATCGACGAACGCCAGCGCCAGATTCGCCGCGGCGCAGCGGAACACCTCGCCCTGGGCATGCGCAATAACCGTCTCAGCATCCGCGGCGTCGTGCGCCTGGCCGTGGAACTGTTTGATCTGCTCTATTTGTATGCAGAGTATAACGCCGCCACCCTATTGGATGAACTGCGCAACCAGATGAGATGATCGATCCCCTCTCCCTCAAATCACACCTCCTCCGCACGTGGACACCCTTCTTCGCCCGCCACGGTAACTTTACACCAGTGCAGTTGGCCGCCATCCCGCCGATTTTGGATGGGGAAAATGTACTTGTGATCTCGGCCACAGCGTCTGGGAAGACGGAGGCCGCGGTCGCTCCGCTGGTGGAACGCCACTGCGTAGCAACGATCTCACCTGCCATGCCGGGGTTGCGCATCCTCTACATCTGCCCCACGCGCGCATTGGTCCGCGATCTCTATGAACGGCTGAAAGAGCCGTTGGCGGCGCTGCACATCGCCCTTGCCATGAAGAGCGGCGACACAGGACCGGTCTCCACGGCGAATCCGCCCACCCTGCTCATCACCACGCCAGAGTCGACCGATTCGCTGCTCACACGTGCGCCGCGGATCTTGGCGGATCTGCGCGCTGTCGTCCTCGACGAGATCCACCTCTTTGACGGCAGCCCGCGCGGGGATCATCTGCGCTGTCTGCTCGCCCGCATTGAGCATGTGCGCCGCTACCGCAGCCAGGAAACGGATCGGGAGTTTGTCCCGCTTCAGCGCGTTACACTCTCCGCCACCCTGCCCGATCCGGAAGGGACGGCGGCGCGCTATTTGAGCGATGACCGTGTCGCGCAGATTGTGCGCGTTCCCGGCGCACGGCAGATCCTTGCGCAGATCCAGCCCATGGTTGGGTTGGATGATCTGGTAACGGCGCTGGCCTTGCGCGCCGGCGGCGAGGAACAGATCCGCAAGTCGCTGATCTTCTGCAACACCCGCGCCGAAGTGGAGCAGACCGCCGCCTATCTGCGCGCCCACCTGCCCTTTGATGCGGCCATCTTCACCCACTATTCCAACCTCGATCCGGCGTTGCGGCTGGAGGTAGAACAGGGCTTCGCCGAGGCCAGCGTCGCCCTTTGCGTCTGTACATCCACGCTCGAATTGGGCATCGACATCGGCAGCATCGACGATGTAGCGCTCATCGGCGCGCCGCCCAGCCTTACCTCCTTCCTCCAGCGCATCGGGCGCGGCGGACGAAGGACGGCGATCACCCGTGTCCTCTGTCTGCCCCGCTCGCCGCTGGAAGAAGTCCAATGTCAGGCGCTGATTGAGATCATCGGTCGCGAGGATACGATCTGGGATCTGCACCCCAAAGCCTATCTCTCGCCTTCGGTGCTGGTCCAACAGAGTTTCAGCATCCTCAAGCAAAGCCCAACCGGTGGACTGCGTCTGGCCGATCTGCGCAGGGTCGCGCCCACTGAAATCGAGGATGAGACCCTGCGCCAGATCCTCGATGAACTTGTGCGCACTCAATACCTGCGCCGAGGACGCCCCGGCGAATGGCGCGCTGGCCCTGCTCTGGATGAGTTGCTCGACGCCCACGAGATCTACAGTAACATCGGCGGCGATCCGTTGGCCGTGCAGTTGGTGGACGCCTACAGCGGGCGCGTTCTGGCGCAGAGTGAGGGGCGCTTTCAAGTTGGGGAAACTGTGCAATTGGGCGGACGAACGCTGAGGGTGGTCTGGCGCGATCGCTATCGGGTGGGCGTGCGCCCCGTTGACGGTCTACCTGTGGAGAATCTGCGTTTCGCCGCCGCGCCTTTCGCCGTCTCCCTCGACATGAGCCAGGCCGTCGCCCGCTATCTGGGATTTGCGCCGCATCAAATGGCGCTGATCCCCGTGGCGGAAGGGAGCTGGCTCTTCCACTTTTGGGGCGATGTCTACGGAGAGATGCTGGCCGAGATGTTACAACCCTACTTCGCCATTCACGAGGACAGCGCCCCCGTTACCACGGTCAATGCGCACTGTCTCTTCATCCCTGGCCCGCTGCCCCGGCTGCCTACATGGAATCGGGCCGATGCCCAGATCGGGCTACATCGATTGCTGCCTCATATCGAGCCTTTCCTGGAGATGGGGCGCTTCCACAAGTTGCTGCCGCCAACGGTGGCGGAACAGGCGATGATCGACGCTTGTGATTTGCCGCTCTTCGAGATCCTCTACCGTCAGGCAGAGATCATCCACCCCGCGCCAGGCTTGCGCATCCATTTGGAGATGCTATTGTAAGGGCGCGGCATACTGCGTCCATTTGCATCCCGTTCGCTTCCCAGCTAGGATGGAAATAGAATGGCAACGAATCTGAATGTCACCGATCTACTCGAACAAGCGCTCATAGAAGCCATCCGCAACTAAGAGTTGCAGATTTGCAAGTGACAATCATCCACGCAACATGCAATAAGGAGCCGATCATGGCCGAAAACAGCGTCGCCTGGATCGAAGAGGAATTGGCTTACCTCAAGGAAGCTGGCCTCTACACCACCATCCGCACCATCGATTCGCCCATGGATGCCTGGGTGACCATTGATGGGCGGGGGATGCTCAATTTCTGCGCCAACAACTATTTGGGGCTGGCTAACCATCCGCGGCTGCGCCAAGCGGCCAAAGCGGCCATCGACCGCTATGGCATTGGCCCTGGCGCGGTGCGCACCATCGCCGGGACAATGTCGCTGCATGTGGAATTGGAGCGACGGCTGGCCGAGTTCAAAAAAGCCGAAGCCTGCATCACCTTTCAGAGTGGATTTACCGCCAACCTGGCTACCATCCCCGCGCTGGTGGGGCGCGAGGATCTCATCTTCTCCGACGAGTTGAACCATGCCAGCATCATCGACGCCTGCCGCCTCAGCCGCGCCGCGACCATCCGCTACGCCCACGCCGATGTGGACGATCTGCGCCGCAAGCTGACCGAAAATCCGACAACGGGACGCAGGTTAATCGTCACCGATGGCGTCTTCAGCATGGACGGCGACATTGCCCCGCTCGATCAGATCGTCGCCATTGCCGAGGAATTTGGCTGCCTCATCATGGTGGACGACGCCCACGGCGAAGGCGTCCTGGGGCGGGGTGGGCGCGGCATCGTCGATCACTTTGATCTGCATGGCCGCGTGGATGTGGAGATCGGCACCATGAGCAAAGCCTTTGGCGTCGTCGGCGGCATGGTAGCCGGGCGCGCCGTTATCGTCGAATGGCTACGCCAACGCGGGCGGCCCTTTCTCTTCTCCAGCGCCATGACCGTCCCCGATGTGGCGGCCTGTATCGAGGCCACCCTCATGCTGCAAGAATCCGAAGATCGGGTGAAGACGCTGTGGGAGAACGCCAGGCTCTTCAAAGAAGCCATGCAGAAGATGGGCTTTGACACCGGCCATTCGCAGACCCCCATCGTGCCGGTGATGCTGGGCGAAGCGCCGCTGGCCCAGCAGTTCAGCCGCCGTCTTTTCGAGGAGGGCGTCTTCGCCATGGCGATTGGCTTCCCTACAGTGCCGCAAGGGAAGGCGCGCATCCGCGTGATGAATTCTGCCGCCCACCGCCGCGAGGATCTGGAAATCGGGCTGGCCGCGTTTGAAAAAGTGGGGCGCGAGTTGGGGGTAGTGGGTGATTAGGGATTGGGGACTGGAGATTGGGGACTGGGAGGGCATTGTCGCTTCATCGCTTGCAAACCTGCAACCTGCAACCTGCCCCACCTTCGTCTGCGGTCCGCCGTCCATCTTGAATGGGAGATATGACAACTGTCTCTGTGATCGCAACAGTTTATAATGAGGGGGAGAGTCTGCGCCGGCTGCTCGATTCGCTGGCGGCGCAGACGCGTTTGCCGGATGAGGTGGTGATCTGCGACGGCGGCAGCCGGGATAATACTGTCGCCATTCTGGAAAGCTATCGGGAGCGCTTGCCCAACCTGCGCGTGATCGTGGAGCCGGGGGCGAACATCAGCCGGGGACGCAACGTGGCAATTGCCGCAGCGCGTGGACCGATCCTCGCGGCGACGGATGCGGGCGTGCGTTTGAGCCCGCACTGGCTGGCCGAGTTGGTTGCGCCTTTCGAGGAAGATCGATCCGGGCGGGTGAAGGCCGTTGCCGGGTTTTTCGTCCCCGATGCCGAGGGGATCTTTCAAACGGCGATGGCGGCGACAGTGTTGCCGCTGGCCGATGAGATCGATGAACGGACCTTCCTGCCCAGCAGCCGGTCGGTGGCTTTCACCAAAGAAACATGGCAACGCGCCGGCGGCTACCCAGAATGGCTCGACTATTGTGAGGATCTGATCTTCGATTTCCGCGTCAACGCGCAGTGCGCCGACTGCCCCACCGTCTTTGTGTGGAGGCCGGAGGCGCAGGTCCATTTCCGCCCGCGCACGTCGTTGCGTTCGTTTTGGGCTCAATACTATCGCTACGCCCGCGGGGATGGAAAGGCCGATCTCTGGCGCAAACGTCATCTGATCCGCTACATCACCTATTTTGTGTTGATCCCTGCTTTGGTCGGCCACGCCCTGTGGGGATTCTTCGCCCGCCCGCTAGGATGGCTGGGGCTGCTCGCTGGCGTCATCGCCTACTGTGCGCGTCCGTGGCGGCGCTTGGGGCGATTGGGCGCGGATCTATCCCCAGCCACGTGGATCGCAGCGGCGGCGCTGGTTCCGCTGATCCGGCTGGTGGGCGATGTTGCCAAGATGGCCGGGTATCCAGTGGGGCTGCGGTGGCGGCGGCAGAATCGCCATCGGGCCGAGATCCATTGGCAGGGGAGAATGAGTAAGGAGTAAGGACGCACTGTACCGTCCTGATTCCAATGCAGCAACCAGCCCTGTCAACCTACTCATTATTCATTACTACGACCAGAGCAATGAAACTATCTTGCGCAAAGGAGCATCCGCGTGCCGCTGTTGATTGACGGCCATAACCTAATCGGCGCCAACGTTTTCGAGGATATCCGCCTGACCGACGAAGATGATGAGGCGCGGTTAGTGGCTCGGTTGCGCGCATGGAAGAGCCGCTACCCAGGCAAGATCGAGGTGATCTTCGATCACGGCATCACCGAGGGGAGATCGTCGACCCTCAGCGGCGGCGGTGTGGAAGTGCGCTTCGCCCGCAATCCAACCGACGCCGACGAACTGATCCGACGAAGAGTGCGCCATCCCAAAAAGGATCTGATCCTCGTCACCAATGATGCGGCGCTACGCCAGGAGGCCGAACGGCACAATGTGGAAGTCTGGCGCTCGGATGATTTCATTGAGAATATGTTCGATCCGCCCGCGCCTAAGCGCAAACCACCGGTAAACGCACAGGCAGACCCTGGCGACAACATTCCAGATAGTGATGTAGAGAAGTGGATGCGTATTTTTGGAGACGGCGCGGGCAAGGGACAAGAGCATCCAATGTGGACGCCTCCCTTCAAACCTAGCAAACGACGACGGCCCCCTAACGTAAAACCGGCGGCGCCACCGCCTAGCTCAAAACCGAAACATGGAAAACGCAAACGATAACGCAAGCTCTCAAAAAAAGTTCATGCGCCGTGATGTTCCTGCGCTGCTGATCGAATCAACCCCGCCCGCCAACGGTCTCCTTTATTGGATTCTCGCTTCACCCCTGATCCTCTTTGTGGGCTGGTACTGGGTCGATCTCTTCGCCTACCTTGATCCGATCCCCTGGTATTGGTTCGACTTTATCCTCGGCGTGATCATCTACATCTTCTTGATTTTGCTGCCGCTGGGCTATGTCGCCCACCGGCTGGTGACATCGCTGCCCAAATTCTTTCAGCACGCGGGCTGGGATGTGCAGCCGCTGGCCGATGTCCGCCCAGAGGAGATGTACAGCGTCAACTACATCTTCACCGGTTTCCAACGTGCGCCGACCACCCGCGCCCGCATCTGGATGCGCGCCGCCCAGGGCTGGGTCTACCTTGAGATCGCCGCTATTTTTATCGGCGCTATCGCCATGATCCCTCTCTTCTTCAGCGCGGTTGAATTTGGTTTTGGGAGCCGGTAGCGGGCGGAAAACAGCGGTACATAAATCCAATTTGCACAGGAGTCCCTATGAACAGGCAAGATGCGCTGCAAAAAATCGACGAACAGATCGCGGATGGTCCTTTTTCCGCCTCGTGGGATTCGCTGGAGGCGTATTCTGCCCCCGATTGGTATCAAGACGCCAAGTTTGGGGTCTTCATCCACTGGGGTGTTTATTGCGTGCCCGCGTTTGGCAATGAATGGTATCCACGCAATATGTACTTGCAGGGGACAAAAGAGTTCGAACATCACCGCGCTGCGTATGGTCCGCAGAGCGAGTTCGGTTACAAAGATTTCATCCCTCTCTTTACGGCGGAAAAGTTCGACGCCGCCGAGTGGGTACAACTCTTCAAAGACGCCGGCGCTCGCTTTATCGTCCCTGTGGCGGAACATCACGACGGATTTCAGATGTACGCCAGCGAGCTTTCGCGCTGGAACGCCGTTGAGATGGGGCCTCGCCGTGATGTTGTGGGGGAACTGGGCGAAGCGGCGCGCGCCGCAGGTCTTGTTCTTGGCGTTTCGAGTCACCGCGCCGAGCATTGGTGGTACATGGGCGGAGGGCGCGAATTTGATTCCGATGTGAACGATCCAGCGTATGCGGATTTTTATGGCCCTGCTCACGGCACTCGCGCCCCTGAGGAGTACATGGGTAACGCGCCCGATCAAGATTATTTGGAGGATTGGCTGCTGCGCACCTGCGAGATCATCGACAAATACCAGCCCCAACTCATCTGGTTCGACTGGTGGATCATGAACCTGGCCTTCAAACCTTATCTCAAAAAGCTGGCGGCTTACTATTACAATGCTGGCGCGCGTTGGGGCAAGGGCGTCGCCATCAACCACAAGTATGACGCCTTCCCTGCGGGGGTGGCTGTCTTCGACATTGAGCGTGGACAGGTGAAGGGGTTGCGCGGCCTCTTCTGGCAGAACGACACCTCGGTCTCAAAGAATTCATGGGGATATATTGAAGGGCACAATTATAAAAACGCACAGGACATTGTGGCCGATCTGATAGATGTGGTGAGCAAGAACGGCGCGCTGTTGCTCAACGTCGGTCCCCGCGCCGATGGGACGATCCCGGAGGAAGAGCAGCGGATGTTGCGCGAGATCGGCCAATGGCTGGCGATCAACAGCGAGGCGATCTACGAGACACGCCCGTGGCAGGATTACGGCGAAGGGCCAACGCAGATCCCCGAAGGGGCTTTCACCGATACCAGGCGCACGCAATTCACGAGCGAGGATATCCGCTTCACCCGCAAAGGGGAGACGATCTACGCCCACGTATTGGCCTGGCCTCAGGATGGCCGCGTGCGCATCAAGTTGCTGGGGAAGAAATCACGCTACGCCCTCAACTCGATCCGCTCGATCTCGCTATTGGGCGGTGGCTCCATCACCTGGGAAGTGGGCGACGACGCGCTGCATGTGCAGATCCACGGGGTGACGCCGACAGCGTATCCACTTGTCCTCAAGATTGAGACGTGATTCGTGCTGCGGGTGGGAAATTGCTTACTCCTCCATCTGTTTATCTTTACTTGGCAGTGGACGCTGACGTAGTCGATTGCGTTCCACCACAGTAAACATTTTCGGCAAGGCTAACTCGTTGAAGGAGATAAGCCTCAAAAGAAATTGGGCGGGTTCTTTAGGCATCATGTATCAAGGTGTCTTCGATGATTGCCGCGAGGTTATATCCAGATTGTCGCAAAAGTTTTATACTCCCAACCGGAATGTTTTCATTTGCCAGGAACCGCATTATGCTGCTCCGGCAGGCATAACAAAGAGTGCTTCATCGCGGAGGCACTCTACGGCAAAAGCAAAAACAGCGCGCAGCGATTCTGTGGAGAGCGTTGGATAATTTTCCAGAATCATCGACTCTGACCATCCCGCAGCATACAACCCGAGGATAAAATCAACCCAAACACTTGGGCTGAGTATACCACTATTTTCTGATCGACGCTGACTCCACGCAGAGAGATCTCTTTTCGTTCAAACGCGAAGCGTGGGAGGGCCCCACACATGATTACCATTGAAAAGATCGACACCGCTTCCAAAGCGCAGGTGCGACGCTTCATCCGCCTGCCCTTTCGCCTCTACCGTCGGGATCGCCATTGGGTGCCGCCCCTCTGGGTCGACATGGAAGCGCAGCTAAATCGGCGCACCCATCCCTTTTTCGAGCATTCCGACGCCGATTTCTTCATCGCCGTGCGCAATGGCGAGGATGTGGGCCGCATCGCCGCTATTGAGAACCGCCGCTTCAACCAATTTCACGGCTCGCGCAAGGCGCAGTTCTTCTTCTTCGAGAGTGAGGACGATCAGGCGGTTGCCGACACCCTCTTTGGGCGACTCTTTGAGTGGGCGCATGGGCGCGGGCTGGACACGATCATCGGCCCCAAAGGATTTGGCCCGCTGGATGGGTATGGGCTGCTGGTAGAGGGCTTTGAGCAGCGTCAGATGATGACGATGATGAACTACAATCCACCCTCTTATCCGCGCATGGTGGAGAGGTTGGGCTTTGGCAAAGAAGTGGATTTCCTCTCTTGTTATGCTACCCGCGAACGCTTCCGCTTCCCCGAACGTATCCACAAAATTGCGCAGCGGGTGGAACAGCGCGGCGTCTTGCGGGTGCAGCGCTTTACCAGCAAAAGTGAATTGAGGGCATGGGCGGGGCGCATCGGCCATGCTTACAACAGCGCCTTCGTCAACAATTGGGAGTATTACCCGCTCACCGATCGAGAGATTGCCTTCATCCTCAAGACGTTGGAGACCATCGCCGATCCGCGCCTGATCAAGGTGATTGTCCACGATCAGGATGTGGTGGGCTTTCTCTTCGCCTTCCCCGATATTGCCCCTGCCATCCAACGCCACGGTGGGCGGCTGTTGCCTTTTGGGCTGATCGATATGCTGATCGAATTGCGGCGCACGCGCTGGGTCGCTGTCAACTCTGCCGGCATCCTGCCCGAATTCCACGGGCGCGGTGGCAACGCCCTCCTCTACGCCGAGTTGGAAAAGACGCTCCATTCGTACAACTTCCAATATGGCGCGCTCTATCAGGTGGCCGAAACCGCTGTCCAAATGCGCCGAGATTTGGAGAATCTGGGTGGCATCGCTTACAAGAATCATCGAGTCTTTGTGCGTAAAATTTGAAAGGAGATCCCCTTGATCGCTGAAGTGAAGCATTTGACAATGGAAGAGTGAAGCGGGCTGGATGAGATCCGCCGTTTCTGAAAAGACAAAGGCCGATTTGCAGATATTCGCCGCCCTCAAACTGAGCAGCGAGAAGTCTTGGCGGAAGGCCACGGATGTCAGCGAGGATTGGTCGGCGACAATTGGAAAGCGCGCGGCAGTTCAAGCACCGACGACGGCAGCGCTCACCCGGAGATGCAACTCAACTTGATGAACGCGCGGGCTGCGGCGCTGGTGGCTCAGGACAAGTCTCGCTGGCCGCTGGCAGGAGATCAACTATTCGTCGATCTGGATTTGAGCGAGAAAAACGTACCGCCTGGCACCCGGCTGGCGATTGGCAGCGCCATCCTCGAAGTAACGCCGATCCCGCACAACGGCTGCAAAAAGTTCGTCGCCCGTTTTGGCATGGATGCTATGAAGTTCGTCAACTCGCCCGTCGGCAAGGATCTTCACCTGCGCGGGATCAACGCTAAGGTCGTGCAACCCGGCGTTATCCGTACGGGGGATATTGTCAAAAAGATCTAATTTTATCAAAAATTCACCACGGAGATTGTAGGGGCATGGGTGGGGGCGGGATCAACTATCGGTTCGATGGCGAGCATGATTCCCGTCCCACCCATGCCCTTACGTCATCTGGGAGGTCTCATGTCTACTGTGCCGTTGATCCACTATGAGGACGCGTCCGCTGAGGTGCGGGAAGTCTTCGATGCGATTAAAACCGCGCGCAATGTGCCGGATGTCAACAACTTCTGGAAGGCGCTGGCCAACCATCCGGCTACATTGAAGCGCACTTGGGAGTCACTGAGTGAGGTGATGGGGCCGGGTAGCCTCGACAGCCTGACCAAGGAGATGCTCTACATCGCGGTCTCCATTGTCAACAACTGCGACTACTGTATCCACTCGCACACGGCGTCGGCCTTCGCCAAGGGGATGACGCCCGCCCAGTATGGGGAACTCCTCGCTGTCATTGCGATGGCGCATGAGACCAACGCGCTCTCGACGGCGTTCAAAGTCCCGATTGACCCGCAATTTTTGGTGGGGGAAGGGATTGGGGATCGGGGACTAGGGATCGGGGACTAGGGATCGGGGATTGAGGGGGTGGGCTGAGCTTTCGAAATTTCCGAATCGCCTAATCTCAGCCCGATGAAGAACAACTCAGAGTTTATGTCTCTCGCCAGTCCCCAGTCCCCGATCCCCAGTCCCTATCTTTCCGCCATCGGCACGTAATCGCGCTTTTCTGCTCCCAGGTAGATCTGGCGCGGGCGAGCGATGCGTTGTTCGGAATCGTCGACCAGTTCAACCCACTGCGCCAGCCATCCTGGCGCACGGCCCAGCGCAAAGAGGACGGGGAACATGTCCACGGGGAAGCCCATTGCCTGGTAGATGATGCCGCTGTAGAAGTCGACGTTGGGGTAAAGTTTCCGCTGCACAAAGAAGTCGTCTTCCAGGGCGATGCGCTCTAACTCTATCGCAATGTCGAGCAGTGGGTTGCGCCCGGTTACCTCAAAGACATCGTAGGCCACTTCTTTGATGATCTTCGCGCGCGGATCGTAATTTTTGTAGACTCGGTGACCGAAGCCCATGAGCAGCACTTCGCGCTTTTTCACCCGTTCGATAAAGCCCGGCACATTCTTAATGTCTCCAATTTCGGCCAACATACGCAGCACAGCCTCGTTGGCCCCCCCATGCAGCGGACCGTAGAGCGCCGCCGCCGCGCCCGCCATCGCGCTGTACGGGTCCGCATGGCTGGAACCGATATTGCGCATTGTGGCCGTGGAACAATTCTGCTCGTGGTCTGCGTGGAGAATGAACAGGATATCTAACGCCTTGGCCAACGTTGGGTCCACCTGATATTTGCTCTGGTTCATATAGTCGAGCATGTAGAGGAAGTTGGCCGAGTAATCGAGATCGCTATCTGGGTAGTTATAGGGGCGACCAATACGATGACGGTAAGCAAAAGCAGCCATTGTCGGCAACTTGCCCAAAATACGCCAGATATTCTTCAACCGCACTTCTTTGTCGTGAATCTTCTTGGCGTCCGGGTGGAAGGTCGAAAGCGCCGCCAATGAGGCGATCAAAATACCCATCGGGTGCGCGTCATAGCGGAACGACTGCATCAAGCCGGTGAGATTTTCGTGGATATAGGTATGATGCATCACCTTATAACGCCAGTCATCCAATTCGGCCTGTGTGGGCAGTTCCCCGAAGATGAGCAGATAGGCGACTTCTAGAAATGAACTCTGTTCGGCCAACTGCTCGATGGGATATCCCCGATAGTGCAGAATTCCTCTATCCCCGTCAATGTAGGTGATGCTGCTCTTGCAGGCGGCGGTGTTCCCAAAGCCGGGATCATAGGTCATCATGCCGAAATCGTCGGCCTCCACCTTGATCTTGCGTAGATGCAGCGCGTTGATCGTATCGTACTCAATGGGGACTTCGTACGTTTCGCCTGTCCGGTTATCGGTGATCGTCAGTGTATTTTTACTCATCTATATGGCTCCTCGTCAGTGAAAGGCGATGAGAGTGGATTAAACGTGCGGATCGAACTGTAGGGGCGCAACATGTTGCGCCCCTACGAGAACGTCTACAATTTGACTGCGCTTGGCAGCGGCGCGCCGGCGAGCCCAGCCAGTACATTCTCCGCGGCGAGGACGGCCATCTTGCGGCGAGTGGCGACGCTGGCGCTGGCAATGTGCGGCAAGATCACACAATTCTTCAGCGAAACCAGCGGATTGTCGGCGGGCAGCGGTTCAGGCGTGGTCACATCCAGCCCGGCGGCCAGGATTTCACCGTTGACCAGCGCGTTGTAGAGCGCGTCCTGATCCACAATGCCGCCGCGGCTGGTGTTGATAAAGATCGCCGTCTTCTTCATACGGCGGAAGGCGTCAGCGTTAAAAAGATGTCGGGTCTCGTTGGTCAGCGGTGTATGGGTGGTGATAAAATCGCTCCGACTCAACAGATCTTCCCACGAGACATATTCGACGCCCAGCGATTCGGCCAGTTTGGGGTTGGGGTAGGGATCAAAGTAGATCAGCTTGCAGTCGAAGCCACTCAACATGCGCGCAACCGCAGCGCCGATCCGCCCCAGGCCCATGATGCCGACAGTACTCTCGTGTAGATCCTGCCCGGTGAGCCACATGGGCTGCCAGGTGGACCATTCGCCGTTCCTCACGGCGTCGATCCCTTCCGAGAGTCGCCGCGCCGTCGCCAGCAGCAGCGCCACCGTCAACTCGGCAGTGGTCTTGGTCAGCACATCGGGCGTGTGGCCGACGGCGATGTTGCGGCGCACACAGGCAGCCACATCAATGTGATCGTACCCCACCGACATGGTGCTCACCACCTTCAACTGTGGACCGGCGGCGTTGAGCAGTTCATCGTTTACCTTTTCGGTGAGCAGCAAGTAGATGCCATCGCAGCCCTTCACCCATTCGAGCAGCGTCTGGCGAGGGATGGCATCTTCGCTATCCCAATATTGCAGATCACAGCTTTCCTGTAGCCGTTGAATGGCTTCCTCCGGCACCCGACGTGTCACAACTACTTTTGGCATTGTGCGTCCTCTTCTTGGTGGAAAGATTGGGGATTGGGGACTGGGGACTGGGGATTGTGGGAAGAGTCCGTAGCAGCCCTTATCCATAATCCCCAATCCCCAGTCTCTTCTACTTACGCAACCAATAATCAGCATAGCGCCCGGCCATTGCGGCAGGCAGACGCCCGACGATCACTGTTCCCTCGGCGGTGTATTCCTCTGTTTCCACATGTCCATATTCGTGGAACTGCGCAACCAGATCGCCGTGGTTGTAAGGGATGAGCAGATGCACAGGCACCATTTCGTGGCGCAGCCACCAGCTATCAATCGCCTCCAAGAGCGTGGTGATGCCCTTCTTCCGCAACGCGCTGATCATCACTGCGCCAGGGTATTCTGACTGTGCGTTCGCCAACCAACCCGCTACCTCAGGGTCATTCGTATCCAGCAGATCGACCTTGTTAAGCGCCGTGATCACCGGCTTGTCGCCGACGCCTAGCTCTTCCAATACCTCTTCGACAGCGGCCACCTGCTCATCTGTGTTCGGATGCGAGGCATCCACCACATGCAGCAGCAGATCGGCTTCGTTGATCTCTTCCAGCGTGGCGCGGAAGGATGCAACCAGCGTCGTCGGCAGTTTTTGGATGAAGCCGACCGTGTCGGTGAAGAGCGCTTCTCGTCCACTGGGCAGTTCCACGCGGCGGGTAGTGGGATCGAGTGTAGCAAAAAGCTGATTCTCGGCCAGCAGATTGGCGTCGCTGATAGCGTTGAGCAGTGTACTCTTGCCCGCATTGGTGTAGCCGACCACAGCAATGATCGGCGTGGGCGACTGGCGACGCCGTTGGCGATATTGCTCGCGGTGTTTGCTGATCTCGGCCAGCTCGCGTTTGAGATGAGCAATGCGCCGCCCGATCTCGCGGCGGTCTACTTCCAACTGGGTTTCACCGGGGCCGCGCACACCCACACCGCCAGATGCGCCACCGGCTCGCCCACCGGCCTGTCGCGCCAGATGGGTCCAGGCGCGGGTGAGGCGGGGGAGCCGGTACTCGTATTGGGCAAGTTCCACCTGCACAGCGCCTTCTTTGGTGCTGGCATGGCGCGCGAAGATGTCGAGGATCAAGGCGGTGCGGTCGATGACCTTCACATCCTGCCCCAATACTTTTTCGATCTCACGCTGCTGACGCGGGGAAAGTTCATCGTCCACGATCACAACGTTTGCGCCCAGATCCATCACCAGCGCCTTTAACTCTTCTAACTTCCCCGAACCGATAAAGGTGGCCGAGAAGGGATGATCCAGGCGCTGGGTAATGCGTCCTTTCACCGTAAGCCCTGCTGTATCGGCCAACTGCGCCAGCTCATTGAGTGAATCCTCTAACGGAAGCAACCCTGGATTGTTCGTCAGCTCAATGCCGACGAGTACGGCGGTCTCCTCTGGTCCAAGGACCTGGAGCAGACCCGTCTCATCGCGGCTGTCCACTGTGCGCCCGCGGTTTTGTGAACCAAAGTCATCTACCTGCGTGATGACAGTACTTCGATTGATGTGGCTATCGTTTTTCGCCATAGAGTCCTTTCTGGGCGGAGGTTGCCTCAAGGCTTATCCTCCGTAAAAAAATCTGCACTTACCCAGCCCTGCACTGGGTCTACAATCTGCAACCAGGATCGATCCTGAGTTGCCGCCAATACGAGAACACGATCCCCTGTATTCAGACTATACAATATAGCGGATTCCACTGTGGGCGACTGGCGCACCCGCAACCCATTCCCTGTGATCCGCCCCGCCATCGGCATAATGACGATGGGGTTGCCGGTGGGAGATCCCTCGGCAGGCAGGATCTGTGTCACGCCATCCTGTTCGATCCACCCAGCTATCGGCTCAGAAATATGCGCCCAGCGGCCATCGGCTGTATACGCGTCCACTATCACCGAAGCGCCTGGCGGGGTCAACAGCGCCAGGATCGACGTCTCAAAGGCCGGTTCAGCGCGGACGGCGACCGGTTCCTCGCCGATCCGCACCGCCCTCGGCAGCGGATAGAGTTGCTCTAGCCACCCCGAAATCTGCGCCGACAAGAGCGCCGATTCGGCGTCCAATTCTTCATGTTGCCAGAACGAAAAGGTGCGACCCAGGACGGCAGTGGGGTTCGGCTGAGCCAAAATGACGATGATCCCAAAGAACAGCAGCGCCAACAGAGCGGGCGCCACCCAGCGTCGAGATTCGATCCATCCACGCGACTGCCGCTCCCATTGTACACCACTTTCGACAAAAGATCGCCTCCGCCAATTGAAGAGCCGTGCCATTCCTGCGCCTAACGGGGTAAGATCGATCTGCCTCAAGCGTTCCACCAAAAAGCGGATAGAGCGCGGGTAGCGATAGTGGGCGGGCGTCACATTGAGCGCCATCGCCCAGCTCTGTACCGCCCAATCCGCGGCGTCAGCGGTCATCGCCAGCCGATCTTGCAACCGTCGCGAGAGTCGCTGCCAGTGGGCTGGATCGCGAGCCAGCGCGCCGCCGTTGAGAAGTTCATGTGGAATCTGCTGTTCCTGCGCGTGGACGAGGACGAAGATCTCTCGCTGATATTGTCCACAAAGATCCTGGAGTAGCGCTTCGACACGACGTGGATCGGCGTGTAAGCCAGCGCCGTAATGACGGATCAACTGCCGGAGGACCTGCTGAGGTCGTTGTTGCATGGTTTAGAATCGAACTTCGCCCTCTTGTCGCCCAAACTGAATCTGAACGCCGGACGCCAGGGTGACTGTCTGCCCAGGCAGCACGTCATGGATCGCGCCGCCGCGATCGCTGCTCACCCACTTCTGCCCTGATAGATTTTGCAGTCCCCAGACCTGTGGATTTCGCGGGTGCTGTACTACCTGCGCCGCCGGTTCGTTGAAATTGTAAAGTTGGCTATCGTCCAGATGATGGGGGAAAAGTTGGGTGTCGTGGTTGAGCATTACCACGTCGCGGCCCAAACGGATGCGCGGCGGCAAACGGTGGGGTTCATTACATGACCAGCAGCGCCCGGGCTGCCCACCGTTGAGCCGTAACGTCTCCACATCGTAAAAGTTTTCCGCGCCGCATTGCGCACAGTAAAGAACAGCGTCGCGCAGGCGCACCAGCGCCGCCCGCCATTCGCTCTCGCGCACCCGCCCGTGGATGGGATCGCGCACGCCGTCGGTAAAGGCGCGCACAAAGAGATCGCGCATAAAGGATGGATAGATCGGCCAGAAGGCCAGCGCGTTGTCATGGAAGCCGGGCAATGGGCGATTGCGGTCGTCGTTGGGGTCGAAGATGAAGATCGGTTCCGTGCCGTAGAGACGGGTCATGGCGGGCAGATCGAAACAGCGGATGTCGGCCTCGCGCGCCCCTTCCAAAGGATGGTGGTTGACGAGCATGTAAAAGAGCAGCACGGCCAGTGAAAAGAGGTCGGTCTGAATGCTGGGCACGGCCTCGCCGCGCACGATCTCCGGCGCCATAAAGCGCGCCGTGCCGCCAATGCCGCCGCTGCTGCGCCGATCCACGCCCACGTTGTCGTTATCGCAAATGCGCACCTCGCCCGTGCCCGGATCAAAAAAGACGTTGCCGAACGAGATATCTCGGTAGCAAAGACCCTTGGCGTGGAGATGCAGATAGCTGTGGGCCAGCTCAAAGCCGGCGGTGATCAGCACGCGGAAGCTTGGTTCCACGCGACGCATGACAAGATCCACAATGCCGACAAAGCGCTTGTCGCGCAGAGGCATCAGATAGCCAAAGCCGGGCGTTGTCGCCGCTTCCACCAATTCTTGCGGCCAGAGGAAGCGGTTGCCGGGCGCGCCCGCCGTCACCGCGCCTTCGATCCGCTCGCGCAGTTTGGCGTCTCGGCGCAAATAGTGGGGGAAGAACCACTTGAGCGCCACCGATGTCCCCGGTTGGCGGCTGGTAGGATCGCCCAAAATCGCCTCGTAGACCTCACCCTGCCCGCCCCCGCCGATGAAGGTCCCCACCGTACAGGGCAGCCCCGATGTTTTGGCTGTTACAATTTGTCCTGGTTGAAGGAGTTGGTTCATATGAATTCCATTCTACCACACGCATGGACGTAGCGCCTCGGCCAGAGCCAGGCTTTGGCGGGTCCACGCTTTGGCGTTGGAATGGCGCAGGATCTCGTCCGCCGTCAACCAGTGGAAGGCGTCCACCTCGTCGGGGCGGGTAATGATCGGCTCCCCAGACTTGTAGCGACAAAGGAAGACAACGTTGATCACCGCTTCGCCATCGCCGGTGACAAAGGATTTGCTCTCAATATAGTGGATATCGTCGTAGATGGCGACGCCGGTCTCTTCGTCGATCTCGCGGCGCAGATGCGTTTCCAACACAGTATCGCTTGTACCGGCGTCTTCGACTTTGCCGCCGGGGAAGGTCAACGCGCCCGGCTCGTGCCGTTTCAAATGGCTGCGTTCGATCATCAAATAACGGCCATCCTCGCGCACGACCACCCCTTCCACGTTGACGATATAACGGTCGATCATGATTTCTCCCTTCCAATCGCCAGCGCCACAGTAATATCGTCACCGCTGCCCGAGGCGGATGTGTGCGCCAGCCAGGATGGTAATTGCTCTTTGATCGCCTGGTGGCCTTCGCGGTGAATGGCATCGAGCAGATCCGCGCCCACTTGTTCAAAAGCGTCGCCATCCACAAAGGAATTGGCATAACCGTCGGTTGCCAAGAGGATCAGCAGCGGCGGCGGCGCAACCATCGGCTGAAAGTAGAGGCGCACACTGCGCCACGCATCCGACATACAGAGAGAGGTGGTATCGTTGCCCAGCAGCCGCTCATCGGCGGCCAGCGGCGGGCGCGAGACACGCCCATCCGCGCCGATGGTGAGCATATCCCCATCGCCCAGTTGTAGATAGAGATGAAAGCGCGGCGTGAGCAGGAGGGCGATCAGAGTGGCGCCGTACGCACGCAAGCCGTGATCGGGTTTGGACAGTGAGGTTGCCGCCGCGATCCAATGGGCCTGTTCGTTGGGGCGCAGCGGATAGCGGTGGAGATGACGTTGGACACGCTCTTGCCAGCGGCGCACGAGGACTTTGGGAAGCCATTCCTCGCACATGGCTTTGATCTGCGAGAGATCAGGTTCGGCGGGGTCCTCTGCATAGAGATTTAGCAGATCGCGAGAAAGCACCTGCACGGCGGTGCGGACGGCGATCCCGGCGCCAATGTGGCTGCGTGTGTAGCGATCCCCGCCATGACCATCCGCCACGGCGAGGATCAGCGTCGAGCCGTCCCCCCGCCGCGGCCACCAGCGCAACGCATCCTGATTGGGGCGTTCTGCGCGAATGTGGGATGCGCCGCGCACACTTGCGCCGATTGCCTGCCAGTGGTGTTTTACACTCGCCACAGCTTGCTCTCCGTTCGCGGGCGGCGCCACTTTACCAGACATCGTCGCCGTTTGTCGGCTCATCCGGCACGGGCGGCAGGGGAACGTTGGTGCGCGGGGAAAATTCCGTGGTCTGGCTGGTGGGCGAGGACGCCGATTGCAACACCGCCGTAGAGACCCATTTGATGTATTTGACCAGCGATTCGGCGTTGTTGGCGCGCAGCGGCTCCAATTCGGGGTGGCCGATGAAGCGCTGTAATGTATCCTTGTCGGCGTCGTCGCCGATGGCGATGGCAATGCGCACCGCTTTTTTGCCCCACTGCTGATCCATCAAGGCGCGCAAGCCGTTGTTGAAATCGTCGGTGGGTTTGCCATCCGAAATAAGGACCAACACAGGCGGCAGGGCGCGGCGTGGCATGGCGTTGGGATCCAATTGATCCGCCAGCAGTTGCAGCGCCTTGCCCATATCGGTGACGCCGTCGGCCTCTAGATCGTCCCAACGGAAGCTGGCGACAGGGGTGGGCTGGGCGATATGCCACTGGGCGCCGTTGGAAAACTTCACAGCGCGGACCATCACCTGGGCGTTGGGGTTCTCGCTCGCCACGCGCTGCATGTGCGGGATCACCTCGCGGATGGCGTTGTTGAGCGCCTGAATTTTGCCGCCGTGGCCCATCGACCCAGAGCAGTCGGCAATCCAAATAAAGTGGAGAGGACGGCTAGCCAACGCGCCGCCAGGGAGTTTGCTCACAGTAACCTCCGATCAATGCGGAAGGGTGAATGTAGAATGCGGAACGGCAGAAGGGCAAGTGGCAGGTAACGAGTCATCTCTGCCCCAGTCATCAGTCACGAATCCCCAATCACTTATCAAGAGAGATGCTCATCTATCCGCTGCGGCCCAGGACCGGGACGGCTGGTGATCACAGATTCGACTTCGCTCATCTGCGCCAGACGGGATTCGATCTCTGGGGCGATGTCGGCTTCGCAGATGAGATGAACGTTGGGGCCGGCGTCGATGGTGAAGTAGACGGGCAGGCCGTCCTCTGCGCGCCAGCGACCCACGGCGTGGAGGATCGCCATCGTCCCCGGCTGCCAGTAGAGCAAGCTGGGCTGGCTCGTCATCATCACACTGTGCATGGTCAACGCGTCCAATTCGATGATGGGACCCAGTCGGGCGATGTCACGCTCGGCCAGGGCTTCGCGCACTTCGTCCAGCCAGCCGGTGACGCGGATGCTGCGCGCCTCGACCAGCGGGCTGGTGAGGGCGAGCAGATGGCCATTGGCGCTACTCACCTTCTTTTCCTCGGCGCTGACCACGGCCACAATGTCGCGCAGATCCCAATGGTCGGCTGGGTGGATCTGGTGGGCGACGCTCTCCTCATCGCGGCTGCCTTTGTTCCACTCGACAAAGCCGCCGAAGAGGCTGCGGCTGGCCGATCCGCTGCCGCGGCGGGCAATGGCAGAGAGTCGAGTGGTGTCCCAATCCAGACCGAGCGCGGTGCAGCCAGCTACGGTGAGCGCAGCGAATCCGCTGGCAGAGCTGGCGATCCCCGATGCGGTGGGGAAATTGTTCCAACTGGCGACCTGAGCGCAGTAATTGACGCCCGCCAACGCCCGCAGCCGATCCAAATGGTCGACGATGCGTCGCGCCCTGGCTGGCGACAATTCCTCGCCGTCCAACGTAATCGAATCGGCGCTGAGGCGACCATCCACATCCCAGGCGACGGTGGTGGTGGTGTGGGCATCGGCCAGCGTCATGCTGATGGAATTGTTCAGTGGAATGTTAAGCGTCGCATCCGAGACGCCCCAATATTTGATAAAGGCGATGTTGCTGCCGACGCGGAAGGTTGCAGTGTGAGTCATAGAGCAGTTAGCCGTTGGCAGATTGCCGTTCCCAGTCACCAATCACGATAACTCCCGTTCGGCCAAGAGCTCAAAGCGGCGCAGGAGATCGTCGATCAATTCATCGTGAGCGTGGAAGTGAATGGTAGCGCCGCCGCTGACAGGTTCAATACGCGCTTTCCAGCCGATCCCCTCAACGAGTTCGTGCTTTTCGGCGACGCCGCCGCCCAACTGTTTGAGCAACTTTTCGGCGAGGGCTGGGGTCAGGCCGTCGAAGTGCAGCAGATCGACATCGTACATCTCATCGCTCTGGAAGCGAGGATCTTGGCTGTCCTGATCGCCAAACGAAGGGGTACTGATCGGCATGGTGAGTTCCTTCCTTTACAACTGAATTCAGTGTTGACCGGGAGTATACCACGGTTCGGATCTGGATCGAAAAGTCAGGCTGTATCCAGCAGTAGATCGCCCACAGCTTCGGCCACGCCCAATTCCTTAAGAAAGCGGGGCACCAGCGCGTGGAGTTCCGCCACCCGTTCCGCCGGGGTTGCGCCGGGCAGATGGATACGCCCACCCGCCATGGTGTCGTGACCGCCGGCGGTGCCGTTGCGCCCCACAATCGAGCGGACCAGCCGCCCAGCGCGGGCGTCGACAGCGTCAGAGCGCACCGAGATCACCAGCCGATCCTCGAAGATTCCCAGACAGATCGCCCAACAGACGCCCTCCAGACGCAATAGAAGATCCGCCACTTCGGACGCCATATCGGGGCGTTTTATTTGAAAGAGCAGGCTGATCGCCACATCCCCTGCGCAGGGTTGCCCCTCGCCATTGGCTTCCTCATGTGGCGCGCCGTCCGAATCACAATGGTAAAGCCGGGTATTGGCCAGGGCGTCGCTGAGGCTGCGGAAATAGGCGCGGGGCAGTTGCACATGTTCGATTTTGTTGAGAAGATCGGTGTCGATGAGGTTGCGCAGTGTCGTGTAGGCCCAGATGTCCAATTCGTCGGTGTGGCGGCTTAGCCCGCGTGTGTCCGATTTTACGCCATAGAAGAGGGCTGTCGCCAGCGCAGCGTCGATCTCGATTTCGGCCACGGCTAGATATTCACAGAGCATGGTTGAGCAAGCGCCGATTTCAGGACGCACATCATGGACCACGGCGCGCACCTGGCTACGTCTGGGCGGATGGTGATCCACAGCCAGGATGACATTCTCAACCGGGTAGCTTGTTCCGTAGAGCAGATGGTTGCCCGCCCCCGGCTGTGTATCCACCAAAATAATGGCGTCGTAGGCTTTCAGCGCTTCCTCAGCCTCAAAGGTAGGAATGCGCACAGCGTGGGGCACAAAAAGTTTCGCCATGGTTAAATTTTCGGCGCGGCCGATCAGGCCACCGTGGGCGAGTGTATAGTTGGCGTTCGGCAAATAGTGATTGAAGAGCGCTTCCATCGCCCGTCCACTGGCGATAGCGTCCGGGTCGGGATCGTTGTGGAGCAGGATGAGCGTATGGCTGCGCCCCTCCACTTCCTCCACAGTCTGCTGGATGCGACGTTCCAATGCACTTTTGCGTTGAGCAGTGTAATCAGGGGGAAGCGCCAGTTTCGCCAAGTGCCGGTCCATTCGCTTTGCAAGTTGGATGTAAGTTCGTGACCGTATTATAACCGGTTCTCTTCTGTAGACAATCCCCGCAGAATCAGTACAATGGAGGAGTCAGCCGACTTCTTTCCAACCACAACGTCAGGGAAACCCCCATGTCCGAGCGACCCAATATTTTGATCTTCATGACCGACCAGGAGCAGGGGCAGGTAGTCGATCCCGACCATCCTTGCCGGACGCCCAACGCCGACCGATTGGCAGCCGAAGGAGTGCGCTTCCGTCATACGTATACGCCGTCGCCCCACTGCTGCCCATCGCGGGCGACCTTTTTCACCGGTCTCTACCCCAGCCGCCACGGCGTCTACAACAACATCTTCAACAGCGCCGCCATCCACACCGCGCTCAACCCTGGCGTCGTCACCTTTGGCGAAGGTTTGCGCGACGCTGGCTATCGGCTGATCTTCAGTGGCAAGTGGCACGTCACCGCCGCGGCGAACCCCGCCGATCTGGGCTGGGAGGAGTTAATCACCACCAGCACCGCGGGGACGCACCATGGGCGCACCATCGACGATTGGCGACAGGCCGCAGCCCAGCCCGCCGAGCCAGGGGATCGTGTGCGCGGACATATCCAACGGCCCGGTTGGGGTGATTTCGTCGTCTACAGAACGCTCCCCGACGCCGGTCCTAAGGGCTACGAGGATCTGCACGATTATCAAGTGGTGGAAAAAGCCGTCGACGCCCTCCACGATCTCAAGGAAAGCGACGGGCCGTGGGTACTCTACGTCGGCCCGGTCGGCCCCCATGATCCCTTCAACGTGCCGCAGAAATACGTGGACATGTACGATCCCGCACAGATCGACCTGCCCGAAAGCTACCGCGACACGCTGGACGACAAGCCGCGCCTCTACCAACGGATGCGCCGCCAGTTTTGGGATCAACTGAGCGAGGACGAAGTGCGCGAGTCCATCGCCCACTATTGGGCGTTCTGCACGCTCGAAGACGCCATGCTGGGCGAGGTCCTTGACGCGCTAGACGAAACGGGACAGGCCGACAATACGCTGGTGATCTTCCTCTCGGATCACGGCGATTATTGCGGCGCGCATGGACTCTACCTCAAGGGCGTGCCAGCTTTTTGCGAGGCGTATCACGTCCCCTGTATTGCGCGCTGGCCGCAGGGGATCGTCGAGCCTGGCCGCGTTGTGGACGCGTTTGTGAGTCTCGCCGATTTCGCCCCCACCTTTTTGGAGGTCGCCGGTATCGAGCCATCCGCCGATCTGAGCGGACGCAGCTTGCTTCCTCTGCTGCAAGGGGAGATCCCCGCTGACTGGCCCGACGCCCATTACACTCAATGCAACGGCGTCGAACTCTACTATTCCCAGCGCAGCGTGACGACGCACGACTTCAAGTATGTCTACAACGGCTTCGACTTTGACGAGCTCTACGATCTGCGCGCCGATCCCCACGAGATGGTCAACCGCGCCGATGATCCTGCGTACGCGGGGATCAAGAAGGATCTCGTTGCCAAAATGTGGCGTTTCGCCGCCCGCGAAAACGATATCATCTTCAACCCCTACGGAACCGTCGCCCTCGCCCCGTGGGGTCCGGCGGAGGGGTTGCGATCATGAACTTCATCTTCTTTATGCCCGACGAACTGCGCGCGGAGAGTGTCGGCTGTTATGGGCATCCGCTGGCGCAGACGCCCAATATGGACGCGCTGGCTGCAGAGGGCGTCCGCTTTGACCAGTGCCATGTGCAGCATTCGGTCTGCACCCCCTCGCGCTGCTCCATGATGACCGGCTGGTACCCTCATGTGCGCGGACACCGCACGCTGTGGCACATGCTGCGCCCAGATGAACCCAATCTGCTGCGCTATCTCAAGGGGAAGGGTATATACGCATAGCCCGCTGGTGCCACCGGCTGTTGCTGGTGCGCACAGATGGTCAAGAACTGCTTTTGTTGATATAATTGACCTGACCCTAGAACAAATGCACCATACTTGGCATAGAGATCGGTACGCAATTATGTCTAGTTCAATTTCGTCAGCAGACATTTACAGAGGCTTCGTAAACCAACTTCGGTACCCCGAAGATTACATCAATAAAATCGTGCATGGCGATTGTATTGATGTAATGAAAGCCTTGCCATCTGGATGCGTAGATCTTGTGGTTACCTCGCCACCATACAATCTTAAAAATTCTACCGGTAATGGTATGAAAAATGGCCGTGGGGGCAAGTGGTCAAATGCTGCATTAATCAAAGGGTATTCCCATCATGATGATTGTATGCCGCACGAAGACTATGTTGCGTGGCAACGCACATGCTTAACAGAAATGTTTCGATTGTTATCTGACGACGGTGCGATTTTCTACAACCACAAATGGCGTGTTCAAAATGGGCTATTGCAGGATAGATCCGATATTGTGAAAGACTTCCCTGTTCGCCAGATCATCATTTGGCGCAGAAAAGGCGGGATCAATTTTAATCCAGGCTATTTTTTGCCAACTTATGAAGTCATTTATTTGATTGCAAAGACTAAATTCAGACTTGTTCCCAAAGCCAACGCTTATGGTGATGTATGGGAATTTGGACAGGAAATGCATAATCCTCACCCCGCCCCTTTTCCCGTGGAACTGATCGAACGGATTGTCGGATCGACAGACGCCCAAACAGTACTTGATCCATTTGTAGGTTCTGGGACTACGGCTTTGGCTTCCCTCAATCTTGGTCGAAATTTCATAGGGATCGATGTCTCCGATCACTACTGTAATATGGCAGTAGCACGTTTGATGGGACATGATCTCAGCCGCCTGAGCGATGAGAGCAAACCAAAGCAGAATACTCTGTTTAATGTGGATATCGAATCTGAACCCTGATTTGTGAGGCATCCTGTGGGCAACAGTACCCCTGACCCGATTGATTCCCTTCAAAGTGCATGGAACAACGTCTATTGGTTCGCCAGAATGTTGATCAACTCCGATCAATATGGCGGAGTCGGCACGAATAGCCGACGACTTATCGATCTGGGGGAATCGATTCGGACAGCACTTGAACTCGCCAGTAATGGCGATCATCAGATAGAAGCTATCAGGGATGTCATTGCGACTCAGCTTATGGCCGGCAGCCGTGCAGGAACACGAAGTCGAATCCAAGTCGAAGCATTGATGGAAGCGTTGCTGGAAAGGATAAACTCAGTCCAAGATGCAGAGATCTTCCGATTTGCCTGCCTCCATGTCATGGTCCCCATTAACGATGCACTCAGCAATATCCCCAATGATGATCGTGAATTTGCCCAAGACCTGGCACGTTCGTTTCTCGACAACGAAAACGAGAAAGGATTGGCTACGGTTATCAATCTCTGGGACCGACTGGGCGTGGAGGGATCCTTAAACATGGAACGGATGGAGATCATCCAGGCATTCGGAAAACTGCGCACAGAGCTATCGAAATATAGCATAACTCCAATTGAGACAGACTCGATACTGACTGCCTTTGTGCAAGAATTTGAGCGTCGAGTAGGCCAAAAACGTAAATCACGGGGAGGACGCAGCCTGGAAGACGTCACTTCTTTCATTCTTGACTACTTTCAGATCCCAACCACGCACGCGCCAGAGCATTTTCAGGCAGATATTGAGGTGGATAAGTGGATTCGCACATCGGATAACTGGTATATCGGCATTTCGTGTAAAAGAACGCTGCGAGAGCGGTGGAAGCAAGTGTCCAGTGCAGACACAAGCGCCATGGGACGATACAAAATTCGAGAACTTTGGCATGTCATCACCCATGCAAGTAGCCTACCAGACGACATGCTTGCTCTGCTTGGCGGTAATCGCCATGTGTTTTACCTGCCCGACGACAGTGAGATTTATCGGAAAGCGTCCTCACACACTGTATTGCGGGCATATGTACGTCCATTAACAAACTTCGTACAGGACTTACGCGGCTTACAACCACGCCGCTAATGCCAATCTCCTCCCCAATCACCAATCCCCACCCACCACACAGGATCACCACCATGACACTCAAAATCACCAAAATCGAAACCACCACCGTCCCTGAGATCATGCCGGGGTTGATGCTGTTGCGCATCCACACCGACGCCGGGATCGTCGGCTGCGGCGAGACCTATTATGTGCCGCACGCCGTCGCTTCGATGATCCACGATTGGATGGCGCGGCGGCTGCTGGGGAGCGATCCGCTGGCGATTGAAGGCCATTGGCGCTTCCTCTACGAGCGGACGACTAACTTCGGCTCGCGCGGCGCGGAACTGCGCGCCATCTCCGCCATCGACCTGGCTCTGTGGGACATTTTTGGGCAAGTCAGCGGACAGCCGATCTGGCAATTGCTGGGCGGACGCACGCAGCAGTCGATCCCCATTTACAACAGCAGCGGCGGGCCGAGCTACGGCGGCAAACGCACGGACAATTCCCAGGGCTGGCCGGGCTATGGGGAGGTGGGCAACGAAGGGCCGTACAACGACTATTGGGCGATGGTCAACCGCCCGGTGGAGTACGCCAAACAGATGATGGATCTGGGCTATCGCGCCCTCAAAACGTGGACGCTCGACTTTGCCGCGCACAAGCCGCGCGGCGGCGTCTATCTGCGCAACGAGGATTTGGATGAGGCGCTGCGCCCGATCCGCGCCATCCGCGAGGCGTTGGGTGGGCAGATCGAGTTGATGCTCGACGGCCACGGCTTCTTCCAACTGGCGATGGCGCTGCGGATCGCCCGCGCCCTGCGCCCACTCGACGTACTCTGGGTCGAAGACATCATCCGCCCGGACAGCATCGACACCATCGCCGATTTCCGCGACAAGGCGGACATCCCCATTGCCGTCAGCGAAATGATGATCGGTCCCGACGACTACCGCATGGTCCTTGAAAAGCGCGCCGCCGACTACATCATGATCGACCCTACCTGGGTGGGCGGCATCTCACAGACCCACCGTCTGGCCCATTTGGCGCAGGTCTATAACGTCCCTGTGGTGATGCACGACTGCACCGGCCCGCTCACCATGCTCTCCGGCGTGCAGGTGGCGACGGCGACGGCCAACGTGGCCTGGCAAGAGACAGTGCGCGCTCACATCAACCTGATCTATCCGCGGCTGATCACCGAGCAGCCTGTGATCGAAGCCGGTCACGCCCTGCCGCCCGCACAACCGGGGATCGGCACGGCGTGGCTCGATTCGCTCTTTGAGGGCGGCGATCTGCGCGTCTCGGAAAGACGTGATCAGTGATCACTAATTACTATCCGTTCAATGCCCGCCGCCGTGTGGACCCACAAAGTCTGTCCATTTTCGTCGAGCGAGAGCGCGGACGCCAACTGTAGCGGACGGCGCAGGGTGGGCTCGATGCGGGTGAGGATCTCTCCACTGTCGGCGTCGAGGATGGCGATCTGGCCGTAGCGGGGCGCGAGGAAATAGAGTACAAAGAGCCGCCCAGCAGCGGCGTCATAGAGCAGATCTTGGGGAAGGCCGAGTCCGTCGAGCGTGGTTTGCCAACGGAACCGACCTTCGTTGTCGATGGCGATCACCTGATTCGTCCCTGGCGCGGTGACGAAGATCCCCGTCTCGGCGGCGCGGACAACAAAGGGCGATCCGGGGATGGCGATCTGCTTGCGCAGCGCGCCGCTTTCGGGATCGACGAGGATGACCCGATCTGCGCTGGTCTCGGCGATCCAAAGACCAGCGGCGTTGATGGCCCATCCGTCGCGACGATCCAGCCCATCAACGGCGATGCGCCGGGTGGGATCGTCCTCTGCGTCACGCGCAAGATGGGGCAAATAGAGCAATTTGTCGAGGGTAGCCAGATCCAGCACCCGTAATTGATATGCACGTGGACAGGGCGCAAGGCTGGCGCTGCTCGTGCGTACATAGAAATGGGCAATGTTCACCCCCATCTCCACCGCAAAGGCATCCTCGCCGCCGGCCAGCAGCGCATTCGTGGTCACGTCGTAGACTTCGCTGCGCACACGCAAGCCGGGATCAGCCGTCACAGTTTGGATCAAATAACGGCTCTCCTGCGCATTGACCGGTCGCGTAAAGTAGAACCAATCCACATCTTCGAGATTGTGAAGCGTCGCCTCGATCCGGAAGTCGTCAAGGCTCATCAAGCGCGCCTCGGAGTGGCTCTCATTTGGCTCGTAGGTGTCTATATCCCCAGGGCAGTGGATGGGCGTGGCGGTAGGCGTGAGCGTCGGCGTCCAGGTTGGGGATGGCGTTGCTGTTTCAGTGGGGGTGGGCGTGGCAGTGGGCGGCGGAGTGCCGTTCAACACCGTCACCGTTGCGATGGTCCCTGCGTCGCTCACTGCCTCCCCCCTGGCCGTGACAACGATTTGGCTGAAATGTTCCCCCCCAATCTGACCTGCGTAGGCTTGAAAGCGGATGCGCAACTGGCTGGCAAGCGCAGACCTGCTCTTGTCCACCTTGTCGCGCACCTTTGTGTATTGCAGCCGGAGTCGCTCATCGTGCGCGCCGCCGCCGTCGATCCAATTCCACGTGGACCATGCGCCGCCGCGGTCGCTGAGTTGATAGGGCGCTACGCCCATCACCTCTGGCCACTGTCGCCAATAGGAATCGAACGCGCTCACCATGTAGTCGGCGCGGTTGCTCTCGGTGATCGTCGGGAACCCTTCCCATTTGAAGGCGCTGTTGCCCAGTTCATAACCCGTCTCGCTGAGGAAGACGCGCACGCCGGTGCGTCCCCAACGTGCGATCTCCTCCACTTCGTTGAGATAGGCGTCAATGGTCAGCGCCCGATGCTTCGCTGTGCCGTTATGGATGTTGTAGTTTGGTGGGTGGTTGGCTGGGTAGGGATGGGCGGCGTAGAGATCCCAGGCCCAAAGCGTAGAGGGGACGGCCTCAAACATCTGCCGCAAAAAGGTGACCGGATCGATGTTGCCGCCGGGGCTGAGCGGGCCATTGAGGACCACAATACGCGGATCGCCGATGCTGTGGATGGCGAAGGCCGCCGCCGCCAGCAGTTCTCCGTACTCGGCGGGGTTGGCCGCGCCGCCCCATTCCAGGTTGAGATTGGGTTCGTTCCAGATCTGCACGTAGAGTTTGAAACCGTCGCGTCGCGGCAGTCCTTCCACCACCGAGCGGAAGGCGCGCGCCATGCCGCCAATATCGTAGGGCTTCTCCCACACATCGCCGTTGTGCTTCCCCTGCAAGCGGATCACCGGCTGCAACCCCCGATCATAGACAGCATCGATAAACGCAACCCAACAGGGCTTGGGGTTTTGCATTCCCGGCGCGATGCCGTGGAAAACGTCCTTGACGAAGGCGCGCGGCCCCATCAACTCCAGCGCCCGGTCCAATTGCCAGTTGCGATATTGCGTATCCTCGCAGGCGTCTTGCACAAAGGTGTTGATGCCAAAAAAAGAACCGGTGCGGCCCGCGGGCAGCGTCCCCGCGGAAAAGGTGAGGACGCGCCCATCCGTGGACGGGTCCGCAGTCGTGATCAGCATACCGTTAATGGAGAGTTGCGCGCTACCCGGTTGATAGCTGAACCCCTCTGGCAGCGTCCAATGGATCTGCACATCGCGCGCGTCCACATCGCCGTGGTTGTGGATGATCCCCTCGTAGCTCACCATTTCGAGGATGTTCACCGCGGCGGGGGAGACGCTGGCGGTGATGGTAATAGCCTGTGCCCGATCCGCTACTGTCGCATCGGGCATGGCGACAAAGGCAAGTACGAATAAGGGAATAGCCAGAATCAGACAGCGTATCAACTTCATTTGTTCAAAATCCAGTGTCACATGGAATCAGGGCCGCGTTCTGTGTTCAAATCAGTGATCGACGGAATCCCGTGCAGCCCCTCCGCAGCGCGGACGGCGCGGATCACGGCTTCGGCCAGCAGATCGGCGGCGACTGCGCCAATGAGGCTAGGCGGCGCGGGGATCTCACCCGTGGCAAGGGCGAAGACCGTATCCCCATCGAACGAGGTGTGGATGGGGCGAATGGCGCGGGCAAGGCCATCGTGGGCCATGCGCGCTACCACCGTCGCTTCGGCTTTAGAGAGTTTGGCGTTGGCGGCGACCACAGCCAGCGTGGTGTTGCGCCCGGCCAGATCGCGAAAATTCTGTTCCAGCCGCCCGGCGAGGATGGTCATGGAATCGGCGAAGCCCCCATCCGCCCGCCGCGCCCCAGCCAGGATCTGCCCACTTGCTGGGTCGATCACATCGCCCACGGCGTTGACGGCGACCAGCGCGGCCACAACGAGCCCCGATCCCAAATGACGGCTGGCGCTGCCCACTCCACCTTTCATGGCGAATTGGATCCCATTTAACTTGCCAAGCGTTGCCCCCGTCCCTGCGCCAACCGAGCCCTGCGCCACAGGATCGGCGCTGGCGGCGAGGCAGGCCGCATAACCCGCCGCTGCATCAGGACGCACATCGGCGCGGCCCACAGCCAGATCAAAGAGGATCGCCGCTGGCACAATTGGCACTTTCGCCACCCCCGTCTCGAAGCCGCGATTCTGCTCCTCCAGCCAGCGCATCGCACCATCCGCGGCGGCCAGGCCAAAGGCGCTGCCCCCGCTCAAGAGGATGGCGTGTACCTGCTGCACCATGCAGGTTGGGTCGAGCAGCGCCGTCTCGCGTGTCCCCGGCGCAAAGCCGCGCACATCCACCCCGGCCACTGCGCCCTCCGCCGGGCAGAGGATCACCGTGCAGCCGGTGGCGGCGGCGCGGTCCGTCCAATGGCCCACGTGCAGGCCGGGGATGTCGGTGAGCGTGCCGTTCACGCCTGTTCCTCGCGCGGGAAGAGATCCGATTCCCCCAGCATCACGTTGTCGATCAGCCGGGTCCGACCGATGCACACTGCCATGCTCAGGAGGAAGCGATCCGCCCTGCTTTCCACATCGAGCAGCGTTTCGGGGTCGGCGGCGCTGACATAATCAACCCGCGCCAGCGGTTCCGATGCCAGGATCTCGGACATGATCGCCCGCAATCGTTCCCCACACCGTTCGCCCGCGTCATAGGCCGCCCGCGCCGCCGACAGCGCCCGATAGAGGATCGGCGCCGCCGCCCGTTCCTGGGGATCGAGATAAACGTTGCGCGAGCTGAGGGCGAGACCGTCCGCCTCGCGCACTGTGGGGCAGACGACCATCTGCAACGGAAAGCCCAGATCGCGCCGCATCTGCGCGAGGACGATCACCTGCTGCGCGTCCTTTTGGCCGAAGTAGGCGCGGTCGGGGGTGAAGGCGTTGAAGAGTTTGGCGACGACGGTGGCGACGCCGCGGAAATGGCCGGGGCGGTGCGTCCCCTCTAGCGGACGGCTGACATCGCTCACCTCGACCCAGGTCTGGAAGCCGGGGGGGTAGACCTCGGCGGGCGACGGCGTCCACACCAGATCGACGCCCGCTTCTTTCAGCAGCGTCAAATCCCGTTCCAGTGGACGAGGGTATTTGGAGAGATCCTCGTTGGGGCCGAACTGGCTGGGGTTGACAAAGATGCTCGCCCCGACGCAGTCGTTTTCATTTCTGGCGCGCGTCACCAACGCCATATGCCCGGCGTGGAGCGCGCCCATGGTGGGGACGAGTCCCAGCGATCCGCTCAAGGATGCGCGCGCGGCGCGCAGATCAGGAAGGGCGCTGACGATCTGCATGGATCACTCCTCCCCATCCAACCCGGTAAGAAAGGCGTTCCACTCGTCGTCGGGGATGGCGTAGGTGTGTTCCGCGCCGGGGAAGCTGCGATCCCGCACCTCGCGGGCGTAACTGCGCAACGCGTCCTGGATGGGCGCGGCCAGCGTCGCATATTGTTTGACAAAGCGGGGCTGCATGCGGTCGAAAAGGCCGAGCATGTCATGGTAGACGAGGACCTGCCCGTCACAGCCATTCCCCGCGCCGATGCCAATCGTGGGGATGGTCAACTGCTGGCTGATGTGGGCGGCCAACCGGTCGGGGACGGCTTCGAGGACAATCGCCGAGCAGCCAGCCCGTTCCACGGCCAGGGCGTCGTCGAGCAGTCGGCGGGCGGCTTTGGCCGTGCGTCCTTGCGCGCGATAGCCGAGCAAATTTACTGATTGGGGCGTGAGGCCAATGTGGCCGACGACGGGGATGCCCGCCGTCACAATGCGCTCAATGGTGGCGGCCATGGCTATGCCGCCCTCCAATTTGACAGCTTCCATATGGCCTTCGGAGAGCAGCCGGCCGGCGTTGCGCAACGCCTCTTCGGGCGTGATCTGGTACGAGAGGAAGGGGAGATCGCCCACGAGCAGCGATGTGCGCGATCCACGCGCCACGGCTTTGCAATGGTGGATCATCTCGTCCATGGTCACCTGGACGGTGCTTTCGTAGCCCAGCACCACCATCCCTAACGAATCGCCCACAAGGAGAACGTCGATGTCGGCGCCGTCCGCAAGGACAGCGCTGGTGTAGTCATAGGCGGTGATCATGGTGATGGGCTGTCCGGCATCCTTGCGCTGTTGCAGTGTGCGCACGGTAATCTTGCTGCGTGTGGATTTAGGGGCAGCGGTTGTCTGCGTTGACATGGGGTAGGGCTCAGTCTTTCTTTGCTGTGTGATCCACGAAGGCACACGAAGGAGTACGAAGGGCAGAGAAATTGTCGTGGTTAACGGGAGAACGAACTTGTCATCATCAACGATACTTATCCCTGGCCAAAGTGTGCAAATCGTTTCCAATGACCCTCCGAGACGACTTCGACAGCGCTATCGACCACTTTAAGGGCGGTCTCATCGTCGATTGCGTACGCCGGACCTGCGATGTCGGCCGCCCATCGCTCCGCGTGGGCCAGGGTGTTCCCCGCGAAGCCGGGGTAGTCCAGGTGCGGGAAGATCGAGAAGTCGACGATCCCCAGGGTTTGGTCGTTCGGCGCGGACCGCCACTCCACGAAGTAGGGGCCGATGCGGGGGGTCATCACCATGCTGCCAGCGCTCACACCCACCCAAACGGTCTCGGACAGCGAAGGCAGCAGCTCCGCCAACCTGGACTCCCGCATCCAGTGGCACAGGTATGTGGCGTCGCCGCCGTCCACAAGCAGAGCATCGGCCTCCCGCACCCAGGGGACCCAGCGCTCCGCGCCGATGGTGGGCAGTGCGGTGAGTTCGAGGAGGCCCACTGACTTCCAGCCCAGGCCGCTCATGGTGTGCCAGGGGGGATTGCCGACAACGAAGCCCCGCGCCGAGGTCGGCCCGCACATGGGATGGCCCCATTGCGCCGTGGGGATGCAGAGCGCGGTCGACTCGGCGATCGGTTTGCCCAGCAGGTCTATGAGCGCGTCATGGATGCTAGGGTTCGTGACGCCTCCAGACGTGAGCAGCAATTTCATCATTCCTCTCCTTGATGATTTAACGGAAGCCGAACCGCTCCTCCAACTGTCCTCACGTGAGCAATGCGAGGCAAGTTGGGTTGTGTATCCGATTATAGAACAAATGATCTGCGTGGGACAAACAGGGGCATGTACGGTTGTGTAGACCGATTGGTTTCGCCGTCAAGATTGGCGGTAGGTTTCACGGGAATCGTCCTGCCTGCGTGAGGATATAGAGCGCATCAACCGTCACGAAGGGATTGCCCTTCTTGCTGTGCATTATCCCCCAATCTGCGTAGGTTCCGCGGGTTTGGATCTGATCGGCGCGCTTCACGTTGGTCCACTCGACCGGGAACGTTCCGTCAGCAAGGCGCTTACCTTCGAGCAGATCGAGAGCATTCTCACATCGCCGATCACGAACCAAGCCCATCTCCGCCATCACCAGTAGGGCAGCCAGTAAATCGTAGAAACGGATGGGATAGTGGATCTTGTCAACGGGACCGCCCCACTCAGGTTCGATCAGAGCGCCATCGCTCTTTCGCCAGAGGAGGTTTCGTTCGAGCAGGAACTCGGATGCGCGGTTTGCAGCTTTCTGCGCTCGCTCGTCTCCCGTAGTTCGGGACCAGTGAGCCAGTCCCCGAAGCGGGAGCAATGTCTCCTGGACGGAGGAAGTGTGTGCGCCCAGTCGCTTATCGCAGTTCCATCCGCCGTCCGGCCATTGAAAGGTGACCAGGCGATCCACGAGAAGAGGTACGTGATTGTCATCGACGATACCCAGCACAAGTTGCGACCAGATTGTGTTGCCCTCCATGGACGCGCACCGTCGCGGTCGATCAGGCTGGTCGGGGAAGATCACCGTACTCGGTGGCTTCAGGAAGGCTGGCGCGAACATCCAGTCCATGACGCGCTGGCGCAGGGGCAACAGCCTTTTGTCCCCCGCCGGGTACCCGATCTCCGCCAGCGAGTACAGTGTCCAATGCGGGCCCTGCCACTTCCGATAGGGGTTGAAGCGCTCACCGTTTAGGGCGAGAAGGAGACGTTTGGCCATCTCTGACGAGCCGATCTCCCGGCGCAGCTTGAGCATAGCCGCCGAGGACTGCGACTCGCCGGCGAGCAGCCGTCGCGCGCGGTAGGCGACGGCTGGGTTCTTGTGGGAACAGATGGAATCGACCAGGGTCATGCCCATACCTCAGGAACTAAAGTGAGCGCAGATGTTATCTCAGGCCTTCATGCTCCTTTCAATCAATCGTTTCAATTCTTTGAGTTCCAACCGCACTTGTCGTTTTGCCATCGGAAGCATCACAAAGTTCATTAGCTTCATGATTCCGGCAAGTTGATTATCGGAATATCGTGTTACGACTGTCGAGCTTGCTTTTTCAGTCAGAGTCCATCCACCTGTAATGGGGAAGGGGCTGTTCGTTGGTCGCCAAGTGAAGGAATAGGGCGGATCCCACGAAGTAATGACTCCATCAAGCACCAGAGTTTGCCCTGCAAAAGTCTCTATCCAATCGTACTCAGAGCCAAGTCCTGGTGGTTCTTCCTTTTTCCAGCCTACTTTCTTCATGTTCATATGCCATTTTGGGGTATTGCGAAAGTCTGCAAGGTATGCAAACACCGCATCAATTGGCGCATCTATCTCCACTGTATCTTCCATGTGGGTTGACTTATTCTTCATTCTTGATTCTCCTGTGCAGTCGTAGGGTTACGATAGACTCGCCCGGCCCGCGCTCTTTCTAAATCAGAGAATAGCGCCTTGCGGGACGGGTGGGCCTTACATGGTACACGCAGCCTCAGCTTCGCTCAAGCGTGACGAGAAATCTCCCGCCATATCGATGTATGGATAGCCGAAGCGGCTGGCGTCCGGAATCGTGAATTACTGAACCTGCAACCTGCCCCGCTAGATCCGCTGGAGCAAGTGGACATCAGCAGCCATCAAGCCTTTTTCGCCTTCCACCACGGAGAATTCGACAAGATCGCCTTCTTGCAGGCGATTGGCCTCGCTCAACTGAGAGCGATGGATGAAGATTTCGGCGGCTTTCTGACGCACAATAAACCCGTACTGCTTGCGCGGATTGTACCACTTCACAATCCCGCGTTCACGTGTGGCATCGGGCATGAGAAGCTGGCAACCAGGGCAATAAGCAGAGGGCTTAGAGGGGATATTGCTGCCTTGATGTTGTTCTTCTACCGTCCACAGAAAGCTGACACCACATCGTTCACAGATCAGCGTTTCATCGCGCAACCGTTTTTGTTTGCGAATGCCGTCAACCATGCTATCTCTTTCTTAACATTTAGGAGCTTTGAGAGTCTCTGATTTGACAATCTACAACGCCCTTGATACCATTCAGGGCAGTTGGTGACTGAAGATTTTACGTTTACACGGCGACGTAGCCAAGCGGTAAGGCAGGGGTCTGCAAAACCCTGATCGCCGGTTCGAATCCGGCCGTCGCCTTCTCTCAGAGGGTTGTTTCTTTATGAAACAACCCTTTTTTGTTGCTTATTCCTCGCTCGACGCCTCTTTATTATACACATCCCATGCTAAAGAGCAGATCCACAGGTATCGCAGGTGAAGATATATCTTCGATGTGTATCTATCTCTTGAAATTCACTGTGGAAATTACTCGATAAGTCAAGTAGAATAGAAGCAGGTATAAAATCCTCGATAAATGGTTCCTCTTTGTAGTGAATCTGCCAGCACACTCCGGCCAATGTGGCCAGTGTTTATCCACCAATCGAGAGGCAATGAGGAGCGGCTCCGTTGCGGTGGTTCATTTGTAGAGAAAGTCTACAAATCAGGCATGATCGAGAGAAACCAAACGAGGCGCTGTGACGTTACAACCAACAAATAGACTACTTCCCGTCTACTAAGGAATTGACTTTTATGAATTCGACCCTATCCCCCGAATTTTGCGGAGCACAGAAGTACGTGCGACCCTTACGGTTGATGGTGCTTCTGCTATTGGCGTCGCTGTTGGTTGGCTGTTCTCAAGACGAGGTGCCGCAGGTCGGTCCGCGCCCAGCCAACGAACTGTCGACAGTTGTTGAAGCTTATTTGCAGCGCTACCAGCCCGGTCCACTGCCCCGTCTCTTCCAAACCACCTATCTCTATGATCGAAATGGGGAACTGCTGGCAGAGCTCTATAGCGAAGGACGGCGTTCTTGGGCGACGATTGACCAGATATCGCCCTATTTGCTGGATGCAACCGTCGCCACTGAGGACGCGACTTTCTATATCAACACGGGCATTGATCCGATCCGCATTGCCGGCGCGGCCATGCAGAATATGGAAAGCGGTGGCATTGTCTCGGGCGCCAGCACCATCACCATGCAGTTGGCGCGGAACCTCTTTATGGGCTTCGATGATCGGTATGACCAGAGCTTAGATCGCAAGATCGTCGAAGTTGGGCTGGCCCGCGAGCTGACAGAGGTCTACACCAAGGATGAGGTACTGGAGATGTACCTCAATACTGTCAATTATGGCAATCTCGCCTATGGACCAGAAGCAGCGGCGCGCACGTACTTTAACAAGAGCGCAGCCGATCTTACCCTGGCCGAGGCTACTCTGCTGGCCGGATTGCCCCAGCAGCCGGCTTTTTTGAATCCTTTCTTCAATTTTGAGGCGGCTAGAGATCGACAACGCATTGTGCTGAATTTGATGGCGCGGCATGGCTATCTCTCTCAAGAGGAAGCTGACGCTGTCTACGCCGAACCGATTTTGCTCAATCCGGATCCTACACCGCCAGAGATCCGGGCGCCACACTTTGTCAACTATTTGGTTGGGGAATTGGATGCACGGCTGGGCAGCGGTTTTGTACGGCGCGGCGGCATGCACATCTACACCACACTGGATCTGAAGGTTCAAGAAGTCGCTCAAGAGATCGTAACGCGCCGGGTACGCGAATTCCAGGCCACGTATGATATGAACAATGGAGCGCTGGTCGCCATGAAGCCCGGCACAGCCGAGATCCTGGCGATGGTGGGCAGCGCGGATTATTTCAACAATGCGATTGATGGGCAGGTCAACGTGGCGATCCGCCCTCGCCAGCCGGGTAGCGCCATCAAACCGTTGCTCTTTGCTACAGCGTTGAACGATAACCTGATCAGCCCGGCCACCGTCATCTGGGACACGCCAGTCACCTATCGCGTCCCTGCGCAACCAGATTATGAGCCGCGGAATTTCGACCGCAGGTTCCACGGACCTGTGACAGCACGCGTCGCCCTCGCCAACAGCTATAATATCCCCGCGGTGAAGCTGTTGGATCAAGTGAGCGTGGAAAGGATGTTGGAGAGTTCGCAGGCGATGGGCATCCGCAGTTTCTTGCGCGGCGCTGATTGGTATGGGCTGAGCTTGACCCTGGGCGGCAGCGAAGTGACCCTGCTTGATCTCACCAATACTTACCATACAATGGCGAATGCGGGCGTCGCCATGCCAGCGCGTCCCATCCTGGCGATGGCCGATACCAATGGACGATCGATGATGGAAAACATGAACTATGGCCAGGGCACACAGGCGATCTCGTCGGCAGCGGCCTTCCTCATCACCGATATAATGAGCGACAACAACGCGCGCATCCCCATGTTTGGCGTCAATAATCGGCTGACCCTGAGCCGTCCTGTGGCGGCCAAGACGGGGACAACTGACGACAATCGCGACAACTGGACCATGGGATATACCCGCTATTTGATCACAGGCGTCTGGGTGGGGAACACGCAGGGGAAGCCGATGCGCACCAATGCCACCGGCGCCAGCGCCGCCGCCCCCATCTGGAACGAATTCATGGAAACTATGATCAGCGATCCGGATTTGCGGGCGCGCATCGGCGCCCCTGATGATCCCGAACAGTGGGGATTTACGCCTCCGCCCGACGTAGAGCTGCATAACGAATGCCCTGTGGGTCTTGTGTGCCGCAATGGCGGCGGTGAATACTTCGCCAAGGATTGGCTCCAATTTGCGGCATACAGTGGCGGTCCTCTTTCGGATAGTGTTGTAAGGGCGCCCTCGCTCTCGGTCTATCGCAATGGGCAACTGATCGGTTACTGTCTTGAGGATCGAGGCGTTGTGCGCACGCTGGTTCGTCTGCCTGCTCGCTTTGGGCTTCCCAGCGCGATTGAACTGGCAACCGTAGAAAGCGACTCTGTTGGGGATAGACAGGCTTCCATTGCCGGTAGCCTTATCTTTGCCGATCACAATCGGCTGAACAACCTTCAAGAGCCGCTCCTCGTTGACCTGGCGATTAACTCGCGCAACCTGAGCGACGAGATGCAAAATGATCGCCGCCGGGCTATGTCCTATTCTGGGCAGGTACGCGGACAGGTCAGCTTAGGTCCATGTGATGAGGTGCAGAGCTGGTTGGGCGCAGTCACAATTGCACGCAATGAATTGGGCAGTTCCGAAGCAATGGTCCGAATTCCGCCCATGAGCGCGCCCGAGCCTGTGGCGCTTGCCGAGACGTCCGAGCCCACAGTAGATCCAGATGGATCGCTAGAAGCTGCAGAAACACCGGAGCCAATTGGAACGCCAGAACCCGTCGAGACGCCAGAACCCATCGAGACGCCAGAATTCGTAGAAACAGAAGAAGAGGAGCAACCAATCCCTGTGGTGGTGGAGGAACGTCCCACGCCGGTCCCGGTAGGGCGGAATCGTTACCAAGTGTCCAATCTCTATCATGGCAATGACTGCCCAGGCAGTTACATCATGGGGCGCATCATCAACTGGGAAGGTGGACCGGTGGCGGGGGTCCGTGTCAGCATGGTGGATGGCTGGGGCAACTATTACGAATCGATGAGCAAAAGTGGCGCGTCAGATTTTGGGCATTTCGACTTCCCCTTGTATTCTGGTACACCACAGGACCTGAAGTTGACAGTACTCGACGGCAATGGGAACCCGATTAGCCCGACATTCGTTATACCGCATAACCAGAGTCCAACGAGTAGCTATCCCTGCCATTTTGTAACATTCCAGGGTGGATAAGTCGCCGAGGATACAAGTGGGGGATTGCTTCCCTCGTTGCCCAATCGGATCAAACCCGAAGGGACAGGTCTGGAGACCTGTCCCTTTTTACTTCTGTTTTCTGGAAACTACTCACCTCTGCTCTAGCCAGATCCGTGACCTGGCGGCGGGTCACGGACCCGCCTGGAGCATCGAGCTTAGTAGGGCCAATTGCTAGATAGGGAAGGCAAGCGCCTTGATGTGTAAGAAATCAGGA